>CAVPNO010000088.1:0-73104 GCA_963706455.1 uncultured Acidobacteriota bacterium | reverse complement strand
CGGAAACGGAACCACCGTCATTCTCCGCGTCCCGGCTCACCCTCCGTCGCAGGTCGATACTCACTATGAACATTCTCATCACTGACGACCATGCCGTCGTGCGCCGCGGCCTCCGCGAGATCCTTCACGACTCGCTCAAGGACGCCTCCTTTTCCCAGGCCGGCAATGCCGACGAGGCCCTCAGCCAGCTTTCCCGCCAGGCTCACAACCTCCTCGTGCTCGACATCAATATGCCCGGCCGAAGCGGTCTCGACCTCCTCGGCGACGTCAAGCGCCTGTATCCCCGGCTGCCCGTCATCGTCCTCAGCGTTCAGGCTGAAGATCAGTACGCGCTTCGCTGCCTCAAGGCCGGCGCCTCCGCCTACATCAACAAGGACAGCGCCCCCGATGAACTGGCCGAGGCCGCACGCAAAGTCCTCGCCGGCGGCCGCTACGTCGGCGCCAGCCTGGCCGAAAAACTGGTCACCATCCTCGACGACCCGAGCGGCAAGCCCAAACACGAACTGCTCTCCAACCGCGAACACGAAGTCATGCTCCTCATCGCTTCCGGCGTCTCCCTCACCGAGATCGGCGACCGCCTTCACGTCAGCGCCAAAACCGTCAGCACCTATCGCGCCCGCATCCTCAAAAGATGCAGATGAAATCCAACTCCGAACTCACCCGCTACGCCATCGGCCACAACCTCATGGAATAACCCCTCGGGGTTAGGCATTAGGGGTTAGGGATTAGGAGCTCATCCCTGACCCCCGACCCCTGATCCCTGACCCCTGTTCCCTGTCAGTCTTCCCCTACACGCTTTCCAGACAAGTCTGATTCTCAGCAAGCTTCAGAATGCGTACCGTGAATACACAAGCATTCACAGGAACGATGAAGTTCCCCCGTCGTTTTTCCCTGTGGTGGGCCACCACGGTTGTTTTGAGGGGGGGACGTTCCATGATGTGCAAGCGGCTGGGAAGCGGCACTCAGGCCAGGATCTTGGTTGTCGATTGGGATCAGGCCAACGCCCGTGCCTTGGCTGCCGTCATGCGCACCGCGGGATTCAAGGTAGCCACGGCCTGCGACGGCCTTGAAGCTGTCGCCGAAGCAGCCCAGTTCCGTCCCGACTTATTCTCACCGAACCGTACCTGGGCCGCCTTTCAGGAATACAGGCTGCTGCCCGAATCACCACCGCACTTTCCGATTGCAGGGTCCTCTTTCTTTCCGGCGAAGCGTCGATGAACGATATCGCCAAAGCCGCGCCGCCGGAACTCGTCTACAGCTTCACATCCAAGCCTATCCACCCGCTCGACCTGCTCAATGCCGTCTCCTACCTGGTATCTGCCGTTTGGTCCATGGACGACTCGCACACCGCAGGCACACGGCGCAAACCTCGCAACCATGCAGCGCAGGATCAGCCCCAACCGGGCATTCCCGCGCCGCTCGACGCCCACCGCCGCCCGGGTTCCGAACCTGCTGCCCCGCGCGCTCACTCCAGCACTCGTTACTTCCGTGCCTTGCTGGCTCTGAAACGCGGACACACCGACCGACACCAAAAGAATCGAAGTCAGCACGCGCCGGCGTGCACGTAGTCGATCCGGTCCGTCGTCGTCCGAACAAGAGTGGGGAGCTCTTGTTCCGGGCCCATAGCTTCTCGCAACAACTTTGGTACGACTTTGAATGCAAATGGGGGAGACTCAAATGGGGGCACAAAGTATTTATCCAACCCGCACCGTCCTGTCAGGTGCGCCGCCTAGCCCTTCCGTCCTGGAAGAGCGCGTCAAACTATTAACCGCTTCACCGCTTTGCAACGGCCTCTCGCACGACGACGTCATGAAGATCGCCTCCTGCGCCCGGCCCGAAACCTTCGCCCGCGACGAGACGCTATTCATCCAGGGTGAGCCCGCGCGCTGCCTCGTGCTCATTCGCACCGGCGCCGTCAAAATCACCCAGATCAGCTCTTCCGGCAACGAAGTCATCCTCTGGATGTACGGTCGGAGCAATGTGCTCGGCGTCCTCTCCGATCCTAAAGGCGATACTCATCCCAGCAGCGCCCGCGCCATGGAGCCGACCACCGCGCTCGTCTGGGAATGCGCCACCCTGCAAAACCTCATGGACCTCTGCCCGCGCATCCGCCAGAACCTCAGCATGGTCCTCATGAGCCGCCTGCACGAGCTCGAAGAGCGCTTCCGCGAAGTGGCCACCGAAAAAGTTCCTCGCCGCCTCGCCCTTGCGCTCATGCGCCTCTCCAAGCACGTAGGCAAAACCGTGCACGACGGCGTCGAGGTTTCCCTCTCCCGCGAAGAACTTGCCCAGATGACCGGCACCACCCTGTTCACCATCAGCCGCATCCTGTCCCAGTGGAGCAGGGAAAACTTCGTTTCTTCGCGCCGCCGGAATCGGTTCTCCTGCGCGACCCGAGCCGCCTCGAACTCGCCGGCTGCGAAGCCTGATACAACGCCGGCACACGCCTTTTTGAATTGCGGCCTCCCCCGGCGACCGTACCCATCCTTTCGACCACAAGTCGAAAGGATGGGACGTAACTCAACTCCTGATCCCTGATCCCTGATCCCTGATCCCTGCCTCTACCGGTTCCTCACGTCATCCACCCGGCTCAAGTCCACCTTGTCATCCGGCACTCCCAGCGTGATCACCGCAAACGTGAACACATTCGTGCCCGGTTCCAGGTGCCCGCCGAAGGCTTTCTCCGCATTCGCCAGCGTGATGTGCGGATGCACCCGTCCCTCCGTCACCACCCCGCTCATCGAGAGAATGTCCGCCGGCATTGTCGGATCCTTCACGAACGTATCCTTCGACCGGCAGGTCCCGATTGCTCACCTGGTGCACCTGGTAATTCCGCACCGAGCCGAATCCCGACAGGATCACCGCATTGCGGATCTTCTCTTCCTTCACCATCCTTTGCAGGCCCGCCAGAAGGTCCGTGCCGAATTTGAATCGCAGCACCACGATGCGCTGCAGGTTCGCATCCAGCGCGTAAACGTCCGGCACGCGATCGCTGTTCGGACGGTTGTCCTCCATCGGATTCGGCGTTCCGTGCACCGCCTCCCTCCGCGTCTCCTGCGCCGAAAGAGCCACCGCCATCGCCAGCAAAACCGGAATCCATCTTTTCATTGCCGAACTCCCCGACCGTCGTGAATTGATCCTCGTCCGTCAAACCTGGTGCGTCAAAATCTCATGTGTCAAAAATCGCATGCGTCAAAGATCGGATGTGTTTCAAGCCCGCAAAGCGGGCATCAGATGGTAGCCCCAGGCGCAAGCCTGGGGATGCTCGACGTTTTACCAACTCAGCCCCCGCAGGGGTGCGTAAGAACCCGGGGAACCGCGTCTCTCTATGCCCCTGGTCCCTACGTCCCTAGTCCCTGCGTTTCGCCCGCACCACAATATCCTGCCGAAACTCCGGCAACTCCACCGACACCGGACTACCGCCTTTCACCGCGATCGCCGGCGATGTGTCCGCCTGTAACGGGGGAGTAAAGGGAAACGTCGAAATCGCCCGCCGGCAACGCCAGCGAAACGCTTCCCTCCATCGCCTCCCCCGCCCCCGCATCCGTCAACTCCCGCCCATCCGCGAAGTACGCCACAAAGTCCCGCCCGCCGATCGACAACCCCGACGCCACCAGGTTCTTCGGGTAGCCCCGCATCCAGCCCGAATCGGGCGCCGCGTGCACAAAGTCCACCGTCGCCATGAACTCCGACAGATGCTCCATCCACGTCCGGATCGCCGCGCGCGACGCCGCCGTCCCCCGCTCATTCCCCACCGTGATCGAGAAATCAATGAGTCGTAGTGGCAGCCGGTCATCAGCGCCGTCCACGCCCGCTTGCGATGAATCGTCCACCCGGCCGTATCGCGATACATGCTGGCCGCATTGTCTTCATCGAGCGCCGTCGGCTGCCGCATCGTCCACGCCGCCCTGCAGAAATCCGCCACTTCCGCCAGCCGCAACTCCTCCGACATGAAATTCCCCATGTCGTATACTCGCCCCTTCAAAGTGGTGTCGGGCAGCGGATGATCGTTCACGAGATCGAACAGATTCCCCGCAAAGCTCGCATCCATCGGCAGGATAGCTTTCCCGCCGCTGTACGTAAACGCCCGCTGCCCGGCCAGCAGATGCGGCCGCCCGCTGCGCTGCAATTCCTCGCGCATCACCCGGCCCATCTCGTCCTGCCACGCATCCACGTCCGCCGGCGTCGCATGCCCCGCCACGCCCCCGCCCGGCTCGTTGCAGATTTCGTAATACACGTTGTCGTATCCGCTCGTCTCGGCGATGATCTTGCGCGCATACGCCTTCTGCCGATCCACCAGTTCCCGGTTCTTCAGCGAGTTGTAGTCCTCCCATTCCACATCGCCCACGTGCTGCCGGTTGTTCTCCTTGCGCAGCGGGTTCAGCGCCCAGATCGGCTCCGCGTACGTATTGCTGAACACCGTCAGCTCCACTACGATCCCCCGCTTCGAAGCCGCATCCAGAAACCGGTGCAGCCGCTCGAAATACTCCGGGTTCCACCGATCCAGGTCGTAGACCGGCTCCCCGTCCAGCGCTTTCTCCGGCCCCGTCCGCACCCAGGGCGCGAAAAAGTCCGGCGACTCCGGCTTGCACGGCGACGAAGGATTGCGCGCGCTCTGCAGTTCGCGATACAGCAGGAACGTGCGCGTCATCGTCATCTTGTGGGCCGCCGCATCGTCCAGATACTTTTCAAAATCGAAGGGCCGGTTGATCACCGAACCGTAGTGCTCGCTCGCCGAAATCAGCGCCAGCGGCTTGCCGCGAAACAACAGGTACTTCGGATTCTCCGGGTTGATCCTCACCGCCTCCTGCGCATTTGCCCATGGCCCAACAGCGGAAGCACATAGAAGCACACCAGCCCGAAAAACATACCTCATGTTCGTTCCCCCGAATCACTTATCACTAACCCCTAATCACTAACGCTGAATCGCCAGCAGACCCTGCTTTACCAGCACCGGCGGCTTTCGCAAATGCGTCGCCTGCTCAAACGCATACGCCCAGTCCAGCGCAACTCCATCCCGCCATCGCCTCGCCGAAATCTCCAGCCCGAACGGCAGCCCGCTGGCATAGAACCCCGCCGGCACCACCACCGCCGGCACGCCGATCATGTTCACCCAGCTCGTATCGCTGTGCGGCCCCGTGCTCACCACGCCATCCTGCGGCATGGTCTCGTCCACCGGCGGCATTTGAATCGCCGGATACACATACCCATCCAGATGCAGCCGCTCCAGCGTCTCGTCGTACATCGCCAGTGCCCGCTGCCGCGGTCCAAGCACATCCGACTCTGCCTGAGGATTGTTTTCAAACTGCGCCTGTGTCACGACCGGCCGCGTGTCCCTGGGATCCGGCTTCCCACCCCCGATAATCGTCTCCGGCAGCGGCGAGCCCACGGCCTTCTCGTACTCCTCCGGCGAGTGATACTGCGCCGGCCCATACTCGCGCAGAAAATTCTCCGTCCCCTCGCGAATGTACGGCAGCGTTCCCACGCGCGACACCGTCTCCGCAAAATTGTCCGGCAAAATCGAGTCGTCGAACACCACGGTTGCGCCCGCCGCCCGCAATGCCTCCACCGCCCGCATAAATGCCGCGCGCGTCTCCGGCCGCAGTGCAATCTGCGATTCCTTGCGATCCTTCGCCGCCTGTTCCGCGCTCTCCGCCGCGGGAATTCCCTGGAACGGAATCCCCGCCCCCGCCAGAATGAACGCCGGAACGCCAAACCGCTTCCCCCTCAGCGCGTCCCGCTTCAAGTACTTCGTATATGGTCCCGCCTGCGCCTTCTCACTCGCTTCAGCCGTTCGCGCGTCGCCCGCATCCGCCCCCGCCATCACGGTCAGCGCAATCGCCGCGTCCGTCACATCCCGCGCAATCGGCCCCGTATTGTCCAACAGCCAGTCCAGCGGCGCGATCCCCGCAATGCTCACCAGCCCACGCGTGGGAAACACCCCCACCACCGCGCTCGTAGCCGCGGGCATGCGGATCGAATTGCCCGTGTCGGTCCCATTCCCCAGCACCGCCATGTTCGTCGTCACCGCGGTCACCGTGCCGCCCGACGATCCGCCCGGACTGAAGCGCACATCGTACGCATTCCCCGTCCGCCCGTACGCCGTGCTGCGATTCGTATCGCTGCCCGCAAAATCGGGCATGTTGGTCTTGCCCAGGATCACCGCCCCCGCCGCGCGCAGTTTGGCCACGATCGTCGCATCCCGCGGAGCCACCAGCTCATGCCCCTTCAGCGTGTATCCCTTCCACCCGTCGCTCGTCACCAGCCCCTTCACGCTCGTGTTTTCTTTAATGACGATCGGCACCCCCCACATCGCCCCGCGCTTCAAATTCGCGCCGCTGGCACGCGCCGCCGCATCTTCCTTCGCCGCCGCCGCCAGCGCCCCCGCCTCGTCCACATATTCCAGCGCCCCATACACCCCGTTGTACCGGCGAATCCGTTCCAGGTGCCACCGCACCACTTGCGTCACCGTGTAGCGATGCTCCCGGTAATACGATTCCAGCTTGGGAATCGTCACCTCCATCAAATCCCGATCCATCGCCGCCGAAGTAGAGGCCTGCGTCGCAGGCTTCGTCTGCGCCAGCGCAATCGAACTCAGTACCACGCCGATCGAGGCATTCACGATGCAACAAGTCACACAGTTCATTCGTTAACTCACACAGTCTCTAAAGAAACACGCCTGAAATCCGCCCCACATCTCGACTTTGAGATGTGGGATGGAAGCTCCCCTAATCCCTAATCCCTGATCCCTGATCCCTGAGTCCCTGCTTCACCGCCCCTTCTTCCTCGCCGCCGCCAGCTCCGCCAGGTCCTGATCCGCATGGCTCCAATACTGAGCCGCCGCCGCGAACATCTCTTTCGCGCCGTCGCTCTCGCCCGCGTGTTCGGCCACCAGCCCCAGCGCATAGTGCCCGCCCGCAAAAACGGATCGTGCCCGATCAACTTCTCCGCCGTGTATTGCGCCAGCTGCCAGTCATCGGCCTGCCGCGCCTCGCGCGCAATCGAGTCCAGCACAAAGACCGCGGCCACCCACCCATCCGGCCCCGGCATGGCCATCGCCGACTCCTCCACCTTCACGTAGAGACTCTCGCCCTCCTGCGTCCGCCCTTCCCTCAACTTCAGCGCCGCCTCCAGCGCCGCGGGATAGGGAAGCGCCGCCAACACCCGTTCGGGCAGTCCGCCGGCTTCCTTCTGCGCCATCGCCAATTCCGCCGCGTGCCTCGTCCGCCCGCCCCATGCCCAGTTCTGCTTCCCCGGCCAGCGCGTGTCCCGCCATGCGCGCCATCGCCCACTCGCTCCTGGCCAGTTCCCGCGCCGCGCTCAACGCCTCTTCATACCGCCCGCGGTCCAGCAGAAACTCCGGCCACGCCCGCCGGTTATACGCCAGGAACTCCGTCTGCGCCGGCAGCGCGAACGCCTCCCGCAAAAGCTTTTCCGCCGTCTTCATCTGCCCCAGCAGCTCGTAGTTCAACGCCATCAGTTGCAGGTTGTGCGCGTGGTGCCAGTCATATTGCGCCGGAATGCCCTCGCTGCGGTATTCCGTTTCTTCCAGCGCATTGGCCTTCAGAAACTCCTGGATCGCCTCTTCCGTGCGTCCCATCCGCATCAGCTCGTGCCCGTGCATGTGGTGCGCATGCGGAATCGCGTAGGCCAGCCGCGCATACGTCGCGCTCTGCTCCAGCGCTTCCTTGATATTGCCCAGGTTCTCATTGGCGTGAATCGCGTAATGAAACGCCGCCAGGTTGCCAGGATCCACTGCCAGCGCCTTCCTGTACCATCCCAGCGACTCCTCCCCGCTGGCCTGCCCGTGCGTAAACGGCGAAGCCTCCGCCGCCAGCCCGCGCTGCACCAGCAGCCACGAGTCGTGCGGATTCTGTTTCAGCGCCTCATCCACCGCCTGCCGGTAGGCGGATAATTTCTCCCCATCGTTCCCGCTTTCGAGGTACGCCACTTCCCGGTCCCGGATCGCGAGCCACGCCCGCTCCCCGCTGGTCATCGACGCCTCGATCCCCCGTGCCCGTTCGCATGCCGCCCGCGCCGCAGCTACCTCCTGCAGTCCGATATACGCATCCGCCAGCCCCACGTACGCCATCCCCATCCGCGGATCCGATCGCAGCGCCTGCCGGAACGATCGCGCCGCCTCCACCCACACATACGAGTGCAGATATTCCAGCCCCTGGTCGTAGAACGCCTGCGCCTCCGCCGACGAAGTCGTCACCTTCTGGTGCGCCTTGCCCACGCCCGCATGGATCGCAATCGGCTTCGTCAGAACCTCTTCCGGTACCTTCGCCGCCCCATGCATGTCGTCGTGGCCCGCGGCCGCGGCCGTCGAAAACATGACCCAAACCACCCATCCGAACGCCACCTGTTTTGGAACAGGGCGCGACTTGCCGGGGCCCCCGGCGACAGGTCTTCGTCGCTGTGGGTGCTTGAGTCGTGCCGCGAATGCCGGAAAAGGAACACCGGCTTTAGCCCCTGTCGGCTGTCGGTTGGGCCGCGCGTCTCGCTCCTCGATATTTCTCTGGGGGAAAATCGAAAAAAATCGCCAAATCATATTTCGCTGATATGCACACTGCGATCGTACAAGCCCATCTCCAGCTTCCGCGCCCTCACCCCCGGACAAGCCAGCCGGATCGTGTAATCCCCCGGCGCGCCCGGCGACCACGGCTGCGACCATACCGTCCACGCATCCGTCTTTCCCGGGCGGAATCCCGCCACCGGCACAAACGCCTCCTCGGGATGGAACCGGATCTCTAAGCCTTCGGCCGCCTCCGATCCGCCCCACGCAATCCCCACCACCCGGTACCGCATCTTCCCGCCCGTAATCCATTTCTCCACCCGCACCGGCAGCGCCGCATGGTCCACCCGCGCCGGCTGAAAATCCCTCACCAACGTCGGCCGCCCCTCCTGCAGCGTCCTCACCGCGTACTCCTGCATCTGCGAGCTGGCCTCCGCTCCCCCATCCACCAACGTGATCCGGTTGACCCATTTGATACAGGCGGCCCCATACCACCCCGGCACCATCAGCCGCACCGGCGATCCGTGATCCCGCCCGAGCGGCTCGCCGTTCAACTCCGTTGCCAGGAACGCCCCCTTCAGCTCCTCGAGGGGAAAAATCCAGCTCGCTCCCGGAATCGACGTCCGCGACGGCTCCGCATACTCATCGAACCCCGCAATCTCCACCAGCGCCGCCCCCGCCTTCCGCTTCGCCTCGCCCAGGATGTCCATCACCGGCACGCCCGCCCAGTTCCCCGCGCTCATCAGCCCGAACCGCGTCAGCGCCACGTTGCCGGCGCATTCCATCAGGTGCATGCCCATCGGCTTCGCCGCTTTGCGAAGCTGCTCGATCCCCACCCCGGCCGGCCGTTCTACCAGACCGCCGATCGCAATCTTCCATCCCGCCGCCGCGGGCAGCAGCCGCGACGCCGCGCTGCGAACGTAAAACTCGTTTGCCGGCGTCACCAGCCGTGTGGCCGACACCCGCGACAAGTCCGTGAGCAGCCGCCCGTCCAGCTCGCTGCCGGTCAGCACCCCCGCCGGCCCCGCCTCCTCATCCCTGAAACGCACCAGCCCCGCAAACTTCCCGGCATCGCCGGCCTGGCCGGGCTCGACCGCCGAGCCCCAAATCCGCTCCAGCCCCAGCGCCGCCCCCAATGCCGCCATCACGCCGCCGCGCAGCACGTCCCGGCGTAAAGGCAATGTGACGAATTCGTGATTCAAAGTCATGAACAGCTTCCCATCAGGGACCATCTGCATTTTTCAATTGACACAATTTTTACACCCATTTACGCTACGCCTACCTGCCGTCCTTCCCCGGCATGGTTCCTATCTTTCGTTGTTTCGATTGAACGTCATCATCGTGGTCCGGTTTTAAGTGGTCGGCTTGCGCTCGTTGTGCCGTTGGTCGCTCTACCGCTTGAATGGCTGCTGTCGAATCATCGGTTCCGTATAAAAAGAAACGCAAAAACTGAAGTGCCCGGCGCCCAGTTGAGACTCCGGGTTCACTGCCGCTGAACTGTAGCCTTTTTTGCTTCGTGCATGGAGGACATCTGTGATGCTCAGGAAAAGTTTCGTGTCTCTTCTCTTTGTGTGCCTGTGTAGCCTGCTTCCACCGGGCGCGCGTTCCCAATCTGTGAATGGCGTCATCGCCGGGACCATCATCGATCCCAGCGGCGCCGTCGTCGCCAACGCCAAGCTCACCATCACCAACACCGGCACCGGCATCACCCAATCCACCACCACCGGTGCGGCCGGCGAGTACCGCTTCGCGCTCGTCCCTCCCGGCACCTATTCCATCCGCATTGAAGCCTCCGGTTTTGCCACCGAGAAAGCCGAAGGCGTCGTCGTTCAGGCCAGCCAGGTGGTCCCCTTCAGCCTCAAGCTCAAGGTCGCGTCCGCCCAGCAGCTCATTGAGGTCACCGGCGAAAATCCCCTGGTCCAGACCGAAAGCTCCGACCAGACCATGCAGGTCGACAACACCACCATCCAGAACATGGCGCTGGTCGATCGTAACGTTTTCGGTACCCTCCCGATGATGGCTCCGTCAGCCTCGCCCGGCATGGATGGCATGATCACGTCCGGCGGCGCCCGCGAGTCCGGCACCTCCTACATGCTCAACGGCGGCGAGGATAACGACAACTTCAGCGAAGGCGGCACGAACATCACCCCGCCCCTCGAGTCCGTCCAGGACTTCTCGCTCCTCACCAACAACATGAGCGCCGAGTACGGCCGCGGCATGGGCGCCGTCGTCAGCGCCAATCAGAAGTCGGGCACCAACCGGTTCCACGGTGTCGCCTACGAATTCAACCGCAACGCCTCGTTGAATGCCAATGACTGGTTTTACAACCGCCAGTACCAGGCAGAACAGGCGCTCCCGGCCGATCAGCGAACCCTGTCACCGCACCTCAAGTACATCAAGAACCAGTTCGGTGGCGAGGGGGAAGGTCCCATCTTCAGGGACAAAACTTTCTTTTCCGGTGCTTACGACCGTTCAAAGCTCCTTACGGGCGGAACCTCGGCGCAGAATTTCGTACCCACCAGCGCCGCTCTCGCGTTCCTCAAAGCCAACGGAGGTCCGCTCGCCCAGGCCGTCATTGCCGCGCGTCCCCCCGTCACCTCCGATTTGCCGTGCTCCAGCGTCAGCGGATTCACGACCGGCGGGGGCGCCTCCGACGAACCGAACGGCCTGCCCAACTTTGTCGGATGCCTCTCCTTCTTTGATCCGATCATCGACACCATCGACAGCTACTATGGCCGCGTCGACCAGAATTTCAGCTCCAAGGATCGGCTGAGCTTCACCGCCAACGTGTCCCGCGAACTTTATGAAGACAAGTTCGGCGGCGCTCCCCTCACCACCGCCGGAGCCATCAATGGCAATACCGTCAACCACTACCACAACCTGACCCTCAGCGAAGTCCATACTGCCGGTAACTCCATCGTCAACGAAGCCACCATCGCGCACAACCGGCATTACAGCGTCTTCGTGGAAGGGGCCGGAGCCGCGGACACCCTCCCCAATATCCAGGTCGACAACCAGAACGAGGGCGGCCTCTTCTTTGAAATGGGTGGAGATTACGAGGGCGGCCTGATCCAGAACTTCTCCCAGGACCGTTGGGCCTTCCAGGACAACCTCACCTACACCAAGGGCCGCCATTCCATGAAGTTCGGCGGCGGCACCCAGTACGGCATCCTCTACCGCAACTGGGACCTTGGCGCGCCGGGCTACTATGAATTCGGCGAACTGATTACCGTCAACGGCCCCTGCAATCCGGGCCCCTGCAGTCCCATCACCCCGGCGACCGACCCCAACGGCAGCACCCTGCAGCCGGACGGCACCATCGCCAACCTGCAGGACGAAACCCAGGCCAATTTCGCCGGTGATTACCCCTATTACATGGAAACCTCTGTCGATCCACGCACCGGCGCCAAGGCCAACGCCTACCGCCACTACGTGTATCACGACTATTACGTGTTCGCGCAGGACGACTGGAAAGCCACTCCCCGGCTAACCATAAACCTCGGCCTCCGCTGGGATCGCTACGGCGCGCCCTCCGAGGCTCACAACATCATCGCCCAGTTCACCAACTTCTTCTCCTGCAACTACCTCGATCCGGCCTGCCTCGCCACCCTCCGGGTCGGCCCGGTCACGCGCATGTGGCCCACCCAGAACCACGACTTTGCTCCCCGCGTCGGCTTTGCCTGGGACGTCCTTGGCAATCACAAGATGGCCGTCCGCGGCGGTTACGGCATCTACTACGACCGCATCTTCGACAACATCTGGTCCAACGGCGCGTGGAACCCGCCCTTCTACGCCCTGATCGACTTCGAAGCCGACGCCGGAGACGCGATCTACTACTCCAATCCATCTTCGATCGGCGCCGCCTATGATCCCAACGGACCCTGCGGCCAGATCCCTCACGCGCCCAACCCCGCATTGGGTTGCAGCGGCAAGCGCGTCAGCCTGCGCACCATGGACCAGCACATGCGCGACTCCTCGGGGCAGAACTTCTACTTCGGTGTCGAGCGCGAGTTTCCGGGCAGCATGCTGCTGCGCGCCAACTACCAGGGTTTGCTGGGCCGTCACCTGCCCATGCTTGAGAACCTGAACCGCTTCGACGGCGACGCCGCCAACGGCACCCTCTCGCCGGTTCTTCCCAACCCCCTGTACAACGGGTTCAACTACCGGTCCAACTCGGTCACGTCCAACTATCATGCGCTGGTTCTGCAAGCCCAGAAGCGCATGAGCCACGGCCTGCAGTTCGACGCCGGATACACGTATGGCAAACTGCTCGACCGCAACTCCGAGTTGTTCGCCGGCTGCTCCGCCCTCGCGGCCAGCACCGCCTACTACTACACCACCAACAAGAACCCCTCGCTGGAGTACGGGCGCGGATCGTTCGATCACCGCCACTCGTTCAAGTTCAACACCGTCTACCAGATCCCCTTCCTGAAAGAGCAGAAGGGCTTTGCTGGACACGCGCTGGGAGGCTGGAGCCTCGGCACCCTGTTCCAGTTCTATACCGGCCACCCGATCGACGTATTCGACGGCCGCACCCGCTATCGCGCACGCGATTCCAACGGGGCCGTAATCACAGACGCCAACGGGATTCCAATCAACCTCGGCGGCGACTATAACCTTGACGGCACCGCCAATGACCGCCCCAACTTCGTCGGCACAAGCAAGAAAAATGTCTACAGCGGCGGCACCCCCGCCAACGGCATCTTCAAAGACAACAGCGTCATGGGATGTGACGCTTCGTGGATTCCTGCCGGTGTGGCCAATGTCGGTGGCTGCGACACGAGGTTTGGCTCCGGTCCAAACTCAATGTTCGCGACCCCGCCCTACCCGGGGTCCGGATCAACCGTTGAACGATTCGGTAACCTCGGCCGCAACGTCTTCGTCGGCCCCAATTTCGGCCAGCTTGACTTTAGCTTGAACAAAACCTTCAAGTTGACCGAACTTGGCTCGCTCGAGATTCGCGGCCAGGCACAAAACGTGCTCAATCATCCGAACTTCGATGACGTGACCGCGAACCTCGGAAGCGGTACCTTCGGCCAGGCCCAAAAGCTCGTTGGCAGCGCCGCGTCCCGCATCATGTCCGTCGGCGCTCGCCTCTCCTTCTAGGGCCAAACAATCTCCGTGCCCCACCTTCGCGACGCCCGTCGCCAAGGTGGGAACCGGCCACCCTCAACCTCCAACCTCAACCACGGCCAGTGACAACCACGATGCCCCGGGGTCTCCAACCCCGGGGCATCGCTTTTCGTCGAAGCCCGCAAAGCAACCGTGAGACGGTAGCCCCGGCGCGAGCCAGGGGAAGTTTCATGGAAGCCCGCAAAGCGGGCGTGAGACGGTAGCCCCAGGCGCGAGCCTGGGGAAGCCGGCAAATCACCACCGCCCAGCCCCGCACGGGGCGTAAGAAGCAATCGCCGCAATCCCTTCGGGTCAATCGATCCCATCCATTCCTCCGCCGCGCTCCCCGTCCCCAATTTTTGTCAAGGGGCCCTTTTTTTTACCCTCCTCAATCCGTTGAGCTTATTCCCCCTTCTCCGGTGCAGATAATTTCCCCCTCCCGGCGCACAATCATTCCATGGGCGGCCGGAGCGGCTGCCCGCAGGCGGCTGATATGTGTTGTTGAAGCTGCGTCGAAGCCCGTCTTCTGCCGGGTACGACTTCAGTACGCCCCGAGGAACACGAAAAGCACTGAAGAACCACAGAATCGAAATGGCTTGAGAGTATACGTGTGAACTGATCTCCGCCCGGGACTGGCAGGCTCGCAAAGCCGCGCCGGGCCCGATGGGGTCTCCGGCGAGCCGACGTTGGCGAACTGGGGTGTGGGCAGCGGTGCCCGGCGATGGATGTTTTGTTCGCTGGGTTAAAAGGTATGGTCGTCCGTGGAGTGAAGGAAGCGGACGTAGGCCTGCCGGCCCACCGGAAAACCTCACCCGCACCGTGCAAGTCCCTCGAAGGACGGTTTCTGGTCCGAATTCGAAGGTTCTCCGACCCTTTTCGCAGTTTCGGCCAATTCTTCCGCAAACTGGCGCCGGCCTCCAGGCCGGCTGTCGTGCGGGCCTCGAAAGGCTGCGGAAAAACTCGCGGCCTTGAAAGGGCACGGCTTCAGCCGTGCCGTAGTGCAACAAAATACCGGACGGCTTCAGCCGCGGAGGGAGGGTTTCGTACCCCTTTCATCCGCCTCTCAAGCCCGCGCACCGGCCAATCTTTCGCAACGGAGAACCCATGAACCCATTCGATGTACGTCGGAAAATCCTCAAGGAACCCATCGATCTTCCACTCGCCTTCGATTGCCCCGCGATCGTGCGGTGCTGTGACGCCTGGTACCGGGCTTTTCAGTCCGCCGAGTCAAGGGGACTGGCCACGGCTTCCACATGGCTCCGCGCCAACGAGGCCTACCGCAACGCCATGCCCCCGCTGAACTCTCCCGAAAACATCCGCGACTTCGTGGCTTGCCTCACCCACGGCATGATCATCAACGCCATCGTCGACCCGTTCAGCGCCAAACTCCTGAAAGTCGTGGCCCTGGCCGCCCAGATCGCCAGAGACACGTCCAAAGTCGCCGGCACCCCTGCACCCAAACGTTCTCGTGCCGCCAAAGCCACCCAAGCCGGTCGCTGATCCTCCAACCCAGCCTCATGTTTGCTGCCGCTTTCGATTTCCCACTGTGTGACTGTGTAATGGACATAAACTTCACATATGAAACGTGTTACCGCAAATCCGCCCACACAGTCACACAGCCGCTGTGTGGCTGTGTGCCTGACCCCTGACCCCTGACCCCTGACCCCTGACCCCTGACCCCTGACCCCTGACCCCCGACCCCTGACCCCTGACCCCCGACCCCTGACCCCTAATCCCTGCTCCCTGCCTTCCCCATCTTCCGCTCCAGAAAATCCGCGCTCGCCGTGTATGCCCTCACCCAGTCCCGCCGCAGGAGAAAATCGTGGATCTCGTCGGGAAAGATCAGCTCTTCGAAATCCACCTTCTGTTTCCGCAGCGCCTCCACCAGTTGCACCGTCTCCGCGAACGGCACGTTGCGGTCGTCGTCCCCGTGGATCAGCAGCACCGGCGAACGCCACGTATCCACCGACGCGATCGGCGACGACTCGAACGCCAGCCGCGCAAAATCCGCATGCTCGCGCGGGTCGTAGGTGGGATTGAAGGTCGGAATCTCCAGGTTCCAGTCGTGCACTCCGTGCATATCCACCCCGGCGGCAAACAGGTCCGAGGCTCGCGCCAGCGCCAGAGCGGTCAGGTATCCGCCGTAGCTGCCGCCCCAGCAGGCGATCCGCTTCGGATCCACCTCCGGCCGGTTCTTCAGAAACAACCCGGCCCCCAGCACATCGTTGAATTCGCTCGCCCCGTCGGCCCCGTAATTCAGCGCCTCGCGGAAGTCGAGACCATACCCGATCCCGCTGCGGTAGTTCACGCTCAGCACCACGTATCCCTTGCTCGCCAGGTACTGGTTCATCGCGTACGAGTTCGAGTAATACTCCATGTAGTGCCAGCCCAGCAGCATCTGCCGCTGGCTGCCGCCGTGGAAAAAGATCGCCGCCGGCCTGCGCTCGCCGCTCTTCCACCCCGGCGGAAGAAAGAGCTGTCCATGAATCGCCAGTCCATCCGCCGCCGGAAAAATCACCTGCTGCGGAGTGACAAAATGCTCCCCCGGAAACCCCGCTGGAATTGCCTGCGGCGCCAAATCCACCAGCGTTCCGCCATGCACCACGGCCGCCCGGATCGGCACCTGCGCGTCCGATCGCAGCACCGCCACCGTGCCGTCGCTGGCCACCACCGGCTGCGTCTCGATGCCGCTGCCCGACGTCACCGCCTGCGCGTGCTTCGCGCCGCCGTCAAAAGCAATCCTCCACACGTGCCGGCGATCGATGTCGTCCTCGTTCGAATCGAACACCGCCGTCTTCCCATCGGCGCTCAGGTTCACGTGCTCCACTTCGAAATCGCCCGGCGTCAGCGGTGCCGCCTCGCCTCCCGCGGCCGGCACTGCATAAAGATGCAGCCACCCATCCCGCTCCCAGGGAAATACAATCTGGTCCCCTGCCGTCCAAAGCAATTGGTCGCGCGAGGCCGTCTCGCGGAACGCGCTCCCTTTCCCTTCCGCGGCGCACCAGATCTGGCGGCTCTTCCCGCTGTTCACCTCCGTCACGCGAATCGACCACGGCAGCGCCGTGCGATGCGGCACGAACAGCAGCGTCTCTTTCTGATAGGGAATCCGCAGGTACGCCACGCGGCTCGAGTCCGCCGACCACACCGGGCTCTCGTCCCCGTCGGTCGAGGGATCGAGGTACGTCATCGTCTTGCCCGCCAGCGAAAACACCGCGATGAAGCTGTGGTCCTCGCGACTGCTTACAAACGCCAGCCGCGTGCTGTCCGGCGACCAGCGCAGATTCCGCGCCGACCCGCGCGTCTGCACCAGTTGTTCCGGCTTCGGGGTGCCCGCGAGCGGGTCCTTGCTCGCGGGGTGAGGCATCGCCCCAGCCTCGCCCAGCTTCAGCGTCCACACCTGGCCCTTGGCCACATATGCCATCAGCTTGCCGTCGGGAGAAACCGCCGGCGCATTTCCCTCTGCCAGCAGTTGCGGCTCGCCGCCCGCAACGCCAACAATCCAGATCTGCTGCTGCGCCCCCTTGGTGAACCACGCCGGATTCGGCACCGGGTGCCCTTCGCCCTGCGCGCTGCTGCCCCGCACATACACCAGCGATCCGGCATCCGGCGTCCATTCCGGCGCGCTCAGTTCCTGCCCGTCGTCATCGCCGTAGTGCGTCACTTGTCGCGACACGTATGCCCCGCCCGACCCCGGATCCGCCACCCACAGGTTGCGCCGCCCGCCGAGGTTGGCCACCCACGCCAACCGTCCCTTCGCCGGCGCCGCCCGAAGTTCATTGGCGAACGGCGCGCTCAGCGCCTGCTCAATCGTGAATCCCTGCGCACAACCAGGCCGCGTCATCATCGCGACCGCCGTCAAAGCCAGGCAAACCCAGCGCAATCTGCAGTCTTCTCCTCGCAAGGGCAACCTCCCGGAGAAGCCATTGTTGCACAGCAAAATGCCCTCGCATTCCGCGTTTCTTGTGGGGAATTTAGAAGCTTGCCGCCTCCGGGGTCCGCGCGCTGGCCGCCGGCGGACCTCGCGATTCATCGCGCACCCGGGCCGCTTCATCACATTCCGGACGAACCCAAAGTTGATTTTCGATAACGTGTGCCCAATGGAGAATGCCTTACGACAGCGCCCGCAAACCCCGCCGCAGTTCCTCGGGATTTCCATCCGGGATCTGCCGCTCGATTTCGTCATGCGTACGCTTCCACGCGGGCATCGCCTCGGCCAGCAGTTTTCGCCCCTTCGAAGTCAGCTTCAAAATCCGGCTTCTCCGGTCTTCCCGGTCTGCGGTAATCTGGACAAGTCCGCGCCGTTCCAGGGGCTTCAATGCTGCCGTCAACGTGGTCCGGTCCATGGCCAGCAGCGACGCCACCGGTCCCATCGAAGGAGGCTCAGGACGATTCAGCGACATCAGCAGCGAGAACTGCCCGTTCGTCAGCCCGTGCGGACGCAGCGCTTCATCGAACCGGCGTCCCAGAGCCCGCGCCGCCCGCTGCACGTGCAGGCACAGGCAGCAGTCTTTCACCATCAGAGTGGTCTCAAACCGCAGCTCCGGGTCCGACGATGGCGGGCTTGACACCACCCCAGATTAGTTGATATCAACGTATCCGTCAATTGGTTTTCCTGTTTCCCTTGCGCCGGTAACCCAAAAAAAACTTTCGGTGGCTTGTCGAATCCGGCTTGGCCCGACGACTAGATATCAGAAGCGGCGGCGGGTGGCTCCCCGACCCTCCGGGTAAATCCGCAGGGCGAATCCGCTCCGCACGACCCACTGGCTGGAGGTCCAAATGTCGTTCCTTCACGATTTGAGAATTGCAATACGTTCCCTGGCCCGCGTGCGCGCCCTCTGGATCACCGTCGCCTTTACCCTTGCCCTGGGCATCGGCGCCAACGCCGCAATCTTCAGCGTAGTGCGCGCCGTCCTCCTCCGGCCGCTGGTCAATCGCGACGAGGACCACCTGCTCTACATCCGCCAGAGCGCTCCCGGCATCGGCGTCACCAACGCCACCTTCTCCATTCCCGAAATCAACGACATCGGCGCCGGGCTGAAGCACAGCATCACCGAGCTCGGCACCTTCTCCACCATCGATTTCACGGTCCTCGGACTCGGCACCCCGCGCGAAATCCCCGCCGGCGTGGTCGACGGCCACTACTTCGAAGTCATGGGACTCAAGCCCGTCCTCGGCCGTTTGCTCGGCCCCCACGACGACGGCCAGAACGCCCCCGGGGCGATCGTCCTCACCTATAACTTCTGGAGAAATTCGCTGCACTCCGATCCCAGCGTGCTCGGCAAGAACGTCCGCCTCGACAGCGGCCAGGGCTCGCGTTCCGCCACCGTCGTCGGCGTCCTCGAGCCCTCGGTGCCTTACCCCGTCGCCACCGAGATCATCGCCAACGTAGTCACCAGCCCCCACCATCTCTCCGCCACCATGGTCCAGGGCCGCGAGCATCGCATGACCGAAGTCTTCGGACGCCTCGCTCCCGGCGCTACCATCGACGAGGCCCGCTCCGAGCTCCGCACCGTCTACGGCTCCATGATTTCCGCGCACACCGAGGTGTACAAGCCCGAACAGCACTACTCCATCGACGTGACGCGCATGCACGACCAGATCAACGCGCAGGCCAATACCGTTCTCTGGATCCTCTTCGCCGCCTCCGGCCTGCTCTTCATCATCGCCAGTTCGAATGTCGCCAATCTCGTCCTGGCGCGCACCGTGCGCCGTGAAGCGGAACTGGCCATTCGCTCGGCCCTCGGCGCATCCACAATTGCCCTGCGCCGCGCGCTGCTGGCCGAAAGTCTCGTCCTCTGCGGCAGCGGCGTCATCGCCGCTGTCCTCATCGCTGTCCCCATGGTTGCCGTGCTCGGACAGTATGCGCAGCGCTTCTCCGTCCGCGCCAAGGATCTCTCCCTCGACTTCAGCCTTGTCTGGTTCGGTGTTGCGCTCGCCCTCATCGCGGCCGTCTTCCTGGCCTTCATTCCGCGCCTGCCCGCGCCCGACGCTCCGCAACAGGCGCTCACCGGCCGCCACGGCGCCCGGGTCACCGGCGGCAGCAGCCGCCTGCGCGTCTTTGCGGTCACCCAGATCACCGCTTCCTTCCTGCTCCTGGCCGGCGCATGCGTGCTGATGAAGACCCTCTACACCCTCGAGCAGACCCGCCCGCCCTTCGGTTCCGCCCAGGTCATGGCCATCAACCTGCCCGTCATGTCGTATGGAAAAACACCGCAGCAGATCCAGGACTTCTACCGCGACATCAAGAACCGGGTTGCGGCTTTGCCCGGCGTCGATCGCGTTTCCGAAGGCTTCAGCGCTCCCTGGCGCGACGACCGCGGCCTGAACATCTCCTTTGAGTTTGCCGCCGCGGGCGCCAGGCCCAGGGCCGACGGCCGCACCGACTACCGCGCCGAGTTCCGCTCCGTTTCACCGGGATTCTTCGACACCATGGGCGTGCCTGTCCTCCAGGGCCGCGATTTCAACGATAGCGACAAGGAAGGCTCCGAGCGCGTGGTCATCATCAGCCAGAGCCTGGCCAACCAGCTCTACCCCGGCGAGAACCCGCTCAACCGCACCATACGCTGGACCGACG
This sequence comes from uncultured Acidobacteriota bacterium, assembly GCA_963706455.1. Lineage (GTDB taxonomy): Bacteria > Acidobacteriota > Terriglobia > Terriglobales > Acidobacteriaceae > Telmatobacter. The sequence goes on along the minus strand of CAVPNO010000088.1, from coordinate 52,900 downwards.
GCGTGATGAAGTTCATCGGCATCAGCTACGAGCCCCGCCGCATCATCGCCGTCGTGCCCGACTTCGACGACGAGAACATTATTCCCGCGCCCGCCCAGACTATCTATCAGCCCAGCGACCAGGAAGCCTGGACCGGCCGCCTGTTCCTGCGCGCCAAGGGCGACCCCTACACGCTCGTGCCCGCCATCACCCGCACCATTCACGAAATGTCCGCCGATCAGCCGGTCGAGAAAGCCAGCACCCTCGGCGATGTGCGCGCCGAGGTCCTCACGCCCGATCGCCTCAACGCCATCGTCTTTGGCGGATTCGCCGCCGTGGCGCTCCTCATCTCCGTGGTCGGCGTGGCCGGCGTTCTCGCCTTCTCGGTCAGCGCACGCACCCGGGAAATCGGAATCCGCATCGCCATGGGCGCGCAGCCGCGCAACATTCTCGCCGGTGTGCTCGGCGAAGGCGTCATCATGGCAGCCATCGGCGTAGCCGTCGGAATGGTGCTGGGCTTCGCTTCCGTGCGCCTCATCGGCCGATATATCGGCGAAGTCCATCAACTCGGCGCGCTCGCCTATTTCGCGTCGGGGTTTGTGATCCTGGCCGCCGTGGTCATCGCGTCCGCCGTTCCCGCCGCGCGCGCCGCCCGCGTCAACGCCGTCGAAGCCCTCCGCACCGAGTAACCGGCGGAAGTTCTCTTTGAACGATCAGCTTTCTCGAGGAGCCGCCGCATCGAACCACCTGATCACTGACCCCTGACCCCTGACCCCTGATCCCTGATCCCTGACCCCTGATCCCTGACCCCACCCCTGACCCCTGGACTCCTACTTCACCGCCATCGACCTCAGGAACTCGATCACGTCCGCCCGCTCCTCCGCCGTCGGCACATGGAAGTCCATGTTGTTATCCGGCACCACCGACTCGGTGTCCGTAAGCCACTTGCTCAGCAGCGCCGCATCCCAAGTGAACTCCGCCGCCTTCAGCGAGTCGGAGTATTTGAACGACGGAATGCTTCCGGCCTTGCGCCCGTACACGTTCCGCAGCCGCGGTCCCTCCTTGTCCTGGTCCAGCGAATGACACCCTCCGCATCGCTTCTCGAACACGGCCTTTCCGCGTATCGGATCGCCTCCGTCCGCGCCGCCCGCCGCGACCGCCCCCGGCGTTGTCGCCACGGCGACTCCCATCGCCGCCAACGCAAACCCCATCATCGTAAGCCTGATCATTCTGTTTGCGCGGCGACCGCATGCCGCCGCGCCCTTCAGCTCGTTCATGGTGTCCCTTGTCTGGTTTCGAGATTGGACGCATCGGACCGATGCGCGGCCGCGTCCTGCCTGAGCCTTTTGCGCTCCGCCCGCGCCCAGTCGTAAATCAGTTTTTGTTCCTCCACCGAAAGCCGCGCCTCGGGATGAAGCATCCGGTACCTCTTCGGCGGCATTTCCCCGGCGTTCACTTCCGACGCCATCCTCGATAACGCGCTGATCCGGTCCCCATCGCTCAGCCACTGCCATCGCGACAGGTTCATGTGCCCGCGCGCTTCCTCCACATCGTGCTCCATCATCCACGACACCGGCGCGAGATAGCCGTAGACCGGATAGCGCGTATTCTGCGAGTGACAATCGCCGCACTTCGTTGTCAGCACCCGGCGCACGTCATCGGGTACGCTGCCGCCTTCCAGCAGCGGCGCACCCGGTTGCGCGCCCGCCCGCGGATTGCCCCACGGATGAATGAAGGAGAGAACCAGGCTGAGCACCGGCAGGGATCCAAGCGCAAATGCGATCCGCGCCCTCTTCATAACAACAGCGCCGCGTGCGCCTCCACCGGCGTTCCCGACAGCGTTGCATCCACCACCGCCAGGTCATGCTTCTGGGCCACGAAATTAGCGTGCGTAATCCCCAGCACGTCGCGCAGTTTTTCCGCCGGCACCTTCAGCGGACCCGGTGATGGCGCCGTCCCCGGAGCGGGCTGCGGAAACGCCGTCGACATCGCCGTGTGAAACGTGACGTTCCCTTCCACCTTCTGCATGATCTGGTGAATGTGCCCGTTCAGCACCGTCACCGATCCGAACCGCCGCATCATCCCCAGCGCCTGCTCGCTGTCCGACGTGCCCCAGCCCCACTCCGGATACACCGCCCACAGCGGAATGTGCGCAAACACCACCACCGGCGTGCTGCTCTTCAATCCCGCCAGGTCCTGCTTCAGCCAGTCCAGTTGTTCCTGCCCCAGCTTGCCCATGCCCTCCAGCTGCACCACGTTCACCAGGCCGGCAAAATGCACGCCCTTGTGGTCGAAGCTGTACCAGCCGCTGCCCCTCGTGCCTTTCCCGTAGCGCTCCAGGTACATCTTCCCGTCGTCGACGGAGGTGTCGTGTTCGCCCGGCACGTAGTACACCTGCTTGCGCGTCCCCCCCAGGATCTGCCCCACCGTGTCGAATTCTCCGGGTTTCGATCCGTGCGTAAGATCCCCGGTGTGAATCAGAAAATCCGGCGCGCCCGCATCGCCATTGATCTTGCCCAGCGCCGCCTGCAATGTCGCCGTCACGTCGGTATTCGCCGGCTTGTTGAACCCGATGTGGCTGTCGCTGATCTGCACAAACGAAAAATCCGCCCGGCCCTCGCCCCGCGGCGCGCGTCCCAGCGCGTGCGAAACCGGCACGCCGCCCGCAAAGCTCCACACCAGGCCGGTACCCGCCCACGCCATGCATTTCAAAAATCCGCGCCGATCGATACCATCTGCGCCCACGCCTTCATCGCTACCCGTCTCCGCGGCATCCATCCCGCGCTCATCCATTTCGCTCACGATCTCTCCCCGGCAGGTCCCCGCAACCTCAACCTGCCATCTGCAATCGAAAACCGCGCAGCGCCGCTTTTATTCCCACCGGTACAAACCACCCATCCTGAGCCGGTCGCAGGAGCCACCGGCGAAGGACCTGCTTTTCGCACGCCTGTGTCACCATGAAGGTCACGGATCAGCCATGCGCGTCGCCATCCTCTCCGACATTCACGGCAACCTCACCGCCTTCGAAGCCGTGCTGGCGGACCTTCGCGCGCCCGCTCCCGACCTTGTCCTCCACGCCGGCGACCTCGCCGATGGAGGTGCCCGCCCCGTTGAGATCATCGACCAGATCCGCGCCCTCGGATGGACCGGCGTGATGGGCAACGGCGACGAAATGCTGAGCCGCCCCGAAGCGCTCGAACACTTCGCCCTCCAGTCTGCCGCGCCGCCCGCCCTGTGGGACGCAGTTCGCCAGATGGCCGCCGCCACGCGCGCGGCGCTTGGCCCCGAGCGACTGTCCTGGCTCGGTCAATTGCCCCTCGTCCTCACTCAGCCCGATTTCGCAGTCGTCCATGCCTCGCCGCACACCTGCTGGAAGGCCCCTTCCGCCCACGCTACCGATGCCGATCTCGACATTCTCTACAGCTCCCTTGGCCGTCCCATCGTGGTCTTCGGTCACACCCACCTCCCTGCCATCCGGCCCATGCAGGGACGCGTGACGCTTCTCATCAACACCGGAAGCGTCGGCCTGCCCTACGACGGCGATCTCCGCGCCAGTTACGTGCTTCTGGACGAGGGCACGCCCTCCATCCGCCGCGTTGCCTGGAACGTCGAAAGGGAAGTGCAGGCGCTGGCAACCAGCGGCTTGCCAAACGCCGCCTGGGTCGCCAGGATGCTCCGCTCCGCCTCACCCCAAATGCCCTGAAGGCTGCGTGCTGACTCGACAAATGAGCAAACCCCTCGGGCCGCGCTTCCTATAATGAGCATCGGAGCCCGAGTGCTCGCGCAGGAAAGGATTCGAAACGCATGGGCAATCTGCAAGGAAGAATCGCGCTCGTCACCGGCGCTTCGCAGGGCATCGGACGAGCCTGTGCGCTCGCGCTGGCGCGCGCCGGGGCCACCGTCGCCCTCGCCGCCAGAAACGAAGCAAAGCTGGCGGAGACCGCCGCCGAAATCACCGCCTCGGGCGGCACGGCCGCGGTCTTCGCGCTCGACGTCGCCGGCGAAGATTCCATCAAGACCGGCGCCAAAGCCATCCTCGAAACATTCGGCAAAGTCGAGATCCTGGTCAACAACGCCGGCATCACCCGCGACGGCCTGGTCCTGCGCATGAAACGCCCCGACTGGGACGACGTCCTGGCCACCAACCTGACCGGCGCCTTCCTGCTGACGCAAGCCCTGCTCAGCCAGATGCTCCGCAACCGCTGGGGCCGCATCGTGAACATCACCAGCGTGGTGGGCGAAACCGGCCAGGCCGGCCAGGTCAACTATGCTTCCTCGAAAGCCGGCCTAATCGGCATGACCCGCGCGCTGGCCCGCGAAGTGGGCTCGCGCGGCATCACGGTGAACGCCGTCGCTCCCGGCTACATCGAAACGCCCATGACCGCGGTGCTTGACCCCAAGCAGCGCGAAGCCATGCTGGCGCAAATCCCCCTCGGCCGCCCCGGCACCGACGCCGAAGTCGCCCAATGCGTCGCCTTCCTCGCATCCGACGCAGCCGCCTACATCACCGGCCACGTCCTCGACGTGAACGGCGGCATGTTCATGGGGTAAGGGCAGGGACGGAGGGACCTGGGACGAAGGGATGGAACGAGGGAACAGGGAACTCCGAATCCGTCGGCAGCATCAGGGCAGCCGAATGACGTGGACCGTGACAGGCACCGAAGAAACCGTAGCAAAGGATTTCAGTTCCGGTGAATCAGAAGGGGCTCTTGAGTTGTCACAAGGCGGATCGGACGCCGGGTAAGGACTCCACGTAACTGTAACGCGATAGGTTCCGGGCTGCGTCGGTAACAGGTTTTGCTTTGCATTCGCGGGGTATACGAGTGAATACGCTCGGCCAACCTCAAGGGGCGCCGGGCACACCAACGGGCCACTCGATCCGCTGACCATGGATTGCTGATTGGATGGCAGGGATGGTACGTCGTCTACGACAGTGCGGCCTCTCTCATCGATGATTGTCAGGCGGAAAGCTCGTGCAAAACCTCTTCTCATTAAGAATGCATCGGTCGGCCGATCGGGCGTGGCGTACAGAGGGTGCTCGGCAGATACGATCTGAGCTTTGATATGGAGCAGAATCGATTCACTGACTGCATATGTGGACTTTTCGAGTGAGAGAGAAACTCGTATACCTTGCGTGGTAGGCCCCCAATTCTCCGGCAAGGGATCATCGAGTTTGAGTTGCATTCCGAAGGCATCTGCAACATACCCGGACAACGGTCCATTTGTTCCCGCTGACCCCGGTGCGGTGTACAGGAGGTCGAAATTGCTCGGAGTGAAGTTGGCGTCTTGTGCCACGACGGGCGCGCTGTAGATAAGAGCTGACACAATCAGCACCGGATAGCGCGGGAAACTCAGAAGGGAGCGCATCATTGCTGTGCCTCTTGGAAACCAACTGCCCGCCGGCAGTTGAAAACACAGTTTAGACGGCACAGAGCCTTTAAGGTCTTCCGTTCAGGCGTTTCAGATGCTTCCCAATCCCGAATTGCCTATTCCCTGTCCTTCAGCAAAACGAAACGCCGCGCGGAATCAACCGCTGTGCGCACGCCTGCCGTTCCAGGTCCTCGCGAAAATCCGGATGCGCCAGGCAAATAATCGCCTTGGCGCGTTCCGCCACGGACTTGCCCTTCAGGTTCACCATCCCGTACTCGGTCACCAGGTACATCACGTCGGAACGCGGCGTGGTCACGATATTGCCGCACGTCAAGTCGAGCACGATCCGGCTGCGCCGCTCGCCTCGTTTCTCATACGTGGACGAAAGGCAGATAAACGACTTGCCTCCCTTGGATGCGTACGCGCCGCGCACAAACTGGAGCTGCCCGCCGGTGCCGCTGATGTGCCGATGGCCATCGGATTCCGATGCCGCCTGCCCCTGCAGATCGATCTGCGTGGTGTTGTTGATCGACACCACGTTCTCGTTCTGCATGATCACATGCGGCGAGTTCGTATAGTCCACCTGGTGGCAGAACATGTCCGGGTTGCGGTTGGCGGTCGCGTAAAGGGCGCTCGACCCCAGCGCGAACGTATACGTCACCTTGCCCGGGTCCAGCGTCTTGCGCTTCCCGGTCACCCGGCCGGAGCGGTAGAGCAATCCCAGCCCATCGGTCAGCATCTCCGTGTGGATGCCGAGATCCTTCACCCCGCTGTCCAGCAGCAAACTGCATACGGCATTGGGCATCCCGCCGATACCGATCTGCAGACAGGCCCCATCGTCCACTTCCGCTGCGATCTGCCGCGCCACCGTGCGATCGATCTCGCCGGGATCCGGGTTGGGTAGCTCCACACATGGTCGATGCTCGCCCTCGATGATGTAATCCACCTCCGTCACATGAACGCCGTTCTCTCTCCCGAACACGTACGGCATCTCGCGATTGGTCTCGACGATCACCACCTTCGCGCGCTCCACCACCGCCCGCTGCCAGATATTCGTAGGTCCAAAGTTGAAGTATCCCCCGTCGTCCATGGGGCAGGTTTGCAGGATGGCCACATCCACCGGGTCGAGAAAGCGCCGGTAATAATCCGGCACCTCTCCCAGGTTCAGCGGAATATAGTTGCACCGGCCGCAATCGTGTTTCCTGCGGTCGTATCCCGTGAAATGCCAGCTGAACATGTGGAAGTGATCGCCTTCCGGATCCTCTTCGATCACCGCTCGGGGGCGCATCGACAGGCACGATCGGATCTTCACATTGGTCAGGTCGTCTTTCCGTGCGGCCAGCGCCCGGTCGAAAACATCCGGCTGGCAATGGCATGCGCCGTAGTCCAGCCACATGCCCGATTTGACCACGGAGGCGGCTTGTTCGGGGGAGACAGCTTCAGCGCGCATCTTTGCAGGTCCTTGTCGGTGGGGATTCGCGTTTGCAGAAGAAGTCTATAACGAAACCGCCCAGCCCCGAACCGCATTTGAGCGTGCCTTCGTCCCTCAAGCCCCTGCTTTACTGCGGCGGCGGTCCGTCGCGCCTGGCCGGCCCGCCGTTTGCCGGCGGCATCACCATCAGGTTCACCGCTGTCGCCACAAACACGCCTTCCTTCACCGCGCCGTCCACACGCACATTGGCGCCCACCTCGACATCGGCCAGCGTCACCGGCTCGCGCCGCTTGCGGAACGACGTGTTCTCATCCGCAACGAAGGTGTGTTCCGCGTTGTCCACCGGGCTCTCGATCGTCACCTTGGTGTCGCTGATAGCGGTCACGCGTCCCATCAGCCAGGTCTTGCCGAAGTTGGCTTGCATCTCCCGCATTTCCTTGGCGCGCTCCGGGTCGATCTTCATCACCATCATCGCGCCCACCGATTTCGCCGCGGTATCCACCTCGCCCTGGGCCATGATGGCGTCGCCCACCTTGATGTCGCTGGCCTTGATCTCCTCCGGAGGCGTGCGCATGCCGTCGGAGCCAACCCGCTGCGCAGGCTGCTTCATCACGCGCGTGTTGGCGCTGTAATGAATGGTGTACGTCTCGCCGTTCTCGTTCTTCACGGTGTAGTGGTCGCCCGCCACCTCGGTCACCGTGCCCGCCACTCCGCGGCCGCCGAAGCCGCCGCCCCACCCGCGCCCGCGTCCCATGCCGCCAACGTCCGGCGCCTGTCCCTTCCCCTGAAGAGGTGCCGGCGCTTCCTGCGCCATCGCCATCATTCCAACCAATACCGCCAACGACAGCAGCGCAACCCAACGAAATCGCATGGTGTCTCTCCTCGAGATACCGGATCAACCTCCGGCCCTCTCATCCTCAGACGCGAAATGCAACCCGGGAGACGACACTGCCCCCCAAGCCGTTCGTATGCGACATTGAATTGGGATTTTCCCGGTCTCGGACTGGGAACAATGCGGATTTCGAGCAACAGGATCCCTGACCCTGACCCCTGATCCCTGACCCCTGACCCCTGATCCCTGCCTTACTGCGCCCGCTGCGCAGCCAGCATCTGCTGGAACGCCGGCAGGTTGCGCAGAGCCATGAATTCCTGGTCCGCGGCCACCTTCTTGGGAGTGGTGAATCCCTCGTTGATCGCCATGCGAAGGTACTCAATTGCGCGGTCGGCCTGGCCCGCGCGCACGCAGCCTTTTGCCATGTAGTAGTTCATGGCCCCCCGATCCTGCACCGGGGCCGGGTTCTCCACACGTACCGTGTTAGTCGACTGGAAAATCTGCGGGTCCACCGCCAGTGCTTCCTGGTATTCCTGCCACCCCTTCTCGTACTTGTGCTGCGCCAGCAGCGCCGTCCCCAGGTTTTTGTGCACCAGCGCCGAATGGGAATCGATCTTGAGCGCCTTGCGGTATGCCTTTTCCGCCCTCGAATACTGCTTCAGGCTGACATAAATGGTTCCCAGGTTGTTCAGTACGATCGCATTCTTCGAATCCAGCTTTAACGCCCGCTCATAGCACCGCGCCGCTTCGTCCAGATTGAACATCAACTGGTAGGCGACCCCCATCTTGTTCCACACATCCGCGGAATTCCGCGAAGCTTTCTTGTACTGCTCAATCGCACCCTGATAATGTTGATGGGCCATCAGGGAATCGCCCATCTCCTCCGGCGTGGCACTGGCGCGCGGACCCCCGGACTTGTCGGGAGCCACCGCCTGAGCAGCTGGCGCGACTGCCTGGTTGGCCGCCACCGATTCGGTTGGATTTTGGGTTGGATTCTGGGTGAGTGCCGGCGCAGATGAACCCGAAAGCGCGGTAACGATCACCAGCGCCGCCCCTAACTTTCGCCGTATGTGATCTTTATTCATGGCTTCCTCCTCGAAAGAAGGAACGTTCACCGGGGAATGCCGCCCGGCACGCGGGGCATCTCCATAGGCTATCTGACTCCAAATGAGACTCCAAGTGAGTGATATTCGTCAACCTATGTGGTCGTGCGGCATCCAACAAGTCTGAGACGGTCCACCCCGGTTTGAAACGGACGCCCTTTCCCTGCCGTCTTCTTACCACCTCCACTCGGGGGCCAATCTCGGAAACAGATCAGGTCACCTCGACCGGAAAGCGGGAGCGCGATGAGCACCACGACATCTGCCTGTGCCGAATCTCCCTGTGACCCAGCTACCATCCCCGAACGATTTCGCTCTGTCCGCCGCCGCACCATGGCGCTCTGTGAGCCGCTTACGCCCGAGGACATGATGGTGCAGTCCTGTCCCGAGGCCTCGCCTGCGAAATGGCACCTGGCCCACACCTCCTGGTTCTTCGAGTCCTTCATCCTCCGCGAGTTCGTCCCCGGGTACCGCGTCTTCAATCCCGACTTCGCCTGGCTCTTCAACAGCTACTACCAAAGCTACTCCGCGTTCCCCGAAAAACGTCTTCGGTCCTCCTTCTCCCGTCCTCCCCTGGAGGAAATCGTCCGCTATCGATCTCACGTCGACAAGGGAATCGAGCGCATGCTGGAGAGCGGCGCCCATCCCGAGGCGCTGAAACGTGTCGAACTGGGCGCCAATCACGAGGAACAGCACCAGGAACTGCTGCTGACCGACATCCTCCATGCGTTCTTCACCAACCCCCTGCGGCCTGCGTATCGCGAAGACTCCTCTGAAGCCGGGCGCCCCGGCTCTGGATCGTCGGACCTCGGAGATCTGCGCTTCCTTCATTTCGAAGGCGGTCTGAAGGACGCCGGCCACGCGGGCGAAGGATTCTGTTTCGACAATGAGCTCCCTCGCCACAAAGTGTGGCTCGAGCCCTATGCCCTCGCCGATCGCCTCGTCACCTGCGGCGAATACGCCGAATTCATCGCCGACGGCGGCTATCGGCGCGCGGAATTCTGGCTTTCCGACGGATGGAACACGGTGAACAACCACGGCTGGCGCGCCCCCCTCTACTGGACCGGCGAAGGCGGCGGCCGGAGCATCTTTACCCTCCGCGGCGAATTGCCGCTGTCGCGCATGAGCGATGCGCCGGTAAGCCACGTGAGCTACTACGAGGCGGATGCCTATGCCCGCTGGGCCGGCCGCCGGCTGGCCACCGAGATTGAATGGGAATCGGCCGCCGAAGGCCACCTGGTGGACGGCAACCTCCTCGACAGCGGCCGCCTCATACCCGATCCCCCGGCCGGGTCTGAAAGACGCGTTTCCGGGACCAGCGAGCCCGAAACCCTTCTCCAGAGCGCTGCGCCCGCATTCGAGTGCCCCGCGCAGCTCTTTGGCGATTGCTGGGAATGGACCGCCAGCGCCTATCTCGGCTATCCGGGATTCCGTCCTCTGCCCGGCTCGCTGGGCGAATATAACGGCAAGTTCATGAGCGGCCAGTTTGTCCTGCGCGGCGGTTCCTGCGTCACGCCCGCGCCCCACATCCGGGCTTCGTATCGCAACTTCTTTTCTCCCGAAACGCGTTGGCAGTTTTCCGGCATCCGGCTTGCATCTTAGTTCCTTGTATCTTCGCCAAACCGAGGAGCATCCAAGTTTTCGCATGACCACGATCGGTCTTCCCCGCCCGAGCAGTATTCGAGAGCAGATGGCCTCCGCTGTATGCGAGGGCCTCATGTCCACGCCCAAATGGCTTCCCGCCTGGCTGTTTTACGATGCCGCCGGCTCGGAACTGTTCAGCCGCATCACCGAGTTGCCGGAGTACTACCTGACCCGCACGGAGCGCGCCATCCTCGCCGCCTATGCCGATGAGATCGTCGGCCTCGCCGCGGACATCGACGCCCTCCGCATTGTCGAGCTCGGCGCCGGCTCAGCCGACAAGACTCGCCTGCTGCTGAGCGCCGCCGTCGATCGCCAGGACACCGTCATCTACGAGCCCGTCGACGTCTCTCCCAGCGCGCTCGAAGAAGCGCAGGAACGCATCGAGCGCGAAATTCCCGGCGTCATCGTCATGCCCCGCGTCGAAGACTACACCCGACGCCTGGAACTCGATCCTCCCAATCTCGGCGAGCGCCGCCTCGTGCTCTACATCGGCTCGAGCATCGGCAACTTCGAGCTCGATGAAGCAGACGAGCTCCTCGCGAGCATCCGGGCCGCGCTGGTTCCAGGAGATGCGCTGCTGCTGGGCGTCGATCTGGTGAAGGAGAAGTCCGCGCTGCTGGCCGCCTATGACGATGCCGCCGGCGTCACCGCCGACTTCAACCTGAATCTGCTCGCCCGGCTCAATCGCGAAATCGGCGCCGGCTTCGACCTGGGCGCCTTCGCCCACCGCGCCGTCTGGAACGCAACGCATTCGCGCATCGAGATGCACCTCGTCAGCCGCCAACGCCAGCAGGTGCAGATCCCCGCTCTCGACTTGACGTTGGATTTTGCCTTCGGCGAAACCATCCACACCGAGAACAGCTACAAGTACAAGCCCGGCCAGGCCGAAGCCATGCTCACCGCCGCCGGATTCGTTCCGCTGACCACGTGGACCGACGACCAAAAGCGATTCGCCGTTTGCCTGGCGCGCTCGGCCTGACAGCTCTCCGATACTCCCCTTGGGAGAACTGCGCATGCCCTGAGTTCCCGGAGGGAAACGCAAGAAAATAGCCCAGTGTGAAGCGCAGCGAAACCCTGGGATCGATAAAGCCGCGCTGATTTGCAGCTGCTTACTCACGGCTAAAAGCCGTGCCCCTTCAAAACCCGACTTTTCGCCGCGGGCTGTTAGGGCGAGATCTAAGTAGGTGCGGCGTATGATTCAGCCATGCTTCCCCGCACGTCGCAGGTCTTGGTCCTGTTCACGCCTCTTTGGGCAAGTTTGGCAGGATTCGTCTGTCAGGCGGAGCAATCCCGACCGGTCCCCCCGGTGCGCTATCACCTCGGCGACGATCCTACATTTGCCGCACACTGGGCCGATCCCAACTTCGACGACAGCTCGTGGCCCGTCGCGCAGCAGGGTCGCTGGCCAATGCCAGGCGCCGCCTCAGGTGGTGTCGCCTGGGTGCGGGTCCGCGTGCCGGTGCGCAGCGACGCTTCAGCCCCCCTGGCCGTCCACATCACACAGCAGGCGTTCCCCAGTAGAGGAGACGTTCGCATGGCGGTCGAGGTCTTTGTGAATGGCCATCCTGTAGCCCAACTCGGCAGCTTTCCACCGCATGCCGAGGTCAGTCTATCCGCATTCGATTTCGTTTCCGACCTGGACCCCGGTCTGGCTGTGCCGGGAGAAGCCGCCATTGTGGTTCTTCGCGCCTGGTATCCCCCGTTCATGCACTCGCCGGACTCCTTAGCCACTGCCGGCGTCGACATCAACGAGAGCCGCAATTTGCATCTTGCCGTTCGGGCAGACCATCTCGCAAGTCTGCTTGCCATCGGGCCCGATATCGCCCTCAATGTCTTCATCGCCAGCATGGGTGTCGGGTTGCTTGTCTTTTGGCGCTGGACCGGTAGCCGGGAACTGCTGTTTTGCAGCGGGATGCTCATCGCAACCACGGCTCTCGCTCTCTTCAGCGAGCTAATGGATCTTGGGCTTGTAGCAACGTCGTGGCGCATCGGTTCCTGGATCGTCATCATGCTGACTACGGCCAGCATGGCGCTCACGCTTGAGTTCATCTGGGCGACTCATGGTCTGAGATTCTTCGCCCTCAAGCGCCTCGCGCAAGCTGCGCTTGCGGTCGCCAATGTAACCTATCTGTTTCTTAGGCTGGCTACCGTCCCCTCCCCCCTCTTATGGTCGGCTCTGGCGATCATCCCCGCGTTTCTGCTCTTCGCTTTCATCGCGATCGGCGTCAATCTCTGGGCTTTCGTTTTCGTGAAGGGCAATCGCCTTATCTCCGCCGCGTTTTTGCTGGTTCCCATTACGGTAAGTCTGGGGCTCTTTGGAGCTCCCTCAAGCGGGACCATCGGGCCGTTCCGCGTGGTTTTTTTCAACTTGGCATTCTTCCTTGCCTCGCTGGCAATGTTCGTCGAGCTGGGCCGGCGCGCCTGGCAGGCCTGGCGGGCCAGGGATGAGCTGCGCGTCGAGTTCGAGGCCGCGCGCGAGGTGCAGCAGCAGCTCGTGGCTCCGGCGGCGGATGTGCCGGGGTTCAGTATCGAGAGCGTGTATGCCCCCGCCAGGCAGGTAGGCGGGGACTTCTTCCGCATCGTTCCGGAGGGTGACGGCGGCGTAATGGTTGTCTTGGGGGATGTGAGCGGCAAGGGGCTGCGCGCAGCGATGACGGTGGCCGCCTTAATCGGGACGTTGCGCACCATTCCGCCGGTATCCCCCGGCTGGATCCTGAATGCGCTGAACGTCGGCTTGGCAGGAAATCTTCACGGCGGATTTGTCACCTGCTGCGCGGCACGGATCACGCATGACGGCAGGGTCACGATCGCCAGTGCTGGGCATCTGTCGCCTTACCGGAATGGTGCCGAAGTCGAGGTGGATGCCGGGCTCCCGCTTGGAATTGACCCCAAGTTCGAGTACGAAGAGAGACCCTTCCTGCTCCAGCCTGCCGAACGGCTGACGTTTGTCTCCGACGGCGTGGTCGAGGCTCGAAATGGGTCGGGTGAGCTGTTCGGATTCGCGCGCACCGAGGCCATCAGCAACCAATCGGCAAATTCCATCGCAGAGGCGGCCATGCAATTCGGCCAGGAGGACGACATCACCGTCCTATCCATAACTCTTAGCGGTGGAACGGATCCTGCTGTTGAATAACCGGGCATGAACGCATTGGGAGCAGAGGCGAAAGCTCAATCCCTCCGCTTTCAACCATCCCCATCACCTTGTGAGGTACTTTGTTCTTTGTTGATAAGGAGCGGAGTTTGACTTGCAGAGCGCGCCCATCGCAGTCGAAGGATCTCCATTTCGGAAAGTCGAGGCAGAGCAGCGAATCTCGATCAACCACGAATCACTATTTCGGCTTGTCGATCCTGACCAGCAGAATGTCGTGGCCTGCGATCTCAATCGGCATGCCCTCGGTCAGCGTCACGCCTTTGCCGGTCCACAGATCCGTCCCCGTCTGCTCGCCATGCAACCCCACTTTCTCCAGGCTCAAATGAAACGGATGCGTCGAATATCGGTCGCTCCCCGCATTCAGCACCGCGATCGCCTTCGCCCCGCCCGCGAGATCCCGCTCCCATACATCCACCTCGCCTTCGCTGTACACGCGCCGTCCCTGCTTGCCCAGCTTGTCCTGGTCGATCGCGATCACGTCCTTGTTGGTCAAAATCTCCTTGACCTCCGGCTTCATGTTGGGCAGGTCGTTGCCCGCCAATAGCGGTGCCGCCAGCATGGCCCACATGGAAAAATGGCTGCGGTTCTCGCGGATGTTGAGCCGCCCGTTGCCCACTTCCAGCATGTCGGGGTCATTCCAGTGTCCCGGCCCGGCGTAGCTCTCCAATCCCTCCTGCTCGCTCAGGATCGAGTACACGCTGTCCCACGCCGGGCGAATGTCGCCGGTGGTGCGCCACAGGTTCGCCCCCAGCGACGGCCCCCACTCCCACACCGCGTCCCAGCCATACTGGCAGAACGAATAGACAATCGGCCGCCCCGTCGCCTTCAGCGCCTTGCCCATCTTCTCGTAAACGTCGTGCATCATCTTCATCTGCGCCGGACGATCGTTGGGCGCCTGCTGGTCCATATTCTGCCGAAAGCTGCACAGGTCGTATTTCAGGTAGTCGATCCCCCACTCCGCGTACATCTTCGCGTCCTGCTCTTCGTGCCCAATCGAGCCCTCGTATTTCGCGCAGGTCTGCGCCCCAGGCCCCGAGTAGATGCCCAGCTTCAGTCCCTTCGAGTGAACATAGTCGGCCAGCGCCTTCATGTCGGGGAATTTCTCGTTGGGGTGCAGTACGCCGCTCTCGTCGCGCTTGCCCTGCCAGGTGTCGTCGATGTTGACGTAGATGTAGCCGGCGTCCTTCATGCCCGAGGCCACAATCTGGTCGGCCGCGGAGCGCACGCCTGCGTCGTCCACCTTGGCGGCGAAATAATTCCAGCTGTTCCACCCCATCGGCGGCGTCTGTGCCACTTCCTGGGCACGAGCGATCACGCCGGACAAAAAAAGAGCAGCCACAGCAACCAGTACACGGAAGGATTTGCGCATCGGAAGGGACCTCGTGGAAACGATTACAGCGGCACAATGATAGCCCCGCCTTCCGGCTTCGGGCAATCCGTCGCACTGGCGAATCCCTAACTCTTAATCTCTAATCCCTGCTTCTACCACGTCTCCAGCGCCAGGATCCTCGGCGGCCCGGGATGGCCTTCGATCACCTGCGTCTCGATGACCGCCTCCATGTTCATCTGGTCCCAGTTCCGGGGCGCCTTGGCCAGGAGAGAATCGAGATAGAGCGGGTTGTACAGGATCTCGCCCGCAGCCTCCGTCCCCTCCTCGGAAATGCCCGCGGCAATGATCACCGGCTGCCCGGTCGTGTTGTCGTGAATGCGGGCGACGATCGCGTAGTCGCGCGAGAGCTTCTGGTAGGGAAGATCCCAGGCCGTGGCCCACGTGGTCTTGTTCGGGCTCTTGCGATCCACCAGCAGCGCCTCGCCTTCTTTCGACTCGAATCCGAACCGCAGTTTCTGCGTCACCCGCAGCGTCCAGATGTTATCGAAAGCGCCGATCAGCACCACCGGCCCCTCGCGCAGTTGGGAGAAGCTCGCTTCCGACGCCGGAACCACTCGAAAGGTTTTACGGCGCGAAGCCAGCGCCGCCACCGTCCGCGTCAGCGTGATCACGTCGGCCAGCGCCAGGTGACCCGAGTAGTGGAGGCGGACGTACAACTGCTCCGGCTGGCTGCTGCTCACCACCGGCGCATCGTAGGAATCCACCGCATCCAAATTGATGTTTTTGGCTGGTTCCCCCAGGCAGAACGTCGTCGGGTTCAGGCTTGCCGTCACCGGCTCCCAGAAACGGTCAATATTGGAGGGCGGCGGAGGCTCATCATGGTACCGGCGTCCGGCAAACCAGCCGCTCGCCGCCGCCAGCCCCACCAGGACCAGAGCGCTGGCCCCAATCCACCCGAGCCTTGGGCTTGGCGCGACGGCTGGCTGGGCTGCCGCTGACGTTGTCCCCTCCGCCTCGACGGAACTCTCCAGCCCGCTTTCGGCTTCGTAGGGACGGTCCGGCCCACGAAATGCCGGAACGTATGAGCCCAGGGGCAGCTCAATCACCAGTTCTCCCCGGTGAGCCGGGTCGTAATAGTACTGCGTCAGGCGCTTTCGCACCTCTCCGGCGGTGATGCGCACCACCGGATCGGCATTGGCATCGTACGTCGGCGCCCGCCCGAAAACCTCCACCGCGATGCTGCGTTCCTTCAGTTCGCCGGCGTTACCCAGCAACGTCTGCTCCACGGTGTAGCCCAGCAGGGCCGGATAGCGCTTGCTGTTCGCAAACAGAGGATGGGACACCAGCCGTTCCAATTGCTCGCGAATCTTCGGCGCGTCAATCAGGGAACTGGTTTCGGTCGCCTCTTGAGAACTCTTGGGCGCCACAGGCATTCCGGTCTGATCCTCCATCGGCAGGACACCCTGCCCGATCACGTCTAAGCCCTCAGAGGCACGCTCGAAATCCGGAGCAAAACCGCCCCGATTTGAGGTGGCATCTCTGCCTCGCGGCGAAACGGAAACAACAGCCGCGCAAGGCGTATCATACGTGCACGTAATTTACTTGTCTAGGCGGGATTTAAGTCCCTTCTTAATGATAAGTTTAACCCCCATCCGCGCCAATGGTACCCGATGGAACCTGTTGCTCCCGATGCGATCAAAATATATTGGCGTCGGTCCAGGAAGGAGTGTCCAGAACCGGAATTCACATTGGGTTGACCAGTGCTGCCGTTCCTGTATCTGTACCTGCTTCCATGTGATTGCGGCTCCTCGCCCCTCCGGTAGGTCAGACCCGGACTCATCCGGGCACGTCCACCGAGGGGCGCTTTTTTTCCTTAACGAAGACAAAACTCCCGTGCCCGCGCGACTTCTTTTCGCCGCGAGGTTGGGAGACCTGCGTTGAGATTGTCCGGGTTTCATTCCCCGGCGGGCTGGTCACGCCCGGGGGAACCAGGAACTAATAGAAAAGATATTTCCGCCACCGGTCATCGCCGCGGCCCAGCATGCGCATGATCTGCCGGCTGGTATGCAAAGAGAACGGCCGCGGCTCCCGCAGCAGGATCATATCGTCGATTTCGCCCAGCATCCGGTTCCCTTTGCGCCGGTTGCAGCCGTGGCAGCAGGCAACCAGGTTTTCCCACGTCGAGTTGCCGCCCCGGGACCGCGGAACCACGTGGTCCAGCGTCAGTTCGCCGGGAGCAAACACTTCGCCGCAGTACTGGCACGTATTCCGGTCGCGCAGCAGGATGTTCTTGCGCGAAAGCGCCCTTGTCTGGTGCGGGATCCGGCGATACTCAAGCAGCCGGATCACGGACGGCATGGCGACGATGTTGCGCTGGGCATGCAGCATCAGGCCATGCTCTTCCTCGGTGCGAGCGATTCCCTTCAGCACCAGCACCAGTGCCCGCCGCGCCCCGCAAATGTTGATCGGTTCATACGACGCGTTCAGGACCAGAACCGGCATCTGCAGGATGTGAGTGGAATGCACCGCCGCCACGTCCCCTGCGTGTGCCGCGGACCGCGCAATCGACTTCTGCTTCCGTGCGTGAATCATGGCTTTGCCCAGCGACATCTTTTCCCCCGTTAAAAAGATGCTTGGTTGCTTGTTTGCTGTTCCATGCCGGTGGGTCGCTCGCCTTCCACCAGACTGTCTGTACTGTCGAGATCGCCGTGGCCCGAAACCCCGGCGTAAGCGAAGGGTTGATGAGCCCGCGCCAGCGTGGCCACCCACACACTCGCCGCGCCCGCCATCATCAGAACCTGTGCCATCGACCGCGCCGTCGCGCCCGTGGTCATAATGTCATCGATCACCAGCACATTTTTGCCGCTCACGGCCGCCTGATCCGGCACCACGAATGCGCCTCGCATGTTCAGCCGCCGCTGGCGCCGGGTGAGCCCGGCCTGGCTTTCCGTGGCGCGCTGCCGCACCACCGTGCCGGGCGCCAGCCTCAGACGCCAGCCGGGATGCGTCTTCCGCAAAGCCGCCAACGCATACGCCGCCAGCAGCCGTGCTTGATTGAAGCCCCGATGGGCAAACTTCGACCGGTGCAGCGGCACCGGCACCACCAGTATTTCGGCCGCAGGCTCAGTAGCCGCGAGTCGCGCCATCGCCACGGCAAGCATTGCCCCCAACCGGGCCGCTACCGGGCGCAGACCGTCATACTTGAGCGCATGGATGGCATCCCGCATCCGCCCCTCGTAGGGCCCAAAGGAAACGGCTCGCGCGAACGCCGGCGGCGCCAGGCGGCACGGCCGGCAGGTGCCGGCGTCCCCGTCGAGCGCACTCAGCACATCTCCGCACCGCCGGCACACCGGCTCTTCATGAACGGCGAACTCCGCCCAGCAAGCATCGCAAATTGGTACGGACGAAAGGAGCGGCAGGGGGGAGCCGCAAAGAGCGCAACCGGCGGGAAGCAAAGCACAACTCGTTGCGTCCAGGGGACTTCGCAGAACACGCACCACCGCGCGCCACGCGGAGGGTCCCGAGGGTGGAACGTCGAACGTCAGTGAGTTGGGGTCACTGCTGAAGACGCACCTCAATTTAGGAAGAGCGCTAGCAAGTCTCTTGCCACTCTCCCTACCTATTATCTATACGCGTTTGTTGGCCTGGAGGCAAACCTGCTGGATGAAAACTGGTAGAAATTGTCTCCCGGAACCCCGAAAATACACCGTCAATTCCCGATCGGCCCGGCATCGCTTCAGCGCCCCTTTGCCCTTGCCGCGAACAGCAGCGCGCCTCCCAGAATGATTCCCGAAATGCCCAGCACGGGGGGAATGAACACCTGGTGCCGTTTGCTGGTTTCAATCTGCAGGGGTCCCATGTCCACTGCACGCTTATGCGTGGTATACGTGAACCCGCCATACGCGAGGCCCAGAATGCCCGCCACGACCAGAACCATGCCAAGAATCTTCATCGATATTCCGTTTCAGTTTCTAAAAGATATGTAACACGGAACCCGACAGTCGAGGAATGCTGGGATTCACGTCGTGCGCCAGGATGCAAAAGAAAAAGCCGGCAGAAGGCCCCTTCCGCCGGCTCGGATAAAGTCCCGATTCGCCTGGTTTACGGGCGATTGAGGTCGTCCTTGTCGCGATTGCGGACCGCATCGCTTTGGGCCGCATCATCGTGGGGGCGATCTGAACGATTGCCGGCATCGCGCGCTGCGTCTTTCACGTTGCCCCATGCCTTTTCCACTTTGCCTTTCACCTGCTGCGCTGCCCCTTCGGCCTGCGTCTTTGTGTCTCCCGTCCATTCGCCCACTTGGCGCTTTATGCGCCCTGCTGCATCGTCCATCGCGCCTTTCACTTTATCCTTGTCCATCGTTCCACCTCCGTGGATTATTTCCGTTCGCCTTGCTGCCCCGCCAACTCTCGCGAGGTGTGTATCTGAAAGCCCCTGAGTTGCGCACCGCATGGTCAACATGCAGCACAGTGAGTTACCGGGTTGGCACGTAAGTTCTTGCTGGCCGGGGAGACTTAGCGTGCGTCATAACGCAGCTCGCCTGCCCGAAATCAATTGCAGGATCAGCACCACCACTGCCGCCACCAATAACAGGTGAATGAATCCTCCCAGCGTGTAACTGCTCACGAGCCCAACTAACCACAACACGAGGAGAATTACGAAAATCGTCCAAAGCATTCAGGTACCTCCTTGGGTAACCTTTCGACCCCGGGAAACAACAGAAGCTTGGACGCAAGGCACTCCAACCGGGGTTGTTCGCCCCCGGATAATCAGCGCTAAATGCCTGAAATCAGGGCCAGATCAACAAGAAAAAGACCGATATACAGCCGTCTTCCAATCTGCCTGCATCCAACCTCAGCAACGCGGAGTAAAGATACTTTGCCAGCGCCCGTGGCTGCCCTGGTTCGATAAGTCTAAGGTAAGTTCACCGGCCGAGGAGATAACATGCTGATTATCATCTTGCTCATACTCATCTTGGGGTTCGGGTATGGCGGATATCGTGTCGGTCCGGGCTGGGGCTACTATGGTGGAGGCGGCCTCAGCCTTATCCTCGTCATCGTTCTTATTCTGCTGCTCCTGAGAGTTATCTAATCAAGGCAGCCTTCCCAAGGTTTCCGTTCATCCTTAAGTCACCCGCCCGCCTCTGAAAGAGCAGGGTCCTGAAGCTGCGCCCAAGCTCCGGGGCACAGTTTCTAGCCTGGCCTGAGCGAAGTCGCAGCGCACGCCCGCCCAATAAAATGGGCCGTTGCTACGCCTGCACCGCGAGGATTCGCCGCCCGTTCTTCGCGATTTGTCCGTCATTCTGGAACAAGACAAGAGATCCCTTGGCGCGGTTTCCTATCCCGCATCGTGGCAGATCGGGGGCTTGATCGCTGCGGTTGAGCCAAGGTTGCAGCGAAAATTGCGCATCAATGAAACACCGGACTACCCTCTTCCGGAACGCGCATCCATACCCATAGGCGCCTATCGCGCTTTCACGGGAGAGTTGGAAACCATGAGGATTGCGCAGGTCGCACCCCTATATGAAAGTGTGCCTCCAAAACTTTATGGAGGTACCGAGCGAGTGGTGTCGTACCTGACCGAGGAACTTGTGCGTCAGGGGCACGACGTCGCTCTGTTCGCCAGCGGCGACTCAACCACGTCTGCACGCTTGTATCCAGCCTGTGAGCGTGCCTTGCGGCTCAGCGGCGCTTCGGGGTCATCTGCTCTGGCACAGCACATGCTGCTCATCGAAAGGGTTGCCCAGCAGGCCTTCCGGTTTGACATTGTCCACTTTCATCTGGATTTCATGCCCTTTTCTGTCATTCGCAACGGAGGCTTTCCGGCCGTAACCACATTGCATGGCCGCCAGGACCTTCCCGGCCAGTTCCCGCTCTTCGGTGAGTTCGACGACATGCACCTGGTTTCCATTTCTGACGCCCAGAGATTGGCCATGCCGTGGGCAAACTGGATTGCGACCGTTCACCACGGGGTCCCGGCAAAACTCTATACGCCCTGCAAATTCGAAAGCTCGTACCTGGCCTTCCTCGGCCGCATCTCCCCGGAAAAACGCGTAGACCGTGCGGTCGAAATCGCCCGGCGCGCCGGCATGGAGCTCCGCGTCGCGGCCAAGGTGGATGCCGCCGATCGCGAATACTTCGAGACCATCCGGGATGCGCTCGACGAGCCCCACGTCAAGTTCCTGAAAGAGATCGGGGATTCGGACAAGTGCGCCTTTCTCAGCAATGCGGCAGCGCTCCTGTTTCCCATCGACTGGCCCGAGCCCTTTGGCCTGGTCATGATCGAATCGCTTTCCTGCGGAACACCGGTCATTGCCTTCCGCGGAGGCTCGGTGGAGGAGATTATCGAAGATGGCGTGACCGGGTTTATCGTGGATAGCGTGGACGAGGCCGTCGAAGCCGTCGAACGCATTCCCTCGATCGATCGGCGCGCGTGCCGCACCGCATTCGAAAATCGCTTCAGCGCAACCCGCATGTGCCACGACTACCTGCGCGTCTACCAGCGCGTCATCGAGGAGACCGCCTCCGCCAGCGGTCCGGAACTGGGTGAGGAAGCCGTCGCCTGATACCCAACCACGGAGTCACTCCCCATGCCCTCCTTGAAATCGACCCCCGGCAAAGACGTCATCGAAGTCGGGCAGCAGTTCTACATTCGCGCCTCATCTTCGCTTGCCGACGACCGCACCCGCGTGTTGCTCAACAACGACACCTTCGCTGTCTTCGATCGCAGCGGAGACGCCCAGCCCATCGGATTCGGCCAGCAGGGCATCTTCCACAAGGAAACCCGGCATCTTTCGCGCCTGGAGACGCTCTTCTGCGGCGAGCGGCCTCTGCTGCTCAGTTCGGTCATTCGCGAGGACAACGTTACGCTCGCCGTGGACCTCACCAACCCCGACCTTGTCATGCCCACGGGGGTGACGCTCCCTCGCGGCACCCTGCACATCTACCGCACCAAGTTCCTCACCGAGCGCGTGGCCTACGACCAGATCACGCTCCACAACTACGGAGAGGTCGCCATCGACGGGGATATCTCGTTCGATTTCGAAGCGGACTTTGCCGACATCTTTGAAGTGCGCGGCCAGAAACGGGCTCGGCGCGGCGAGACACTGCCCGAAGTCGTGGATCAGTCTTCGGTGACGCTCGAGTATGTAGGTCTCGATCGCATCCGGCGCATCACCCGCGTCGAGTACTCGGCCGGAGCCTGCAGCACACACGAAGGTGGAATTTCCATTCCTATCCATCTCGAAGCGCAGGCCGAAACCGCGTTTACGTTGACCATCGAGTGCCGCCGCGAGGATAGAGATTTCCAGCCGGTGCCCTACGATGAAGCGCTGCAGCGCATGACCCATGAGCGCACCACCAATCCCATCGCCGGGGTCGATATCAGCACCTCCAACGAACAGTTCAATCATTGGATTCGCCGCTCCCACGCCGACCTGATGATGATGCTGGCGCAAACTCCCTTCGGACCTTACCCTTATGCCGGTGTTCCCTGGTTCAGCACCGTGTTCGGACGCGACGGTATCATCACCGCTCTTGAACTGTTGTGGGTTGCGCCTTCCGTCGCTCGCGGCGTACTTTCTTATCTGGCCGCCACGCAGGCCACTGGCTTCGATCCCGCTCGCGACGCCGAGCCCGGCAAAATCCTCCACGAAATGCGCAAGGGCGAAATGGCCGAACTTGGCGAAGTACCCTTCGGGCGCTACTACGGAACCATCGACGGCACGCCGCTGTTTATCCTGCTCGCCGCCGCCTATTATGAGCGCACCGCGGACCTCGAGTTCCTGCGCGAACTATGGCCCCATATACTGGCCGCCCTGGAGTGGGTCGACAAGTACGGCGATCGCGACGGCGACGGCTTTGTCGAATACGCGCGCCGCACCGAGCACGGGCTGGTACAGCAGGGATGGAAGGATTCCAACGACTCCGTGTTTCACAGCGATGGCCGTCTCGCCGCCGGTCCCATCGCCCTGTGCGAAGTGCAGTCCTATGTCTATGGCGCGAAAAAGGGAATCGCCGCGGTGGCGCGCGACCTGGGCAACATCAAGCAAGCCGAAGAACTCGATCAGCAGGCCCAGGAATTGCGCGCGAAGTTTTCCTCCGCCTTCTGGTCCGACGAGCTCTCGACCTTTGTCCTGGCTCTCGATGGGGAGAAAAGACAATGCTGTGTGCGCAGCTCCAATGCGGGACATTGTCTCTTCTCCGGCATCGCCTCGGGTCCGCAGCAGCGCACCGTATCCGAACTCCTCCTGTCGCCCGGATTCTTTTCCGGCTGGGGGATTCGCACCATCGTTGCCGGCGAGAAGCGCTATAACCCGATGTCGTACCACAACGGCTCGGTCTGGCCGCACGACAATGCGCTCATTGCCTGGGGCGCCCTGCGCGGCGCGGACAAAATGCTCGCCCTCCGCATCCTGTCGGGGTTGATGGACCTGTCGGAAAATGTGATTCAGGACCGCCTGCCGGAACTGATCTGCGGCTTCGGCCGCCGCCAAGGAAAAGGACCCACCCTCTACCCGGTAGCGTGCTCACCCCAGGCGTGGGCGGCGGGATCGGTGTTCATGGTTCTGCAGGCCTGCCTCGGCCTGGAGGTCCGAGCTGAGGAGGGGCGTGTCTATCTGCATCACTCGGCCTTGCCCGAATCGCTGCGAGAGGTCCATATCCGCAACCTGCGCGTAGGCAGCGCGTCGGTGGACCTGTCGTTCGAACGCTACAACGAAACCGTCGGCTTCAACATCGAACGCCGCGTGGGTTCCGTCGAAATCGTCGCCCTTCGGTAATGGAGCGAGTTTCCGGCTTAAGTAGAGATCGGCGACGATGCGGTCAGGCTTAAATCGTCCTTGTCGCCTCTTGATCCGGCCGCACCGTTACTTTCCATTCACTCGGTGGACCCTCGTCGAGGACCAGTCTCTCGATCGCCAGCTCTCCTTCAATAATCCGAACGGTTACCGCGCGTTCATGGATTGCAATCGTGCCGAAGCCGGATGCCGTCGAAAAAAAGCACTGAAACGGCCTCACCTCGAGTCGCGGCGCAAACCATAGCGTCCGCTGCACGGCCGAATATCGGAACCCTGACAGCGCGCCCAGCAACGCATAACTCGCCATGGCCCGCGCATACCAGTTCCCACACTCATACTCGTTCCAAGGGTTGCGTGTGCGGCCGTCGTAACGGCTCCGCGCGGCCTTCACGATGGTTAATCCTTCTTCCACGAGTCCTTCGTGAATCAGGTGCGAAGCCACCTGGTATTCGATTCCGGTCCACACCTCGTCGGAATACACAAACGGAAGCGTCGGCTTGCCGCCCCGCGGCCAGCTGCACAGCAAAAGTCCCGGCTCGTGCCCCATCGCGTACCCCGGGCGCTGCGCATTCGCATGTTCGCTGAGATCGGTCTTGAAATTGTGCCGGAAAATCGCCCGCAGATTGGAATGCACGTTTTTCGATGTCACGGGCAGGTCGATGCCGTACATGCGCGCCATCCATACCCCAATCAGCCCGTCGGACAAACACCCCTTGCCATACTGGTATTTGGGTCCCTCACGCTCCAGCAGCCGCTCCATCTCACTGCTCGCTTCGTTCACGCCTGCAACTTTTTGCGCGAACGACGTGTCGCGCAGCCCTTTGTATTGCACCTTCTGTTCGTAATACTCTCCGTTGAACAGGCGCTCGTCCAGGTACGCCGCGCTTTTGCGCGCCAGGCCCGCATAGAATTCGGTGTCCGAGTCCTCGCCCACGGCCGTCGCCATCTCGGCCATGGCCGAAAGCGCGCCCAGGTAGATGCTGCTGCACATCGGCTCCGCGCCCCAGAACTCAATGTCGTACGTGTTATGGTGCGGTTCGAACAGCGCGCCGTTATGCTCGGGGTCCCAGGTGCGAATGCCGTACCGGATGCTGCGCTTTGCCAGCGGGTACATGCGCTTCAGCCACTCCGTATCCCCGCTGATCTGCCAATCGCGATATACCTTCATGATGCCGCCCAGTTGTCCGTCCGCTGCCGCATGGAAGCTGTGATCGACTGGTCCATCGGGTATCGCGCCCCGAAACGTGACATGCCCGCGATCATCCATCGAGCGCGCCAACTCCAGGTCGCGCAGAGTTCTTTCCAGTCGCGGAAACAAATGCGGAAATGCCTGCGCATAATTCCACACATGCGTACACGACCCGTGGCAGCATCCGCTGTCAGGAAAGCATCCCTCCCATCCCCACAGGTTTCCGTTCTCTTCGCGCAGCACCGTGGGCGCCTTAAGAATGCCCAGGTTCGCTGAAACCGCATCCAGCACGTACCAGGGCAGCGCGGATGCGAAGAGGGCTTCCTTGAAAAGGACCGTGCGCTGGCGCAGCGAGGCATAATTCGCTTCGACGTAGAGCGCCACTTCGCGCGCGTCCTTCCATTGCGCCGCGTAGAAAGGCCGCCACGGCGGAACTGCCCCGCCCGCCACTACGCGGCAACCCGGGTCGCCCGTAACCCCGGTTGCCTTTCCCTTGAGCCCTTCGCGCAGATAGCAATTGGGAAAGTGCCATGCGATGACGATCGTGTGCGTACTGGTTTCGCCTGGCGCCAGCCTTCCTTCCAGCAGAATCGATCCGCCGTTCCGGCCGGCCGTATCGGTACTGTTCGATCCGTTGTTGGCGGTGAACTGCCCCGCAGAAACCTCGCGCCACAGCGCCGACAGCGAGTCGAATTCCCATCCCGGGCTGCGCAGCCACATAGCCTTCACGCGCGGCGCACGGCCCAGCGAGATGAGCGCCGCGCTTCCAGAGGCCTCGGCATTGGAGTCCTCGCGATTGGTGAAGAACACCCCTCTTCCCGGAATCACGCTATTCACGCTGGCCGACTGATCAGGCTTGCATCCCGGCGCGAGATGCGACAAGTGGTACGAGAATTCATAGTCGACCTCCCGCGAGCCAGCATTGCGTAACGCGTACTCCATGATCGCGCACGGAATCCCGGAGTTCTTGTCGTCCAGCGGGATAAACGGATTCCATCCTGTGACCTTCACCTCGAGCGGGACCGCTCCATCCGTCAGGGTCGCTTCGCCAAACGGATACTCGCCTTTGAAGGTGCACTTCTGGAAACGCGGAAAGCCTTCGAAGCCTCCGCGCCGCAGGCCCTGTCCCTGCAAACCCTGGTCGAAGATCTTGAATGGCGGAAATGGCCCCTCGATAAGCTTTGTTGCGCCGACTGAACCTTTGATGTGCAGGGTCGCGAACGCCGCCTCGGCCGAATTTGCGCTGAAGCCGGCCGGCAGAGCGGTGTTTTCCGGCCGAGTGTGAATGGAAAAGTCCTGCAGGCCGCCGTACCCGTTCATGCAGATGCAGCCCGCCCCGATGCCGCCGATCGGCAATGCGATCTGCGTGGTCTGCTCCCCCGTGAAGGTCCGCTGCGGTCCGCTGGCCAAAAGTTCCGCCGCCGAAAACGGCGTGGCTGGTTTTTCAGAGGCCGCGGTCTCTGCCGGAGCGCTCAGCCGCGGCGCTCCCGCCGCGGCAAGGGCCGCCGACGAAGTCGCTTTCAGAAACTCCCGGCGCGTGGGCCTTTTCGACGAGGGCATCACAAGCTCCGATCAAACGAACACGCCAGACTAACATCGCTCATCGGCTTCCACCGTTCCCGCCGCCCGCGTACCCGGTCATTTCCAGGTAACCCACGCCCCGCAGTTCGCTCGCGCCACGCTTTCCCTGCACGTCAATCGCGCCCTCCCAGTAACTCGGGCCAATAGGCCCCGCCATCTCCTGGTTCGGCAGCGGAGTCGAGATATTTGCGTCGATCCTCATCGTCGGAATCGTCACATGCCAGCGGATGGGATATACGCCCTTCGTCTGCGGGCTCGTCCACGACTCAGTACCGGGCGTCATGGTGAATTCACTCGATGACAGCAACGTACATTTCCCCTGCGCATCGATCACGCTCCCCGACGAGTACGGATCGACGCTCCCATCCTTGTGCCGCATCCGGTACAGCATCACCTCGCTGCGATCGTCGAGTTGCAGGCTCACCCAGTCCCAGCCGCTCTCGCTCGCATCCGTTCCTCCGGTGAAGAACTCGTGATCCATCCACGATGCGCCCTCCACCCGATAGCTGCTCCCGTCGCACTCGATCGTCCCCGACGTGACGAGCCGCGTGAATGAGATGTAGTGCGATGCATGTCCCTCGCCCGCGGCCTTGCGGCTGATTCCGTCGCGCCCCTGAACCACCGGCGGCTTGGCCGGCGTGAGTTCCAGGTCAATGGCGAATTTTTCGTCCACACCTCGCAACACCTGCCGGGCGTCACTCAGTTGCGCCTGCCAATTCCCATTCCAGATCAGTCCCGTCCGCTCATCGATTCCCGCCATGCCGGGCCCCGCGCGATGGATGCGCTCGTCGTGATAGAACCGGTGGCCGCCGAGATCGCTGAGCGCAAGATGCGCCATGTACACATCGTGAATGTGCCATGTCGACTGGATCCGATCGCGCGCAATCGCGTTCGGCGCAATACCCTGCCGGAAGAAGGTCAACTCAAACCCGAACCGGTGCCCATCGGCCGATCGGACATTCCCCGTGTAGTACCACCACTCCGTCTGGTACTCGGGATGATCGAAATGATCCCGGGGAAACTCGTAATGATAGCCGGGCAACGCCTGTTTGTAATCCTCCGCAGGAGTGCGCAAAACAGCCATGAAGACCAGCGCCGCGCCCATCCGGCGGCATCTCTTCAAAGCCCGTCCTTTTCTCCAAACTCGATTCACCGTTGCCGAATACTCCCGTCCGTGTTCCCTAATCCCTAATCCCAAATCCCTAACCCCTAACCCCTGGTCCCGGTCACTCCTCATGCACCACTTCGATGGGATTCAGCCGCTCGGCCACGCGCGCAGGATAAAGCCCCGCGAGCACCGTGGCCGCATACACGATGGTCAGCGCGCTCGCCAGCACGGCCACCGGCCAGTGAAATTGGATCGTCCAGCCGAACGACTGCTTGTTGATGACAAAGATCAGGATCAGCGACAGCACCACCCCCAGCGCCAGCCCCGCAATGTTGGCCAACAGCCCGATCAAGCCGGCCTCGAACAGGATGAGCTTGCGGAGTTGCGCCGAGGTCGCGCCCAGGATGCGCAGCAGGCCGAATTCACGCCGGCGGTCGATCACAATCGACATCAGCGCGCCGGCAATGCCCATCACGGCAACCACCACTGCGACCGCCTCCAGCGCATACGTGATGGCGAAAGTCTGGTCGAACACGCGCACGCCCTCTCGCCGGATCTCGCGGTTCGAGAACATCAGCACATCGCTGTGTGCGGCCGCGCGCTTGATTTCCGCGCGCACCGTCACCAGATCCGCGCCCGGGTCCAGGTACACCCCAAGGTTCGACGGTGCCGGATCGGGAAGATAGCGCAACATGGTCGCCCGGTCGAGCAGAATAAACCCCGCTTCGCTGCCGTAGTCATAAAAAACATCGGCAATGCGAAATGTCACCCGCCTGCCTCCCAGCGCCAGCGTGATCGTGTCCCCTGCTTTGACGTGGTGCTTGTTCGCGAACGGCTCGCTTACCAGCACCGCATCTTTTCCCGTCAGTTCCCGGATCACGTCCGCGGGCGCCCGCCCCGAAAGAAAATTCGAGAATTCCCGTGGCCGCCGCGCGTTGAACTCCGCGCCCGCCAACGTCACCGGCAAGCCCTGGTATTCCGTTTCATACGCCCGGAATCGGCTCACGCTTTCCACGCCGGGCAGCCCCGCAATGCGATCGGCAAGATCGACAGCGATGGTAGGATGCTGGTCGGCCGACGCCCCGCCTGCCGGCCGCAAATAGAGATCCGCCGGAAGCTCGTTGTTCATCCACGTAATCACCGTCTCGCGAAAGCTGCCCACCATAATGCCCACCGAGGTCATCATGGCGATCGCGGTCGACAGGGCGCCCACCAGCACCGACGTCCGCCGCAGCGAACCAGCCAGGCTCCGCGACGCCAGCAAGGCTTCAACCCCCATCACCCTCCGCAGTGCGCCGGACGCGATCGTCATGCAACCATGCACCAGCACCGGGATCGCCAGCGCCGATGCGCCCACCAGCAGGATGGCCGCCAGGTAGCCGAACAACGGTTTGCCTTCGACCGCGGGTGCGCGCGCGGCAATCGCCGCCAGCACCGCCAGGGCGACGGCAATTCCCGCATCCCGCTTTCGCTCCACGCGAATGTCGAATTCCCGTTTGCCCCGCGCCATGGCTTCCGTGGGCGGCACCATCGAAGCCTCGCGCGCCGGCGCAAGCGCCGACACCACCGCTACTCCGATTCCCACCACCAGGGCCAGCACAACCGATTGCCAGGAGAGGTCGAGAGATCCCGGCCGGCTCGACACATACAGCGCATCGACCGTGGCCGACAATAGTCGAACGGCGCCCGACGCCAGCATCCGCCCCAGCGGAATGGCCACTGCCGCGCCTGCCGCCCCGAACACCGCTGCCTCCGCCAGGAACGCCACCAGGACCGCCCGCCGCCCTGCGCCCAATGCCCGCACGGTGCCAATATCGGCGCGCCTGCGCACTACCGAAACGGAAATCGCGTTGTAGATGAGGAAGGCGCCCACCAGCAATGCAATGTAACTGAGGATGCGCAGATTCCAGCGGAACGCCGCCAGCATGCGGCGATTCGCCGCCGTCTGGCTGCCCTGCGGATTCACGATGACTCCCGCGGGCAGTGCCTCCCGCAACCTTCCTTCCCATGTATCGATGCCGGGTTGATCGGGTGCCTTCAACAGAATCCGGTCCACGCGCCCCGCCTTCCCTGTTGCCAGTTGGGCCGCGCCAATATCCATCACGATCGCATCCTCGTCGGCTCCGGCCGAATCCGGAAGAAAACCGCGCACCGTGTACTCGCCTTTCCGGTCATTGATCAACAGCGTGAGTTTCTGGCCGATTTGTCTGCCGAGAGAGTGCGTGACCCAGACCGCATCCGGATCATTGATGTGCTCGAATGTCTCTTCGCCCCGGTTCACCGCAATCGCTTCCTGCGGCCGGTTGCCGGCTTCGGCAACCAGGTCCATCCCGATCAGAGGCGCCGAATCGCCCGTGTCGGCTACGGTCGCGTAGTCCTCGATGCGCGGGCTGATCCGCAGAGGATACGGCAGTCTCGCCAGTGCCCCCACCACCGTCTCAGGTACTCCGCCCGCAGCCGTCACTTCCAGATCGTTGTCCCCGGCCAGCGTCTCCAGGGAGGATCGAAACGATCCGGCCGCCGCATTGCCGGCCAACTCGATCGCCAGCACCACCGCCACGCCCAGGGCCACGGCCGCAACTGCAAGCGCCGATCGCGCCGGTTCCCGAACCGCGGGCCGGACCATCAGCCGGAAGAACAGTACCAGCTTCGCCATATCAGGAAGGCACGATCCGGCCATCGCGCAGGCGAATCACTCTGTCTGCCAGAATGGCGCCCTCGGTGCTGTGGGTCGCCATCAGGATGGCCGCTTTCTGCTCGTTCGCGACCTGGCGCAGTAATTGCAGAATGGAAGTCCCGGTCGCAGAATCGAGATTTCCCGTTGGCTCGTCCGCCAGAAGCACACGCGGCGAGTTGACCAGCGCCCGGGCAATCGCCACGCGCTGCATCTGTCCGCCGGAGAGCTGGTGCGGCATGCGGTGCGCCAGGTCCGCAAGGTCCACCGCGGCGAGCCGTTCCATCGACCGCGTCCGCGGATCCGCTTGCCCTGCGAGCAAAAGCGGCAACTCCACATTCTCGACCACACTCAATGTGTGCAGCAGCTGGAACGACTGGAAAATGAACCCGACCTTTTCGCGCCGCAACCGGGTTAGCTGCGCCTCGTTCAGCGAATCGGTGGCAACCCCGTCCAGGCGCACGCGCCCGCGCGTCGGAAAATCCATGGCCCCGGCCAGGTTCAGCAATGTCGATTTGCCGCAACCGCTCCGTCCCACAATCGCCACAAATTCTCCCGCGCCAACCTGGAGCGACACATCATTAAGGGCGTGCACCGGTTCGCTGTCGGTGCGATACTCCTTGACCACCCCTTCAAACGAGAGCAGCCCGACGGCCTCTTCTGAGGGCGCGACCATCGCGGCAAAAGGTTCAGATCTGGCCGGATCCATGAGATGTCTATTAGATGCAACTCAAATCCGATTGTCTCCGAACCGGCTCGGAATGAGTCTCACAATCGGCCCGGGTCGCTGCACAAATATCATGGCAGCCTGCAAAAACCCCGGCGTACACTGAAAGGCATTCCACCGCAGACTTCCCTGCGGTCATCCTGATCTTGGTCGTTTCCCCATTCCGGGGTGCCCGGACCCTTGCGGAGTCACCGAATGTCAAACGGCATCACATCGGCAGAACCCAACCCCTCCCGTCCGCGATTCCGATACGCCGGCCAAACTGCAATTTCCCTGCTTTCCGCGGCTCTCGCCCTCGCCACCGCCAGCGAATGCCATTCCATCACCCACCTCCCCTCTCTCTTGTACGGCATCGTGCTGTGGGGCTGGTGGGGTTGCATTGCCGGCGCGTTGTGGGCCGTCGGCTCGCGCAGGCCCGCGTTGCTGCAGTTTTCTCCCGTTGCCGTCGCGGTCCAGGTTCTGCTGGGGTGCGTGCTCGGGTTAGCCCATCTCCTCCTTCTGGGAGCCGTCGGGTTTACGGTGGACGATTGGCGCCTGCATGCCTCCCCGCTTTCCATTTGGGCTGCGTTGTTGAGTGTGAACCGCTTTGGAATGGAGTTCCTCACCTACGGGTTCATCTTCGGCGTGGTCGGCATCGTGCAGTTCCAGGTTCGCGCGCAGCGCGACTCCATCCGCGCCCTGGAACTTGAAAAGCAACTCTCCGCGGCGCAACTGCGCGCCCTGCAGATGCAGCTCGAACCGCACTTCCTGTTTAATACCCTCAATGCGATCACCGCCTTGGTCGAGCTCGGCCGGCAGGCCGAAGCCGCCGAGATGCTGGCCCATCTCAACCTCATTCTCAAAAGCACCCTCAAGCGGACTACGCCGGAGAAAGTTCCCCTTTCCCAGGAAATCGAAATCGTCGAGAGCTACCTGGCCATCGAGCAGGTACGATTTGCCGATCGCCTGCAGATCGAGATCAAGGTCGATCCCGCCGCCCTCGACAGCCTCGTACCGTGTTTTCTGCTGCAACCCATCGTCGAGAACGCCATTCGTCACGGCATTGCCCATTGCGAAAGCAACGGCACGGTAAAGGCCACGGCCCGGCGCGATGGCAATCTCCTTCGTCTCGAAGTCCGGGATACCGGCTCGCCAATGCCGGCATACTCCAAGCCCGGCAACGGCATCGGTCTCAGAAACACCCGCGAACGCCTCGCCTACTTCTACCGTGAAGCCTACGACCTGGTGGCCCGCCCGCTGGAGGCCGGCGGATTCGAGGTTGCCATCACCATTCCCTATGAGCGCGGCTGATGCCCCTGCAGGTTCTGATTGCCGACGATGAACCGCTGGCCCGCGAGCGCCTCCGCCTTTTGCTCGCAGCTGATCCCGAACTTGTCATCGCCGGAGAATGCCGCAACGGGCGCGAAGTGGTCGCGGCGCTCAAGGAGCGCTCCTGCGACGTCCTGTTCCTCGACATCCAGATGCCGGGGGGAGGCGGATTCGAAATCATCGAACAGGTTGGAATGGCGCGCATGCCGGTGACGGTGTTCGTCACTGCGCATAACCACTATGCCTTGAAAGCCTTCGACGTTCGCGCCCTCGACTACTTGACCAAGCCGGTCGAACCGGAGCGGCTCAAGGCCGCGCTCGGCCGCGTCAAGGAGCGCATTGCCTCCCAGACCGCCCTGCATGCGCAGGAGCATCTCAAATCGCTGCTCGCAGCGCTGGCCGAACGCCCCCGCGCAAAGGAGTTTCCCCAGCGGCTGGTGATCCCCAATGGCACCCGGGACTCCTTCGTGAATGTGGACGAGATCGATTGGATCGAGGCGGCAGACTACTACGCCTGCCTCCACGTCGGCGCCAAAACTTTCATGCTTCGCGAAACCATCAAGCAGCTCGCCGAAACGCTCGATCCGCGGAAATTCGTCCGCATCCATCGCTCGGCCATTGTGAACATTTCGCAGGTGCGCGAGATTCTTCGCGCGGGCCGTAACGAGGGATGGGTGCTGCTCGCCTCGGGCCGCCGTCTGAAGATGAGCAAAGGGGGATGGGACGCGCTTCTGTCGGCCACCCGGGGTCCGTTCGCCTGATCGGGCTCCCTATTCCACCAGCTGCAGGTCCAGGCCGATCCGCACCCCGTTCACCAGGACCGTGCTCTTGTTGATCAGATCCTGCGTCGTGATCTTGTTCTCCACAAACGAACGCATTGAGTCCATCGGGCAAATATACTCGATGGTCTCCTCTTTCCCCGTGCCCAGTTGGTTCAGCACCGAGAAACGAAGCGCGTTCACCGACGCGTCCTCGGGAACCGTCTTTGAGATGCCCTTCAGTTCCGGCGCAAGAAAAAGGTCGAAACTCTGCGCGGCCCGCTTGTAGATCGATGTCTGCCGTTCAAACGACAGAGTATTCTGCATCGTAAAGTGCAGCACTCTTTCGTCGCCGCTGGTTTCGAGAGAAGGCGCCGGTGCGGCAACGGAACGTTCCGCCGCGCCATCCCCATTCCGGATGGCGTTCACTTCCCCCTGCAGCTTCTTCTGCACCGCCGCGGCATCCACATCCAGCGCGGGAGAATCCACTGCCCGCGGCGTCGCATGGGTCACATCGGGAGATACAGCCGCCGCCCGGGAAGGTCTGCCAGCTTTGAACGAAACCCGCTCCACGCTCGGCTGCGAGGAAGGGCGCTCCACCGGGCGCGCCTCCCCGGGATCGCGCTGTCCGAGCGCAACCGCGAATTCCTTTCCGTTCACGAAAAGATCCGAACGGTCCAGGATCTCCTGCCGCGCCACGTCGTCGGTGGCGCTCACCAGCGCGAACGCATCGTCCCGTCCAATCACCGCGGTCAGGACTTCGCGTCCTTCAAAGTCGTAAGCCCCGTTCGAATCACGCGCATCATACAGGATTTCAAAGCCGATCGCGTCATAGTCGTAGCTCTGGGGAATCTGTTCCGTGACCAGCTTCAAAATCGGCAACACCGCATCCTGCATCGTCTGGCCTGCGCGTCCGTTTTGACTTACCTGGATCGAATTGAAGGCCACGCGATAAAACCCGGAGACTTTCAGCACCACCCGATCGTGGAAGGCCACGAACTCGATCCCATTCGAGTCCAGCGCGGCTCGCTGTCCGGGCTTTGCGTCCAGGTATCGCGCCAGCCTGAAGGTAAAAGGAAACTGGCTCTCCCCAATCGCCTTCTGCAAAGCGAAAATCTGCGGAAGATATTTCTGTTCGTCCGCTTTTGCCCTGGGATCCTTTACTTCCGTCGGACTTACCTGGCTAAAGGCCGCCGCTGTCCCCGCAAAAGATAGAATGGCAATAAAAATTCTGCATGCCTTTGTCGATATCATTGAGCTTTGCTCCCTGAAGCCGCAGTCTCTTTGCCTGACCCCTTGTGATACTCGGGGACGGCAATTACCCGCATGTAAGCGATCACATCGTCAATTTCTTCCGCGCTCAGCGTTGAGCCATACGGGGGCATCATCGCCGACTTGCCGACCGCGCTCCCGCCCAGGGAGATGACTTTCCGCAAAGAAGCATCGCTCTCCTTGTTCAAAATGTTCCCATCGTTCATCAGCGGCGGGTCGGGGCTCACGTTGGAGCGATTGGATGGCCCGGCCGGCGTTGTGTCCGCGTGACACCACACGCACTGCTGATAGAACACCCGCTTCCCCTGGTCCTGGCTGTAATCGAGGGGAAGAGTGCGGTCGGGGTTATTCCAGTCAACTTCGGTTCCGTACGAACCATTCAACCCGTATTCGTTCTTCTCTACCTGTGGTTTGGGACCGGGAACCATGTGCTGAGCTCCAGACCAGCACCAACAAAACTTATCGCCGACACTCTGGCGCGCCATAGCCGCCAGCCCCAGTGAGGCAGCCAGCACGGACAAATAAACGATCAGCAGCTTCATTGTTGTCCTCCGGGCGCGGCCGATGCGGTCTCCGCCGCCGGGCTTTGCTTCAGGGTCAGC
The DNA here is from genome assembly GCA_963706455.1 of uncultured Acidobacteriota bacterium. Taxonomy (GTDB): domain Bacteria; phylum Acidobacteriota; class Terriglobia; order Terriglobales; family Acidobacteriaceae; genus Telmatobacter. The sequence continues at coordinate 18,046 of CAVPNO010000088.1, read as the reverse complement.
AGATAGGCCGTCAGGTCCCTGATCTCTTCCTCGCTGAACCCATGCCGCGGCTCGATTGCTCCCGGAACCAGTGCCTGCGGATTGCGCAGCCACGCCTCGATCCAGGCGCCCGTCATCCAGTTGCCGACGTTGTTGAGACTCGGCCCCACATATCCTCCGGACGACCCGATCGTGTGGCACGACTGGCATTGGTACTTGGTCTCGAACAGTTGCTTGCCGTGATCGGCCATCGGTTGCGTAAACGCGCTTTCATCCACGGCCGAAGGGTTCACATCCGTCTTGCGAAGATTGTCGGAGATGTAGTCCGCCAGCGCCGCGGCGTCTTTCTCCGGCATATTGAAACGCGGCATGCGGACGGTAAGCGTCGGGCGCAGCGTGGGCGGATTCTCGAGGAATTGCTTAAGCCACTCGCGCTTCGACCGGCTTCCTTCGTACGAAAGATTGGGCGCCAGCGTGCCCCCAAATCCTTTGAAGGTATGGCACACGTAACACCTGTACTGCTGGTACAGTTGTCCGGCTTCCCCGTCGGGATGGAATTCGGCCTTCGCCCGCTCGCGAACCAGCGGCGCTTCGCCCGGATTCGGAATCGCCGGCCCGCTCATGCTCAGCAACGCCGTCGTCACATCGTCCAGATCCGTCTTGCTGAACATCTGGAAGGCGGGCATGTGCGTGTCAAAGGTGACCGACGCCGGATTGGTGATCTTGGCCTCCAGGTACGCAACCATCGACCGGGGTACAATCGACTCGCGAATATCCAGCCTGTCCACCTCGCCCTTCACAAAGTGCATGGTCGCCGGCAACTTGCGCGGAGACTTCACTTCGATGGTGTACGGCCCCGCGGCCATGCCCAGTGCGGAAAGATCGGGGGCAAAATCCGGCTTGGCCTTTACACCCTGGATCACATGGCACTCCGCGCAGCCTTTCTCCACGAACAGGCGCCGCCCCACCTGGACCTCGTCCTCGCTTGCCGGCCCCAGTTCGGGAACGTTCTTCATCAGGTCGGGATCGGTGAACTTGGTCAGAATGTATTGCGTAACCTGGTACAACTCCTTGTCGGACCACCCGTAGCGCGGCATCCGTGTATGTTCGAGATAGCCCTGCGGATCGCGCAGCCATGCCACCAGCCACTCCGGCTTTACTTTGCTTCCCACCTTGGTCAGTTCCGGCCCGATGTCCCCGCCAATCAGCTTGGTTTCCCCGCCGCGCTCCACGGCGATGGCATGGCAGGTAACACAGAACCGCTGGTTGAAGAGCGTCTGCCCCTGTTCGGCGGCATCTCCTGACTTGGCGATCACTGTGGAAATCCGCGCCGCTTCCATGCGCTTTGCGCGCTGCTGGCTCAGATAAGCCGAAAGCGCCCGCAGTTCTAACTCGGTTAGTTGGAACTTAGGCATCTTGGGAGCAAGGTCCACACCATTTACCGTGACGTTACCGTCGCTGTCAGTAAGTGTGCGCGGTTCCTTCAGCCACTTATAAATCCATTCCCGGCTCACCTTGTTGCCGACATTGGTCAGGTCGGGGCCGAGCATGGCAGGCCGGTCGATGTTTTGCAATTGATGGCAGCCGATGCAATTGTACTGGGCAATGAGTTGCCGGCCATGATTCAGGCGCGGCGTTTCCGCCAGATCCTCGCGATGGCAGGTTCCGCAACTGGCCTGCGCAAATTGCGCGGGCACGATCGGCTGCTTCCACACCAGCGTTCGCGCCCGCGCGCTCGCAAAAAGGATATGACCCTGGGTGAGTTGCTTCAGCTCCCTCCAGTCAGTCCGGACCTGCCAGTAGATCAGGGATACAACGAACGCGCTGCACACCGCGAAGGCATAAGGCCGCCTGGCGATGCCCTTCAGGATCGTTCTTGCCGACATGGTTCCTCCCGCAGCGATGCCGGCGCGTCCGCCGTCTGGATCTTTTTACTTGCTTACCGTAAGGTTCACGCTGATCGGCGCCGCGGCAACCGTGATCGACTGCGATGCGGGCTTGCCGTTTTCGCTTCCCGTCTTCAGTGTGTATTGGCCCGGCGGAACGTCCTTGATCACAAAGTTTCCATCCTTGTCGGTCACCGCAAAATACGGCGTCGGCACCACGAAGATGTAACCGGACATCTCCGGATGCACATTGCAAAGCAGAGGGACATCCCCCACTTCCGAGAAGGTGAACGGCTTCGACAAGCCCTGCGGCCACGTGCCCATGTTGTGCGCCAGTTTCTTGTCGTGGTGGACGGACGGCCAGTACACATTGTGGCCGACGTTATCGTCATTCTTGAACTCGACCGTGGTGCCCTGCTGGACCACAATCACATGCGGAGCAAAGGCGAGATGGCTCTGGTCAATCTGCACATGCGCAGCCGGTGGCGTGAACGTCTTTCCCGGAATGCTGTCGATATACACCGCAATGTTCTCTGCGGAGCGAATGCCCACTGCGGTTACCTTGCCTTTCAGTTCGCCCGCCCACCCGCGGCCGGCGCTCATCCCCAGCGCCACCAGAGCGGCTGCGGTCAACATCACGCTACGTGACTTCGACATCTCCAAATCTCCTTTAGGGCTTTCCATCGACCTCAGGTTTGATAGCTTGCATCGGTCGATGCTTTGTGATCTTACGATTTGCCCGGGTTGTGATTGTTTGCGAGTTGTCAAGATTCTTGTAAAGCTTTGTAAACTCCGCTGTGACATTCAGTGCGTGGATGATTCCTTGCGAAATCGCAATAATAATTTCGCGGACTCCCTGTGCAAAAGAGTCCGCGAAAGCAACCATCAACCAGTTGATTGCCACACACTCCTGGCTAGGAGTTAATAAACAAAGTCAATCCCCGTCAGGAATTGATTGGCGCGATAAAACGTAGTCGCGGTGACGGGTTGCTCGTAGTTGTACGTGTACTGGAATTCCCACTTGATGTTGGGACGAAGCAGGATGTCCAGCGCCGGCTCGTACATGTTCCTAGTGTCATGACGCGACACCCCATTCTGCTGGTCGGTAGGCGAATTCACAACGTCGTAGCGCACGATCCCCATCAGCCATGGATAGAACCAGTACTCGCCTTCGAGGAAACCGCCGGAAAATGTCACCGGAGTCGCGCGCGCGAATCCCGTCCCACCCGAGTTCAGCACGCGGTTGGCGTCATGTCCATGCTCGAGCAATCCCCAAAGTTCAAATTTGTCCCGGAACTTATAGTCAAATGCGCCGCCCGCCCGGTAGAAAGGCTCGTGAAGAGCGCCTAATGCCGGGAACAAGGAACCGGCCTGGTTCAGTTCGTTGTTTCCGTAATACCCGAACCCGTCAAATCGAAGAGACGTGTGGTCGCGTACGCCGGTCGCGCCTGCCGCCTGAATCTCCTTGCGCACTTCCGGATCCTTTTCCAGATCAAAGCGCTGCTGCAAATGGACATAGATGTCCTTGGAATTGTGTCCGACCGCTGCAGGACTGGTTCCATACGACGTGTTCATTCCATCGACAACGGCGACAGACCACCACGTGTATCCACGATTCGGATACCCTCCGAGCTCGATGCCGGTTTGCGGACTCGACAGGGCCATCGGGTTGTTCGTCGTGCCCGGAAGAGGTCCGGAGCCCGATGGATTGACAACCGAGGTTTGGTCCCATATCGCGTAGTTCGACTGGTTGATGGTGCGAGCCTGCGTGAAGGGAAGATCCAGCTCGAATTGACCATAGCGGACGTTCAAATCGTTTACCGGAACATGAAAGTAATGTCCCAGGAAGTCGTTGGCTTTGATCCAGCCGTCTCCCAGGCCTCCGGTAGCGCCTGACCCACCCGCGGAGATGTCATTGTCAAGCCAGAACGCTATGGAAGGCCCGAAACTTCCGGCCGTAATGATGGTAAAGGTGTTGGGGCTAAAGAGAAGCGTCGACGGCCCGGGCGGCGAAGTTACTTGCGTAGGGGCCGGCGTGTTGTACGTCATGTATCCCGAGTAGCGGAATGCAATGGGGAGGATCGGCAACTCTCCGGGGTAGATGGAATTCGGAAAATTCTCTTTCTGCGCCGACGCACCCAGAAGGAGCGGCGGATCCTTCACAAACTGGTCGTCGTCCTTGGGGAATTTGAATCCGTTGATTTTGAATGCTCTTCCGAAGTCGTTCAACTCGGGCCAATTGTTATGGCACGTCGCGCATGCCGTCTTGTACTTGCGCGCAAATGCCGGAATCGCCATCAGGCGGGGACTCAGACTCTGAAGCAGTATGAAGCCGACGATGGTTAAGAAGATCTTGCCAAGTACCCATCGCATTGTTCGGTTCAGCATTGTTTCCTACCTTTCCTGCCACCCGGTACCGGCCGGAAGAACAAAGCGCAGATAAGCACACCCTTGCATATGGCACCTAAGAAGGGTTTTGTCAGCTAACTTTGCGCCGCTGGCCGCTTGAATGTTTGCATAACACCGCCGCCATCATAGCGATGATGCTATTTAGCATTGTTTGTTCGGCATCAAGCTATGTGTAAAGTGTTGTAAAAGCAAATTACTAACTGAAATAAAGACCCCGCGTGCGACTTGCGCAAGCGGGGTCATTTTGAAGGGAAAGTGAAAGAGATAAAACAGACAGAGCCTACTCGCACATCGCGGAAGGTTTGCTCCCGCGTCGCCTTAGTCTTATTGTCCTGTTCTTTGTCGCAGATCAACTACTGGCGCGCGCAGCCTCACGATGAAGAAATGCGGCCGTGAGATAGATCTGTACTCCCAGCATGATCATGTAACATCCGACGGTCGTGACCGCGCCCAGTTTGCTGAGGCCTGTGCGGGTGGCAACGATAATCCCGAAGCACGAAGTCATTGCCGCCAGAATGGATAGGGTGCGCGCCTGAAACGACCTCGGCTGAAAATAAAAAGCAAGCCTCATGTAACACGAGCCCCAGAAGAGGCCCAGCAGGCCCGCAAGTATTCCAACCGCGCGCACTTCGATGTTTCCCGGCTGAATCAGCCAGAAGGCCATGCAGCAAACTATCGACGCGATACCCGCGGCGAAGTAAGCGCGGATCAGGCGCTGAGGCACAGGCCTGGCCTGCCGGATCCCGAAGGAAACAAACGCGATCAACAAACATGCCGCAGTCGCCGCCGCGGCGAGGACGTAGCCCAGTTGCTCATGAACAGGTCTGGCCATCAGAGAGCCCAGTGCGCACACCAGCGTGCCCAGGGCAATGATGAGAATGCCGTGCTTTGTCAGGTCGAAGCTCGTTCTGGGAGGCATCGGATCAACACTCCGTCGCACAAGATAGGTCAGTTAGCTGGCGCGGATTAGTTGCGCACTAACCAGCAATGATGGAATGTAACACCGTTTGGACGTTCTTTTGTGAGAGACAGCAAGCACTTTGTGTGTTTTTACAACTGTTTACAACTTCGTTGATGTCCCACAAGGCTTCGGTCTCATTCAACGGCTAAGTTTGACCGGTAAGGTCCTAACTCACCTTCATTGATTCGCGCATGGCGATAAAGTCCCTCTCGCCGTTTTGCGTGAATGCCCGGCAAGGACCCTACCAGCAAACCTGGAGCCCGAACATGCACAAGCCCAAGTATGATCCTCACACCTACGATCCCCAGCAGAGCTATTCCGCAAAGCAGCTCAGCCGGTACGACATGGAAGTTGCCGGCGTGGTTGTCTATATCGTTGCCATGACGGTTTTCTTTGTGGTCGCCCTGGTGATGATGCTCTTTGGAAACGAAACCGTGAATCAGGCCCACGCGCAAGCAGCCACCGTGGAGCACCACTCCGTTGCCCCGCAGAGCAACAAGCCCACCGACCTGGCGCAGGCGCGGGTGCAGCCAAACCGCTGAAGCCGTGATCACGCGCCTGCCAGTCGGGTCCGCGCTCGAAGTCCGGTCCTGCGTCTTTGTGTCTCGCACGCAGGACGAAGTGAACGTTTGCCTCGAACCTGATCGGCTGCTGCTGCGCTAGAGATTGGCAGTTCGCATCTCCGACCGTTGGACCCGCCTTTGCGGCGTGGCCAGTTGGCAATTCGCCTTTCCGCAAAGGAAACCGCTCGCCGATCCTCTGTCACTTCTTCTTCCGGCCCAATCTAATTACCAATACGCCCGTATTCTTTGTCCCCGGGCGCCCCGAGTTATGATTTCTGCACCCCCGCCAGGATCGCGGAGGTCATCCATGAAGAAGCCAAAAGCCGGCCCGAGTGTACCGCCTATCCTGGGGCCCGAGAAGGCCCCCGACGTCGAAAGCTACCTCGCCGCCTGCCCGGAACCGCACCGCACCACCCTCAAAAAGCTGCGCGCCACCATCCGCTCGGTCGTCCCCAGGGAGACCACCGAGGTCATCAGCTATGGCATGCCCGCCTTTCACTACAAGGGCGGCCTGGTGGCCTACGCCGCTTTCAAGTCGCATTGCAGCTTCTTCCCCATGAGCGGACGCATCGTGGAGGATTTCGCGGAGGAACTTAAGGAGTTCAAAACCTCGAAGGGCACCATCCAGTTTCCCGTCGACAAGCCCCTTCCCGCCCCCCTGGTCAAAAAACTGGTGAAGGCGAAGTTACTGCTGAACGAACTCAAGGCCAAGGCGTAAACTTCTCCGGTCGCTGATGATCTTCCCCGGACGTAGGAGTGATCTGAATCACATCCCCCTCCGGCAGGAGTTGCTAGAAGTTGAAGAGTGAGGTCGTCTATGTGTCTTGCGATTCCCGGCCGGGTGGAGGAAATCACCACTGACGGCGTGATCCGCGTGGGACGGGTGAACTTCGGCGGGGTCGTCAAGCGCGTCTGTCTCGACTACGTCCCTGAAATCGCCGTCGGCGACTATGCCATTGTCCATGTTGGCTTTGCCATCTCAATCATCGACGAGAAGACTGCCCAGGAAACCCTTGAGACCTTTCGCGCCATGGGCGTGCTCGAGGAGGAACTGGCCACCGAAGAGGAGGTCTTCGCCCGAGCGGCGATAACGCCGCAGTCCCCATGTCCGGATGGCAGTTGCGCAAGCTCCCAGGTCTCAGAATCGATACCTGGGGCGCCCAGTTCGAAATAATGAGCTAGTCTCCCAGGTCCCAAGTCGGGGAACTGGGGCACCCCATAGACGAGGTCCCGTAGGCCTATGAAATACCTGACCGAGTTTCGCAACGGCGAGATTGCCCGGGCGCTGGCGCGTGAAATCCACCAGGCGGCTACGCGTCCGTGGAAGATCATGGAAGTGTGCGGGGGGCAAACCCACTCCATTATTAAGAACGGCATCGACCAGATGCTCCCCGCCGGCATCGAGATGGTCCACGGCCCTGGCTGCCCGGTCTGCGTCACGCCTCTGGAATTGATTGACAAGGCCCTGGCCATCGCCGCCCAGCCGGGCGTGATCTTCTGTTCCTTCGGCGACATGCTGCGCGTTCCCGGCACCGAAGGTGATCTGTTCCAGGTGAAGGGCCTCGGCGCCGATGTCCGCGTGGTCTATTCGCCCCTGGACGCCGTCGAGTTAGCCGCCAAGAACCCTGACCGGCAAGTAGTCTTCTTCGGCGTGGGCTTCGAGACCACCGGGCCGGCCAACGCGATGAGCGTCCACGTGGCCAAACGCCGCGGTCTCAAAAACTTTTCGCTCCTTGTGTCGCACGTGCTCGTTCCTCCGGCGATTGAGGCCATTATGAGCTCCCCGGGCAACCAGGTGCAGGCTTTTCTGGCGGCCGGCCACGTGTGCAGTGTCATGGGCTACTGGGAGTATCCGCCCCTGGCCGAAAAGTACAAGATCCCTATCGTGGTCACCGGCTTTGAGCCGCTCGACCTGCTCGACGGCATCCGCCGCGCGGTCATCCAGCTTGAAACCGGCCGCCACGAAGTCGAGAATGCCTATGCCCGCATCGTCCGCTACGAGGGCAACCAGCCGGCGCAAAAGCTGCTGGCCGAAGTCTTTGAAGTCACCGACCGCGCGTGGCGCGGCATCGGCGTCATCCCGAAGAGCGGCTGGCGGCTGAGCGCTGCGTACCGCGACTTCGACGCCGAGCCGCGCTTCCAGATCACCGGCATCCATACCGAAGAATCGAAGCTCTGCCGCTCGGGCGACGTGCTTCGCGGCATCATCAAGCCCGCCGAGTGCGCGGCCTTCGGCAAGGAATGCTCTCCGCGGCATCCGCTGGGCGCAACCATGGTTTCGAGCGAAGGCGCCTGCGCGGCGTATTACAACTATGGACGGTACATTTCGGCGGAAGAACTGGCTGGAGCCGGTGCGGCTAGAAGCTAGGAGCCCCTCTCGAATGCCCGATGAAATTCAATTGACCGAAGCCAACGCCTCTCCCGACTTCTCCAACTGGTCCTGCCCGTTGCCCCTGGTCGGCTATCCGAACATCGTGATGGGCCATGGAGGCGGCGGCAAGCTCAGCAACGAGCTTGTTGAGCATCTTTTTCTTCCCGCGTTCCGCAACCCTGCGCTCGAGAATCTCGGCGACGCGGCCGTCTTCGACCTCGCCCCGGGCCGCCTGGCCATGAGCACAGATTCCTTCGTCGTGCAGCCGCTTTTCTTCCCCGGCGGATCCATCGGAGCGCTCGCCGTCAACGGCACGGTCAACGACCTGGCCGTCTCCGGCGCCGATCCGAAGTTCCTCAGCGCCAGCTTCATCCTCGAGGAGGGATTTCCGCTCGCCCAGCTTGCCGCCATCGTGCAGGCCATGGCCGATGCCGCCTCGGCGGCCGGCGTCAAGATCGTGACCGGAGACACCAAGGTGGTCGAGCGCGGCCATGGCGACGGCTGCTATATCAACACCGCCGGCGTGGGCCTGCTGCGGGAGGGAGTCAGCATAGGCCCCCATCGCGCGCAGCCCGGCGACGCCATCCTGGTCTCCGGCACCATCGGCGACCACGGCATGGCCATCATGAGCGTGCGCGAAGGCCTCGAATTCGAAAGCCAGATACGCTCCGACTGCGCCGCCCTCAACGGCATGATCGCCGCCGTGCTTGATGCGGCCGGCCCCGCGGTGCATGCCATGCGCGATCCAACCCGCGGCGGCCTCGCTTCCACCCTGAACGAGATCGCCACTGCATCGGGCGTCGGCGTGACCATCGATGAGCGCGCCTTGCCGGTGCGCCCCGATGTCCAATCGGCCTGCGAATTGCTCGGTCTCGATCCGGTCTATGTAGCCAATGAGGGCAAGGCGGTCTTCTTCGTCGCTGCCGACGCCGCCGATCGCGTGCTCAGGGTCCTGCGGGAACATCCGCTGGGCCGCGACGCGGCGCGCATCGGCCGGGCCACCGCCGAGCATCCGTACATGCTGGTCGCCCGGACGCAGTTGGGCGCCAATCGCGTCATCCCCCTGCAAATCGGCGAGCAGCTGCCCCGCATCTGCTGAGGAGCAGGTTTCCGGTCTCCGGGGTCTGGTTTCATTGATTAGGCGCGCTCGGCGGCGGGACATCTTCGGCCGGTACATCGCGATGGACGAACAGCACGCGCTTAATATTGTTGCGATTCATATGCTGGATCGCGCCGCCTACCCGGATCTCCACGTCCATTCCCGAGATAGAAACCAGGTCCCCGTTGAGCACCGTGCCGTCGCGCAGCTCGATTGAGTCAAACGACGGCGCTCCAAGCTCGTAACTCACCGTACCCCCGGATACATCATCCCGGCTGATGTCCAGAGGGAATGTGCCGGTGGTGAATCCTTCCCGGGTGAAGGTGAGGGTGTGGTGTCCCGGTCCGACGGTGATCATGCGCGGAGTGGCGCCTGCCTCGGTTCCATCCACCGAAAGCGTGGCTCCCTGCGGCGTCGAGTTCACCGTGATCGACACTGTCTTCGCCGACGCCGTGATCTCTTCGATCGACACCGAGACGGGCTGCCCGGAGGTCGAAACTGTCGTCTCGAACTTCACCACTTCGCCGGGTCCCACGTTGGTGATGGCAATAACATCCTGGCCAACCCTCACCTTATTCTTGTCGAAGAGGTATACGTTGAAGCGTGCCGAGGGAATGCGGCGCGGCGACAGGTTCTCTGCGGTCGTATCCATCACGTAGCCGTGCAGGCTCCCCATGCCCGGCAGGGACTTGAATTTGCCAAAGCTAAAGCGCACCACAGGGGTTCCCGTGGAAGGCCAATCAATCGTCTGCATGGGAGTGTCCTTGGCGAAGAGCGGCAAGGCACCGAACAGAAGCGCAACAAGCACGCCAGGGCGCGCGGCGAAGTTGGACCGGTTCATGGTCCCATCATGATACTGGGAAGCGTGTTGCCGCGAAACGGAAAATAAGATGCTTCGTCCGCGAGCCGGGGCCAACTTGGACGCGTAGATTACGGTGTCAGCCCTGACCCGAAACCGCGCGGACCCAACCCGCATCCACAAGATTGTGAGGGATTGACCGGCTTGGGGCCGCTCATGCTACGTTCGAATCGCAAATATCCCAATCTCCGGGACGCGTGCCCAGGAACCCGTCGCTGTTGTTGCACGGAGGGTAATCCCAACCGGATTTCTTTTCAGCAAATTACAAACTTCATTTCGGGAATGATTTTTTCTTTCGCCGGACTTTTCTGTAGCTTGCGGGCCCGCCTCGCGCTGCTATATTGAAGTTTCGGGGTTACCCGCCCCGATAGTGTTGTAGCGCTTCCCTTGAGTTTTGCACGCGTACCATGTGACCGTCCGCACATGCGGCAGTGGTGAGACCAACACACGAACTCCTTCCAAACATGAGCAATTTGATGTAGCAGGAACCGCTTTCATGGCCCAGATATTTGATCGCAGCTCGAATGCGTTGGCGCGGATGACCCTGGTGCTGACGGGATTGCTGGTGATTGCCCTGGGGGTGACGCTGGACGAGCTGCAGCGCTCGCCGTGGGTTACGCGCCAGGGACAGCGGCCGGACCAGCCGGTGCCGTTCAGCCACAAGCACCACGTGCAGGGGCTGGGGTTGCAGTGCCAGTACTGCCACGTGACGGTGGAGAAATCGAGCTACGCGGGGATTCCCCCGACCAAGACGTGTATCAACTGCCACGCGCAGATCTGGACCAACGCGCAACTTCTAGAACCGGTACGGGCCAGCTGGGCGACGGGCCAGTCCTTGCCCTGGACCAGGGTGCACGACCTGCCCGATTTCGTGTACTTCAGCCACGAGATTCACGTGAACAAGGGACTGGGCTGCTCGAGCTGCCACGGGCGTGTGGACCAGATGCCGCTTATGTTCGCCGAGAACACGCTGCAGATGGAGTGGTGCCTGGACTGCCACCGCAACCCGGCCAAGAACCTTCGCCCGACCAGCCAGATCTATAACATGGCGTGGGAAGCGCCGGCCCCGGAGCGGCCGGTGTGGTGCGCGGTGAACGGAGACCGGGACGGAGTGCCGACGGCTGAGGCCGTCAGCTGCGTGTTGCAGAACCCGGTAGGGTCAGGGCCGCAGGCGCCGGAAGTGGCGGCGCTCGCGTTGCCGGAAAAGCCGGGTCTTGCGGGGGATGTTCCCCCGGTGGTGGGGGGCGGGGCGGTGAGCTGGAAGAAATTCACCAGCCAGGATGCGTTGGGACATTTCCTGCTTCAGCAGTACAAGATCCGCACGCCGAAGGATCTGATCAGCTGCGAGGTGTGCCACCGATGAGCGCCGAGGAGAAGGGTGTGAACAAGGAAAACAAGCCGTTGGCCTTGGCAAAGGTGGGCGCGGACCCAAAAGCAATTGCTGATCCTCCGGCTGCGGCCGCCGGCGCGGCCTCCGCTCAGGATGACAGTTCTCAGAAAAAGACCCTGACCCTGGCCGAGGTGCGCGCCGAACTGAAGGCTGCGACCGGCAAGCGATTCTGGCGTTCTCTCGACGAGCTCGCCAACACGGAAGAGTTCCAAAAAGCGGTGGAACAGGAGTTCCCCTCCGCTGCGGCGGAGTGGGTGGACCCGGTATCGCGGCGCGGCTTTCTGAAGGTGATGGGAGCGTCGATGGCGCTGGCCGGCCTGGCAGGTTGCACCAAGCAGCCCGATGAGCCGATCTTTCCCTACATCAAGCAGCCCGAGGACCTGGTTCTGGGCAAGCCGATGTATTTCGCCACGGCCAATCCGTGGCCTGCGGGCGCCGTGCCTACGCTGGTCAAGGCGAGCGAGTTCCGTCCCATCAAGATCGACGGCAACCCGGAGCACAGCTACATCCAGGGCTCGTCGGACGTCTACACTCAGGGCGAACTGCTGGCGCTTTACGATCCGGACCGCTCGAAGCGAGTGACATTCCGGGGCGAGAACCGGGATTGGAGTGAGTTCGCGCGTACGTTCCGCGACGCGGTCGCGGCCTCCAGCGGAGGCACGGGCGTCCACTTCCTGTCCGCGACCATCACATCGCCTACCCTGGCGCGGCAGTGGAGTGAAGTCAGCAAGGCATTTCCGCAGGCCCGGCTGGTTCAATACGACCCGGCAATCGCCGGCACGGCGCTGGCCGCCGATGCGATCCCGCAATACGACCTGTCGCGCGCCGACGTGATCGTCTCGCTGGACGCCGATTTCCTGTCCGGGGCCACGTACCCGGGGTTCCACAAGCTGGTGCGGGAATATGCGGCGCGGCGCAAGGACCCGGCGAACCTGAACCGCCTGTACGCGGTGGAGTCGACGCCCACCACGACGGGGATGAAGGCCGAACACCGGGTGCCGTTGCGGGCCAGCGAAGTGCCCTCCTTCGCTGCCGCGCTCGCCGCCGCGGTGGGCGTGCCGGGTGCGCAGGCGCCGAACTACACCTGGACCGCGGAGCAGCAGACGTTCCTCGCCGCGCTGGCGAAAGACCTCAAGGCGCATGGCGGCAAGAGCGCGGTGATCCCGGGACTGTATCAGGATCCGTCGGTGGCATCGTTGGCGCTGGAGATCAACTACGCGCTAGGCAACATCGGCAAGACCGTGGTGTTGCCACGCCAAACGTTGAATCCGGTCCCCAGCAATCAGATCGCAGACTTCAAGTCCCTGGTGGCGGATCTGCAGGCCGGCAAGGTGGACTGGCTGGTGATCCTGAATTCCAACCCCATCTACTCGTCACCCGGTGATCTGGAGTTCCTGTCCGCGTTCAACAAGGCGAAGACGGTCGTGCATCTCGGCTCGCACTACGACGAAACCGGCCAGATCGCGCACTGGCACATTCCGGCGGCGCACCCGCTCGAGTTCTGGTCCGACGCGCGCTGCTACGACGGCACGGTATCCATTGTGCAGCCGCTGATCGATCCTCTCTACGGCGGCCATAGCGCCCACGACGTGTTCCAGACCCTGTTGAACGACCCGCTCAAGAGTTCCTACGAAGCAGTGCGCGATACCTGGCGGCCCACCATCAAGGGCGATTTCGAACTGAGCTGGCGAAAGGCGCTGCACGCCGGGTGGATTCCGGATACGGCATTTGACAGGACGACCGATGTTTCCGTTGCGGTTCGCGGTCCAATTCCGCCGCCATCGCCCAAGGATGCGATCGAGATCATCTTCCGCCCCGATCCGAACATCTACGACGGGCGCTTCGCGAACGTCGGCTGGCTGCAGGAGCTTCCCAAGCCGGTGACCAACCTGAGCTGGGACAACGCGGCCATCGTCTCCGGTGCGACCCTGACCAGGCTCGGCCTGGAAGAGCAGAACATCGTCGAGCTGAGCGTGGGCGACGCGAAGGTGAAGGCGCCGGTGATCGTGGCTCCGGGCCATCCCGACAACTCAGTAACGGTGTATCTGGGCTACGGGCGCGAAGCCGCAGGGCGCGTGGGCTCGGGCGCCGGATTCAACGCCTATCAGATCCGCCCCTCGACGGCGCCGTTCTACGTCACCGGCTCGATCAAGAAGCTGGACGGCATCTGGGGCGTAGCCGTGACCAAGAGCCACTTCCAGGACCACCGCTCGAAGATGTTCAGCGAGCACGGCGACGAGAACCGCTCGATGGAAGCGGTCGAAGCGCTGGGCCCCCGTGGCATCGTCCGCTACGCGACGCTCGACGAGTTCAAGCAGAACCCGGGCTTCGCCAACGAAGGCGAGGGGCACGAAGTGACGCACATGGGGACGAGCATGTTCCCCAACTGGACGTACACCGAGAACGCCTGGGGCATGTCGATCGACATGAACTCCTGCACGGGGTGCAACGCCTGCGTCATCGCCTGCTATGCGGAGAACAACATCGCGGTGGTCGGCAAGCAGCAGGTGCGGATCGGGCGCAACATGCAGTGGATCCGCATCGACACCTATTTCGAAGGCGACCTGTCGAGCCCGCGCGCGCACTTCCAGCCGATGCTGTGCCAGCACTGCGAGAACGCGCCCTGCGAGCAGGTGTGCCCGGTCGGGGCGACGTTGCACACCCCCGAGGGGCTGAACATGATGGTCTACAACCGCTGCGTCGGCACCCGCTACTGCTCCAACAACTGCCCATACAAGGTGCGGCGCTTCAACTTCCTGCTGTTCTCCGACTTCGAGACCGAGAGCCTGAAGCTGATGCGCAACCCGGACGTGAGCGTACGCTCCCGCGGGGTGATGGAGAAGTGCAGCTACTGCGTGCAGCGGATCACGGCGGCGCGCATCGCGGCGGACAAGGAGAACCGCCAGATTCGTGATGGCGAGATCCAGACGGCTTGCCAGCAGGCGTGCCCGGCGCGGGTAATTACCTTTGGCAACATCAACGACAAGGGGAGCCGGGTAGCGAAACTGAGGGCCGACGGGCGCACCTACCAGGTGCTCGCCGACCAGAACACACGCCCGCGAACCACCTACGTAGCCGCCGTGCTGAACCCCAACGGCGATCTGGAAGAGAAGCCGGTGGAGCATAGCTAGTGGTCAGTGATCAGTGGTCAGTGATCAGGGCCAAGGGAATAGGGAGAAGGGAACAGGAACAGGCAAACGGAAGTGAGCCAACGGCAGCTGATCACTGATCACTGACCACTGATCACTGACCACTGAGGAACGCATGGCAACGAGCAACCTGAAACCGACCGATCCGGAGTACGCGCGCTGGGTGGACCCGGCGACCGGGGAGTACCGGGTCATCGAGCCGGGACAGACGTTCAAGTCGGTCACCGACAAGATCACTCGCATCGTCCTGACGCCGCACACGCCCCTGGGGTGGTTTGCCGTTTTCGCCCTGGCCGGGGCGGGCGCGACGGTGCTGCTGGTGGCCGTCACCTGGCTGTTCCTGAAGGGCGTGGGCATCTGGGCCATCACCCAGCCTGTGGCCTGGGGCTTCGCCATCATCAATTTCGTGTGGTGGATCGGCATCGGCCACGCCGGTACGCTGATCTCCGCCATTTTGCTTCTCTTCAAGCAGAGCTGGCGCAACTCCATCAGTCGTTTCGCCGAGGCCATGACCATTTTTGCGGTGGTCTGCGCAGGCATGTTCCCGCTCATCCACGTGGGCCGTCCCTGGCTGGGGTATTGGATGCTGCCCCTGCCCTACACCATGACCGTGTGGCCGCAATTTCGTTCCCCGCTGGAATGGGACGTTTTCGCGGTGTCGACCTACGCGACCATCTCGGTGGTGTTCTGGTACGTGGGCATGGTGCCCGACTTCGGCACATTCCGCGATCGCGCCAAAACCAAGATCGGGCAGTACTTCTACGGCATCATCTCGCTGGGGTGGCGCGGCTCGGTGCGCCACTGGATGCGCTACGAGACCGCGTCGCTGCTGCTGGCCGGCCTGGCCACGCCGCTGGTGCTCTCCGTGCATACGGTCATCAGCTTCGACTTCGCGGTGGCGATCATGCCCGGCTGGCACACCACCATCTTTCCGCCCTACTTCGTGGCTGGGGCCATCTACTCGGGCTTCGCCATGAGTTGCGCGCTTTGGGAGCAGATGCGCTCGGGGCAACACCGAGCAGTTAGTACGACAACGAAGTTCTCACCACACTCGCTTGTTCCATCTGCGGCGGAAATGGCATGTGGGCGCTTATCCTTAGTACCGGCACACTCAAACAGCGCCGCGATCCGCGGCGAGCGAACAAGAAAATTCCACACCATCCCGGACGCCTCGCGCAGCACGTAGCCGCGCGCCCGAACTGGCTCATGAATTCATCGCCATTTTTGACGTGTTCTGCGACCAAAATCTCAACTTGCTTGCTTGTTCTGAGTTCTGCGCTTTCGAGGGGAAACGTGTTTCTGAGCATTAGAAGGCGTCAAATTCTTACGACCATCGTGCTTAGGTATTAGATCGGCGACGCTCATGTGATCTAATATTTCGGCGATAGCGTCACGAACTCTGGTCATCGTAATTCGCACCGTGCAAGTCTTTACGTCACGGCAATCCTTGCAGGCCTTGTACGCGGTGCGGCTCGCGCAGCCAAGCGGCGCAAGCGGACCATCGATGACGCGAATTACCTCACCTAGCCTAATCCCATTCGGCGCTCGAGCAAGCATATAGCCGCCACCCGGCCCTTTCTTAGCCAGAACAATGCCGACATTGCGAAGATCACCGAGAATCACATTAAGGAATTTGTTCGGTATGTTGTGGGCTTCCGCGATATCGATCGCCTGCGCCCTTGCTCCTGGTTCAAGGCTGGCTAAATGCGCGAGCGCCTTGAGACCATATTTTCCCTTTGCAGTTAGCATCTCCGACCTCGCTACTGCCTAATCATATATGTCGATAATTACTAAAGTGAACACCAGCGCCATCCGGTTGAAAGATAACCACAAATCATCACTAAACTTTGGGCAGCCTGCAGTTTTATTGAGTGATTAAACGACAAATCCAGTTGACTATTTCTGTGCTGAATGTACCGTAGTTCTGACCGTCTGCTGGACAGGGCCGGGCGCATGGTAATCGCCATTATTGGCGGAGGCGCTACAGGTGCAGTTTTTGCGCTGCATCTAACGCGCGCTCTACGCAGACGCCGCGGCGTCAAAATTCTGGTCATTGAACCTGCGGACGCGGTCGGGAGAGGTGTGGCATATGCCACAGGTGATCCTCGACACCTTCTCAATGTGCGCGTTTCAAACATGAGCGCTTTCGCAGATCGGCCGGGTCATTTACTAGAATGGTTGGAGCGGAAAGGACAAGCGCAGGGCGTGCCCGATCCCACGCCATTTTCTTTTATTCCCCGCGCGGTCTATGGTACCTATCTCGCGGAGCTTACTCAAAAGCTTCTTACTTCCGGCACAATCAGCCATGCGAGGAACCACTGTATCGACCTTGTCGAGAGGGCTGAGTTGGGAGAGTGACGCTTGCATCGGGCGACAAAATGATTGCCGAACTAGTGGTACTGGCGACCGGCAACGATCCAAAATGCTCTCCCGGGAATTCCCCCAGTCCAGGCTCGGGGAGAGGGCGCCCAAATCCTGCACTTCCCATCCGATGCCCCAGTTTTGATTGTCGGTACCGGACTTACCATGGTCGACATGGTACTTTCGCTCGACCGCTTAGGTCATCGCGGGTTGATAACCGCCGGATCGCCGCACGGTTCGCTGTCAATGCCGCATCGACCTATCGCGCCGATCCCACTCGAAGTTGACAATATTCCTTTCGGCGCCGAATTGTCTGAACTCACCTCTTGGCTCCGGGGTCTTTGCGAGTCTTGAAGTCCAGCGCGAGAACAGCGATTGGCGCTCAGTCATTGATGCGCTCCGCCCGCATACGCAGCGGTTATGGCGTTCAATGTCGCTGGTCCAAAGGCGGCGCTTTCTCCGTCATGCGCGCTCCTATTGGGACATCCACCGTCACCGCATGGCGCCTCAGGCCGAACAACAAATAACCACGCTTCGTTCGGCAGGAAGGCTGGAGATCGTTGCCGGGCGGGTCATTCGCGCAACAAGCCAAAATGGTTTTGTCACCGTTGAGCTGTGCAACCGGAAGGGTGTTATTGAAAAACGCAATTTCGCACGCGTGATCGACTGCACGGGTCTAACAAACAACCCGCTTCGGACGGGCAATCCGTTGATCCGGACCTTGCTGGCGCGCGGGATAGCGCAACCCGATCCACTCGGAATAGGTCTCGACGTCAATGAGGATTACGCTTTGATTGACCGATGGTCGCGTCCTTCTGCTCGAGTACGAGCCATCGGACCCGTGGCGCGAGCCGCCTTTTGGGAGTGCATTGCAATCCCAGACATTCGTCTGCAGTGCATTGAACTCGCCGAACAGGTCTCACTGGCTTGGGACTCGAGCAAAGCACCTGTGAGCACTGAAGCTCGACAACCCACCTTAGTGTGATCGAAGAGGAAAAGGGAGCCCGGCTATGACATTA
>CAVPNO010000087.1:0-44397 GCA_963706455.1 uncultured Acidobacteriota bacterium | reverse complement strand
GCCCAGTGGTCACGATCAGTGAAAAGAGATGTCCTAGACGTCGCAAGCGAGAGCTTCCTCGCTCGGTGGAGTCCAAAAGATGAAGACTGCTTCCACCCGCAGAACGGGGCAGGAGACTTATATGCAACAAGGCAGCGTGATTCTGACCGGTCGCAAATTCGGACCGGACGTATGGCAATTTCGGTGGTCAGAGAAAGACCGAAGCGGTCGTCGGGTATACCGCAAACGAGTGATCGGAACTGTTCAGCAATATCCGGATGCCCAGGCAGCGCGCGAGGTGGCAACAGCTGTGGTGGGCCGTATCAATGCAGGCGGCAGCGGATGCAAGATAACTGTCGAACAGATCTGCGAGCATTTTGAACAGAGAGAATTGAGGTCCGGTGATTCTTTCAGGAGTTTCGCCACTGTCAAGACGTATCGTGGGTATATTCGCAAGTGGATCACGCCACGCTGGGGATCTCGCTACCTGGACGAAGTCAAGGCTGTGGACGTCGAAGCATGGCTACGGCGCCTACCCATCGCTCGATCCTCACGCGCCAAGATACGAAGCATCTTGTCCATCCTTTTCAATCACGCCTGCCGCTACGAACTCTTTGACCGCAACCCGATGCGGTTTGTCCGTCAGGGCTCGAAACGCCGGAGCGCCCCAAACGTGCTGACAGCCGCGGAAATCAAGGCGTTGGTGGATCACCTTCCCCTGCGCGAACGGACCCTTGTACTCCTGGCGGCCGCGACGGGATTGAGGCAAAGCGAGTTATTCGGGCTGAAGTGGCGTGATGTCGACTTCAAACGTGGAGAACTCAGCGTGATCCGTTCGATCGTTTTCGGCGTCGTCGGCAGGTGCAAGACCGAGTCTTCACAGAAGCCGGTTCCACTACATCCACTCCTCGGAGAAGCCCTATTGGCCTGGAGGAAGACCTGCAAATTCACTGGAGCCGATGACTGGATTTTTGCGAGTCGATTGCACAAGGGCCGACGACCGTACTGGGGTGCCTCGATCCTTCGCAACTACGTCCGCCCCGTTGCCGTGGCTCTCAATATCCAGAAGCGCATTGGCTGGCATACCTTCCGACACACGTATTCCACGCTTCTCAGGAGCGTCGGAGCCGAATTCAAAGTGATGCAGGAATTGATGAGGCATTCTACGCTGCGGACGACGATGGATGTCTACACGCAGGCAGTTGCACCCGCCAAGCATGCCGCGCAAGCTGCAGTGCTGGCGTTGTTCTTTCCGATTACTGACGCCGCAGACGATGATTCCATCGTTGGGATAGCGTAGCCACGTCGATTTTGAGGGTGCAAAAGGGACACAGAAATGTGGCTTTTTGCACCTTCGAACGTCAGGCGAAAGTCGGCGCATGCTGCTGATTCTAATTGGCGTCCCCGACGGGATTTGAACCCGTGTTATCGCCGTGAAAGGGCGGTGTCCTAGGCCGGGCTAGACGACGGGGACGTGGTGGACGGCGGGAAAAATTGCGCGTGAATCTCCGTATGAATGCGCGAAATATCCCTTTTGAGGCTATCAACTCAGGGTGGGAGTGTCAAAACAGTCCGCCCTTTCCCCAACTCCGCCGAGAGTGCATTCCCGCCTTCCGAAGTGCCTGGCCGCGGCAGGGGTCTGACCCTCGCGGGAGCCGTCTGGCAACAGCCGTTTCGCGTCAGGCGAATTTTTTGCGACAATGAACCCACCCCCCTCGTCAGATTGGGTGGGCCGATGGCCGCATTTCCATCGGTTTCCGGGATGTCCGGAATGCCCTGGCGCCGAGGCGCATGCCTTCCGCTGCCGGATCGTGGCCTCGACAGGGGTGCTTCGGCCAGCCGGAACCCGGACTCCGAAATGCGATTGCGCTCTCTCTGTCACAGCTAACCAGTGTGGTCGCGAGGTAAGATCGTTTTCCTGATCTTTTTGTGTACCAGGGCGGAGCTGAATCGGAAAAAGTTTCGCAACCTGAACAGCAAGCGAGGGTTACGCTTTGAGACGTTTTATCGGAATCACTTGTGTTGTGTTGGGAATGGCCGTTTGTGGGTGCCAAAAACAGGCAGCGCCCCCAACCGCGGCCGCCGGGGGCGGAATGCAGGCCATGCCCGTCCAGACGGTAGCGGTTTCAATGTCTCCCGTGCCCCTGAGCAGCGAGTACGTGGCAACCATCAAGTCCCGGCGGTCGGCTACCCTGCAGCCCCAGGTCGATGGACGCCTTACCGGGATAACGGTGCGCTCCGGCGACCATGTGGCTGCCGGGCAGGCAGTCATGTCTGTCGATCCCCTCCACCAGCAGGCTACTGTCGACGAAAAGCGCGGCACCGAGCGCCAGAAAAAGGCGGTCTACGACTACGCCGCGCTCCAGTTCGACCGGCAGAAGAAGCTGTTCGATGCCGGGATCGTCAGCCGCGACCTCTTCGACCAGGCGCAGCAGGCGTACGACAACTCCAAAGCCGATTACGACTCGGCGGTCGCCACCCGCAAGACCGAGGAAGAACAGCTCGCCTACTACACCATCCGGGCTCCCTTCGACGGCATCATCGGAGATATTCCAGTTCACGTCGGCGACTACGTTTCGCCGTCCACACTCTTGACCACCGTGGACGAGAACAAGGACCTCGAAGCGTACATTTACGTTCCCACAGAGCGCACCTCGCAAATCCGTACGGGCCTGGAGGTCGATCTCCTCGATACCAACGGCAAGATGCTGGAGAAGTCGAAGATCGACTTCATCTCCCCGCAGGTCGACAATACGCTGCAAGGCATACTGGCAAAAGCACCGGTGCACTTTACTCCGCAGATGCTGCGCAACGCCCAGTTGGTCAAGGCGAGGATAGTGTGGAGCACGTCGCCCATGGCGGTGATCCCCGTACTGGCGGTCACCCGGCAGGGAGGACAGAGTTTCGTGTTTGTCGCCAAGCAGCAGAACGGGATGTTCGTCGCCTCCCAAATCCCGGTCACCCTGGGCGATACCGTGGGCAATTCGTACTCCGTCACTTCAGGATTGAATGCCGGCGACAGGGTCATCGTGTCCAGCACCCAATTCCTGGTGAATAACATGCCCGTCCAACCGCTGGGCGCCTCAACAAAAAGCTGAATTTCGAAGACGCCGGCCGCTTCGCTCCATGGCGCCGGGAATCGGACAAGACGTCCAAAATCGACGGGCTCTCGCTTGCGCTCCCTTGACTCCCCACCGTGAGCCGGCCCTCGAACCATTTTGAAGACGCTCTCGGGAAGGATGGCATACCTTGTTTGTCGATTTCTTTATTCACCGGCCGGTCTTCGCCACGGTGTGCGCCCTCTTGATCATTCTCGCGGGCGCGGTCTGCATCCCCACGTTGCCCATTGAGCTCTACCCCAATCTCGCTCCGCCGCAGGTGGCGGTCACCAGCGTTTATGTGGGCGCCAATGCCGACACCGTGGAGAAAGCCGTTACCATCCCTCTCGAAGAATCCATCAACGGCGTCGAGGGCATGCGGTATATCACCTCCTCGAGCACCAATAGCGGCGTCAGCACGATTACCATCTCCTTCAAAACGGGGTACAGCCTCGATATCGCCGCAGTCGACGTGCAGAACCGCGTAGCCAGCGTCCAGGGCCGTCTGCCCGCAGCCGTGAACTCCACCGGCATCAGCATCGTCAAGGTCAGCCAGAACTTCGTCTTCGGCGCGGGCTTCTTCACTCGCGACAGTCGCTATTCGTCCGAATTCATCTCCAACTATCTTGACGTCTATGTCAAAGACGCCCTCAAGCGCGTCCCCGGCGTGGGCGACGTCATCATCTTCGGGGAACGCAAATATGCCATGCGCGTGTGGCTCGACCCGGTGAGGATGGCCGCCCGCGGATTGACCGCCACCGACGTGGTCAGCGCCTTGCAGGAGCAGAATGTCGAGGTCCCTGCAGGCCAGCTGGGCCAGCCTCCTTCTGATCAAGCGCAGATTTACCAGGTACCTGTCCGCGTCGTTGGCCGCCTCAGCGACCCCGCCCAGTTCGACCAGATCATTCTCAAGAACTCCCCCAACGGCCTCGTCCAATTGAAAGACGTCGGTCACTCTGTCGTCGGCGCCGAGGATTACAGCTCGAGCCTCAAGTACAACGGTCTGTCCGCCATGGGCGTCGGTGTTCAGCAGTTGTCCAACGCCAACGCGCTCGCGGTCGACAAGCAAGCCAAGGCTGTGCTGAATGACTTGTCCAAGAGCTTCCCTCCCGGTCTTGAATATGCCATCGCGTTCGATTCCACAACCATCGTCGGCGACTCCATTCGAGAAGTGCTGACCACTCTGGGCGAAGCCATCGCCATCGTCATCCTGGTCATCTTTCTCTTCCTCCTCGACTGGCGCGCCACCATCATTCCCGCCGTCACCATCCCCGTTTCGCTCATCGGGACCTTCGCGTTCATCAAGGTCTTCGATTTCTCCATCAATTCGCTCACCCTCTTCGGCATTACCCTCGCCACCGGCCTCGTTGTCGACGACGCCATTGTCGTCATCGAAAATGTGCAGCGCCACATCGCCGCGGAGCACTGCGATCCCCACCGCGCCACCTCCGAGGCCATGGGCGAGGTCACCAGCGCGGTGATCGCTACCTCCCTGGTGCTCATCGCGGTGTTTGTTCCGGTTTCGTTTTTCCCCGGAACCACCGGCATTTTGTACCGCCAGTTCTCGCTCACCATCGCCTTCGCCATCGCTATCTCGGCATTCAACGCCTTGACGTTGTCCCCGGCACTGTCCGCCCTGTTCCTCCGCGGCGAGGAAGAGCGGCCCCGGCAGTTGGACTTCCTCCACATCCGCTTCCTCTCCCGGGCCCTCGCCGGATTCGTTCATGGCGTCGATGGCTTGATCGGCTGGATGGGCCGGACCTACGCCAAAACCATCCATCTCGCCTTGCGGCTTCGCTACCTGATCCTGCTGATTTTTGTCGGCGGCCTCGCGGCTACCGTCTGGATGTACCAGCGCGTTCCCACCGGCTTCATTCCTCAGGAAGATCAGGGGTTCCTCATCGGCGTGGTGCAGGCGCCTCCCGGCGCTTCGCTCGCCTACACCACCGCCGTTGCCGACAAGGCCCAGGCCATCATTGCCACCAACAAGGACGTCATCGGTTCCTTCGCCGTCATGGGTTTCAGCTTTTCCGGAGGTTCGGCGAATGGAGGACTCATCTTCCTCGCCACCAAGCCCTCCGATCAGCGCCGCGGCAAAGGCCACTCCGCCGCCGACATCGTCGCGCGACCTATCGCCCAAACTGCAGATGCTGATGATGGCCAAGGATGGCGCCATCGTGGCGGTGTTTGAGCCCCCCGCCGTGAACGGCGTCGGCGCCTTCGGCGGGTTCCAGTTCATGCTTCAGGACAAGGGCAGAAACACCCTCGCCGACCTCGATCGCGTGGCGCACCAGATGGTCGGCGCCAGCCGCGGACGCAAGGATTTGGCCAACCTTCTCACCACCTTTTCGGCCAACGACCCGCAGACCCTGGTCACGATCGATCGCGAGAAGTCAAAATCTTTGAACATTCCTCTTTCGCAGATCACCGACACGCTCGGCGTGTTCATGGGATCGGTCTACGTCAACGACTTCGATTACAACAACCGCACCTATCGCGTCTACGTTCAGGCCGACCAGCACTTCCGCATGACCGCCGCCGACCTGCACAACTTCTACGTGCGCTCGGCCACCGGCCAGATGGTTCCGCTCGATAACCTGGCAACCGTTTCTGAAAGCGCCGGTCCGCCGGTCATCACCCACTACAATCTATTCCGCGCGGTGGAGATCGATGGTTCCGCTGCGCCCGGTTACAGCTCCGGCCAGGGCGTGGCTGCCATGGACGACCTTGCCAACAAAATGATGATGCCCGGCATGGCCTACGAATGGACCGGCTTGACGCTCGACGAAATCGAATCCGGCGGCAAGGCGCTCATCATTTTCTCTCTCGGCGTCTTGGTGATCTACCTCACGCTCTCCGCCCAATACGAGAGCTTCGCACTGCCCTTCATCATTCTTCTGGCCGTCCCCATGGCGGTCCTCGGCGCCCTGGGAGCGATTTCTCTGCGTGGTCTTGCCAACGACGTCTATTGCCAGATCGGCTTGGTCCTGCTCATTGGCCTTTCGGCAAAAAATTCCATTCTGATCGTCGAGTTCGCCGAACAGATCCGGCGCCGGGGCCGGTCCATTGCCGAGGCTGCGATCGAGGCCGGCGAATTGCGCCTGCGGCCCATTCTCATGACCTCATTCGCCTTCATCCTCGGCATCACGCCGCTGGTATTCGCCACCGGCGCTGGTGCCCTGGGCCGCCACTCCGTGGGCACCACCATCGTGGGCGGCATGTTGCTTTCGACCGTGCTGAACCTGCTCTTCATTCCCGTGCTCTACGTCATTCTCAGCACCATCCTGTCGAAGTTCACGCGCAAGAGAGTCCTCCGCGATGGCTGCGAAGAGGTCCCCGAAGAACTCACTGCGTCTCACGGCGCGCGATGAAAACCCTTCGCGGCCCCATCCTCGCGACGTCTTTGTTTTTCGTGGCGAGGATGGGAAACCACGAAACCCAGCCTCGCCTTTCCATCGGCTATTGCTTCTCACGGTGGGCGATGATGTAGTCCTTGATCCGATCGTAAACTTCGCCGCTGACCACGCCTTTGTCCAGCAGATCCTGCTTGGTGCGATAGGGCCGGAAGCGCACGATACGCCCCGCCCAGCTGCGCGTCATGCCCGGAACCTTGAGCAGCTCATCGATCGTCGCGTGATTGATATCCACGCGCATCTCCGGCGGGGGCGGCGCGTGCTGCGGAGGCGCCTGGGCAAACGCGGCCGGAAAACTCCGCATCACCCCAAGGCAGACGGCGATGGAAAACAGAAGGGCGATCACCGTCCGCGCGCGCATCGCTCCATTCTCCTCCTCGCCCACCCGGCAGGCAAGCTCACGCCCTCTTGAATTTCGCTGCCCAATCGGCGTCCCACAAGCGACAATGGATGCATGGCCCTCCCCCCCATCCTTCCCGGTACGGCGCAAAAGCTTCGCGCGCGGATATTCCGGCGAACCAGGAACACCGCGTTGCTGGTTCTATGCGCCCTGCTTGTGCTCTCGATCGTTTTTGCATGGACCACGCGCGATGCCATGTCCAATCTTCCCTTCATCGCCGGACGCGGCCGCACTCCCGTATCCACCCAAAGAACTATTGTCGATCTCAGCCCGTGGCAAACCGCCCAGGCGCTTGCCGCCCTCGCCGTAACCGCGGAAGAAACCCAGCACGCGCGCGACGCCGAGCGTCTCGCAGACCACGAAGTCGACCAGGCATTCGCGGCCGCCTTGCGCCAGGCTACCGTCCAGACGCAGCGTCGCACTCTCACCGGAGAGGCGCTCACCCTTTCGCAACGCATCGATCAATTGCAGCAACTCGTCGCGCAGGACCAGGCGCAGGTCCACCAGCTGACTGCTCCCGCGAGTCAAGGCGCGGCAAGCAAGGAATCGACCGACGGCAATACCGATCTGGATATCGCCAAGGCGCAACTTCAGCTCGATTCCGACGAGCTTGCCGATGCCCAGCAGGACCTCGCCCGCGCTTCGGGAGATCAGCGCGAGCAAATTCAGGATGAACTCAACGCCCACGAGGCGGCGATGAAAAAGTACGACGCCGAGTCACATGGCGACGAGCAGGTAGCCGTTCTCTCCGCCACCCGAACCGGCACTCTCGCCAGCCGCCTGCGGGCCTGGAACAACCAGCAGTCGCGCTATCAACTGATTCAGCAGGCGAGGGAACAATCGCTCGCCGACGCAGATGCTCTCACCAGGCAGCACAACGACCTGGAAGCACAGGCCAACGGGAGCACACCCACGCAGGGCGCGGCACAGGACCGCGATGCGCGGCTGGCCAGCATCCGCGATCGCGCCGCACTACGCCAACTCCTCTCCATCTACGACGATCGTATCCAGACCCAGAAACAACTGGGCTCCGTCTACGAGAACTGGGCCGCGCAGGTTCTGCTCCAGCACCGCATCGTGCTTCACCTCATCCTGCAATCCACCGCGCTCATCCTGCTCATTATCATCTGCATGATCCTCGGCGGAATCGCTGTGCGCCGCCTCCTGTCCAATCCCGCCCTTGACCGCCGCCAGATGCAGACCCTGCGCATGGTCCTCGAACTTTCCGTGCAGGTCGTCGGCGCAGTCGTGATTCTGATGGTCATCTTCGGCGCTCCCCACGAGACGCCCACCATCCTCGGTCTCGCCACCGCGGCGCTTACCATCGCCCTGCAGGACTTCATCCTCGCCTTTCTGGGATGGTTTCGGCTCGTTGGCAAGCGCGGCATCAGCGTAGGCGACTGGGTCGAGATCAACAGCGTGGCCGGAGAGGTCGTCGACGTCAGCCTGATGACCACTACCCTTCTCGAAACCGGCAACCGCGGCTATCCCACCGGCCGCCGCATCAGCTTCATGAACAGCTACTCCATCCGCGGCACGTATTTCAATTTCTCCACCACCGGCCAGTGGATGTGGGACGAGCTGACCGTTTCCCTTCCGGCCTCCATCGACACGCAGGCGACCGTAGAGCGCGTCCTCGAGGCCGTCAAACAAGAGACCCACGAAAGTGCGCTCATTGCCGAGCAGGAGTGGAAGCGCGGGACACGAGCAGATGGCCTGGGCAAATTCCGCACCGATCCGGCGGTGAACCTGCGTCCCTCGGGTTCCGGGGTGGATATCGAGATTCGCTACGTGACGCGCGCCTGGGAGCGTGTGGATATGCGCAACCGCCTGTATCGCACCATCCTCGAACTTCTCCACCAGCCGGTAACCGAACCGCAACCTCAACCGCAGTAACAGTTCTTGCCGCTACTCGATGGCTTAGGTGCCCCAGGACCCCGGTGTTGGATGCGGGATCGACGATTACCCATTGTTGTTGACAGCGCCGGTGCTCATCCCTTACCGTAAAAAACAGATGCAACTCCGCCATCATCACGGCCATCACCACCATCATGGATACCCCATGCCGGCGGACTGCCATGGCCTGAACTAGACGGCCAGAGAGATCGGAAATCCCAAGCCCGCCGGCGACCAAGCCAGCGGGCTTTTTGCTTCTCACGACAAAACTCAAACCAAGGCCGACGAGCATGATCGACTTCGAAAAAATGGACGGACTCGCACCCGGCATCGTGCAGGATGCGCGCACCGGCGACGTGCTGATGCTGGGCTTTCTCAACCCGGCCAGCTACGCCAGGACTCTGGAAACAGGCTTCGTGACCTTCTGGAGCCGCACGCGCCAGAAGCTCTGGATGAAAGGCGAGACCAGCGGCAACCGGCTGCGCGTCATCTCCGCCTCCACCGATTGCGACAACGACACGTTGCTCTTTCGTGTGGAAGTGGAAGGCGACGGCCTGGTGTGCCACGAGGGAACCGTGAGTTGTTTCACCCGCCCGATCGAATTGGGCAAGACGACGGAGGACGCCCATGGCGAATAAGCTCCGGCTCGGCATTCCCAAGGGCAGCCTGCAGGATTCCACCATCGCGCTGTTCAAGCGAGCGGGCTGGAACATCTACGCCGACGGCCGGTCCTATTTCCCTTCCATCGACGATGCTGAAATCGAGTGCATGCTGATTCGCGCCCAGGAGATGGCGCGCTATGTCGACCATGGCGTCCTCGATGCCGGGCTCACCGGCATCGACTGGGTGATCGAAAGCGGCCTCGATGTCACCAGCGTTACGTCGCTTACCTATGCGAAGCAGAGCCGGCGCAAAGTACGCTGGGTCCTCGCCGTGCCCGAGTCGAGCGGCTTCGAAAAAGCCGCCGATCTCGAGGGCAAGATCATCGCTACAGAACTCGTCGAAGTGAGCAAGCGGTACTTTGCCGAACGCGGCGTGAATGTCAAGGTGGAGTTCAGCTGGGGTGCGACAGAAGTAAAGCCGCCCACGCTCGCCGACGCCATCGTCGAAGTCACCGAGACAGGCAGTTCGCTCAAGGCCAATCACCTGAAAATCATCGACACGGTGATGGAGAGCGAAACGCACGTGATCGCGAGCAAGGCAGCGCTCGCCGACCCGTGGAAGCGCGAAAAGATCGACTCCATCGCAGTGATGCTGCGCGGCGCCATCGACGCGCAATCGCAAGTGGGCCTCATGCTCAATGTCCGGCGCGCCAACCTCGACGCGGTGCTTGCGGTCTTGCCCGCGCTCAATTCGCCGACGGTTTCGCACTTGAGCGATCCCGATTGGGTAGCCGTCAACACCATCGTCGAGGAGCGCACCGCGCGCGAAGTAATTCCGCGCCTCAAGGCCGCCAATGCAACCGGCATCGTCGAGTACCCGCTGAATAAGGTTGTTCTTTGAGTTCCATGAACAAGGTGGCTGATTAAGTTCCGTGAACAAGGTGGCTGTTTGAGATCCATGAATAAGGTGGTTCTTTGAGTTCCATGAACAAGGTGGCTGATTGAGTTCCGTGAATAAGGTTGTTCTTTGAGTTCCCGGAGGGAACGCAAGAAGATAGCCCAGGGTGAAACCCTGGGATCCCCGGGAAGTAAGAACCCCAGTCCCGGAGGGATGTCAGAACCCAACCGTATCTCGATGGAATCAACCCGGAGTGAACCGTTAGGAATCAACCCACGATGAAACTGATCCGGACCAACGGACGAGGTAGAACCAGCGCGGAGAGTGTCCTCGCGGCACTCGAGCGCCGCGGCGGCGCGGCACTCGACAGCGTCCTGCCTGCCGTCAAACGCATCGTGGCCGACGTCCGCCGCAAAGGCGACCGCGCTCTGTTGCGCTATGCCTCGCAATTCGACGACCTCCGCGGCCCCGAAGCTTTCCGCGTCACGCCGCAAGAGATGGCCGCCGCGTGGGATGCGACCGATCCGGCGCTGCGCCAGGCTCTTTCCATCGCAGCCGCGCAGATTCGCCGGTTTGCCAAACGTCAACTGCCGACAGCATGGACCAGGCCAGATCGCTCCGGTCTCATCACGGGCCAGCTCGTGCGTCCGCTCAACGCGGTCGGCTGTTACGTTCCCAGCGGCCGCCATCCCCTGCCGTCCACGCTGCTCATGACCGCGATCCCGGCGCAGGTCGCGGGTGTCGCGCGCATCGTCATCGTGTCGCCCCGGCCCGCGCAGGAGACTCTCGCCGCCGCCCAGCTCGTGGGCATCACCGAGTTCTATCGCGCCGGCGGCGCCCATGCCATCGCCGCGCTCGCCTATGGCACCGAAACCATCTGCCGCGTCGACAAGATCGTCGGCCCCGGTAATCTCTACGTCACCGCGGCCAAGCGCCTTGTCGCCTTCGATTGCGCCATCGACATGCTTGCCGGTCCCACCGAGATCGTCGTCACCAGCGACCGCGGCCGGCCAGCCGATGTTGCCTCCGACCTGGTTGCCCAGGCCGAACACGATCCGGAAGCGCTTGCGATCTTTATCACCACACGCGCCGATCTCGCGCACGAAGTTCTGGCCGAAACGAGAATTCGCAGCCGCAAGAATCCCGTTGCGCGCCAGGCCCTCGATCGCAACGGCCTGGTGATTCTCGCCGACAACCCCCACGAAGCTCATGCGATTACCAACCGAATCGCGCCCGAACACCTCACCGTCGATTCGGCTGCCGATCTCGCGTGGGTGGAGAACGCGGGTTCCATCTTTATCGGCCGCTGGTCTGCACAGCCCATGGGCGACTACATTTCCGGCCCCAATCACACGTTGCCCACCGGCGGCATGGCGCGCGTCCGCGGAGGCTTGAGCGTCAACGACTTCATCAAGCTCATCACCGTGCAGGAATATTCGCGCGATGCCATCGCGCAACTCGGCCCGCAGGCTGTTCTGATCGCGGAGGCCGAAGGACTGACCGGGCACGCCGAAGCCATTCGCACCAGATTGAACAGGAGGCCCGCCCGTGCCTAAGCCTGCAGCATTGGTTTATCCGGCGCCGCGCCCGCGTGTCCGCGCGATGAAGGAGTATCATCCCCCGCTCGGCAGCCGTGACGGCCTTCGTCTCGACTTCAACGAGAACACGGTTGCGTGTTCGCCCGCCGTGCGTGAGGTTCTCGGCCACATCTCGGCTGGAGAGCTTACCCGTTACCCCGAGCGCGAGTCTGTGGAGGCCATCGTGGCCGCGCACCTCGGCCTCGCGCCCGCGCAGGTCGCGCTCACCAACGGCGTGGACGAAGCGATTCACGTGCTCTTCGAAGCGTTTCTCGGCGCAGGAGACGAACTGCTGCTCCCAGTGCCCACCTACACCATGTATGAGGTGTACGCCTCGGCAACCGATGCGGAAGTGGTCACGGTCCTGGCGGGCGATGATCTTGATTTCCCGTTCGCCAGACTGGCTGCGGCCATCAACCCGCGCACAAAAGTCATCGCGATCGCCAATCCCAACAGCCCATCGGGAACCATGGCCGCGCGTGACCAGATCGTGGAGCTCGCGCAGCTGGCGCCGCGAGCCGTAATCCTGGTGGACGAAGCCTACTTCCACTTCTGCGGCGAAACAGTCATCGACCTGCTGGCCGCATTCCCCAACATCATCGTCGCGCGGACTTTCTCAAAAGCCTACGGCCTCGCCGGCTTGCGCGTAGGAGTGCTCGCCGGGCCTGTCGAACTGACGCACTGGGTCCGCCGCGTGCTTTCGCCCTACAGCGTCAACTCGGTTGCCCTCGCCTGCCTGCCTGCCGCGCTCCAAGACGCGACCTACCTCGAGTGGTACGTGGCCGAGGTGCTCGCCGCGCGCGCGGATTTTGAGAAAGCACTTCGGACCGCGCGCGTGCGCTACTGGCCCAGCCGCGCGAATTTCATCCTGGTCGACATCGGGCGTCGCCACAAGGAATTCGTGAGTCAGATGCTCGCCGCCGGCGTGCTGGTCCGCGACCGCTCCAGCGATCCCGGCTGCGACGGACGCGTACGCATCACCATCGGCACGCGCGAACAGATGAAGCAAGCCGATGCTGCCCTGAACAGAGCGCTGGAGTGTTTGCGAAACGGGGAGGCCGCGCAATGACCGCCAACTCCGATCTTCGAACCGCGATCATCGATCGCAACACAACCGAGACCCGCATCTCCATCCAGCTCACAATAGAAGGAAAGGGCCAATACCAGATCGCGACCGGCATTCGCTTTTTCGATCACATGCTGGAGCTCTTCACGCGCCACGGCGCCTTTAATCTCGAGTTGAAGTGTGATGGCGACCTCGATGTCGATCAGCATCATACGGTCGAAGATGTGGGTATCGCGCTGGGAGAGGCATTCGACCGCGCGCTCGGCGACAAACGCGGCATTCTGCGCGCCGGGTACTTCCTGATGCCCATGGATGAGACGCTGGCCATCGCCGCCGTCGACCTGAGCGGGCGTGCTGCTTTTGCCGTCGACACCAGGGTGCGCACGCGTTTGGTCGGCGACCTGCAGACCGAACTGGTGACCGACTTCTTTGAAGGTTTCGCGCGCGGCGCCCGGGCCAACGTCCATGTCAAAACAATGTATGGCCGATCCAATCACCACAAGATCGAAGCCATCTTCAAGGCATTCGCACGCGCACTGCGCGTAGCCTGCTCGCGCGACAAGCAACTCGGCGAAATGCTGCCTTCCACGAAGGGGCTGTTGTAATGCATGTAACCGTCATCGATTACAAGGCCGGCAATCTCACCTCGGTGCTCAAGGCGCTACACCACCTCGGCGCCGAGATCACTGTGACCGATGGTAATTTGTCGCTCGTCGAATCCGCGGAACGACTCGTGCTGCCCGGAGTCGGCCATTTCGCGGCAACCAAGCGTCTCGATGATACCGGCCTTACTTCCGCCATTCGGAATGCAATCGCGCGCCGCGTTCCCTTCCTCGGCATTTGCGTTGGCATGCAATGGCTTTACTCGGGGTCAACTGAAGCACTCGAACAACCGGGCCTTGCGCACTTCACCGAGGCCTGCTCGCGTTTTCCCGACGACGATCAAAAAGTTCCGCATGTCGGATGGAATTCGCTCGATGTGCGCAATGGTTCGCGCCTGCTCGCCGGCATCGAGCCGGGCGGGTATGTCTACTTCACGCATTCCTACAAAGCTCCGATTACGACTGATACGGCAGCTGTGGCGAATTACATCGAGCCGTTCGCGGCCGCCGTGGAACGCGGTAACGTCATGGGCGTGCAGTTTCATCCGGAAAAATCGGGCGAAACGGGATTGATGATATTGCAGAATTTCCTGGAGTGGTCATGCTGACCAAGCGCATCATCGCCTGCCTCGACGTCCATGGCGGCCGCGTGGTCAAAGGCGTGCAATTTGTCGACCTGGTCGACGCCGGCGATCCCGCCACCCAGGCCGCCCGCCACGCGCGCGAAGGAGCCGACGAAATCGTGCTGCTCGACATCACCGCCACGCACGAAGGCCGCCAGACGCTGCTCGACACCGTGCGCCGTACTGCTCGCGAGCTGTTCGTTCCCTTCGCGGTAGGAGGCGGCATCCGCACTGCGCGCGATGCCGAGAATGTTTTCGATGCCGGAGCCGACAAGGTGAGCATCAACTCTGCGGCCCTGGCCGATCCCACCCTGATCGACGCCATCGGACGCAACTTCGGCGCCCAGGCGGTGGTTGTGGCCATCGATGCCCGTCGCGATCCCAACGCCGACGATCCCGTCCGCGACGCGCAAGTCTATGTGCAGGGCGGGCGCAAGCCCACCGGCCGCCGCGTGGTCGAATGGGCGCGCGAAGCCGAAGCGCGCGGCGCCGGCGAAATCCTGCTCACTTCGATGGACGCCGACGGAACCCGCGCCGGGTTCGACTGCGAACTGACCGCCGCTGTGAGCGAGGCCGTCCGTATTCCCGTGATTGCTTCAGGAGGCGCCGGCACCGTACAGCACTTTTGCAACGTCTTTGCCGCCGGAAAAGCCGACGCCGCGCTAGCCGCCAGCATCTTCCACTTCGGCGTGTCCAGCGCGCGTTCGCTCAAGCAAGAGCTGGCCAAGGCCGGTGTGTCTGTGAGGCTCCCATGCTGATCCCGTCGATTGATCTCCTGGGTGGCCGCATCGTGCAACTGGTCCAGGGCGAGAAGCTGCGCCTGGCGTTCGACGATTTCGAATACTGGATTGAAAAATTCGCGCGTTATTCGCTGGTGCAGCTCATCGATCTGGACGCCGCCATGCGGCAGGGCGACAACTCGTCGCTGGTGGAGAAGATCGCCAAGCGCCTCCCGTGCCAGGTAGGCGGCGGCATCCACTCCGCCAACCGCGCTCGGAGCGTCCTCGACGCGGGCGCCCGCCGCGTCATCCTCGGCTCCGCGCTGTTTTCCGAGCAGGACGGCCGCGCCGCCGTCCACACCGCCTTTGCCGGCGAACTTGCCGACGCTATCGGCCGCGATTCGGTGGTTGCCGGCATCGACACCAAAAATGGGAACATCGCTGTCAAGGGATGGAAGTCTCAAGTCGCGCTCACGCCCGATGAGGCAATCCCGCAGCTGGAGCCGCATGTCGCTGCGTTCCTCTATACGCATGTCGACGGCGAGGGACTGATGCAGGGATTCCCCATCGAGGTTGCCGCGCGCCTGCGCAAACTCACCGAACGCCAATTGATCGTGGCCGGGGGGATTCGCAGCCAGCAGGAGATCGATGCATTGCAGGCCATCGGTGCCGACGCGGTGGCCGGTATGGCGGTGTACACCCATCTCCTCGCTGTCTAGCCACATGGCATCCAACTTACCGGAAGTTCATCCACATTCGGCTATGCTGAAGGAAGTCGTGTGCGGAAAGGAAACCTGAATGCCGGCGACCAGGGTAAGCGGGATCCGATTAGCCAAGCGGCTGGACGAAGTTGGCTTCTCCGACATCGTGCAGATTCGCAACAAGGTGATGGCCATGCGGGCCGAAGGGGTTCGTGTCCATTCCCTCCACGGCGGCGAACCGTACTTCGAGACTCCCGATGACATCAAGTTTGCCGCCGTGCGCGCACTGGTCGATAACCAGACGCATTACGCGCCATCTTCCGGCCTTCTTCCGTTGCGCAAGGCGCTGGTGGAAAAACTTGCCCGCAAGAACGGCATCGACGTAACCACCGACGAGGTGATGGCTACGGTGGGCGGCTCGCAGGGACTCTATGCCGCATTCCAGAGCGTGCTCGATCCTGGCGACGATGCGCTGGTGTTCTCGCCGTACTGGACGCCGATCGGCGACCTCGTGACCGGGACGCAGGCGCGGCCGCTGCTGGTGCCCACAATCACCGCGCGCCGCAACGGTGTGCGCAAAACACTGGAGCAGTTCTCAACCCCCAGGACCCGCGCCATCTACTACAACACGCCGCAGAACCCCAGCGGGCTCGTCTTCACGCGGGCCGAAGCCCAAGAAGTTGCCGCCTTCGCCATCGAACGCGATCTGATCGTCATCGCCGACGAGGCTTACGAAGACCTGGTCTACGAAGGCGAGCACGTGTCCATGGCCTCACTGCCCGGGATGGCGGAGCGCACCATCACCGCATTTACGTTTTCCAAGACCTATGCCATGACCGGCTGGCGCGCTGGGTATGCGGTGGCCAAAGAGCCGTTCATGACGGCCATACGCAAGATCGTGCTTTACTCGACCAACGGCCTCGCCACTCCGGTGCAGTATGCCATGATGCAGGCGCTCGCGACGCCCGAGTCGCAGATTGCCGCGCGGCGTGACGAATATCGCAAGAGGCGCGATCTCCTGCTGGCCGGGTTCTGCGAAGTCGGCCTCGCATGCCAACCTCCCGCCGGCGCGTTTTATGCCTTCCCCGATGTGGAGAAGATCCACAGGAATAGCCGCACGGCAGCGCAGATTCTGCTCGATAAGGCCCACATCGCCACCGTTCCTGGGGTCGTGTTCGGAGCGCAGGGCGAAGGCCATTTGCGCTTCGGCTATGCGATCACCATCAGGGAGATCGAGGAATGCGTCGACGCCTTAAAAAGGTTTTTTGCTACCTAGTATGGGACCACGAGCAGGAGTGTACGGCGATGACCAATCTCTCCGGCCATGGGGAACCGGGAAACAGCTTCAGTATTCCGGCAATTCCCCCAAGAATTCCAACACCGTAGCTCCAGCCTCACCCCGCCGGGATGGGCGATGCTCACTTGTTTAGCCCGCACAGGCTGCCGCTGAACGTATTGTCCAGCGGCAGGCCCGCGGGGTGATGGCTCGTTTCTGCTTACGGTTTATAGACCACGAGATAGAACGGCGCCTGGATCCGTGTCGTGCCGTCGACCTTGAAGATCCGCACCGCCACCTTGTTCTGATAGGAATTGGCCGTAATGATGCCGACCGTGGTGATATCCCCGTAGGTCGCGTTCACGACGTACTTGTTGTAGAAGAAGCTTTCCCCGGTGATGGTGCACTGGTAGTCCAGGTCGGTCGTGGACCACGTACACGTGATGTTGCCGCTAGTGGTCCCAGCCGATCCATTGGGGTTGAAGAACCCATATGCAAGCGGCAGATGTGTGGCCGGACCCACGGTAAATGTCACTGCGTTCGACTCGCTCGCCGCGCCATTCCACACCGTAATCCCAAAGCTGCCCAGCGTCTTCAGGTTGGCAACAGGAATAACGGCTGTAAGGGTGGTCGCGTTCACATAGGTCGTGGCAAGAGCCGTCGTTCCAAACTTGACTACCGACCCCGTTGTGCCGGAAATGAAGTTCGTGCCGCTTACCGTGATGGTCGTCGCTGGGGAATTGATGACAGCGTAATTTGGCGAGAGAGCCGTGATGGTCGGCCCGGTAGTCGATTGGGTCACGGTAAAACTGACGGCGCTTGAAACCTGGGTCCCGACCGTCACTGTGATGGGGAAAGTGCCCGCCGCGGCAACGTCGGTGGCCAGAACGGCTGCCGTCAATTTGGTCGCGCTGACGAAGGCCGTCGTCCGGGCGAGGCCGTTCCACTTCACCACCGCGCCGGTGGCGAACCCGGTTCCGTTCACAGTCAGGGTGAACGCCCCGCTGCCCGACGCGACCCCTGCAGGTGACAGCGAGATGATGGCCGGCCCCGCCGATACGGCGGTGGCCGTCAGTTGAATCGTGTTCGACACTGTCGATGCATAGCTGGTATCGCCAGGGTAATTGGAGAAGACGGTATGCGTGCCCGTGCCCGGGACGGAGACATGCGCCAGGGTGGCGCCCGCGGTCGCGGTGGCGACATTGAGCAATACGCTCAGCGTGCTGTCATTCTCGTTGGCGGTGACGATATCCTGCGCTCCGTTCCCATCGAAGTCGCCGGAGGCGAGGAAGATGGGCTGCTTGCCGACCACGAGTTGGGTCGGAGTGGGATTAAAAGTTCCGTCTCCCTTGCCGGTGAAGACAGCCACTCTTCCCTGATCCGTATACGATGCATAATGAAGCAGCGCCAGGTCCAGATTCCCGTCACCCGTAAAATATCCGGCCAGCGGGGCGCCAATATAGTCATCAAATCCAGGATTCGGGATAAGCGTCTGCGGGGCCTTGAACGTGCCATCGCCGTTGCCAACCATGGCTTCCATCTGTCCGTCGCCACTGATCACCACGTCGCAGAGGTATCCCAGGCCCTTCAAATCCGCCGCAATCACGATGCCGTCATCGGGATTCATGTCCATGTTGGTGTCGATTTCCGGTTTGAACGTGCCGTCACCGACGCCCGGCAGGATCACAAGCGTGTTGCTGTTCCAACCGGCTAGGACCAGGTCCTGGATCCCGTCCTTATTGAAATCCCCAACCGCCAGGTAACTGCTCTCACTGGCCGCGATATCGTTGTGCGGCTGGAAGGTACCATCCCCGTTGCCCAGCAGGATGCTGACGCCTCCGTCGACAGCGACCGCCAGGTCGGCATTTCCGTCACCGTCGAAATCGCCCACCACCACCTGTTGAGAGTCGCCCGCGGTGCCATACTCCACGACGGGCTGGAATGTGCCGTCGCCCTTGCCCAGCATCACGCCGACCACGCCGTTATACGCGATCACCAGGTCCGGAATCCCGTCATTGTTAAAGTCCCCGGTAGCCATGCTCCAGGGTTCCGACCCGGTCTGGCACTGTTGCGGAGGGTTGCCCGTCATGCACGAAGCCTTCGCCGCCAGGAACGTGCCGTCCCCCTTACCAAGGTGAATGGAGGTTGCCGCGGAGTAGTCGATCTCGGCGATATCCAGAATTCCGTCGCCATTGAAATCCGCCACAACCACCTGCTGAGGCCTGTCATTGTTGGTGGGATCATAGATCGGATTGGCAACCGACTTTGCGAACTTAGTGGCGAATGTTGCCGCGCCAAGCGTGGCCTGGCCCAGGGACGAGTTGCTGTTGGTCTGGTCCACAAAGAATATCTGCCCGGTCGGAGCCGCAACTCCGTTAGCCACCATCTGGCCGGTCAGGGTATAGTCGCCTGCCGAGCCGGTGGAACTCAGGGTCAAGGCGACCGTTCCTCCGCCAACGGTGACCGGTTTTGCCGCGGATGCGCTGGAAGCCCCCGCCGTACTGCCCGCAAATACCGCCTTCAATGAGTGCAGGCCCGCTCCAAGTTCGACAGAAAGATAGGCGGAGCCATGGGTATACTTCGTCCCCGATGTCACGATCTGCGCCGTTCCCAGGAGGACTTTTCCGTCATAGAACCGCACCAGCCCCTGGGTAACCGTCGTGGGCGCTACCTTGGCCGCCAGCGTGATGATCGTGCGGGTATTCACGGTCTTGGTTCCCGTAGTCAGCGTGGTCGTCGTCGCTGTTGCTCCCCAGGCCGGGAGCGAGCCGGCCAGCAGCAAAAGCACCCAGAGTGCCCCACATCGTGTGCGACGAATCCTGTCGAAGACAGTCTCAAGCAGAGTTTTACGAGGCAAAATCAAAGCGGTCTTCCCAGACATCGTGATCTCCTTTTCTTGGCGCCGAGGCCTGCCCGCAAGTCGCGATCTCTCAGCAAAAGGAGCGACGCAGCGGCCTCTGACTTGGTTTGGAGCCCGAATTGAGTTGTGGTTATGGAGTTTTAAAAGGCAAGCGCCTCTCTTCCACCGGCATGCCTTGGTCGGCCCAAAGGTCCCTGCTGCCAGGTGGGTGGAACGCGCAACAATAAGCTGCGAGGCGGGTCAAATCAGGGGAGGCCCCGTCAGTGGAGCAATGTACCCCCAAACGGGGAAATTAGAATGTGACCCGCAGCACGATCGTGTGTGCGCCGGAATAAGCTCGGGCACAATTGCCGGTCATTCCGCTCTCAGCGCCCGCATCGGATCGATCGAGGCTGCGCGGCGCGCCGGAATCCATGCCGCCGCAGTCGCACAAATGCCGAGCACCAGGACTGCGCCCAGCAACGACAGCGGATCGCGACGATGGACCCGGTACAGGAGGCTGTCCATCAGGCGGCTGGTGAACAGAGCAGCGGGAATGCCCAGGGCCAGGCCAACAACAACTTGCCAGAGCGCCCCCCGCAGCACAATGGAGATCACGGCTGAGCGCGTGGCCCCCAGCGCCATTCGAACACCGATCTCCGCCGTGCGCCGATTCACAAAGTACGACATGACCCCGTAAATTCCGACCGATGCCAGAATCAGCGCCAGCATTCCGAATACGCTCGTCAGGCGGGCCACCAGCCGATCCTGGTTAAAGTTGCCGGCCACCTCCGAGGCATAGGCCGCGAACCGGAACACCGTCACATTGGGATCGATGTCCGCCAGCGTTCTCCGAATCAGCGATTCGGCATCCGCCTGCGGACGGGCGAAGTTCAGAATGAGGCAGTTGAGAAATAGCGAGTTGTCCTCGCCATCCTGCGCATTCGGATCTTTGTACCCGGCAAACCGCTCCCCGAGCGCTCGCAGAAACAGCGGCCTTGCTTCACCGCGGGCATCCGTCATCTTGAAATCCGCGAACACGCCCACGATCTCGAAAGCGCCGGAATACTCCGGATTCTCCATTCCAAATCGCTGCCCGATCGGATCCTGCCCGGGAAAGAACCGCTGGGCAAAGGTCTGGTTCACAAGAACCGCCTGCCGGGGGCTGGTCGCGTCCTGGGCATTGAAATTGCGGCCGCGAACAACAGGCACGCCAATGGAATCAAGAAAGCGCCAGCTCACCCGATCCCACGATGAAAAGCACTTGTCATTTGGCCCCGGCGCCGGATGGCCCTGCTGAACGACACATGAGCCCCATTCGTTTCCGCCCAGTGGGACGTATCTTGCCAGGCTCAGATTCACCATGTCCGGCAATGCAGAGAAGCGCTCTTCAACCTCGCGGTAAAACGCGGGAAGCCGCTCGATCGAATATCCCGCCCCATGCAGATCGAAGTACACCACGTAGCGGTTCGCAAACGCAATGCCAAAATCCTGGTGTTCCAGGTTGTACAGGGAACGGGCCATGAGAAACGCTCCGGCGACCAGGACCACCGAGAGCGCCACTTGCGAAACGACCAGCGCCTTCTGCGGCAGCGAGGTGCGGTCGCGGGAAGAGCTCTTCATTCCCCGCAGAGCCTGCGCCGGCTGCGCCAGCGACGAAGCCCACGCCGGAGCGGCGCCAAACACAATCCCGGTCAGCACCGATACAGCAATCGCAAATCCCAGTACCGGCAGTGACGGATTACCGTGCACCGGCAGGTTCGTCGCCTGCGGGAATGCGAGCGCCTGGATCATGCGCGATCCGGCGAAAGCTACCATCAGTCCCGCCACTCCTCCCATGACGCTCAGCAGCACGCTTTGGGTGAGGATCTGCCGAATCACCCGGCTCCGCCCCGCTCCCAGCGCCATGCGCATCGCCACGTCCGCGCGGTGTGCGGCGCCGCGCGCCAGCAGAAGGTTGGCCACGTTCGCGCAGGCGATCAGAAGAACAATGCTCGACAGGATCATGAGCAGCCGCAGCCCTTTTCCCGTCTGCTCCTGAAGCCTCTGAATACCGCCGCCCGCGGGGCTCAGCACGACATGCTGCTTCGGAATTTCCGCCGCGCCGCCGTGGTCGGTGTACTTTGCCCGCGTCAGCAGCCACTGCTGCAAAGTTGCCGATAACCTGGCCTGCAGGGCGGCCGTATTGCTTCCGGAACGGATTCTTCCCAAGGAATAGAGCCAGCTCAGATCCTTCTGCGCCAGCGCCGATTGTGGGCCCTCCATCCGCGCGTCGTTCGCCAGCGGCATCCATATGTCCGGCGGAAATGCGCTGATCCGATCGCCGAAAAAGCCCGGAGGCGCGATGCCCGCTACCGTGAACGGGCTGCGCTGAATGTAGATCGTGGACCCCACCAGCGATGGATCACCCGCAAAGTCCGCTTGCCACGCCTGGTAGCTGAGAACCACCACCGGGGCAGCTTCCGGCCGGTCATCCCCTTCATTCAGCGGGCGCCCCGCGTAGGCACCCACCCCCAGCGTACTGAAGTAATTTCCCGAAACATATTCCGCGCGCATGGGCCTGGCCGCCGCATTT
Source organism: uncultured Acidobacteriota bacterium (assembly GCA_963706455.1). Taxonomy (GTDB): domain Bacteria; phylum Acidobacteriota; class Terriglobia; order Terriglobales; family Acidobacteriaceae; genus Telmatobacter. The sequence goes on along the minus strand of CAVPNO010000087.1, from coordinate 22,133 downwards.
CCGCTCCGCACGCTGAACCGCTCCCCGCCCGCTTCCACCGCCGCGAGTTGCTCGAACTCGGAAGCCGATTGCTTGAACTGGAGATAGAGATCATACGAGAAGAGATCGAAATCGCCATTCTCGTTTTCAAAGTTGTTGTAATAGCAGCAATCGTTCTTGTCGCCGATGCGATACAGATGCGACGGGTCGGCGACCGGCAGCGAACGCAGCAGAATTCCCTGAACCAGCGTGAAAATGGCGGTATTGGCGCCGATCCCGAGCGCCAGCGTGACAATGGCCACCGCCGAGAAGCCCGGATTCTTCACCAGCGTGCGCCAGGCGTATCGCAGATCCTGCATCAGCCGGTCCAGCGAGATTCCCATCCGCGCATCGCGGACTCTCTGCTTCACATGCTCCATTCCCCCTGTGCCCCGTCGAGCGGCGCCGTATGCCTCCGGCGGCGTCATCCCCGTCTGCACCTTATCGGCCGAAACCAGCTCCACATAGGCGCGAAGTTCCTCCTCGAGTTCGCGTTCGAGTTGCTCCCGGCGGAAGATGTTTCTCCATACAGCCCTGAGTCCGCGGATCATGATGAACCCCCTACGTGGTGCGCAATGCATTCGCCATGGCAACGGAGATCCGCTCCCATCGCTCCGACTCGCTCTGGAGTTGCTTCCGCCCAGCCTTGGTCAACGCGTAAAACTTCGCACGCCGGTTGGTCTCCGACTCACCCCAGGAAGAGTCGAGCCATCCCGCCTGCTCCATGCGGTGCAGGGCAGGAAACAGGGAGCCCGGCTTCACATCGAAGGTCGCGTTGGTCATTTGCGCGATGCGGCGCGCGACCCCCATTCCGTGGAGCGGTTCCAGAGCCAGCGACTTCAAAATAAGAAGATCGAGCGTGCCTTGCAGAAGATCGGTGGGAGGGCCGGGCATAAAAGCTCCTATCGAGCGTCTATAAGACACTAGCACTGCTCTTGTAGACAGTCAATAAGAGATCCAAGACCCCCGTCTATCTCGTTGAGAATACGATGTATTATGAATGGGCACGGCGGCCCGCTCCGTTGTCGTTCTGGAACGCGCCCGATTACCTTTTACGCTTGAGTGCCGGAAAGTGAGATTCAATGAAGCTGCTTTGCGTTATTCTCCTCTCGATGACTACCGTTGCCGCACAAGCCGCCGTATCGCATGCCAATTGGGGCAATCTGCCGGATGGTTCGCCCGTCACCATCTACACGCTGAAGTCGCCGCAGGTCGAACTGCGCGTGATGACGTTCGGCGCGCGCGTGGTTTCGCTTTCCACTCCCGACCGCACCGGCAAGATGGCTGACGTCGTCCTGGGCTACGACAAGCTCGACGACTACGCTAAGGACCCCAAGACCTTCTTCGGCGTGGTGGCCGGCCGCTACGCCAATCGCATCGCCGGAGGCAAGTTCACGCTCGAAGGAAAGCAGTACGACCTGAGCGTCAACGAAGGCACCAACACGCTCCACGGCGGCAAGGAAGGTTTCGACCGCCGCAACTGGACGGCGAAGGAAGTTCCTGACGGCGTGGAATTCTCGCTGGTCAGCCCGGATGGAGACCAGGGATTCCCGGGCACGCTCACCGCGCGTGTGCGCTATACGCTCCGCGGAAACAGGATCGCGATCCACTACAGTGCGACGACCGACAAACCCACGGTGGTGAACCTGACCAACCACACGTATTTCAATCTTTCCGGCGCGGGCAGCGGCACCATCCTGAATGAGAAACTCATGATCTTTTCCGACAAGATCACGCCGGTGGATGCCAGGCTGATCCCCACCGGCGAGTTGCGGCCGGTTGCGGGAACGCCGTTCGACTTCACCCACTCTGAAACCATCGGAACCCGCATCAACGGCGACGAGGAGCAACTGAAACTTGGCCACGGCTACGACCACAACTGGGTCCTGCGCGGGGAAATGGGCAAGCTGCATCCGGCGGCGCGCGTCCAGGATCCTGCCAGCGGCCGCGTCCTCGAGGTAGACACCACCGAACCGGGTGTCCAGTTCTACACCGGCAACTTTCTTGATGGCACGTTTTCCGGGCCGAACGGCAAGTACGACTTCCGCACCGGCCTCTGCCTGGAAACCCAGCACTTCCCCGACTCGCCGAATCACCCCTCGTTCCCGAGCACGGAATTGAAGCCGGGACAGACCTACAGCACCGAAACGACCTGGACGTTCAGCGCCGAATAATAGCGGCCATTCGGGTGCCCCATATCCCCGGCGGTTGGGACCTGGGACCTGGCGCTTCAGTGGTCCAGTGCATGAATCGATTTGATTTCACGCCATTCCATCGATGGCGTGCGGCTCATATCCCGCGCCGGCCCTCCATTAACAGGACGCCTCAGCGGCGCCGCGATCCCATCCATACCACCAGCGCACCCAACGCCATTCCGGCGCCAAGCACGATTCCGAGCGCCTGGAATGGATTCCGCTTCACGGCGCGGCGGGTGTCATCGATGGTGTCCTCGGCCGCACGCCGTCCCTGTTTGATGGCCTTTACGGCCGAGCGGACGCCTTCGTCCACGGCGTCGGTGACTACGGACTTGATTCTCGAGACCTCGCGAAGAACGTCTTCGACTGTGGCCGCCTGTTTTTCCAGTATTTCTGCGGGCATACAAATCCCTCCTTTCACGGTTTATGCAGTTTGTCGCAAAACCGCGGCAAAGAACTATGGATGTGTCGATTGGCTCTCTGGTTGTTGCCGGGTTTCCGCCTCAGCGCAGCAGGTCTTCGAGCGTAGTGCTCAGGTTGGTTTTTTCGTCGCGGTATTTCACGATGGCCGGCGCATACAGGCTCAAGCCCCAGGCCTGGCTGTCGGGATGCCCTTTGGATGGGTTCACGGACCGCGCTCCGGGAACCACCACCGCATGGGAAGGAATGATGAGCGGCGTGTCGTCGGCCGCACGCAACACTTCGCCCCTGACCACGTCGAAGACCGGCGTACCCCTTGTCAAGATAGTTCCCGCGGCAAGCACTGCCCCGGTGCGCACGATGGTGCCCTCATACACCCCGCAATTTCCGCCCACCAGCACATCGTCTTCGATGATCACAGGGCTGGCATTGACGGGCTCGAGCACGCCTCCGATCTGTGCAGCCGCGCTCAGGTGAACCCGCTTGCCGATCTGCGCGCACGAACCGACCAGGGCGTGCGAATCCACCATGGTTCCCTCGTCCACCCACGCGCCGGCATTGATGTACATGGGCGGCATGCAGACCACGCCGCGGGCGACATAGGCTCCGCTGCGCACGGAGGATCCTCCGGGCACAACCCGCACGCCGTCCCCTGCGCCGAACCGCCGGACTGGATACGTGTCCTTGTCGACAAAGGAAAAGCCCCCTCCGGACATATCGCTCAGCGCGCCCAGTCGAAAGCCCAGCAGAATTCCCTGCTTGACCCATACGTTGACGCGCCAGCCAACGGCCGCCGCCGGGTCGGGGGATGCCGACCGGATTTCTCCGGCTTCCAGCGCTCCGCGGAATTCCAGAAAAACGTCCATCGCCGATGGATCGCCGACGGCCGCGGGACCGGCGGAGAAGTAGCGCTCGATGAGCTTCTGGAGTTGGGAAATGTTCATCGTTCTAGAGAGTCTACCAATCCACTTCGTCATGCGTGCCGGGCGACCCGACAAGCTCTGCTTGGACGGACCCGACCAAGCCATATTCAACGGCTCAACTGGTTCACCTCGGAACCGGCCAGCAGAAACGCACCCACCCCGAAGACATAGCTGGAACCCGGTGCATAAGCATCCGGCGCGGCGCCGATGGGCTGGATGCTGCCCAGTCTGCCGTCCTCGTAGATATGTTTGACCAGCCCGTTCCATCCGCGCTCGATCGCCGCCCGATACTTTCCCTTTTCAAGAAGCTCGTGGTGAACGCCCCATGCCATCGCATAAACGTAGAACGCCGAACCGGAAATTTCCGGATGGGGGTAGTCGCCCGCGTCGAGCAGGCCAGGTCGCCACAGGCCGTCCTCTCCCTGCAATGAACGAAGCTTCTCCGCCATTTGCCGGAACTTCTCCACGTAAAACGGCCGCCGTGGATCCTTGACCGGCATGTACGTAAGCACCTGGGCCAGTCCACCCATCACCCATCCATTGCCGCGCGACCAGAAGATCTTTCTGCCATTCTTTTCGCGCTTGTTGAAGTAGCTCTTGTCGCGAAAGAAGAGGTGCTCTTCCGGGTCCCACAGCAGATTCGCCGTGATGTGCCACTCGCGGTCCATGTAGTCGAGGTACTGGTGGTCCCCGGTCATGCCAGCAAGGTGGGTCCAGACGGGCGGAGCCATAAAGAGCGCATCGCACCACCACCACACGGGCTTCTCAGGATCGTCGGCCACCTGCATCAAGTCGTCAAACTGGCGGCGCATCGGCGCGATGTGCAGCGGATCCGGGTGGCGGCTGTCTAGCCAAAGGTACGACTGTCCGATCGCCTGATCGTCGGCGTGAGCCCTTCGGGGGCCGAGCATCCAGTGATAATACTCGGCCACGTCCTGCACGTAGTTCTTGTAACGCGGCTCATGCAGCGTGTTCGATGCTTCCAGCAGGCCCAGGTAGAGCGTCGCGAACGTCCAGTCCTGGCTGACCTCGCCGGAGACGCGCGCCATTTCCCAATCGGCCACTTTGCGCATGGCGGCTTTGACCGCGCTGTGGGTGAGGCTTCCCGAAACGTCATGAGCCGGCGGCCCGGGATTCTCCGCGGTATCTCCCGCCGCATGCTCGTCAACCTCGCGCAGTGCCTGTGCACCAACGCTGCAGGTACCCGCCGCCCACCCAATTGACGCGAAAAGAACCAGAATCAAATGTTGGGTGCCCCATATCTCCGGACGTCTTTTGCCGGGAGATATGGGAGACCACGAACGCCAATTTACCCAGGCACCATTTCCTTGTTTCGGCAAATTCATTTCGTCGCGTCCTTCACGCACTCGAAGTTCTCCGCTGCGTTGGTATCACCCTGGCCTTTGTATCGGGCGACCGCCGGATAAGCGCAAAGAGGCCGTGTGATCTTCGTGCCCTCCTTGCCTGCCTTCACGTCTGCGCCGACTTTTCCCGTGCCAATCAACTTTTCCGGAGCCACACCCTCCGTAACCCAGCGATCGAGCGCCAGGACAACATCGTGGTCCGCATCTTCGGGGAAATCTTTCCCGGGAGCCAGACCTCCATTGCCGAAGCTGGTCGGTCCCGCGCCGCCTGTGCAGTGCTGCATACCGGGAACCATGAACAAGCGATAAAAGCTTTGAATGTCCGACGGGTTTGTCGAGCGCGGATCCGGGTAGCTCTTCAGAAAGCCTTCGACTTTCTCGTAGAAGGCAATGGAGTCGCGCGGAGCAATGGCCCCATCGCCCCAGCCGTGATACTGGATCAGTTTTCCTCCATGATCGCGAAAGCTGCGCAGATCGGGGTTGTACGAGTTCAGGATCGCGCCGGTCTTCTCGTCCGCCAGCCGCACGTCGCGATCGAAGTCCATTGTGTGAAAATCCCATTTCGCCTGTTCGTGCAACGCCTGGCCGAAAAAGCTGTTGCCGAACAGCGATTGCGCCGACAAGCCCAGAATCCACAGCGACCAGCCCCCGGCTTCCGCCTCGGTGCCGGGTTCGTACCCCGGATAAATCTGTTCCCCGGTGCGCGGATTTTTCGGGCCCTCGTAGATTTTTTTCAGCGTCTCGATCTGCGGCTGGGTCAGGCATTCGGCGCTCTCCGCGCCATGACACAGCAGAACCGACGGATCAAAATGACACTGCCGCGGATCGGAGATCAGGCCGTCCTTCACTCCGTCCAGCTCATCGCACGCAGCCACCGCGGCCTTTTCGATGGCGGGCAGCTTCTCCACCGGGAGCTTGCTCTCGCTCAGCGCGATCTCGTTCCATATGAATCCGGCAAAATGGTGGGTCCACTGATTGGCCGGCGCTCCGGCGATGATACCGTCGAAATCCTCGGGATAGCGTTCCGCCTCCATCAACGCCTCGCGCCCGCCGTCGGAGCATCCCGAGAAATAGGCGCGCCCGGCAGGCTTGCCGTAATACCCCTCCAGGATGGCCTTGGAAAAGATGGCTGTCTGATGCAGCGAGCGATAGCCGAAATCGATCAGCTTCTCCGGATGGCCTATGGCCCAGCTCGCGTCGGGCATGATGCCTTCGGTGTGATGGCCGTCGTCGGTGGCCGCCACGGCGTAACCCTGCACAAGAGGCCCGAACAGCACGAGCGGTGTGATCATACCCGCCCAGCCTCCGCTTCCGCTTTGCAGGTATTTGCCGTTCCAGGTTTCTTTGGGGGGCAGCCACAGGGTGAAGTTGATCTCCGAATCCGATGTGGGCCGCGCTATTGCCGTCACCTCGCAGTGCTGCGGAACGGTCGCGTCGGGCATCTTGATCGGGAATCCCGGCGGCGCTTTCAGCGGCCCCGGAGCCATGGAAGTTGCAGTCACGACCGTCGCGCGATCAAGCTTGAGATCCTTCAGTCTTTCGCAGGCCAGTTGCGCCAGGCCGAACCTGGGGCCCGCAATCATGAGTGCGCATGCTGCAATCACAAGGCCGGTGCGTATCGACATGAATCCCTTCTTCCCGCAGCCGCGAGGCTGCACTTCCAAACAGACTTCTCTCCTGAATCAGCCGAATGATACTCGCCCTCGCGAGCCCGTGCCAACGGCAGGATTTTGCGGTCGGCGGTAGAATTCTGAGATCGAGGGACAGCGAACGTGAACAAGACGTGGAGCAGACAAGAATCGGAGTGTGCACGGCGCAATGCCGCGAGTCACATAAAGTTATTGTTTCGGTGCATGGCGTTCGCGGGCACCGCAGCTTTGGTCACCGCATGCGGGGGCGGCTCGCCTTCAGGTTCTGGCGGCGGAAATCCGCCGGCGGCGACTCCCACCATCGCTACTACCCCGGCACAAAATAGCGCCCTGATCGTGAGTCTCGCCGACGCAACCGGCGGCGCGACGATCTACTTTACCATCGACGGAAGCACGCCGACCACGTCCTCGCCGGTGTATGAAGCCCCGTTCCTTGTGGCTTCAAGCATGAACGTCAAGGCCATTGCAGCGGCTCCGGGCAATACCAACAGCAGCGTCGCCAGCCAGAGTTTTTCCCTGAGCATCGCATCGGGAACGCTGGTGTGGAGCGACGAATTCTCCAATTCCGGAACCGGCCCCGCTCAACCCAACCCCAACACCTGGACCTACGATACCGGCTATCAGTGCTGCGGGAACAACGAGCAGGAGACATATTGCGCGTGGGGCTCGAGCAGTTCGCCGTGCGATCCTTCCAACCCCAACGCCTATATCCGGACCGAGACCAGCGGGTATCTGCACGTAGTCGCCCGCAATCCCGCATCGGGTACCTATACCTCGGGGCGTCTGAAGTCGCAGGGACATCTCAGCTTCCTGTACGGGAGGATCGAGGCGCGGATGCAACTGCCTGAATCGCAGGGCATGTGGCCCGCGTTCTGGCTTCTCGGCAACAACATCGCCACCTTGAACTGGCCCGCGTGCGGCGAACTCGACGTCATGGAACACATCGACGGCAGCACGCCGCCCGACTACGCGGGAGGACCGGTTGCCGGGTACGACTGGATTGCCGGGTCGGTGCATGGCGGACCCAGCGGCAGCGCCGAGATCAACGGCAGCCAGCACTATCATGCGACCGGCTTCTCCGCCGCGGGCTGGCACACCTACGGAATGAAGTGGTCCAAGGGCGAAGTGGATTTCTATGTCGACGATCCGGCGAATGTTTATGCCACCTTCAAATCGACGGACGCGCAATGGACGAATAATTCCTGGCCCTTTGACCAGGGACCGCAATTCATCATCCTCAATCTCGCCGTAGGCGGCGACTGGCCCGGCAACGTCAACACCACAACGGTGTTTCCCTCCGAAATGCTCGTGGACTACGTTCGCGTCTACACGAATTGAGTTGAACCCTGTCGTTCCCATTCTGCAAGATCGCAAAACAAAAACGGACAGGCGCGAGGCCTGTCCGTTTTGAATCAAGAGGGTATCAGCCTTACGGCTGCGCGGCCACGCCCTGCGGGCTTCCTGCCTGCCGAGCCTGAGCCTTCTGCGCCAGCACCTTGTGAGCGTTATCCTCCAGCGCCTGGGCTTCGGGCAGGAAGGTCAGCGCCTTCTGGATCTCCGGATCCCAGTCCGCGAGCGTGCGGAGACCCTGCAGCTGGCCGAACTGGCTGGTGACGATCTTCTCCTTGATATTGACCTTCAACCAGTCCATATTGTCGGCCATGTCCTTCTCGGTCCAGGGCACGTCCTGGTCGGTCAGGAATTTCTTGAAATCGGCTATCACCGCGTCGTCGGCCTGGAAATTGTTATCCACCGTCCGGTTCGCCAGGTAATGCGGCGCAAACCGGAAGAATGCCGAGTGGATCAGCAGGTTCTCCTGGAACCCATTCGACTTCGGACCCTCGATCTTTTCGTCGGGGGTGATGCCACCGCCGCCGTAGACCGTGCGGCCTGAGTCGGTCATCTTTACTTCGCGGTTGGAGTTGTCGGCAGGCTGCGCGCCCGCATGATTGTAGTAGTAGTCATACAGCGAAACGCCGGAGTAATTGCGCTGAATGAGCCGGCCCGAAGGTGTGAAGTAGTGGTATGTAGTCAGCGCCAGGCCGGTGTTCTCGCTCAGGTTATACACCGTCTGCACCAGGCCCTTGCCGAAGGTGGTCTCGCCCACGATCAGCGCACGATCGTGATCTTGCAGCGCGCCGGAAACGATTTCGGCTGCCGAGGCCGTATTGCGGTTCACCAGCACCACGATCGGAAACGTCTTGCCGTCGTTGCCGTGGGTGGCCGTGTAATTCTGGTCCGGATACGCCCGCCCGCGCTGCGAAACGATGGTCTGGCCCTTGCTCAGCAGGTGGTCGCAGACCTCCACTGCCTGGCTCAGCAGGCCGCCGGGATTGTTGCGCAGGTCAAACACCAGGCCCTTTATGTTGGGGAAGCTGTCAATCGCGTCGATCACTTCCTGGGCGGTGGTTTCCTGGAACTGGGTCAGATGGATGTAGCCCACGCCAGGCTTGATTTCGTACTTCAGGTCCACCGAGGGGTGCGGAATCTCGTCCCTGACCAGGTCGAACACCAGCGGCTTGACCTGTCCTTCGCGGGCCATGGTCACCTGCACGTGGGTGCCCTTGGGCCCCTTCAGCGCCTTGGCCACGGCGTCGGAGGTCATGCCGTCGGCCGTCTTGCCGTCCACCGCGCTCACAATATCTCCGGGCCGGATGCCGGCGCGGAACGAAGGCGTCCCCTCGTACGGGGTGATCACGTAAACGTGATCTTTGCCGTCCTTGTCGCGCTGCTGCTGGATCACCATGCCCACCCCGTAATAGTGGCCGCGCTGATCCTCACGCATCTTGGCGTACGCCTTGGGATCGTAGAAATTGGAGTGCGGATCGAGGGTCCGCAGCATCCCGGGGATGGCGCCGTCATATATGGCGATGTCGGCCTTCTCCCCGTTGATCGGCTCGGCGTAGTTCTGCTCCACCAGCGCATACACGTTGGTGAACTGACGCAGGCTGTCGCGAATCTGGCTTTCGTCCTCAGACGACTGGGCCCCAACCTTGCGTTGCAGGACGGTCCCGAGGAGGGCGCAGGTGGTGAAAAAGAGGAAAAGGGTAAAAAGAGCCCGACGGGCGCGGGGTGTCATGGGCGGAAGGTACCTCCGTACAGCGTGCCGGGATCCCCGGGAAGCCGGTCTTGCTTCTCAGGGTGGACTAGGTGCGACGGGCGCCGTGACCGAGCCCCGCGGGGCAGCCTTGGAATCGAGTATAGCATTCATCTATTTGACTCCCGCCACGGTCCTCTGGTAACACGCGCTCCCTGTTTGATGCAGAGCAGGGAACCGGAAACACGAAAACAGGGAATGGGGAGTGACCTGGCTCGTCCGCTCGATTGCCGTCACTTGTCGCCGGATGACTGAGTGCTAATTTCCCAATCCTGCCTTTCGGTCGGCCCCCTGCTTCCGAGCCATTTACAATGACGTCTATGGAAAAGGGCGACTCGGAAATGCGAACGGGAGAGAAATTGTGCGAAGAACTGCGGCGGGCGACCAGCCCGGCAAGCAGTTCCCTGTTCCCGGTTCCCTGTTCCCTGGGTTTGCGCCTATGAATTTTCGGTTTTTCTCCGTCTCCTCCCTATCCGTTGTTGGCACGATTCTTCTGGCCGCGCCTGCCCTGGCCCAAAACCGCCCCGCCCCCTCGGAAAGTCCTTACGGCGGCGCGGTGGTGGAAGAAATCATCGCCCGCGTCAATGACCAGGTCATCACTCGTTCCGACTACGACCGGGCCATGAAGGAACTCGACGACGAAGGGCGCCAGCACGGGCTGACGATGCAGCAGCTATCTGAGCAGCACAAAGACCTGCTGCGGAACCTTATCGACCAGCAACTCTGGCTCTCCAAGGGCAAGGAATTGGGCATCACCGGCGAAACCGAGCTGGTGAACAAGCTCAACGACATTCGCAAACAGTACAACCTGTCCACCATGGAAGACCTGGAAAAGGCCGCCCAGGAGCAGGGCGTATCTTACGAGGATTTCAAAGCCAATATCCGCAACCAGATCGTCACCCAGGAAGTCATGCGCCAGGAAGTCGGACGGCACATGAACATTACCCCAGGTGAAGTGCAGCGCTACTTTGAGGTGCACAAGCAGGACTACGCGCAGCCCGAGAGCGTCACGCTGAGTGAAATCCTGGTTTCAACGGGCACACCGGCGCCTTCGCCCGATGGCAGCACCCAGGAGGATCCGGCCAAGGTAGCGGCCGCCAAGACCAAGGCTGACGATATTGAAGCCAAGCTCAAGGCAGGAGCCGATTTCACCGCATTGGCGAAGACCTCCAGCGACGGGCAGACCGCCGCCCAGGGTGGCGACATGGGCCAGTTCCGCCGCGGAGCCCTTGCCAAGGTCTTTGAAGACTCCACATTCGGCCTCAAGGCCGGCCAGGTCACCGAACCCATCCGCACCAAACAGGGCTTCGTGATTCTCAAGGTGAACCAGCACGTCTCCGGAGGCGTTCCCCAGTACAGCGAAGTGGAACAGCAGGTGGAGCAGGATTACTGGGACAGCAAAATGATGCCGGCCATCCGCGAATACCTGACCAAGGCGCGCGAAGATGCCTACGTCGAGGTCAAGCCGGGACTCGCGGACACGGGCGCCAGCGGCAATCAGCGCGTGCTTCCCATTCAATACTCGTCGTATACGCCGCCTTCGCCGAAGAAGAAGAAGGTGGAAAGGACCCGTTTCCGCGAGACCACGCATACCTTCCGCAACAAGTCGCCGCAGGAGTCCGCGCCGCCCGCCGAGGCCTCTGCCGCAGCCCCTTCCGCCGACGCGAAGAGTGCCAAAAAGGCCAAGCCTGCTGACGTGGCCAGCATGAAGCTTGGCAAGAAAGAAAAGATCCGCTATGGCCAGGCGCCCACCAAAACGCTGCCCGGTTCGCCGCAAGAAACGGCAACCGAGGACGCTGGCGCCGTGCCCCAGGTGGCCCAGGCCAACGAGCCGCCCAACCCGCTGGAATCGACCGCCGCGGCTGAAAAGAAAACGCGCTTCAGTGATCGCGCCCGGGCTCCCAAGCCTGCTAAGCCCCAGGGTACGCAGGGCTTCATGAAGCAGGACGCGACCACGCCGACCGCGCCCGATTCCGGAGAAGTAGCCGACCGTCAGACCCAGTCCTCGCCGCTCGGCCTGGCCGGCGACACCGCCAGCAAAAAGAAGAAAAAGAACACCACCACTTCCGAGAAGACCCGCCTGAGCGACAAGAAGAAGGAAGAGAACCAGCAGCCGGCGGCCGCGCCGCCGCAGCCCACGCCCATACCGGCGGTGCCGGGTGCACCCGCGCCTGCCCCGGCGCCCGCGCCTCAGCCCCAATCATCCCAGCCTCAACCGTAGTTTTTGGATTCGGGTTTCCCAGGTCTGTTCCGCCGCCGCGGACGAGATCCCGGGCAGGCTCCCGGCCGGGAGCTTAACGCACGGTGGTATTGGCGAAATCGGCGAGCATGGCGCGATAGACCACCAGGCCGGTGACGGTGAGCGCCGCCAGCAGGCACGTCCAGAAGCCAATGCGGCTGTAGGGCAGAAACACCGTCGCCTGCTTGCCGGCGAAGGTCAGGCCGGACTGGTCCGGCAGAATCGCGCGCACTGCTACCGCCAGCAAAAAGCCTCCCGCCCACACAAAGGCGATTCGGAATGCCAGCTGCAACGTCTGCGCCATCATGATGTTCTCAACCCTCGGGGGCCGGACCGCGCATCCGCTTGCGCAGGCTCCTTTCGGCCTAAGGGTCAACTTTACCGGAACGGGCCGCGACGGTACAATCTGATGAGGAAAAGCCGACGTAGCTCAGTTGGTAGAGCAGCTGATTCGTAATCAGCAGGTCGTCAGTTCAAGTCTGACCGTCGGCTCCATGCCGTCCCGCCTTTCCCAAAATCTGTTCCATCAGACTTGGCCCCCAACAAACCGCCGCCGATCGGACCGAGCGTATAATCGCCACGATCCATGCATCCGCTTGGGATGGGAGTTCCCCAAATGAGAACGCTTCATTTGCCGGCAGGTAGGTTGTGCCTCGTTCTTCTCCCGGGATTTGCATTATCCTCAGCCGCACAATCGGGCACCGCCGGCCAGTGGACGTGGATGAGCGGAAGCAACACCAACGGGAATAACGGGTATGTGGCAGGCGTTTACGGAACGCAAGGGGTCCCTTCGCTCCAGAACACGCCCAGCGGGCGGGGCGAGGCCGCGACATGGACTGACAGCCATGGACGCCTCTGGCTCTTCGGCGGTTTTCTTACCCAGGGCTCGAATCTTTACACGATGAACGATCTCTGGGAATTCGATCCCGCGACGAATCAGTGGACCTGGCAAGGCGGGAGCAGTTCTCCGCCCTGCAGCATCATTCAGAGCAACATGAATTGTGGAAAGCCGGGCGTGTACGGGTCCAAAGGGGCCGCGGCAGCCGGCAATTTCCCCGGCGGGCGGTCCGATGCCGCAAGCTGGACCGATGCCAGCGGGAACCTCTGGCTTTATGGAGGAAATGGATTCGACTCGATCGGTCAGCTTGGGGAGCTGAACGACCTGTGGGAATTCAACCCCGAAACCATGTTGTGGACATGGGTGGACGGGGACGCCAAGCTCCCCGGAACCGGGTACGGCAATCCGGGTATTTACGGCACCATGGGAACTCCGGCGGCGGGGAACAATCCCGGAGCGCTCACATTTGCCATGACCTGGTCGGATGCCGCCGGGAATGCATGGCTGTTCGGAGGCTGGGGCTTTGATGTCAACGGGGCCGACGGTTTGCCCAATAACCTGTGGAAGTTCGATTCTTCGCTGAAGGAATGGGAATGGGTGCAGGGGACCAGCCCGTATTTTCCGCCCTGGATTCACCCCAGCGTATTTGGCTCCGAGGGACAGTTTGCCGCCGGAAACGTACCTGGAAGCCGCTGGAACGGTGGGGCCTGGACCGGCAGCGACGGCCATTTATGGATATTCGGCGGACAGGGCTTCGACGCCCAGGCCAACTCCGGATTCCTGAACGAACTGTGGCAGTACGATCCCGCGACCAACCAGTGGGCGTGGATGGCCGGGCAAAGCCTGATGCAGTGCGCGCCCAACGCCAATAAGCAGAACTGCGGCAACGCCGGCGTATACGGCACGCAGGGTCAGCCCGGCGCCGGGAACCTTCCCGGCGGCCGAAGCCAGGCCATGGCGTGGACAGCCAAAGACGGACACTTCTGGCTGATGGGCGGCGGGGGATTCAACGCCGGCGGCACTTTCACATCCTTGTCCGATTTTTGGGAGTTTGATCCATCCACCAAAGAATGGACGTGGGTGGCCGGGAAAGAGGATTCCGGCCCTGTTACCACGGTCTATGGCACCTTGCGCGTGTCGGCGGCAGCCAATTATCCGGGTTTACGGGTGGGCGGAATTACCTGGACGGATGCCGGCGGAAACTTCTGGCTGTTCGGAGGCACCGCACTGGACACGAATGGAAAGTCCGGCCTGCTGAACGATCTATGGAAATATCAGCCCGCCAGCTCAATCGCAGTTCCAGGGCCTGATTTTGCGGTTGCCGCCTCCGGCGCGTCGCTCACGATTCAGCCCGGCCAGAGTGCCTCCACCAGCGTAAACGTGACGCCGTCGAATGGTTTCGACCAGCCAGTTTCGTTCGCATGCTCGGGGTTGCCGGCCAATGTTGCGTGCAGTTTCTCGCCTGCTAGCGTCACGCCTTCCACTGCTGCGGTCTCGAGCACCCTGACGCTAAGTTCGTCGGCGACGGCGGGCGTCCGACGCGACGGAACTCCGATGCTGCCGGCGGCGCTATGCGTATTTGCCCTCATCGCGGTACGCCGCTGGCCGAGGAGAGGCTGGGCGTGCATCGCGATCTGCGCGGCAGGACTGACGATTTGGACCGGCTGCGGGGGCGGGAACTCCGGTGGCGGCTCCCACCAGCCAGTCACGGCAACCATTACCATCACCGGCACAGCCGGCACTCTGCAGCACTCTACAACTGTGACACTAACGGTGAATTGATGCCGTTCGCTGACGTCCTCATTTCCCTCAGTCTGCCACGATTCCGACGTAGCGCTCCTGCCTTCGGTCGCGTTCCGGAAGGTCCCGATCTCAGGAATATCTCACCCGCCCAGGCAGAGCTTGACGGGCACCCCGGATCTCACGACCGAAATCTGCTGCGTTACCAACAAAGCCACATTTGAAAACAGTTATCGGTCCGAATCACGCGCTCCACCTGGTATCTTTGACAGCGACCGAATCGCTGAAGACCGTCATAAAAGCATCGCCGGGCAGTATCTGCCCGGCGCCAAGCAACTCAATTCGGGACCTCCGATACGAACCTACGACCGCTTGCCCGAGTGGCGCGCTTTCTTGGTTGGGGCCTTCTCCGCCTTGGTGGTGGTCTTCGCTACTTGGGTTGGGGCCTTCTCCGCCTTGGTTGCGGTCTTCGCTACTTGGGTTGTGGCCTTCTCCGCCTTAATTGCAGTCCTCTCGGACTGGGGCGGCCGGGGACGCCTCAGAGGCGCCTGCGAGGAGCTCAGAACGCCCAGGCGGAGTTCCACCAAAAGCATCAACACGAAGACGAGCGCAAAGCCCACTACGGGCGAGACTGACTTGCCCCCCAGCAATCGACTCAGCCCCTGGCTCACCCGGAGACACGTGCTGAGCGCCACCATGGTATGGAGACTCAACAAAAGCGCCATGTGCGCTCCCTCCCCCACAAGCCGCCGCACCTTCGACGGTGCCTCAATGGGCGCGTGAATGATCGTCGCGACGCCGGTAAAGCCCACGACCGTTGCGCTGAAGCCAGCCAGCATCATGTCTTGGGTGAGCTGATTCAGCTCGGTGAAGGTTGCCACCGAGGTGTAGGCGGTCGTCGCCGTCCTCAGTGCGGAAAGGCAGATTTCTCCCTTGAGGTCCATATGTTGGCCCTCTCGCTTTTCTCGGGGACTGCCCCGCTGTGAAACAGCCTGTTGGGGAATGCCTCCGGCACGATCGTGCTGCGCCGATGTGTCTTGTGCAAAACTGCGATTACCAACCCTAAAGCACAGCGGGATGGAAAATGTGAGAAGTTAATCGCTTTACCGAATCACCCTTCGATCTGGGTTCTAACCTGCACGTAAAGATTAAGTTAGAAATTACACCAGGCCTTGACATATCGTGTCGCAGCTTGGGGCAGTTTGTTGCCCAGCATGTCTACGTTTTCAAAAGCAGTGGAATCGATTCCATCGATTTTACGTCTTACGCCGTGGCCGTCCCGGCTTCTTCCGGTCCACGGAATGGGATCGTCCGAAACCCATTGCTTTGATGTCAGCGTCTCCCCGGAATGCTGGTAACCAGATGCGATGAATGTTCTGCCGGGATTCCCCAATCATGTCGGCAATCTTGGTAATCTCCGGATCAACTTTGTACGCTTGCATGAATAGAAACTTCCGCAGGTTGTAGAGGTGGTTCTTGTATTCGAACCCATCCGCACCTTGGAGGTCGATGATCAGTTGCTTATCCGTGTTGATCTCTTTTTCCAACTCCGCAGCCATCCGGTGGAGACTTGCATTCTCGACGATTGGACTGAACTTGCGCCACGCCGCAAAGCTAGCCGCTGCCTCCCCGGGGCGATTTAGCGCTAGGTAGTGCCGGACTTTATTCAGCAGGCACGCTGCCTGCACCCTCGGATTAACGATGGTCGCGCCACGATCCTCAATCCGGTTCAGTCGAATCGCATGGTTCAAGTACCCGATCGCTTCGCCATCCTTGCAGGTATCGCTCAAAACCATCAGCGCGTCGATCAGAGCCACGTTGTTTTCCCGGGATTTGGCCAGCTTTCGCGCTTTCTCCGCCGTTTCGCGCGCTGCTGCGAGTTCGTTCTTGTGGCGCAATGCCCGGCTGCGAACGATCAACCTTCGAAATTCCCAGCGGAATGAGTCGTCTCGAACATCCCGCGCAAGGTCCTCGCAGATTTCGAGCGCTTCGTTGTAGTTTCGCAGAGCCAGGGCGATGAAACCTTGCTCTAGTGCCGCGCCCGCTTCATAGAAACTGTGTTCATATCGGACGAAGATCCGTTCCGCCTCCTTCACCGTGTGTGACAGGCCTTTCAAAACAGATTCTTTCTTTCCTTCAAGGGCTCGCACCGCCGCAGCATGAACAACATCCGCGTAGGTGGCGTTAAGAATGTCGCCTGTGCTCTTTAGAAGAAGACGCGCCGAGGCAAGGTGACCGTAGAGCGCTGTCCTCAGCGAGCCTGTCGAATAAGCACACCAGGCGAGCCCGAGAGCGGCGATGGTGGCCATCTTGTGAGCCGAAAACTGTGCCGCAGCGGGCCGCGAAATTGCTCGCATCTGGTATTGGCTGATGGCCTCGATGAATTCCAATCGCGCACTCTCAAAGCGCCCCAGCTGTCGGTAGATACGCCCGAGAATATACGCGATCTCCCCCAGAGTTCCGTTCGACGGATGCGGTGGGTGTGCAAGGTAACGCTCCACGTACTCGCGGCAGTGCTGGAGCAGCTCCACCGCCGCGTCGAACTCCCCCTGACGGTAGAGACTTCTGCCGTGGGCAACGGCTAACCGAATCTTCGATTGCCGAAGCTCCCGTTCCACCCCTGCGGCAGCCGCATCCGGCAGCTCGCTCAACACCGCCCGACCTGCATTGGTGTGCTTCACAGCCAGATCAAATCTGCCGTAATAGTCCCAAACCTCGGCAAGCAATACGGGGGCCTTGATGGAAAGCAGTTCCGGGACGTGCTCGCGTTTCAACGCGCGTTCGAGTTCGTGTGCGAGGTCGCGCACCGTGGGGGCAGGCTTCACCTTGTCATCGTCAAACTGCGCTGTCATGACGAGATGGCGCAGCATGTCATACGCGATCGCGGCGTCCATACTTGGTAGAAGAATCTCGTTGGCCACTGTTGTGGCGGAATTCTAAGGTCCAGCGGCCTCTGGCAGGAACTAAAAAATCAGAAAATGAAGGACGATATCTTGCTTTACCCCTTGTGATTCGGTCCCAAAGCTCGCCGCAGGACCGGCCTCGGATCCCGAAATCTTCCTAGTTGATTTCCTGCGAACAACTTACCGGACTCCTTCGGGCTGTCCACTACACTTCCCGTTCAGTGCGCCTCATCGCCGTTCAACCCCGGTTTTCCCCGTTCGCTGCACGCGGCTTGGGGGTGGACGGGTGCTGGCGATTAGTCTGACCATGACTTTTCTCGCCCGGGCGCCGCATCATGGCGACCAGCGGCGGGCCGGACACGAACGCCACGACAAGGCAAACCTTTAAGGAGAATCGAAAAGAATGGCCAAAGCGATGAAGTACGCCGAGAAAGCTGCCGTCTACGCTGCCAAGGGCGCGTGGGCTGTGTACGAGCGTCTCAACCGCATCAGCCCCAACTCGTCGTTTACCCCAAAGTGGAGCGACAAGCCGCTTCTCAAGTCCTATGAGAAGGAGAAGCCGCCGCTGGGCTGGCCGCGTACTACCGACTCTTTGTGCCCCAAGTGCGTTCCCGAGATCCGCAAGCAGATTCTCGACGGCAAACTGCCCCACGAAATCCTGCTGAACGAGAAGGTCGGCGAGATCAAGGCGCAGATCATCGAGCGCGACGGCCAGATCCTGATGGTGAAGGACTGCCCCAAGCACGGCCACTTCGAAGACGTGATGTCGATCGATCCGGCGTTCTTCAAGCATCTGGAAGAGAGCTTCCCAGGGCGCGACATCCGCGCGCACGGGGCGGGCAATGACAAGCTGCACAATCACGGGACTTCGACTGTGACCCACGGCCGCGGCTCGGTGCTGACCATCGACCTGACCAACCGCTGCAACATGATGTGCGATCCGTGCTTCATGGATGCCAACCAGGTGGGTTTCGTCCACGAGCTGACGTGGGACGAAATCAAGACCATGCTCGACAACGCCATCACCATCAAGCCCAGGCGGCAGATGAGCGTGCAGTTCTCCGGCGGCGAGCCTACGCTTTCGCCCTACTTCCTCGATGCCGTCGCCTACTCGCGCAAGGTGGGCTACAACTCGGTGCAGGCGGCTTCGAACGGAATTGAATTCGCAAAGAGCAAGGAACTGTGCCGGGCGGCGGCCGAAGCCGGTCTCCGCTATGTCTACCTCCAGTTTGACGGCATCGGCAACGCCGCCAACTCGCACCGCAAGGTGGGCAACCTGTTCGACGTGAAGCTGCAGGCCATTAACAACCTGCATGAAGCCGGCGTGGAGATTGTGCCGGTAACGACCATCGTGAACGGCATCAACAACGAGCAGGTGGGGCGCATCATCCAGTTCGCGCTCGACAATCCCAGGAAGATCAGCTTCCTCTCCTTCCAGCCCGTCAGCTTTACGGGGCGCGACGAGGAGATCACCGACGAGCGCCGCGTCGCCCAGCGCTACACCCTCTCGCACATGGCGCACGACATCAAGAAGCAGTGCGGGTTCGGCGTGCCAGAGCGCGACTGGTTCCCCATCAGCTTTATGAGCACCTTCTCCGACTGGGCCGACCTGGTGCACGGGCCCAGCGCCGAGTGGGGCCAGCTCTCCTGCGGATGCCACCCCAACTGCGGCATCGGCATGGCCATGATGATCGACAAGGAAACCAAGGAAGCCGCCCCCGTCACCGCGTTCCTCCACATGGATCAGGTCGCCAAGGACCTGGCCAAGGTCAACGACGCGGCCCGCGGCAAGTGGCTTTCGGTGATCGGCTTCGGCCTCGCGCTCTTGCGCAACTACGATCCGTTCCAGGCGCCCACCCACTTCAAGATCACCGACATGCTCAAGAAGATGGACAAGACCTTCAACGCCACCGGCAAGAACTACGGCAGCGTGAAGGGCGACCGCACCATGGATGACATCCAGAAGCGCCGTCAGGACCGCTGGAACTTCCTGTTCATCGCCGGCATGTGGTTCCAGGACCTGTTCAACTACGACTTCCGCCGCACCGAGCAGTGCATCATTCCCTATGCCACGCAGGAAGGCGAGATCAGCTTCTGCGCGTATAACACCGGCGTCGGCTGGCGCAACATCATCGAGAAGATGCACATGACGGCCACGCTCACCAAGTGGTACGACGAGCACGGCCGCCACGAGATCTTCGCCGGCGGCAAGAAGGTAGGCATGACGGAAGTCGGCCACGACCTGAAGCTCAACATGGAGCACGTGAACTCCGAAGCCAACCACACCCTCGACAAGCTCGGCATCGCCAAGAACGCCCGCGAAGAGCGGCTTCGCGCGCGCAATCAGACGACCGCCGACAAGGTGAAGCAGGAAGCCGAGAACGCCAAGATGGCGAAGCTCTATCGCGAGCACGTGCTGGGCGAGAAGCCGGTCGATGGCCTGGTTCGCCTCGACGCGATCCGGCCTGCGTCCAACAACGCCGCCTCGCCCATCAACCGTCGCCAGGAAGAAACCGACCTGGTGGCCGGCGACTGATCGCTCCTTAACTCACTGCATTACCCAAAGGCCGTCCGCGTCGCGGGCGGCCTTTGTGATTTCTCGTGCATCTCCGCCTGATAGACACAGCGCGCCCGATCTGCAGGTATTTCGCGAGCGGTGGCTCCGAGCCAAGCCCCTTTCCAAGGAATAACAAAGGGTCTTGTTGGTTGTGGGCACCCCGGTATATCCGGTCTACGAGCGCGTCGTCCTCCTTTGAGAGCAACCAGCTTTCGGAGGCATACCATGCAGGACTTTCGACCCGAAGATTTCGACCATGCGTTCAGCCAGCTCGATCCGAATCGGACTCACAGCGAAAACGCAGGCGGAGAAGAACTAACCCCGCTCGAGTTCGAGACCACGGACGAAATTGCCGGGAAACACGGCTTCAGTGTGTTTCAACTTCGAGTGGTAGCCTTCGTGGTCCGTTAATGTCGGGCCGCCATTTCTCCGATTCGGCTGGGTATATCGGGATTCCGTTGCCGTCTTCAGCCGGAAAGAAACGCGACCTCTCCATTGGTTCGAACACCACACGAGCCAGGGAGCGGCATAGGAGAAAGGAAGGATCCACGATGGCGGCAACCATAGTTTTCGCCGGCTCTTACGAGCCAGTACCTCCCCTCGAACAACTGCTCGCATGCGTCACCGACGGGCTTGCCAGGACGCCTGGAGCACCAGCCACCTTTGCATTGATGCAGAGAATGCAAAGCGCCTGGGGGCCTTGGGCGTATACGGCGCCATCCTCGGTTGCGCCGACCGCGATCGATCAGGCAACCGGCCAGGTGATCCATTATCGGGGTTATGAATTACACGCCCGCACGAATTATCGCCAGGATGGGCACCCGGTATTTCACGGAGGCGCATTGTTACAACTGCAAGCCAACATCCTGAGGGACGGCGGCCGATGCCAGCTCGAACTCGGATTCACCGATAACTTCTATCCGCCGTTTGCGCTCGACGCGTGCGAATCCCTGGTTCATGGTACGGTCGTCGCCATCGCGAGGACTCTTCGCGAACGCATCTTCGGCCCTTCGTTCCCCATGGTGCTGGAACTCGCGTTCGGAACGTGGAGGCATGCCCAGCTGGGCTTCGCAAACGCGTTCTGAAAAAGCCCGATCCCAGGTCCCTGGTTTTCGACCCCTGGGATCGGATTTCCAATGTCCAATCCGCACCCGGCGGGTATATCAGTCTCAATCGCCCGTCGTTCTTGAGCGAAAGCACAACCTGCTTTCCGGAGGTAACAAATGAATCACTTCCGGCCTGAGGTGATCGATCAGGCCATAAAAGGCCACGACCCGCAACGCAGTGACAGCGAGAACCTGACTCGGATGACCGATGCAGCCTCGCAAGCCACCGGCCCTCTGAGCGGAGAAGCACAGCAGCGCCTGCAGTTCGAGATCGATGACGAACTTCGGCGCAGGCGCGGCATGATCACTTACGACTTCGGCTCCCAGGACCACAACTCCTAACCCATCGGAAAGGATGGCTTCCCCGAACATGACAACTCCAACCTGGCTTAGCGAAACGGACCTGGCGCGCATCTCGGCGCAGAATCCGTCCACTGACTGGGGCCGGCAGCTTTTCCGCGATGTGTGGCCGCAACGGTTTCCCACCGTGCTCGCGAGCGACACGTACCGGGCCTATGCTTCCGTGCTCTCGCGCATTCACACGTCCATGCGCAAGGGCATGACCCTGGCGGAGATCGAGGTCCTCATCGACCGTGAGGACCGCATTTACAGAAACCTTCAACCCGGAACCGTCTTCACCGGCGGCGCCGGACTCGCCGTAACCAATGCATTGCAGAACGCCCACTCCGTCCACGCCAGCCTGTTTGCCGACACGCTGGAGTCGGAGCTGATCTATGCCGCGCGCATGTACATGACCGCGCGCGGGATGGAAGGTGGAGGAAGAAAGCTCGCCTAGGCGCCCGCCGTGCATCGCTTGTCCCGGGTCCGCTTTCGGCCCCGGGACGTTTTGCCCGTTCGTTACCCGTGTGTGATAAAACCCACAGCATGTCGCGCCGCTCGATTCGCACCGCCCTCTTCCTGTTGTGGACTTGCCTCGCCCTCGCCGGGCTCACCGCACAACCAGCACCGCAGACCGAGTTCACGGCCCGATCCTGGCAGTCCGTATCTTCCCCCGAGGCCGCCGGCTGGTCCAGGGCCGGGCTCGCCGTAGCACATCAATATGCCGACTCCATCCATTCCTCCG
>CAVPNO010000086.1:0-75913 GCA_963706455.1 uncultured Acidobacteriota bacterium | reverse complement strand
TTGCACAGCGAAGATCGGAAACAAGAAGCTGCGCGGGAAGGCGCTGCTGGAAACGTCGGAGCTGATCTTTCGTCCCGCAGACGATTCGCCGCGAATCAAGATTGCGTTTTCGGCGATCCAGTCGGCGAAGGCGGTGGACGGCGAGCTGCGTTTAGAAACGGCGGACGGGCCGGCGATTTTCGTCGCTGGGTGCGGCGGCGGAAAAGTGGTGCGAGAAAATTCTGCATCCGAAAACGCGCTCCGAAAAGTTGGGCGTGAAGTCGGGAATGAGTATTTCGCTGGTTGGCGCGTTTGACGGCGAGTTTCTGCGGGAGTTGCGCGGTGCGACGAAAAATATTCACGAAGGCGAGCTCGATGCCGCCAGCGAATTGATTTTCTTGAGCGCGGACGCCGCGAAGGAATTGACTGGAATCGCCAAAGTAGCCAAGGCGTTGAAGGGGGCGACCGGGCTGTGGGTGATCTATCCGAAAGGAAAGAAAGAGATCACCGAAAACGATGTGATCGCCGCCGGACGCAAGTCCGGACTGAAAGATGTCAAGGTCGTTGGCTTCTCGCCAACGCACACAGCGCTGAAATTCGTTGTGCCGCTCGACCGACGGTAGATGCGGGCGTGTCCTTTGTGCACGCGCACCAGGTTTGGTGTTCCGCGATGACCGATTCGGTCCTAATCTTGGATAGCCATGACGAAGCTGCTTGAAGTCGACGGACTGAGCGTGGAGTTGCCGACGGCGGCGGGGTGGGTGCGGCCGGTGAATGAGGTGTCGCTGCGGATTGGCGCGGGCGAGTCGCTTGGGTTGGTGGGCGAATCGGGCAGCGGGAAGACGATGATGGCTTTGGCGCTGATGGGATTGCTGCCGGCGGGAGCGAGAGTTAGCGGAGATGCAAAATTGGATGGCGGTGCAGCTGGCGGAACGAGCTTGGTTGGATTGAGCGAGCGCGAGTGGCGCGACGTGCGAGGGCGCAACATTGCGATGGTGTTTCCAGGAGCCGATGACGGCGCTGAATCCGGTGATGCGCATCGGAGCGCAG
The DNA here is from genome assembly GCA_963706455.1 of uncultured Acidobacteriota bacterium. Taxonomy (GTDB): domain Bacteria; phylum Acidobacteriota; class Terriglobia; order Terriglobales; family Acidobacteriaceae; genus Telmatobacter. Next base: position 74,884 of record CAVPNO010000086.1, on the reverse strand, counting down.
ATCGCGGAAGCGATTCGCGCGCACGATAGCGCTTTGGGTGCAGGCGAAGTCCGGCGGCGGATGCTGGAGGCGCTGCGGCGCGCGGCGGTGCCGCGAGCCGGAGGCGCGGGCGGAACAGTTTCCGCACCAGCTGTCGGGCGGATTGCGGCAGCGGGCGATGATCGCGATGGCGCTGGCTGCGGGCCGCGTTTGCTGATCGCGGACGAGCCGACGACGGCGCTGGACGTCACGGTGCAGAAGCAAATCTTGGATCTGCTGGACGCGGCTGCGGCGCGAATTGAGACTTGCGCTGCTGTTCATCACGCACGATCTAGGGGTGGTGGCTCAAGTGGCGGATCGCGTGGCGGTGATGTACGCCGGGCTATATCGTACAGCGGCCTCGCTCTCGAGGAGGATATCGCCGCAGCGGGCGAGCCGTTGAAACAGGGACCAGTCCTCCTCGGAGCAAACCCTATCATATCCGCCACTATCCTTGGCCGCTTGAATGCGAAAAGCACTGGAAGGATTCGAGACAGGATTCCCGAAAAGTAGTCTCCATCGAACGACCTCGGGCGGGTCGCTCTCCACATGGAACCCGATTCTTCTACCCTGCTCATCGATGAGTACGCGGGCGCCGCAATGGCCACGATGGACGGCCGACTATCCAGAACTGCTACGCGTCGAGCGAGCCAATCTGGCTCCGCCACATCGTCGGAGTCGAGAACCGCCGCATAATCCCCGAACGCTAACTCCAGCGACTGGCGCCGGACGATACCAAGGCCCTGATTTATGAGATGCCGGTGAACCCGGATGCGCCGGTCCTGGCGGCGCCAGCTTTCCAGTTGCTCTAAAGTGCCGTCGTTGGAACCGTCATCGATGGCAATCAACTCCCAATCAACAAAAGTCTGTTGAATAAGGCTTGTGACGGCCTGATTTATGTACGCTTCGGTGTTGCGAGCGACCATGAGGACCGAGACACGAGGCATGTCAGCGGCTCCTCAACGTGGCAACTCCAATTTCGCTGAACAGTTTCTCGAAGCGATGCTCCCAGAGATGTTCGTTCATGGTGCGCCGAAAGTATTTTTCGGCAATTCGGGTGCGTTCCGTTTCGTGCGCAAGGTAAAAGCGCGCTTTGTCGGCGCAATCCTCGAGGTCAGTGAACGGAACGTATTCCCGGCCGGGCTCGTAGTAGCGCTCCAGGCTGGGATTTTGATGACACAGCATCAGCGTTCTGGAAAGTCCCATCTCAAAAGTGCGGCTCTTGATCTGCAGTAGGTTCGGGTCAACGCTGGCGCCCATGGGCGTGTACGAGATTCGGCTGCGGTCCCAAAGCGCGAGTATCTCCGGGAAATTCAATGCAGTGCCGTAAATCCATGGCAACCGCGAGGCTCCTCGGAAATAGGACAGATGGAAGCGAATAAGCCGGCTGCCCGGGCCGAAGGGGCGTAAGCCGGCGGTCTTTTGGAGGAAGCGGCATTCGTCGCCGCGAGTGCCGTAAATGAGGCCGACAAAAGTGAAGTCGAGGTCCTTTTCAACCAGCGGCGTTTTGGCGCGACTGTAACAGCCCCACTGGCTCAAGCGAAGATTGGGATGCGAAAGCCGGTTAGCCTCGTAGATGTGAGGATAAGTCGTGACCATGAAGGCAAAGTAGGGACAGATATGGCGAGTATAGGTCCCCCATTGCCAATCATCATCACTGTTCCAGGCAACAACTGGCGCGTAGTTACACGCCTCACGAATGGCTTCACGCTCCATCCAGTCTTGCCCAGCCGTCTGGTAGAGCACCAGGTCGTAGGCGCCTGACCGCACCCGATCGACAAAGCGCTGCCCACAACCCCCTAAGCCAAAGCGTAGACGCATGAGCGCGTGGTCAAAATGCTCGACCGAGTAGCCCAGCGTGCGTAGTGGATCAGTGAACTCCAGATACATCGGCTCGACGGCATCCGGCCGGCCATAGTATTGTTTACCGACGACGCTTAGTATTCGCATAAACAATTCGGGGTGTGATCTATGCACTGAGGGAAACGACCGCCGACGTCGAGCGTAATACGCGTATGCGAACTCGGGCGTAGCTTCGCCGAAGCGTCCGCACCCATGCCAAATCGCCAGACGCAAAGGCCTCGGCTTAAGTTGGCCAAAGCGCACTTACGAACATGATTGGGAAAGAAGAAGCGAACTGGCAGACCCGGTGAGACCGTAGCATTCTTGTCCGAGGTAAACAGAAGCGAGATGAGACCGACTGCAATCGAGGCCACTTGGGCTCCCGAGTTCGCAAGTCCGGTCCATAAGATACGGCAGTGTCTTTCCGCGGGAGCTTTACCGTAGCCGGAAATCATTTGTCCTGACGGGCGAGGGCCGCGGGACAATCCGGTGCTTGCCCAGAGCCCACCGACACGCAAGCGCGCTCGCTCCGGCCAAGCCGCGTCTACCGGCCAATTTTCTGATTCGGGCGTAACCAGCCCAGGCTCCGTCACGGTCTGGCCGAGATTGTGGGCGGCTTTGGTCATTTCGATGTCGCCTGCCACTGAGTTAAGCGACCAAGCGATCGATCCAGTTCGAGGCGGTTTCCTCGAAGATGGCGTGTAGTGGTTTAGTAATGGTCCATGCCGGATAGTGCGCTTTCATCTTCCGCAAGTCGCTGTAATAGCAAATGTGGTCGCCGATCCGGTTCTCGTCTACACAACGCCATTTCGTCTTGTGCCCGGTAATCTCCTCGACCATCTGGAACGCTTCCAGGATTGAACAGCAATTACTCTTGCCTCCGCCTAGGTTGTACACTTCGGCTACACGCGGGGCCTTCCAAAACTCGTACATGAAATGAGCCACATCTACCGAATGGATGTTGTCCCGCACCTGCTTGCCCTGGTAGCCATACACTTTGTACTCTCGCCCCTCCAGGTTGCATCGAATCAGGTAACTGAGAAAGCCATGGAGTTCGACTCCGGAGTGATTAGGACCAGTCAGGCATCCGCCACGCAAACAACAGGTAGGCATATTGAAGTAGCGGCCGTATTCCTGCACCATAACATCGCCGGCGACTTTGGAGGCCCCGAAAAGCGAATGCTTGCTCTGGTCGATCGGGAAATCCTCGGGGACGCCATGCACGAAGGCCGGATCGTCGTACTCCCAGCGTGTTTCCAGTTCCTTCAGTCGAATGCTATTCGGGCGATCGCCATACACTTTGTTTGTTGACATATGGATGAAGGGGGACTCTGGGCAGAATTGCCGCGCAGCCTCTAACAAGTGCAAGGTGCCGAGAGCATTCACCTCAAAATCGAGAAATGGAATTGTGGCGGCCTTGTCGTGCGATGGCTGTGCCGCAGTGTGAATGATCAGGTCAGGACGCAAGTCCCGCATGAGTCCGAGAACGAGATCGCGGTCCCGGATATCGATCGCTTCGTGGCGATAGCCTGGAATCTCCCGTGACAGGCGCTCGCGCATCCAGCTAGTATCGCCTTCAGGTCCGAAGAAAACCGCGCGGTGGTTGCTATCGATACCGGCGATCCGGAAACCCTGCCGCGCGAAATAGCCCGCCACTTCGGACCCTATCAGTCCGCAGGAACCAGTTACTAGCGCACATTTGGACATATTGTTATTCGATTATTGGTGATCATTGCCGATCACAAAGGGAGTTCGAGTCTCGAGGATTGTACGGGGTCCGCGGCGAGCGAGCTAACCGGCGCATCATTAAGAGTGATGGGGGGGTGGATGAGTAAGCGGTTGGTATGACTTACTATGGGGCTGAAAGATTTTCGTTCATCGCACCACCTCGTGCGTCGTACCACGTTGACGCAGGCGATCAGCAGAACGGCGGCGACCGCCAGAAAAAGCGTTCGCAGCAGAGGCCGCGCATCGGCAATGTAGAACTCGCGCATGGAGCGAGCCTCGCCCTGGATGCGGATGGCCGAGAGCCGGGCGGGGAAGTTCTGCATGATGAGGCGCGATACGCGGTCGGCATCCTCAGCGGCCTGGCGGAGGGTGACGCCCGGCTTCAGGCGCGCGACCATGTGGAGTCCCCAGTTCCCGATCTGCTGATCGGAGAGTTCGTCGGCCGTGAGGCTGAGCGGCACCCACACCTCGGTGGGATGCAATGAGCCGTGTTCGATGGGGAAATCGAAATCGCGCGGCATCACGCCGATCACCGTGTAGGCCTTGCGATCCAGCGTCAGGGTAGCGCCGATGACCCGCGGGTCCCGGTGAAAGCGGTTGAGCCACAGCGGATCGCTGATCACCGCGAGCAATTGATGGGCATCCTCTTCCTGGGATGTGAAGGGGCGGCCCAGAACGGGCTGAACGCCGAGCGTAGTAAACACGCTTGCATTCAGGCGGCCGCCGTCGATGTGCTGAGGGATGGCGCCCCCGGAGAGTTCATATCCTGCAGTGGCGAAGCCGCCCACGGAGGAAAACGCGGTGGTGGCGGTGGTATAAGTAGCAATCTCGCGTGCCGTTACCGGCAGGACCTGGACGTTGCCGATGCGGTCACCGAGCATGACAAGACGATCGGGATCGGCGAAGGGCAGGGGCCGCAGGAGGATGTCTTCGACAAGCGAGAAGATCGCGGTGGTGGCGCCGATACCCAGCGCGAGGGCCAGCACCACGGTGATGCTGAAACCCGGGCTCTTGCGCAGTTGCCGCGCTGCCTGACGAACATCGCGAATGAGAGTCTGCATAGGGGGTCCTTGGTAGGCTGTCTTCTCATCTACGATGACGAACGCGAGTCGAAGAAGTCACGCAAGCTGTGACGAAAGCGAATCAACTTATTCGCGCCGGAACGCATTCGCCCTTTCGAATTCCTCGCGAAGCTCGGGCGTGCGCAAATTCTCGCGGATATGCGCGAGGCGCTGCTCCAGCGCCATCAGCGTAGCTTCGATGGCCTCCGTATTGGTGTGGGCGATGTCGCGCCACATGGAAAACGGGCTCGCGCCGAGCCGCGTCATTTCCCTCAGGGCGCGCCCGCCCACGTGCTTCAGTTCCGGGGCGTTGCCCACCTGTTCCTCGAGCACGCAACTGAGCGCGGTGGCGGTGAACTGCGGCAGATGGCTGACCCATGCGACCAGCTCATCGTGGCGCTCCGCATCGAGATCGATCGCCTTCGATCCCATGGCCGTGACCCACTCGCGCCAGCCTGCCGCCAGTTCGGCGCCGCGCGGCGAGCGTTCCCACGCCGGATCGTCGGTGAAGAGCCACACCGCTCCGCGAAACAGATTCGCATCTCCCAGCACCGCGCCTCCGCGCTCCTTGCCCGCCATCGGATGACCCGGCAGAAATGCCGCGCGCCCGGGTGCGTTGAACAGACGGCCGGCAGCGGCCGAGATCTGACCCTTGGTGCTCCCCACATCGGTGACCAGGTGTGCCGGCGTCAGCACGGCCGCCAGCTGCTCCATGTAGTCGAGTGTCGAGTAGATGGGCACGCCGAGGATCACGACTTCGCTCTCGCGTGCCAGCTGGATTGGATCGGTCGCCAGCCGGTCCAGCGCGCCCATCTCGAGCGCCTCGCGCCCGCCTTCGGTGCTGCGGTTCCAGCCGGCGAGCGAGCCCGTGAACCCGGCGGCGCGCAGCGCCAGCCCCAGCGAAGTGCCAAGCAAGCCAGTGCCCAGGATGGCGATACGCTCGATCATGTTTCCAATAATTCCTTACCCCTGATTCCGTAACCGTCTTTAGTGGGTGTCGCCCAGAGGGGCAAGCAGGAACACCGTCCCGACAGGGAGCGCGATGCTGCGATCGGTGCTGACCAGCCGGGAGCTGCACTGCGGGCCTCCCTGGGGGTCGAGGCGGAGATTCCTGAATCCCGCCATGTATCCCGGCTGTACCCAGGTGGGGAGAGCCGCGCTGAGATTGGCGTCATACCCGTTGGTCGATGCCGCGGTGTCGGAGATTTGGCGGCTGCCGCCCTGAAGCTCCGTGGGAGCGGCATTGTGACCCCTGGAGCCATCGTCCGGGGCGGCAATCATGCCCACAACGACCAGCCTCAGCGGCTGATGTTCACGCTTGAGGCAATCTGCTGCATCGAAAGCGATCGCCAGCTCGGAAGCATTGGGATCCTTCGAAGAAGATGAGGCGGTGACTCGTCCATACACCGCCGCACCTGCGACCATGTGGCATTCGGGGAAGCTCATTTCAAACACCGAGTTGACCCACAGCTTCTTGCCGGGCTTCAGGCGGTTGGATTCGAGGAGCCCGACCACCCTGGCTTCGATGGTCGAGCGGATGGGAATGCCGGTTTCCGCCAGCGGCGTGCAGGGAACGGGATTCTCCTGGGGTGCGGCACTGCCTGCTGCCGGAGGTACCTGAACGGGCGATTGCGGATTGGCGGGCGCCCCCTGAGAGAAAAGCGAGGAAGAACCCATCAGGAATACGAAGATGATCCACTTTCGCCGGCAAGAACGACAGCGAGCGGGTGCCATGTCGCGTCTCCAGGAGAGATTTGAATCCAGCCGAAGTATACCCGGGAAACCGCAGAACGCCGCAAAGCGGGCCTCAAAAGGAAATGCCCGGCTGCCCTCCACAGCCGGGCACGGCCCACGGACGATCTTCTGCCCACTGGGCTCAAGTCGAGATGGTTGCTTAGACTAGCCGTTTTGCATTCCGGTATCAGGATGCAGGGTGCGGTAGCTGGCGTTGCCGTGCGACCAGACCAGGAGCAGCACGTCATCGCCGGCAGGCGTGTTATGCACCGCGTCGGCGAACTGGCTGGCCGACTCCGCGGGCTTGCGGTCGACTTGCATGATCACATCGCCGGGCTGCAGGCCCGCATCGTCGGCCGGGCTGCCGGGACGCACCTGTTGCACCACCACTCCGTGCACGCTGTCGGGAATATTGAACTGCTGGCGGGCTTGCCCGTTCAGGTCGGCCACGGCTACGCCGATCTTGCCTTTGTTGTTGCTGTGCTCGCCTTCGTTGCCGGCTTGTTCGCTCCTGCCGTGATACTGGCCCACGGTCAGATCGAGGGTCATGGGCTTGCCATCGCGCACGATGCCCAGCTTCAGCGCCGTGCCGGGTGTCATTTCGCTTACCGCTACCTGCAGGGAACTGGCGCCGGTTATTTTCTCTCCATTCACTTCCGTCACCACGTCGCCCTGCTTCATGCCGCCCTTGCTGGCCGGCGAATCGGGCGAAACCTGGGCCACGATGGCGCCTTCGGAGTTTTTCAGGTTGAAGAAGTGCGCATTGTCCGGGGTTACGTCGTTGATGTTGATGCCGAGATAACCGTGATCGACCTTGCCGTGCTTGATCAGTTGCTCGGTGGTCGCTTTCACAAGCTGCGAGGGAATGGCGAATCCCGCGCCGGAGAACGAGCCGTTGTTGGTGATGATGAAGGTGTTGATGCCTACCAGTTCGCCGCGCGCATCCACCAGCGGGCCGCCTGAGTTGCCGGGATTGATGGCCGCGTCGGTCTGGATGAACCCGCCGGGCTTGCGCGCGTCATCGGAATACGGGTTGGGACGATTCACCGCGCTCACGATGCCGCGGGTCACGGAGAACTGGAAGTAGCCGAACGGGCTGCCGAACGCCAGAACCGTCTGTCCCGGCTTCAGCGTCGTCGATTCACCCCACGCGATCGTGGGCAGATCCGTGGCGTTCACCTTGATGACCGCAAGATCGGTGAGCTTGTCCGTGCCCACCACCTTCGCGGTCAGCTGGCGTCGGTCATTCAACGTCACCCGGATCTGCGTCGCCCCGTCAACCACGTGGTTGTTGGTCACGATGTAGCCGTCAGACGAGATGATCACACCGCTGCCGACACCATGCTCGATCTGCGGCCGGCTCGGCATCTGGCCAAATCCGCCGAAGGGGCTGCCGAAGAACTGCCGCAGCCCCGGAGGCAGTTGCTGCATCTGCCCCTGTGGATCCTGGCCATTCTGGTGATCGTTCTCGTTGTCGTTCATCGACTCCTCTTCGCTGGGGCCGCGCGACGTGACGGCGACGTTCACCACCGCCGGCGTGACTTTGGAAGCCACCGCTTCCATGGCGTGGTCGAGCGAGGTGAGCGCCGAGATGCTGTTGTCATCGAGGGGCATGGCGCCGGCGGCACGTACCGGGCCGTGGCCGGCAAAAAAGGCTGCCCCCAACACGAATGCCCCGGCGATGGCTGCCGGGACCGACAGCCTTTTCGCACTTGCTACTAATTGATTAGTTAACGCTGGCATGGGTTTTCTCTCTCCAATGGTTGATTTCAGGTTGAACTCGAGTCGCCCCGGTGGTCTAAATCTGGATGATCAGCCACCCGTTGGGCACAGGAACAATCGCGTATGTGGCGGGAACGGCCACGGTGCGCACGGTTCGGTGATCGCCGGACACGGCCAGCACCACCCGCGGAGGCGTCTGGAACATCGTCACCTCGGTCAGCACGATCAACTGCCGCTCATCGAGGGCGGGCAGCTGTGCAGGAGGCGGATTCAATTCAGCAATCCGGCTGCCCTCCGCCCGCTGGCCGGAAACAGTCTTCAGAACTACCTGGCGCTCCGCAGCCCGCGGATGCCCGGCGGACTGCCGGAGTGAATCATCCACGCTCTTGAATGGGCACGTCTTCAGCCTGCCCGGAGCAGAGCCGAAGCGCGCCGAAACGAGCCGAACCCCGGCGTGGGTTTTAGCCCTTGAGGGATGAGTTTCTGCGCCAGGAGCCGGCATGACCGCGCCCGTCAATTGCACCGTCCCGCCGAGCACGCGAGCCACGACATGGGGATCGAGCGGCGCTGCCACCACCACTGCCGGATGCGCCGGAATAAAGCTGACCAGTTGCGGGCTGTGCGCCAAAGCCACCGCGCATCCCAGCGCGCCCGCCAGTATGCCGCCGGTGGCCGCCATCGCTGTGCGTCGCCCCATCGAGTGGACCGGCTGGCTCACGATCCGCTGCACCCGCCGGATAAGCTCAGGCCGGTGCTCCCACAACCCGAGAACGAGCGAGAAGCTGCGCCGGAACAGAGAAAACTCGGCCAGTCTTGCCAGGCACAGCGCATACGCCTTGCGTCCGGCGTTGGAATGGATTACGCGATCATCGCACGCCAGTTCGCGCTCGGCACACAGCCGGCGCTCCACCCACAGCAGAACCGGGTTCAGGGGAAAGAGCACCAGGCCGATCTTCTGCAAAAGGTTTGTCCAGTCGTCCCCGCGGCGCAGATGCTCCATTTCGTGGAGCACAACCTGGTGCAACTCCTGCGGCGTGAGGGCTTCGGCCAGTCCCGGAGGAAGCAGGATGCGAGGCCGGAAAAATCCCAGGACGCTGGGCCTGCGCACCTGGACGGCCGCGCACAGTTCGGTTGGGCGGCGGCCCGGGGCATCCGCCAGCAGCGCCCGCACGGCGGCATCCACAGGGACCGGTACGGCGCGCCTTGCCAGGCGGGCCAGGTGCGCCAGCCCGAGAACGAATTGAACGCCGCGCCAGACGGACAATACCAGCCAGAGACCGGCGATCGCCAGGCTCCAGCGCAGGTCAAGATGAACTGCCGACACGGGGCGGCTTGCGACTCCCGCCGCCGGGGGCGCAAATGCGGGAACAAAATGCAGCAAGACCAGCAGGACGAATACGTTGAGCCAGACCACCGACCGGGCCGCGGAGCTGAGGCGCGGAAACATGCGAAGACACAGCGCAACCGCGATGGCCAGCACGGCGCCTTCCCAGATGGCCGCGAATAGCGCGCCTGCCACGCCCGCGGAAACCGAGGAAAGGAAGGGCAGAATCTGGTTCATCGCGTTTCCTCCGGCACTTCATCCGGCATCTCGTTGACGGCTTCTTTCATGCGCTTCAATTCGTCCGGGGAAATGTCATCGTCGCCCAGCAGCGAGAGCAACAGCCGCTCCCGCGAATTTCCGAAGAACCGCTGCAATACGTGCCGCACTTCCGACCGGCTGGCTTCCTGCTCGCCCGTGCAGGCGCTGTAAAGAAACGCCCGGCCATCCTGGCGGTGGGTGACGTATCCCTTGTTCTCCAGGATCCGGATCGTCGTCAGTACCGAGGTGTAGGCCAGCGCACCCTCATCCGAGGTAGCTGCCACCATGTCGGCCACGGTGGATTCACCCCGCGACCACAACACCCGCATCAGCCGTAATTCGGCGGGGGTCAGCGTGTTGGATCTCTTCGGCGGCATCTCTTTGGATATCGGACGGAGTGTCTCGGGGAACCGTCACTTCCGATAGACTAGCAACTAATGATTTAGTTAGCAACTAATCTTTTAGTAACTTTGCGGTTTGTCAATTCTGTGAAGAAAGCCGCAGACCCGAAAGATCTGTCATTTGAGCCCGCCGCAGCAGGCTCTGGAACCGCTTTTCGTTTTCGTCTGGTCCGGCCGTATCCCTTCGTTCGCCCAATGCATTACCCTGTTTTGCGCGAACTTACGCTCCATCCGGGAGCCTCCCTTTGTCTGCAGACACATTTCCCGTCCGTCAGTTTCGGGCCGGACGGATGAAAATCGAGATCCACCCCTCGCGCGAGGCTGCAGGCCGGGCCGCCGCCAATGCAGCCGCCGATGCCCTCAAGGAACTTGCCGTCTCCCAACGGAACATTGCCGTCATCTTCGCCACGGGCGCCTCGCAGTTCGAGACGCTCGCCGCCCTGACCGGCATCGAAAACCTGCCCTGGGGTCAGGTGTGCGGCTTTCATATGGACGAATATGTCGGGCTGGCTCCCGATCATCCCGCCTCGTTCCGCCGCTATCTCCGCGAGCGCCTGACCAGCAGAGTGCGCATGCATGCATTTCACGAGGTCGACGGCAGCGCGGCCGATCCCGAAGGCACGGCACGCGCTTATGCGGAAACGCTCCGCGCCGCCGAGCCGCAGCTTTGCCTTCTCGGCATCGGCGAGAACGGACACCTCGCATTCAACGATCCCGGCGTGGCCGATTTCCATGATCCCCTGGACGCCAAAGTCGTTGACCTCGACGCGATGTGCCGCCGGCAGCAGCTCGCCGAAGGATGGTTCCCCTCCATCGACGATGTTCCTGCCTCCGCGATCACCTTGACGATTCCCGCCTTGATGCGCGTGCCGAAACTGATCGCTTCGGTCCCCGGTCCCCGCAAAGCCGCCATCATCCGGCGCGCCCTGCAGGAACCCATCTCCACCTCATGCCCGGCCACGATTTTACGCACGCACCCCGACGTCACCGTATTTCTCGACCCCGACTCCGCCCGTGACCTGACCACTGACCACTGACCACTCCGCGCGAGGACCTCATGACCGACACCGCCAATCCTGACCGCCGCACCTTCCTCAAGCAGGCCACCGGCACCATCGCCGCCGCGGGACTGACCGCGCGCTCCTATGGGCGCGTGCTGGGAGCCAACGACCGCATCGCCATCGCCCAGCTGGGATGCGGAGGCCGCAGCGAGGGTCACGTCCACATGGTCCAGATGGCCGCGAAGCAGACGCCCGTCGAGACCATCGCCGTGTGCGACCTGTGGAAGCTGGCCCGCGACCGCCGCGCCGCCCAGGTCAAGCGCGCGTTCAACCTCGAGCCCAGGTGCTACCAGTACTCGGAAGAGATGCTGGCCAACAAGGATATCGACGGCGTGATGATTGCCACCGGCGATTTCCAGCACGCCAAGCTTTGCATTGAGGTGGTAAAGGCGGGCAAGGACTGCTACGTCGAAAAGCCCTTCGCCAATGTACTTTCAGAAGCCAAGGAGGCCCGCGCCGTCGTCAAGGCCTCCAAGCAAGTGGTGCAGATGGGCTCGCAACACCGCAGCGAGCCGTACCAGCTCGCCGTGCGCGACCTGATTCAATCCGGCCGCATCGGCCCCATCGTCCACATCGAGCAGGAGTGGAACGTCAACGAGGAACGCTGGCGCTTTGTCCCCTGGGACACCGGCTCGACCGACGCCATGCTACAGGACCGCGACATGCAGTGGAAGGAGTGGCTCGACCGCCCCTCGAAGCTCAAGGAAGAAGAAACCGACTGGAAGCGCTGGCTTCTTGGTAAGCCATATCGCCCCTTCGACCCGCATGTCTATCTGGAGTTCCGGCTCTATAAGGATTTCTCCTCCGGCATCTTTGACCAGTGGATGAGCCACGGCTGCGACCTGGTCCACCTCTGGACCAACGAAGCCTATCCGGAAAGCGTTGTCGCCAATGGCGGCGTCTTCATCTGGAAGGACGGCCGTGAGAATCCCGATACAGCAGTCGCCGCGGTGACTTATCCGAAGGGATTTCTTTACACATTCAAGGTAAATTTCGGAAACAGCTTCCGCAGCTTTGCGAGGATCATGGGCCGCGACGGGACGATCGCCAATTATGGCGGCGAAGGGGCAACGCTGTTCACCGCCAGCAAGGAAGGCGGCCGCGACGAATACTGGGGCTCGGTGAATTCCCGGGGAGTGCCCATCGCCGCCCCGGAAAAAGATCAGGAGGAGGTCATCAAGGTCGAAGGCGCCCCTCCGCCCGAATCGCGCGAGCCCGACGACGACAGCCTCGTCCACCTGATGAACTGGCTGAAGGCCATGCAGGCGCGTACCCCGCCCAACGCCACCGTGGACCACGGCTTTTCGCACGCCATCGTGTGCATCATGGCCGCGCAATCGTACTGGAGCGGCAAGCGGCTCTATTGGAACCCGGAGACGGAAGAGATTGTGGACCGTCCGGTGCGGCGCAGCGCATAGCGCGTCAGGCGGACCAAAGATCCGGCTCGCCGTCGCCTTGCCCGGTGCTATTCGGGCGATAGTTCCGGGTTGCTGATCTGGTGAAAGCCGGGTTTGGCACCCATGCCGGTGTTCATCTTTTCTCCCCGGTCGTTGGCAGGGTCGCTGGCCTTGGGGCCCCTGAAGTCCCGAAACGTGTTGCCCGTGATCGGGTCGTGGAACGTGTCTCCCGTAGGCGGGTTCCGGAGGATGCTCTTCCCTTTCAGTTCCTCGTCCCAGCAGTGGGTCCGGTTGGGGATGTCGGCCTTGAATTCGTAAAGGCCGATTCGTTCCATGGATTTCTGATACTCCTTCCATCTGGGCGTTTCCTGCCAGCTGTCGATCATCTTCTGGGTCATCTCCCGGGCCTCGTCGAGGCGGTCGGGTGTGGCCAGGATGCTGATGATGGGATCCACGATCCACAGGCCCTGTTTCCCCTGGATCGAAGTGCGGGCGAAAACACTGGCGATGCGGGGACCGTTGGAAGCGGCGCACCTGAACTCGACGGACGCCCGTGATGAGCGCGCTCCGGAAGCATATTGCCAGTCCCTCGGCATGGAAGGGGTCCAGTCCGAACGGATCTCGCTCAGCGAAGTGCAGACGGAGGCAAAACGCCATCTCGCGTAGGTCTCGGCGTAGAGTTGCGCTCTCTGGTACTTGTAGACCACCATCTGGAACACCCCGGGGCGGGCGTACAACTTGACGTCGCGGACCCCATGCGGACTTGGCGACATGTACGGGGGCACGTTGGGATCGTCGATGCGAATGGTGACCATGCCGTCCCGGGAACGGATCTCCATCATCCAGCGGGCATCGAGGTAGCCAAAGCGATACAGCCCGCCTTCGACCTGGTATCCGGCGGGAATATCCATGGAAAATGCGCCTTCGGCTTCATCGGTGTAGCGGATCCATTCGGCGCCGCCTGGCGACTGGGCATTGGCTGCGGTTCCCAGGCAGAGCACAAACAACAGGAATCCCAGGATGACGACCGTGAGGAAGAAGATTTTGCACTGCCGTTCTGTACGGTTCATGGGGACGTTGGATCTGCGCAGAGTCGGGGTGATCATGGGGGCTCCTTTAAGTTCGCTTTGGATTCGTGATCCGGCCGGCGATGGCCGCGAGCTATGTCCGGATCAGACCGCATACCCCTCCTTAAAGTCCTAAACAAAGCCTGAATTAGCTCTTAATCCAGACGGCGGAGTTAAATTTCCTGTTTGCATATAATTGGCGCGGCTCTTTTTCCAGGTTTGGCCAGGAGACAATGTCGGCACCCCCCGAAGCTTTGCCTGAAAGCACGTCGAAAACCTGGCCGTCGAAACGCCGCCGCAGCCGCGTGCGCTGGTGGATTGTCTGGACGCTGTTCGGCTCGACCGTCATCAACTACATCAGCCGCCAGACTTTCTCCGTGCTCGCGCCGGTGATTACGGTGCAGTTTCATCTCAGCCACACCGACCTTGGGCGCATCTTCAGCGCCTTCCAGGTCTCCTATGCGGTCACCTGGCTTCTGGGCGGCATTTTTCTCGACGTGGTCGGAACCCGCATCGGGCTGGCGATCGCCGTGGTCTTCTGGTCCGTGGTCAATGCGTGCACCGGCCTCGCAAATTCGGTCTTCGCATTTGCGGCGTGCCGTTTCCTGCTGGGCATCGGCGAGGGATTCAACTGGCCCGGCGCCAGCAAAACGGTCGCGGAGTGGTTTCCCGGCAAAGAGCGCAGCGTGGCGGTGGCCATCTTCGACAGCGGATCGAGTGTCGGCGGCGCGCTCGCGATCCTCGTCATTCCCCAGGTCGCGGCGTGGATCGGCTGGCGATGGGCTTTCGCGTTTTCCGGCTCGCTGGGGTTTGCATGGCTGATCGCATGGCTGCGTGTCTACCATCCCCTCACCGATCATCCCCGCGTCAGTGAAGAAGAAAAGAAAGAAATCCGGGCCGGGCAGGAAACTCCGCAAACCTCGGTTCGCTCAGGCGTCGCCCGCTGGCTGCTGCTCGCCCGCGACCGGAACGTCTGGGGAACGGTGCTGGGGCGCGCGCTTACCGATCCCATCTGGTGGTTTTATGTTTTCTGGCTTCCGCAATATCTCAGCGATGCGCGCGGATTCAGCCTGAAGCGCATTGCCATCTTCGGATGGATCCCGTTTGTCGCCGCCGATATCGGCAACTTCACCGGCGGTTTTATCTCCAGCTACTGCATCCGCCGCGGGATGAGTGTCCTTGCCGCACGGCGCTGGGTGTGCACGGTCAGTTGCCTCCCGATGCTGCTCGGAATCCCCGCCGCGCGCGTGCACAGTCCGTATGCGGCTCTCGCCCTCATCTGTATCGCGGTGTGGGGTTATGCGGCGTGGTCCACCATGGGACTCACTCTGCCGTCGGACCTGTTCCCGCAGGACGTGGTGGCGACGGTGACGGGCTTGAGCGGCCTGGCGGCCGGGCTGGTGGGCACATGGTTCACCCTGGCCGTGGGAATCACGGTGGACCGGCTGGGGTACGGCCCCGCGTTTGTGACTGCCGGATGCATGCCCCTGGCCGCGACAGCTTGCGTGCTGCTGCTGATCCGGCGGCCGCGGGATATGGCTGCCTGAGAGACCCCTCAACCCCGCCAGACTTCCCGTTTCCCAATTACGCTATCGTTGAAGCCGTCTTGCGGCTTGGCGGTGTGAAATGGAAACCTGCGGCGTCTTCGCTCGTTCGCAAAGGCTGGCCGGAAGAGGGCTTATTGTCTGTGCGTTCCTCATTTCCACGTATGAAGTTTCGCCCCTAAAGGCGCAATCCTGCGGCTCTACGGGACTGGCGGTTCAGGTACTGGGCTCCGGCGGCCCGGAGTTGCAGGACAAGCGGGCCTCCGCCAGTTATCTCATCTGGGATCACGGCACCGCCCGCGTCATCGTGGATGCTGGCGGAGGCAGCGCACTGCGCTTTGGAGAGAGCGGCGCGCAGATGTCTCAACTGGACGTCGTTCTGTTCAGCCATTTTCATATCGATCACAGCGGCGATTTTCCCGCATTGGTGTTTTCTTCCTGGTTTGAAGACCGCAAGCGCCCCCTGGCGGTGTATGGTCCGCCGGGGAACGATTTCATGCCGTCAACTCGTGAATTTGTGCGCGACCTTTTCAGCGAGCCGCACGGAGCCTGGCGCTACCTGAGCGACCTGGCGGGGCCGGCGGCCAAAGGAACCTATACCCTGGAACCGCATGATGTGGCAGCCGCTTCAAAACCTGTACTCGTGTTTCGAAACTCCGACATGGTGGCGTATGCCGTTCGCGTCATTCATGGTGGGTTTCCTGCCCTGGCATGGCGGCTGGAAATGGGCGGCAAGCGCATCGTTTTTAGTGGAGATACGAACGGCGAAGGAGACGGGCTGACGCAGCTCGCGTCGGAGGCAGATTTATTCGTCGCGCATAACGCCATACAGGAGGGCGCTACCGGAGTGGAAAGGCGCCTTCATATGCCGCCCTCCGTCATCGGGACGATTGCCGCGAATGCTCATGTCAAGCAGTTGATCCTGTCGCATCGAATGCTGCGGACTTTGGGAAAGGAGAATGAGACAGAGGCGGAAATACGCCGGCACTTTTCCGGTCCCATCGTATTCGCCAACGATCTCGACTGTTTTCCCGTGAAGTGATCCCACCCGGCGAAACGCCACGGTACTGAAGCACCGCCAATTCGGAGACAGCGACATGGAATCGCGGATCCTTCGCCCCAGGATGACGGCCGAAACGGAGAGGCCGAACGGTGGCCTGACCCCTGCTACTGCGGCGGCCGCATGTTGTACAGGAACACGGCGCGCAGTTCGAGGTAGGGGCCGTGGAACTCCCGAGGCAGCGGAGGATAGTTTGAACCCGTAATGGCACCCCACGCGGCGCGATCGAGCGCGGTGTCGCCCGAGCGGCCTTCCAGATGCATCTCCAGGACGCGGCCGTCCGGACCCACCTTGAACCGGATCATGCACTGGCCTTGTTTGAGAATGGGCGCGTTCACCTCGTCCGGAATCAGCGGATCCCAGGTGTGCTCGGTCTCGAAATACCAGCGCCTGAGCCAAGGATTGAAGTCCACTCCCTGCTGATCGGAGAGAATCTCGACGCCTCCGCCGGCGCCGGGATGCTGGACCATGGCGGGATTCGCGGGCAGATTGTCGGATCCGTTCGATGGGCCGCGGGAGCCGCGCATCGCATCCCGCAGCTGGTCGGCGGGATTCTGGGAACCCATGGCAAAGGTGGGCCGCTGTGTCGGAGGCGGGGGTACCGGCGACTCAAGTTTGGGCTGGGTCTCGGGCTTCGGCGGGGGCGGTGGGGCGGCCGCCGGCGGTTCCACCTTGGGCGCCGGAGCCGGCGGCAACTGCGGCATTGCCTTGTTCAGCGCTTCGAGCGTCTTCTTGTCGATCTGCGGCGGCTTCTCCGGGACCGGCTTCACCTGCACCTTGGGCTGCGCGCGCTTGATCAGGTCCGGCGGCAGATCGAGGTACTTCAGGTCATCCTTGCGCTGCTTGATGGCCTCGAACGGGTCAATCACCGGCGGGACCTTGAAGATATACCGGGGAATCCAGGTGATGGACGAAAGCAAGACGAGGTGGATCAGGATGGCGATCCAGATGCCCTCGCGCAGGCGCGCCCAGCGACGCTCGTCTTCGAGCGCGCTGATCATGTCCAGCAATTCGTAGGTGTCGTAGTCGATCCAGCGCGAGGTGCTGGTTTTGGAACCCTCGCGGCCCCTGCCGTTCTGGGGCTCCGGGGACGAGCCGTTGCCGTCGCCGGCGCCGGCCGGTTGCCCGTTCGCCTGGCTCTCGGGTGGGTTAGGGGCCTCAGCAGAGGTTCCCCCCGGGTCCCGGGGCTCCTTCGAACTGGTTGGCACTACGCTAAGGGGCATTCGTCCGACAGGAAACCGGGGCGGACGACGGCCCCGGCTTGCTTCGAGTCCTTTCTTACCATTGTCTCATCCCTCCCGATTGGAGAAAACCCGCCTGCGGGCCGGGCGCTGTCAACACTTTGCGGGGCCGCCCGCAGCCGGGAACGCCCGCAACCGTACAATGGTCTTTCTGAATGGACGAACGAAGCGGCTGGAAGGGGACCGTGATTGAAGCAGTTTTTTGTCGAGCTACTGCATAAATGGAACGCGGTCTTCTTGCCGGCCATCATCGCGATGGGGTTCTGGGGCGCAGGAGCCGTGGCGTTGCTCGATTCCTCCACGATTCCGGTTCCCATGGACGCCATCCTTGCGGTTTATATCTGGAAGGACCAGCGGCACTTCTGGCTGTATGTGATGCTGGCAGGGATCGGATCGGCCATTGGGGGGCTGATCCCCTACGGCGTGGGCAGGGCGGGCGGGGAGCTTTTCCTGCTGAAACGGATTAACCGGGCCCGGTACGAGGCGATGAAGGCCAGGTTCGAGCGGCAGGAATTCTGGGCCATGGCGATCCCGTCCATGCTCCCGCCGCCTACGCCCTGGAAGGTCTTCGTGTTCGCCGCAGGTGTGTTCGAGATGCGGGTCACCCTGTTCCTGCTCGCGGTGTTCGCCGGCCGGTGCATTCGCTGGCTGATCCTGTCGCTGCTGGTCATCGAACTAGGGCCGGGCGCTGTCCAGATAGTCGCGCATCACGCATTGACAGTATCGGCGATCGTCGTCGGCGTTGCCGTCGTCGGTTTCGCCCTGTGGTGGAGGAAAAAGCGGCGCAGCCTGGGCGATCCCGGCTCAAGGATTGAACCGGATTAATCAAGCAGGCTCTTGATCTGGTTGAGGTCGAACCGGCAGGAGCTTCCAGGGAGATCGAAAGCGGTCTCCTTCAGAGGTGTCAGGCCGGACGCGCTGAATCGGTAGTGGTCGTCGCCGTTGGGGTTCAGGACCAGGATGGTTTGAATCCCCATCTCTTCGTACTCGCGGAGCTTTTTGAGCATGCGGCCGACCGAGTCTTCAGGCGAGAGGATCTCGATAACCGCGACCGGCGCGTGGGTGATGATCTGCTCGATGGGCTGGTTGCGATCGAGAATGGTTATGTCGGGGACACGGTAATTCCCCGGCGTGACCTGGATGCGCAGTTCGGGGCGAACCCGGATGTTCCATTCTTTTGCGTGCTGGGCGAACCAGAGCTCTATGGCATGCTGCCACGAAGAGTGGTCGTACTCTCCCCTCGGTCTTTCCTCGATCACGCCGTCCACGTACTCGGCGTCCGGCTCCCAGGAGGTGCGCAGGTAGACGTCAAGCGGCACGCGGTTTGTCTGCGCTGGAGCGGCCATGGCACTCCTCCTGCGGAGATTGTATCTCCGAATGGGTGCGGGCGCCGGGATCAGACGGCCAGGATCAGGATGCCGACGGGACGGCGTGCGCACGGCTCATCCGGCGAACCAGCACGGGCAGGCCGAAGGCCAGGCCGGCGACGACGGCGGTGGAAATCACGTCGTTGCGGTAGAAGGGAATGGCGGCGGCATAGCACGTCATCAAGCCGCCGAGCGTACGCGGGTACATGTCACCGCCCGCCCATACGGCATAATTCGACACGATAAAGAACGAGGTTGGTCCCAGAAGCACGCCCGCGGCCACGCGCACGAAGGTGGTACGGGTCCGCAGCAGGATCCAGCCCAGCGCCATCACCGCCAGGTACCACGCCCACGTCGTCACATAGGCCTGCCATTGGAACGCGTAGTGGTAGATGAACACGGTCAGGATGAAGTCCGTCGCTATCAGTGCGGCCAGGGGGGCGAGCATCTCTCGCCACGGGCGCCGCGCGCCGAAATAGAGCAGGGCGCCGCCGACAGCGGTGAAGTTCAGCCAGTCGTGGTGCGGAATGACACGGCTCAGAATAGCAATAACCAGCAGAACATACGCGCCCATGAACACCTCTTGCTTCCGGAATCCGGGACAGAACCCGGAACCGAACGACATCTCTATTCTGAATGGCCGGACCGAGGTGGTCAACCACAGGATTCGCCGTGGCCGCAAATCGACAAAGCTCAGCCGAAAACGGAACGCCTCGGATCGCAGATCAGGGGGCGCCGCTGCCCGCGCGCGGATACAATCAAGCCCATGCCGGACACCGACCTTTCCACCCTCTGGGAAGAGCACACGCGCCACGAGTTTGCCACGCGCGACACCGAAGCCACACTGGCCACCATGGTCGAGGACGCCTACGTCAATCACATTCCGGTGATGACCGGGGGAAACGGGAAGGCGGCCCTGCGGGAGTTCTATTCCAGGGACTTTATTCCCAGCATGCCGCCCGACACCACCCTGACTCCGATTTCGCGGACCGTGGGGACCGACCAGCTGGTGGACGAAATGATTTTCTCCTTTACGCACACGCAGGAGATGCCGTGGATGCTGCCGGGAATCGCTCCCACGCTTCGGCGCGTCGAGGTTGCGCTGGTGGTCATCGTCCATTTCCGCGACGGAAAGCTGGCTCACGAGCATATCTACTGGGACCAGGCCTCGGTGCTCAAGCAGATCGGTCTCCTCACCGATCCCGCACTGCCCGTGTGCGGAGTGGAAGCAGCGCGCAAAGTCGCATCGGGAAGGTGAGCCGGACCCGATGCCCGGTCCCAAATGCAGCGACCCGGGGCACCCGATTCGTTACTTTTGCGCCCGCCCGCCCATCGCCTCGCCGCCGTCCTCCCGGCCGTCGATGATGTAGACCCAGCCGCTGAGACCCGAGGGCGGGCGGGAGCCGCCGGACCGCGTGAACGCATACGAGAAACGCAGGTCGGTGAATTCGACCGTGGTCCAATTGCGGCCGGCAGGCAGACGCGGCGGACCAATACTCGCGACCGGCTCCTGGCCCAGGTCGCGGACCACGGCCCACGTACCCCAGTCGAGATAGACCCGTCCCAGGAACGTGCGCTTGGCGGCTTCGACTGCCGCGGTATCCTCGGGCTTGTACATCACGTCGGACTGTGGGTCGCTGTCCACGGATTCGGTATAGGTGTTGACTTCGGCGGTTTGGTAGAAACCGGGCGTCTCGAGAATGGCGTGCCAGCGGAACGGATTGATGGGATACGGCTCGAGCGCGTATCGGGTGGCGGGCGCCGATGTCACCTGGGTGTTGTTGAGAATGACCTGCGCCTGGCTTTGCTCCACCCAGCGCCAGATCCACAGGGCCGCCATCCCCGCCAGGGCAAAGATCGCCCAGCCGCGGCCGCGGAATCGGACCCGCCGCGCGCCGATCTCCCGGTCCGCGAGCCCCAACAGCCACGGCAGCACGAAGGCCAGCAGAAACAGTCCCCACAGCACCGGCTCGGCGATGAACATGAAGCTGCCCGCATACCAGCGCGGGTTGAACGGAAAGAACGGGCGCACGCCATAGTTGTTGGTCCAGTCGAGCGCGATATGCGAAAGGGCGGCGAGAAGGCAGGTGATGTAGAGCCATCCCCAGTGGACAGAACGCGGCTCGAGGCGCCGAGGCAAGGGCTCGCCGGGGTTGAGTTGGACCTTGGCCAGCCGGCGCACTCTCCGTCTCTCGTTCCAGCGGTGCAGGAGCCACGCGACCCCCACCGCGACCGCCGCAACCACGGGCACGGCGATGAACGTGTGGGTGATGCCGCGATGATGCTTGAGCCCCTCGACCGGGCCCCGCACCGCCCAGAAGACATCCAGGTCGGCGGCCTCGGCGGCCAGCGTCGCCGCCAGCGTAGCGTAAGCAGTCTTGCGGTTGAATCCGGCGCGGCCCATGCAGGCGCCGGTGAAGAAATGCGTTAGAGGCTCCATGCGTTCTGCCCATCATACTAACCGCCGCAACCCCACAATCGAAGACCCGTTTGCGAGGACCCCGATCGCGGGGCGCATCCTATAATCCTGCCCATGAGCGAAAGCCGCAAAGAGGACGCCCGGCGCATCGAAGAACTTCGCACCGAGATCCGGCGCCATGAACACCTGTACTACGTGATGGACACGCCCTCGATCTCCGACCAGGCATTCGACAAGCTGATGAATGAACTGAAGCGGCTGGAGGCGGAGCGTCCGGACCTGGTGACGCCTGATTCGCCCACCCAGCGCGTGGGCGGCAAGCCGGCCGAGGGCTTCAAGAAGGTGCGCCACTCGCGGCCCATGCTGAGCCTCGACAATGCCTACTCCGAAGAAGAGCTCCGCGACTGGGTGCGCCGCGTGATGGGGCTGGCCGGAAACCTGCCGGTTGAGTTTACCGCGGAGCTGAAACTTGACGGGCTGAGCATTGCGCTCAGCTACGAGCCGGCGGAGGATGGCGGATCGCGCTTCGCCTATGGCCTCACCCGCGGCGATGGGCAGATCGGCGAAGATGTCTCCTCGAACATCCGCACCATTCGCAGCGTGCCGCTTTCCGTTCCCGCGAAGACCATTGAGAAGCTCCGCCTTCCGCAGGCATTTGAGGTCCGCGGCGAGGTGGTGATGCCGGAGGTCGCCTTCCTGAAGATGAACGAGGAGCGCGAGAAGCAGGGCCTGACCGCGGCGGTGAACCCGCGCAACGCGGCGGCCGGCACGCTGCGCACCATCGAGCCCAGTATCGTGGCGCAGCGGCGGCTCGATCTCTATGCCTACTTTCTCCTCAGCGGCGGCGACTATCTCCCCATCGGCCAGGAAGCTACGCTCGATGCGCTCACCGCGCTCGGCTTCCGCGTCAATCCCCATCGCGGGCGCGTGCACGAAGTCGAAGACATGCTGAAGTTCATCCACCAGGCGGAGAAAAAACGCGACACGCTCGGGTACCAGATTGACGGCGTGGTCTTCAAAGTGGATTCGCAGGCCACGCAGGCGCGCCTCGGCTATACCGGGCGCGCGCCGCGCTGGGCGCTGGCCTACAAGTTCTCCGCCGAGCAGGCCGTCACCCAGTTGCGCGACATCATGATCACCACCGGCCGCAGCGGCAAGCTCACGCCTACCGCGATGCTGAACCCGGTGTTCGTGGGCGGCGCCACCATCAAAGCGGCCACCCTGCACAATGCCGACTGGATCCAGCGCATGGGCCTGCGCATCGGCGACTGGGTCAAGGTGGAGCGCGGCGGCGACGTGATTCCCAAAGTCGCCGAAATCGTTTCCGATCCCGAACACCCGCGCGGCAAGGAACCGTACGTCTATCCCACCCGCTGCCCGGTGTGCGGCAATCCCGCGGTGCGTGAAGAGGGCGAAGCCGATTACCGCTGCGTCAACACCGATTGTCCCGCATTGCTGCACGGCAGCGTGGAACACTGGGGCAGCCGCGGCGTGATGAACATCGAGGGCCTGGGCGAAATGTCGGTGTACGCGCTGGTTAAAGACGGCGTGGTGAAAAGCGTCGCCGACCTCTACTCCCTCACCGAAGAAACACTCGCTTCGCTGAAGCAGGAAGTGGAGCGAAACGGCGTAAAGAAAGAGCAGCGCGTCTTCGGCCCCGTCGAAATTCGCAAGCTCCTTCATCAGATCGAAAACTCCAAGCAGGCGGGCCTGGCGCGCGTGCTGATGGGGATGAATATTCGCTTCGTGGGCGAGCGCACCGCGGAACTGCTGGCCCAGGAATTCGGCGAGATGGACGCCATTATGAACGCCACCGCCGAAGACCTGGAACGCGTGGAGGAGATCGGCCCACGCATTTCCAAGTCGATCCTGGATTTCTTCGCCCGCCCCGCCAACTGCGAACTGATCGCACATTTGAAGGCCGCCGGGGTTAAGATGTCGGCCGAGAAAAAACAGCGCTCCACGCAACTGGCCGGCCTGACCTTTGTGCTCACGGGGACGCTGCCCAATCTCAGCCGCGACGACGCCAAGGCAAGGATCGAAGCCGCGGGCGGAAAGGTATCCGGCTCGGTCAGCAAAAAAACCAGCTACGTGGTCGCCGGCGAAGAAGCCGGATCCAAGCTGGATAAAGCCAGGGAGTTGAATATCCCCATCCTCGATGAAGCCGGGTTGCTGCGGTTGTTGGAAAATGGCTAGCGCGATATCGCGAATCTAATGTCCGGTTGTCATCCTCAGGCGAAGCCCCGCAGAGCGGCGCGCAGCCAAAGGATCTGCGGTTCGGGCTGCTCTCCGTCTCTGCTATGCATTACATTCAAAAGGTCGCGTACCGTGAGGTTTCCCCATGCGCCTGACCCTTGCCCTTGCGTTTCTGTTTGCCATGGCCGATCACCCCGCCGACACCCGCGCGTTTCGCGGATATACCGCGCAGGACTCGGCCGCCGAGGCCCAGTGGGAGGCGAAGTTCCGGGCCATTCCCGATCCCGGCCGCATCCGCGAAAACATGCGGCGCCTCTCCGCGCGTCCCCATCATGTCGGCTCGCCATACGACAAGGACAACGCGGAGTGGCTGCTCGCCCAGCTCAAGTCCTACGGCCTGGAAGCGCAGATCGAGAATTTCACCACGCTGTTCCCGACCCCCAAGTCGCGTTTGCTCGAACTCGAAGGGCCCGCGCCCTTCAAGGCGAAGCTGCAGGAGCCGGCGGTAAGCGTCGATCCCACATCGAACCAGACCGCCGAACAACTGCCGACGTATAACGCCTACTCGCGCGACGGCGACGTGACGGCGCCGCTGGTCTATGTGAACTACGGCCGGCCGGAGGATTACGAAGTCCTCGACCGCATGGGGATCAGCGTGAAGGGCGCCATCGTCATCGCGCGCTATGGGGCAAGCTGGCGCGGCATCAAGCCGAAGGTTGCCGCCGAGCATGGCGCCGTGGGCTGCATCATCTACTCCGATCCGGGGGAGGACGGCTACGTGCAGGGAGACGCATTTCCCACTGGGCCCACGCGGCCGCCCGACGGCGTCCAGCGAGGAAGCGTGATGGACATGCCCGTCTATCCCGGCGATCCGCAGACGCCCGGCGTGGGCGCCGTCGAGGGCGTCAAGCTGATTCCCCTCGACCAGGTGCAGACCATCACCAAGATTCCCGTGCTGCCGATCTCCTATGCCGATGCCACGCCGTTTCTGAAGTCCCTTCAGGGCGAGACGGCTCCCGAGGCCTGGCGCGGTGCGCTTCCCCTCACCTATCATGTGGGCCCCAGCACCGCGAAAGCCCACCTGGCGCTGAGCTTCAACTGGGATCGCAAGCCGCTCTACGACGTCATCGTGCGCATTTCCGGAGCCAGATATCCGGACCAGTGGATCATTCGCGGCAATCATCACGATGCGTGGGTCAACGGCGCCGACGATCCGCTTTCCGGCACCAGCCCCGAACTCGAAGAGGCGCGCGCTCTCGGGGAGTTGCTCAAGCAGGGCTGGAAGCCGGAGCGCACCATCATCTACTGCTTCTGGGACGGCGAGGAGCCGGCGCTGCTGGGATCGACCGAATGGGCCGAGACCCACGCCGACGAGCTGAAACAGCACGCCGTTGCTTACTTCAACTCCGACGCCAATGGGCGCGGATATTTCCATGCCGGCGGATCGCACTCGCTGGAAAACTTCGTCAACGAAGTGGCGAAGAGCATCGACGATCCGGAAACGAAGATGAGCGTGTGGAAGCGCGCGCGGCTGGTGGACATCTCGCGCGCCAAGGGCAAGGATCGCGAGGAACTGCGTTCGCGCGCCGACCTGCGCATTCCCGCGCTGGGCTCGGGTTCCGACTACACCGTGTTTGTCGATCACCTGGGAGTGGCCAGCGTCAACCTCGGCTACGGAGGCGAGGACGAAGGCGGGCAGTATCACTCCATCTACGACGACTTCTACTGGTACACGCATTTTCAGGACACGGATTTCAGCTACGGGCGCGCCCTGGCTCAGACCGCAGGCACCATGGTGATGCGCATGGCCGACGCGGACATTCTGCCGTTCCAGTTTTCCGACCTCGCCGACACGGTGCATCTCTATGTGACACAGCTCAAGACGCTGGCCACCGACAAGCGCGACGAAATCAAGGAACGCAACCGCGAGATTACGGAAGGCGTGTACGACGCGCTCCGGGATCCGAAGAAGACGCTCGTCCCTCCAAAGGCCGAAGACGTTCCGCCCTACTTGAATTTCGCGCCGCTCGACCAGGCCTCCGACGACTTGACCGAAGCCGCACAAGCCTATGACAAGGCTTTCGAAGCCGCCGCCGGAAACGCGCCCGCCGGCGTCAACACCGACCTGTTGCGCAGCGAGCGCGTTCTCACAGATGAGGCCGGCCTGCCCAACCGCCCGTGGTTTCAGCATGTGCTGTATGCGCCCGGCTTCTACACCGGCTACGGCGTCAAAACCATCCCCGGCGTTCGCGAAGCCATCGAACAGAAGCGCTGGCCCGAAGCCGACGAGCAAATCAAGCGGGCCGCGAGCGCGCTCGAACAAGAAGCCGGTCTGCTCCGGCAGGCTGCCAAACTGCTGGGCCAGGGTAACGCCCAATAAAGGTGCAGGTTTCCTCGCGTGACGCCGTGCGCAAAGGGCAAGCGTATACTCGCCTCACAACCGCTCCGCTCGACGCGAGCAACCTGGGGATGAACAAGCGTCTGTGCACCTGCGTCGTGTTGTACTTCGGCCTGCAGCTTGCCGATGCTCAGCCGATCCATCCGCATGGCTCGCCGATTGTCGCCGCCACAGGGGACCTGCGCGACAGGCCCGAAGGACTCATCAAGCTCGATGTGATGGTGACCGACGCCTCCGGGAATCCCGCCGCCGGTCTCAACCCTTCGGATTTCCGCCTGCTGGAAAACGGGCGCGAGCAGAAGATTCTCTCGTTCCAGGCGTTCACGGGACGGGGGGCGGGGACAGAGCCTCCGGTCAAAATCATTTTGCTCATCGACACGCTCGAGATCCCACCCGAAATGGCGCGCGATGAGCGCAACGCCGTCACGTTCTACTTACGCAAAGATGGCGGCCGCCTTGCCCGCCCCACCTCCGTGTTTCTGCTCTCCGAGGCCGGCCTGTGGACCGTGTCCAAGCCCGCCGCGGATGGAAACGCCCTGGCGCGCGAAATTGAGCACAACGACTTCTCCCTGATTCGCCCCAATACCACCGGGCAACAAGCATCGTTCGTCTCGCGCTCCGCTTCGAAAGCACCCTTGACAGCCCCCTCCGGCCATATCACCGGACCCATCGAATACGCACTTGCGGTACTCGGACAAATTGCTGCCGAGGAACGACGCCAGCCGGGCAGAAAGCTGCTGCTATGGGTCGGGCCGGGTTGGGGCATCGGCACCGGTGCGAGCGGTGACCTGAAATCCAAATCCGATCCCGATCTGTTCCACGCGATCTGCTGGTTCTCGACCCTGTTTCGCGAAGCGCAGGTGGCGCTCTACAGCTTTTCCGTCGGAGAAGCCGATCCTCGCGGTCAGTTGTACAAGGACTACCTTGCCGGTGTGAGCTCGCAGCATCGCGCCGGCATGATGAGCCTCAATCGAAAAGTGCTGGCCGTTCAGAGCGGCGGCCGGGTCATCGATGCCGTCCCGGATATCGAGAAGGAGATTGAGAACTGCGTTCGCGAAACCGGTCCCTTTTACCGGATCTCCTTCGATCCGTTCAGCGCAGAGAACCTCTATGAGTATCACGATCTGAAGGTGGAAATAGACAAAGTTGGACTCACTGCGCGCACCAATACCGGCTACTACGACCAGCCGTACTACTCCACGGACCAGATCCCCCCGCTGAAGCGCGTGTCGCTCGAAGAGCTCGAGAAGATCGTGGAACAGGATGAATCGGATGCCGCGAAAGCCAACCAGCTCCGGGGTCTGGAGTTGACGCGGCGGCTGAGCGAACCCCGGCTTGAGACGCTCTATGCGATCGCGCACGGAAAGCGGACCCGCCAGGAGTTGCGCATTCTCGCCGATGCCTCATCCTTTCAGGATCCGCCCGCCGATGAAATTCTGAGCGCGCCGCCGCCCGGCCCTGGCGAGCAGCAGCACATCATCTCCATGGCCTCGTCCTACCTGACGAGCGCGATCCATAGACTCCCCGACTTTTATGCGAAAAGAATCACCACCCGCTACAAGGAGACGGCGACGGACCTGGAAACACAGATGAATTACCAGCCCCTTCACGAGACCGACCGTTCCACCACCACGGTGCGCTATCGACAGGGCCGTGAGGAGAGTGACGCAAAATTTCATTGGCCGAGGCTCGGGAATCCTGAGCTGCTCACCTTTGGCGTGTTCGGTCCCGCCCTCAAGGATGTATTCGATGCGATCCAAAAAAATGGCCAGTTGACCTGGATCCGCTGGGAAAAAGCGGCCCCCGGCCGCGCCGCCGTGTTTCGTTCCACCATTCCCCAGGATCTGTCGCTCCGCCACGTGTGGATCTGCTGTGTCCCGGATGGGGACGGGACGCAAACATACCAGAGGTATGCGGGGTATCACATCGAGATTGCCGTTGACCCGGACAGTGGTGCGGTCCTCCGCCTGTCGTTCCGGTTCGATCTCAAGTCCACCACCCCGCTCACCAGGTCCGACATCATGATCGAATACGGGCCGGTCCAGATCGGCGGAAAGACCTATGAGTGCCCGCTCCGAAGTGTTTCCATCACCCGCGGTCGAGACATCCGGAACCTCTTCGGCTGGGACGAGACGTTCCTCAGCTACGGACCGTATACCACCATGCTGAACGAGTTCAGCTTCGACAGTTACCACATGTTCCGGTCCCAATCGCGCATCCTGACCGGATTCACTCCTGCTGAAAAATAGGCGGCCTCTAGTCGCCTGTCGCAGGGAATCCGTTACCAACGTTGGTTCCAGTCTTGAAAGGGCACGACTTTAGTCGTGCCGCGAAGGCCGCCGAAATCCTTGCCGGCTTTAGCCGCTGAGGGAAGGTTCTGCAATATACGACTGCCAGAACAGCGGCGTAGTAGTAACGATGTCTCTGAGACATGCCACTAGACTCCTGAGTCTGAAGTTCGCACCATGAAACGGCTGTCATCCTGAGCGAAATTTGGCGCATTCTTGCGCCAAATGAAGCGAAGGATCTGCGGTTGCTTTTAATCTTTGTACCAGCAATCCATGACTCAGGGCTCTAGACCTTCTGCGTCCTCTGCACCGCGCGCACCCCCGGCACGCGACGCAGGCCGAGCACCATTTTGTTCAGATGGCGCAGGTCCTCGGCTTCCACGACGAAGTCGATCATGGCCTCGCCCTCGGGGGACTGGCGCGTGTCCACGCCGCGGATATTGGTGTCGTCGTCGGAGATGACCGCGGTCAATTCCTTCAGCATGCCGGCGCGGTCGTCGCAGTAGACGGTGATCTTGACCGGGTAGCGCGATGCGTGACCGGCAATCTTGTCGCCCACCCGCGACCACTCGACGGCAATGCGGCGGTCGCTCTCGTAGAGCAGGTTCTGAATGTTGGGACAACTGCGGGCATGCACGGCTACGCCTTTGCCGCGGGTCACGTAGCCCACGATCTCCTCGCCGCGAATGGGATTGCAACATCGCGCGCGATAGACGAGCAGATCGTTCTGGCCTTCCACCTGGAGCGAGTCCGAACCGGTGAGGTGCAGCTTGCGCACCGCGTCGGACATGGCGGCCTCGCGTGCCGGGGATGGCTTCGGGCTCTTCCTCGACTGCGGGGTTCGCGTATCCCGGAGCCAGTTTGTTCAGAATCTGGTGCGCGGAGTGCTTTCCCTGTCCCAGCGTCGCCAGCAGATCGGCGGCCGTCGCCACTCCATATTCGTTGGCGATGCGGCCCAGGTCCTGGTCGTCGATCTGGCTCATGGGCACTTTGAAGCGGCGCGCTTCTCCGCGCCAGCAGCTTGCGCCCGATCTCGACTGCGCGCCGGCGCGAATCCTCGTTGAGCCAGTGCTTGATCTTGTTGCGCGCCCGCGGGCTCTTGACGAAGGTGAGCCAGTCGCGGCTGGGCTTGTGGTCCTTCTTGGTGACGATTTCGACGATGTCGCCGGTGCGCAGCTTGGTGCGCAGCGGCACCATGCGGCCGTTCACCTTGGCGCCCACGCAGGTGTGGCCCACTTCGGTGTGAATGGTGTAGGCGAAATCCACCGGCGTGCCGTCGGCCGGGAACCACCACTACCTTCCCCTTGGGCGTGAAGGTGTAGACCTCGTCGGGATAGAGGTCCATCTTCAGGCTGGAGAGGAATTCGTTGGGGTCGGTCATCTCCTTTTGCCACTCGACAAGCTGGCGAATCCAGTTCAGCCGCTCTTCGTCGCGCGCGGTGACGATGCTCTCGCCGGCCTTGTACTTCCAGTGCGCGGCGATGCCTTCCTCGGCGATGCGGTGCATCTCCTCGGTGCGGATCTGCACTTCGAACTGGTGGCCGCCGTCGCCGATGACCGTGGTGTGCAGCGACTGGTAGCGGTTGGCGCGGGGGATCGCGATGAAGTCCTTGATGCGGCCGGGCACGGGCCGCCACAGTGCGTGAATCAGGCCGAACACGGCGTAGCAGGCGCTTACATCCTGCGTGATCACGCGCAAGGCCAGGAAATCGTAGACCTGGTCGAAGGTCACATTGGCGCGCTGGATCTTCTGGAAGATGGAGTAGAGCCGCTTGATGCGCCACTCCACGCGCGCGTCGATATTGTTTTCGCGCAGCTGCTCCGCGAGCGTGTCTTCGACGCCGCGCAGGAACTGCTCGCCTTCCACGCGCCGCGCTTCCACGGCTGCCGACATCTGCTCGTAGCTCACCGGGTCGGTGTAGCGGAAGGCCAGGTCCTCGAGCTCGCCGCGCACCTTGCCCATGCCCAGGCGGTGGGCCAGCGGCGCGTAAATATCCATCGTTTCGCTGCGCGATGGCCGCCTGGCGGTCGGGCTGGAGGTGTTCCAGGGTCCGCATGTTGTGCAGCCGGTCGGCCAACTTGATCAGCACCACGCGCACATCCGTCACCATGGCCAGCAGCATCTTGCGCACGTTCTCGGCCTGGCGGTCTTCGCGATTGGCGAACTGGATCTTGTCGATCTTGGTGACGCCCTCGACGATGTGCGCCACCTGGTCGCCAAAGTTGGCGGCAATTTCCTCGTTGGTGGCCGGGGTGTCCTCCACCGAATCGTGCAGCAGGCCGGCGGCGATGGCGGTGGAGTCCAGCTTCATCTCCGCCAGCACTTCGG
This sequence comes from uncultured Acidobacteriota bacterium, assembly GCA_963706455.1. Lineage (GTDB taxonomy): Bacteria > Acidobacteriota > Terriglobia > Terriglobales > Acidobacteriaceae > Telmatobacter. The sequence continues at coordinate 44,429 of CAVPNO010000086.1, read as the reverse complement.
CCACTTCGAGCGGGTGGATGATGTACGGCTCGCCGGAGGCGCGCGTCTGCCCGGCGTGGTGCTGCACGCAGAAATCCCACGCCTTGCGAATGAGCGAAACGTCTTCGTTGAGCCGGTTGGCCTGCACCTGGCGCAACAGCTTTTCAAAGCGCTGGTCTATGATCTCTTGGGTGATTTTGGGCTTTTCGACGACCACCGCCGAGGCGCCGGCGGCCAGGGTCAGGTTCGGATGGCGCCCGGCGACGATAGCTTCCCCCGCAGAGTCCTGCGAGGCGCTGACCTTATCAGCCGGTGAAGAATGCCGGACCGTCGCCATGCTTCATTATAGGCCGCTTCTGTTTAACGGGCATCGCATTCCGCCGGCTCCCGCCTGTTCAGGCCGGCGAAGTTCCGCGGCGCGACGAAGCGAAGCGGAATTCCGAAGCGGCGATCGCTCCGCTTCCAAAACCAGTTCGCGTGGTGAGGCGGGCGCTTAAGAAACGAAGCTCCGGCGGGGCGATTTCTTTTCAAAATTAAGAAGTAAATGGTTTGATTTCATGATGTTAATTACTATCGTCCTGTATCCGCCATCACCGCCACTTCACCCTGGAACAGGCGTAGAGTGCCATCCGGACAATGCGGTTTGGTCCTGCGAGTACAGGCCCGTAAAACCGCTTCCAAAACAACGTCCGGAACCGAGGCATTTTATGTTGAAACCTCTCCTGATTACAGCGGCAGCCGCCGCCTTTGCCCTTACGATGGGCTTTGCCGACCAACCCAAGGATAAACTCGTTCTGTCTACGCCCCACACCGACCCGACCAGCGGGAAGGTGATGTACACCAGCTATTGCGCGCCATGTCATGGCACGGATGGACGGGGCAATGGACCGGTCGCAGGCGCCCTGAAAACGCAGCCCACCGACCTGACCGGCCTGGCGAAGGCCAATCACGGAAAGTTCCCTGAAACGCATGTCGTCACCGTGCTGCGCTTCGGCGCGGAAATCAAAGCCCATGGGTCTGGCGAGATGCCCGTATGGGGAACCGTCTTCGCGAAGATGAGCAAGCCGGATTCTATGGAGAAGGACCTGAGGACCACCAATCTGACTCGCTACCTGGAAAGCCTTCAGGCGAAGTAGAGCTTCTCTGCGAAGCCGAGGATCCAAACTAGACTGGTGCGAGCGCCCCATCCCGGCCCCGCCGGGGTGGGGTGATCCGATTCGCCTCTCCGGGACTCCACAGCCGGCTGAGGTGCAATCATTGGAGCGATGAACAAGCGGCTCAGGACCCACCGTTCCGCCCCCGCCAAGCCGGCGGCGCCAGAATCCAACCCCCAGGCTGCCGCGCCACGCGTTGTGCGCCCCGTCGGCAAAAGGCGTCCGGCCCCAGCCGCTGCCGGAACCTCGTCCGCCGCCCAACCGGGCGCGCGCATCAGCCGCCGCGCCGCCGATCGGCTGCGCGCCGGGCATCTCTGGGTCTATGCCTCCGATATCGAGTCGCTCGCCGGGGAAGGAGACCCTCCTCTGCTTGCCGTGGCCGACAATCGGGGGCTGCTGCTCGGGACCGCGCTCTACAGCCCCTCCTCGCAGATTGCCCTGCGCATGATCTCTCGCGAAGCCATCGATGAACATCAGTGGCTCCGGCTTCTTGCCGGCCGGCTCCGGGCATCTATTACGCGCCGCAAGCCCATGCTCACGGCTGAGACCGATAGCTGCCGGCTGGTCTTCAGCGAGGCCGACGAACTGCCTGGCCTGGTGGCCGACAAGTACGGGGATCTGGTCATCCTGCAGTTGCTGGCTCGCGGCCTCGATTCGTCAAAGGTCCGCGAGGTGTGCGCCGAGGTGATCCGCGAGGAACTGGCTCCGGGCGCCATTTTGGAGCGGCCCGATCCCCGCATCCGGGAACTGGAGGGCCTGTCCGCGCCCGATCTCGCCCCTGTCTGGTCCCGGGACCCGGCGATTCCAGCGACCCGCACTCGCTTCCTGCTGAACGGCCTCGAGTTTCTCTACGACGCCAGTGCCGGCCAGAAGACCGGCGCCTTCCTCGATCAGCGGACCAACTACGCCGCCGCCGCCGAGTGGGCGGTCCGCCTCGGCGCTGCCGGGCGAGCCCTCGACGTCTTTTGCTACCAGGGCGGGTTCGCTCTCCACCTGGCCCGCGTCTGCCGCCAGGTCACGGGCGTGGATTCCTCGCGCGCCTCGCTCGAGGTGGCCGACGAGAACCTCGATCGGAATCTCGCCCGTCTCATCGGCGACGTGGACTGGATCGAGGGCGACGCCTTTCACATCCTGCGCGACTGGTCCGATGCCGGCGAGCATTTCGATGCCATTGTCCTGGACCCCCCGGCATTCGCCAAGACAAAGCGTGCCGTGGAAGGCGCGCTGCGCGGCTACAAGGAACTCAACCTGCGCGCCCTGAAAATGATTCGCCCCGGCGGGATGCTGGTCACTTGTTCGTGTTCTCACCACGTGGGCTGGGCCGAACTGGAAGGCGCGGTGGCTTCGGCGGCTGCCGATGCCCATCGCCGCGTCCGCTTGCTGGAGCGCCGTGGCGCCGCCCCTGATCATCCCGTGATCCTGAATCTCCCCGAAACCGAGTACCTGAAGTGCCTGGTGCTTGAAGTGGAGTAGGCGCGATTCGCCGATGTTTTCTCACCCGCCAAAGCGCCTCTTCCGGAACCAGCGCCATCCCCGGTTAAGGACTGTGGATGGGCGGACTTGTTCGACCAGAGCGCTGTCCTGGACCGGCGCCTGGGCGGTTCGCAGTTGCGCCAGAGTCTCCTTTACCTGGGTGCGAAGGCCTTCAACTTCAAGCACGCACGAGCGCAGGTAAGCTGACACCGTAAGCCCGGCTTCGGCGGCCCGCCGCCGCACTTGGGCGCATTCCGGCTCACTCAGCCGGATGGTGATGCTGGAGGTTTTCAAACGCCTGCCCCCGGCGGCTGGTTCGGCGGGGGACACTTTCGGCCGATCCGGATCGGTCTCCTGTCCAGGGTTCGCGGACGGGCAGCGGGCATGGGTTCGCAGAGCCCGTTCGTAGCTGATGGAGGTGACATCTTCGGCTAATCCACTGTCGTTCCATGGCGGATCGGTAACCGAAGCCAGAACCCCGGCAAAATTTGTCGCGCCGGACGAGGGCCGGGTTACGGTGTCGATGGCCGCGCTCTGCATACGTCCGAGCTTACTTTGAACGGGCCTTCCGGCGAGAGGCGGATTTGCGCAACAGGCCGACGGCGGGTTCGCATTCGGAACGCGATCGGGCAAGGCCCGAAATGAAACTCCGGCCGGATGGGAGGCGGATCGAAAACCGATGTCAATGCGGTTTCGGCGGCGGGTTCTGCGGGTTCTGCTGCTGGTCCGGCCCCTTCACTTCCTGCCCGTCGTAAATGATTTTGGCAGTCGAGCCGAAGCGCTTGTACTCGGTGTACTTGATCGTGTCGCGGATGTGAACGTCCTCGCCCATGTAGCCGTGCCCGCCGGAGAAGTGCAGGATGCCTTCGCCCTTGGTATACACCGGGAACCAGTAGTGGCCGTCGACCTGTTGGCGCCAGGTCATGAACGGAGGATGCAGGTCTTCATTGCCTTTGCGGGTGTCATCGGGCACCATGCGGCCGTTGGTGACCACGATCTGCAGGTCGGTGGTGTCCACCCAGATCCGCCCCAGCAGGTAGCGGTGGCCCTTCACGATGGCCTTGGGGCTGACATCGAATGCGTAGCACTCGACGTCGTCGATCTTCTGCCGGCCGACGAACTTGACGTTGTACTGGTCCACCTCTTCGGCGGTGAGGACGAACGGATATCCGCGCTGGATGTCCTGCAGGTCGGAGGGCGTCATCATGATCCGCTCCAGCGTGCTGCCGGGGGCGAAGACGGTTCTCTCGGTCCGTTTCCCCGAGAGGTCGAAAATCACGTCGTCCACCTGGTACCACTCCCCGTCCACCTTGTCATCGTCATCCAGGGTCTGGACCCGGGCCTGGCGGCGGTAGGTGTAGTGGTTCAGGGCGTCCTGGAACTCGCTCTCCTTGGCGGCGAACTTCTTGATGATCTCCTCGGGCGGGGTGCTCGGAGGGGTCAGATCGATGGGACCGAAGCCCTTGTCCATCGGCATGGGGGTAAAACTATCCTTGCCTTGCGCGAACGTCGCCGGGGCCGCCATCAGCACGGCCGCCAGCAAGACACCGATCCATCGATTTCCTGAACCCATCATTCCCCGCTTCTCCCGGTCGAGAATCTCCACAAGAATTTCTGGTGACCTGGAACACCGAAAACCTTGGCTAGCTACCACATTAGACGCATATACACCCGGCGGGGGTGGCATGACAATTTAGATGGGAAATCGTGCGACTTTCGGGCTCATTTTATTGATCTTCGAGCGCAATCCTACGTTCTTCATTGGCTGTTTCCATGCAGGATTGGTATCAGATTCCAGCGTTGATTCTGACCGCGCTTTTGCTGCCCGCGTTTGGGCGCCTGTATCTGCGCTCGCGCGACACGCGCACATTGCTCTGGTTTCTGGCCTTTGTGTTCGCCGTCATCCGGATGGCCCTCCTCCATCCGGTGGGAGCCTGGGACCTCAGCGATGGGAGTCATCCCTGGCGCGTGGCGGTCGGACAGGCATGTGCGCTGCTTAGCTCGGCCCTGTTTCTGGGGTCGCTTTCGCCGATGCGCATTCGCCTGGGCAGGCTGCAAGTCCTCTATATCATCCCTTACATCGTGCCCATGATCGGGTACGCCGTCCTGGCCTACGGTGTGTTTCACGGCCTCCCGCCACAAGGGCCTCTCTACTGGGTGTTTCCGGCACTTGTGGGGATTTGCTCCGCCGTGGGACTCCTCTGGGCTTCCGAACAAGGTGCCGTCCCGGTTTGGCTCAGCATGCCGGTGGTTTCCTTCCTTAGCGGACTGGCGCTGTGGTTCTGCTGCCGGCACGATCTCTTACGCCCCCTGATCGTGGCCGAAAGTGGCAATCACGTCGTTACGGCCCTGCTGCTGGTCTTCACCTTTCGCCGGTTCTCCTCCGGCGTTCTGATCAGTTTCATCGGGCTGATCGGCTGGGCGTCTCCCGCGCTGCTGGCGTTTCCCGCCGTCGCCTCTTCTCCGAACCTCAGTCTCAGTGCGGTCCGCCTCATCGTGATGTCGAAGGTCATTACGGCGCTGGGCCTGATCCTGCTGGCCCTGGAGAATGAGATCGCGGTCAACCAGGCCAAGAGTGAGCGCGAACGGCGCGCGCGGATGGAGATGGAATCGTACACCCGGCTGGTGCTTTCGCGCCGGCGGGTGGAGGATTTTGATCGCCAGGGGAACGAGATCTGCCAGGCCGTCGTCGAGAACAGCCGGTTCGCTCAGGCGGCTTTGATCCTGCTGCAGCCTTCAGGCCGCTTTCGGCTGGTGGGCGCCGTGGGGTTTGATCTCGCCACCGAAGGCGCACTGGATGCTTTTTCCGGGCGCATCCCGCCGGACCGTTTCCCGCCCATGGAGTTTTCCCGGCCGGCGGTCGATGGCAGCACCACCCTGGACTGGAACATGGAACCGTGGTTCGCACCGGGAGAAGACCTGGCACGCCTGCAATTCAATTCCGCCTTGATCGTTCCCATGTATGGGCGGGAATCGAGCGAGGGCGCGTTGATCCTGGCGGGCATGCGCGCCGGCCGGAGCGATGAACCTCTCCGCGAGGACGATTTGCTGCCGCTCGAGATGCTTGCCTCCCGCATCCAGGCGGTGCGCAGCCAGACTGCGATGCTGGAAAAGCTGATCGATTCCGAGAAGTTCGCCGGCCTGGGGCAACTGGCCGGAAACGTCACCCAGCAACTCAATAATCCGCTGACGGTCATCCTGGGATACGCCTCGCTGCTGGGCGAGACGCCGCATCTGGGAGAACACGAGCGCAAAGGGATTGACGCGATCCTGACCGAAGCCCGCCATATGCGCTCGACGCTGCAAAGCCTTTCCCATATCGCGCGCTCGCCGCTCGGGCCGCGCACCGCGGTGTCGGTGCCGGAACTTCTGGCCGATATGGAGCGCCTGCATCGCGCCGAATTTCTGCAACGGTCGATCCAGTTCCGGCTGAAGGTCTCGCCCGGCATTCCGCGGGTGCTGTGCCACGCGCAGCAGTTGCGCCAGGCGGTGCTGCACTGCCTGCAATTCGCGATGGAAGCGGTGGAAAACGTGGACCACGATCGCGAACGCATGGTGCGCCTGGAAGCGAGCGCGGAAGGCGGCCGGGTCCAGATCGCGGTCTCGCATTCCGGTCCGGGATTCCATCATCCCGAGCGCGCGTTCGATCCGTATGTGGCCCCCATCGGGGGAATCGAGACGTCCGGACTGGGGCTGAGCCTGTGCGCCACCATCCTTCGCGACAACGAAGGCCGGGCTTCGGCGATCAACCTCGGGACCCTGGGTGCGGCCATCCTCCTGGATTTGCAGGCGGCGTAGCGTTTGCTGCCGTCGCAATCGACCACCCACGGACGAAGATCTGTCCGCGGGAACCCGGGGGAAGTCGCGAAGACGCGGTACGGGAGTGCGGCTCAGGCCAGCCGACGGAATAGCCAGTAGAGAAGCCCGGATAAAACAGCCGCGGCAGGCAGGGTAAATACCCATCCGGCGGCGATGTTGCGCACCGTGCGCCAGCGCAGGCCGCTGCCGTTGGCCGCCATGGTGCCGGCAACCCCGGAGCTGAGTATGTGCGTGGTGCTGACGGGAAGTCCGAACTTATCGGCCAGGAAGATGGTGGCCATGGCGACGAGGCCGGCGCTGGCGCCCTGCGCGTAGGTCAGGTGGTCTTTGCCGATCTTCTCGCCCACAGTGACCACAACGCGTCTCCATCCCACCATGGTGCCGAGGCCGAGAGCGAGGGCGACGGCTACCTTGACCCAGTCGGGAATGTACTTGATCGACTTGTCGACCTTGCTCTTGTAGTTCTGGAGGGCGGCCCATTCCTCGGCGCTGAATGCCGGGTCGTGCGCCTTACGCATCATGGCAAGGGCCTCGCTGGCGACATACATGTCGTTGCGGACATTCGCCTGGTCTTGCGCCGGGACGTCTTTGTACTCCCGGTAGTGGCTTACTTCCTGGTCGACCTGCGTGATCAGTTCTCGAAGGGCCAGGAGCGTGTTCGGCTGCAACTGCTTGGTGCGAATGTAGTCGGTGATCTCGGCGCGCGGATTGCTGCCGATCGCGGACGGATCCACGTGCCGGTCGAGAACATGTTCGGCTCTCTCCGACGCGACGATGAAGTTCTGAATTTCCATTGGGCCGACCGCGTGATTGAGCGCGTAGGCAGTGGGCACCGTGCCGATCAGGATGAGCATGATCAGTCCCATGCCCTTCTGGCCGTCGTTGGAACCATGGAAAAAGCTGACCCCGGTGCAATTGAGCACCATGAGCGCGCGGACGGGGAACGGCGGCGGCAGATTGTCCTTCGGCGCTTCGTAGAGATAGGGGTAGCGAATCAGCGACTTGGAGACGAGAAGCAGGATGGCGGCGACGGTAAAGCCGATCACGGGAGAGAGCAACAAGGCCTTCAGAACTTTGGCCGCCTGTTCCCAGTCCACGCCCGAAGTTCCGCTGTGCGCATTCAGAAGCTGATTTGCCAGCCCCACGCCGATAATGGATCCCACCATGGTGTGTGAGCTTGAGGCGGGCAGGCCCAGGTACCAGGTACCTAGATTCCACAGGATGGCCGCGATGAGCAGGGCAAAGACCATGGCGAAGCCGGCGCCGGAGCTGACCTGGAGGATGAGATCGACCGGCAGCAGGGTGATGATGGCGAAGGCGACGGCGCCGCTGGAGGCGAGCACGCCGGCGAGATTGCACACGCCGGACCACACGACGGCTACGTGCGGCTCGAGCGAGTTGGTATAGATCACCGTGGCGACGGCGTTGGCCGTGTCGTGAAAGCCGTTCACAAACTCGAAACCCAGCGCGATCAGCAGCGCCAGTCCCAGCAGCATGTAGGGCCACGAGCCGGTGTTCTTCACCGCATCGAGATCGCGGAAAACATGGAAAACGATATAAGCCAGGCCCGCCGCGAGGACGACGACAAACAGCGCCAGCCCGCGCCGGCTGGGCATCGCCTTCAGCTTTCGGTCAGCGAGGGTTGAAACGCGCGCAGGACCCTTGGGAAGTGGTGCTGCAACCGTTGCCAGATCGGCCATTAGCTGCTTCTTCCCCCGCGACACACGCGGAGTGATGCGGCATCAACGCCGGTCTTGAAAACGAAATTGGAATGGAAATAGAGAGGACGGCAATTCAAAAAGAGCACATTTGAGCCAGCTATGTCGGCGGTCATAAAACCCCACAACTGCGGACTTTCAGCAGTTGTATTGAGCGAAATCCTGTATGAAGAAGGAACCGCTATGTTGATTTTACATGAGATAGGGGCGGTTCGGGAAATCCATGGGGTTCCGGGCGGGACCCGGGCCCGAATCCCGGATGGGTCAAAGAGGAGGCGGACCACACAAGTCACCGGGAATGTTTGAGGTGGAGCAATCATTCCGTCGGCTCGCGTTGGTACGATATTCCATTCCTGGAATTTTGGAGCTTCATTGAGGACGCGTGCGGGCCAAGATCAAGACATTTATCGGCGTTGTGGTCTGCTCATCGGCGGCCCTGATGCTGGCCCTGTTCCTGAATGAAAGCAGAGAGACCCGGCTGGCGGCGCCCGCCATGTGCCTGCTGGTGGTGATCGTCACGACGATCTATTTTGGCCGCCTGGCGGGCATTCTTGGTGCCGTCGCCGCAAGCTGCGTCCTCGCCGTTTTCCTTTACTCTCCGTTCGGCAGCCTTTATGTCGAGGAGCATCGCGCCCGCACGATGCTGAATCTTTTCCTCATAGGCGCCGTCGCGGTTGTGTTTCTTGTACCCCAACGGCCGGCCCGGGAAGGCGCGGAAAGACCAGGCGCGAAGCGCATGGCACCCCAGGAGAGGATTGCCGCGTTCTTTAAGCGAAACAACGTCGAGTAGGTTCGGAATTCGGCTATCGCTTTGCCGTTCCGCGCGGAGCCGTATTACTCAGCGCCAGTCGTCCTTCAGATTGGCCATCCCTTCGTTGATCACCGCATCGAATTCGGTGCTCTTCTTGATGAATATCTCGCTGAACTCGCGGTCCTGCCGCAACAACACCGCCTGAAGGCGGACCAGTTCCAGAAGCGCCAGAAACATGGCTACAAGCGCCCGCTCCGAACGGGTGTGCATCAGGATTTTGCGGAGGCCGATGGGCTTGTCCTCGAGCATGAGGCGCCGGCCGAGAAACTGGATCATCTGGCCGACGGTGACGGCGTCTTCCTGCACGTTGAAGGTGGGGCGCCGGCGCGCGCGTTCGAGGATATCGCGAAAGATGTGCACCAGGTCGGTGGTGTCGGCGGCGATCTCCGGCTCGGCTTCCACATCGTCCTTGAACTCGCGAATCCCGGGGTTGGTCCACGAAGCGGCTTCGAGCATCTGCTTTTCGTTCAGCATCTGGGCGGCGTTTTTGAAGCGCTCGTGCTCCAGCAGCCGTTCGACGAGTTCGCGGCGGGGGTCCTCGGCCGCGTCTTCGGGCCCCGTAGGCGCGCGGGGGAGCAGCATCTTGCTCTTGATGTGGATGAGCAGAGACGCCGTGTAGATGAACTCACCGGCGACGTCCACGTCGCCGGCCTTGAGCTGATTCACGTAGGCGAGGAACTGGGCCGTGATCCTGGCGATGGGGATGTCGTAGATGTCGATGTCCTGCTTGCGGATCAGGTCGAGCAGCAGGTCGAGCGGGCCGTCGTAAACCTGGCCCACGAGGACGGAAAAAGGGGAGAACTCGGGCTCTTCTTGGGACTTTTTCGGCCTGGGCGCGGGCCTGGACTTTTCCGCGGCCACGGGCTTTGAAGTCAGCACCAGGGGCGGAGGCTCGGAGCCCGGCGTGGCGGCGGCCTTGAGCGGAGATGTGTCTGGTTTTACCGGGGGCTCCGTTCGGGGCAGCTCGTCGGGATCGGGGTCAGGGCCGGCAGGGGGTCCGGGATGGGGATCGCGGTCCGGTTCGGGATCCGGATCGTCGGGCGTGGGATCGGGATTGGGCTCCGGATCGGGCTCAAGTCCCGGCGTCGGCTCGATGACCGGCGCCTGGCCCGGTTCCGGCTCGCGCACCGGAGTGCGGTTGTCTTGCTTGATCGTTTCCTGGGAGCTCTGATCCATCACGGTAACCGCTTATATCCTCTTCTTTAGTCCCTTCGTCCCTGCTGCTCAGTCATTGCCAATGGGGCTCATCTGCATGGCGGCGCGCACCTCGGTCATGGTCTGCCCGGCCCGCGCGCGGGCGCGATTCGATCCGTCTTCCAGAACTTCGGCCGCGTCCCCTTCGCTGTATTTCGCCCGGCGTTCCTGGATCGGGTTGAGAATCTGGACCAGCGCGTCGGCCGCCCAGCTTTTGCATTCGATGCAGCCGATGCCCGCGGTGCGGCATCCGTCGTACACCTTGGCCAGCGTATCGGCACTGGAGAACACTTTGTGCAGATCGCCCACCGGGCACTTGTCGGGATCGCCCGGGTCGGTCCGCCGCACGCGGGCCGGGTCGGTGACCATGGTTTTCAACTTCCGGCGAACGACCGGCTCCGGATCCGTGATCAGAATGGTGTTCCCGTAGCTCTTCGACATCTTGCGGCCGTCCGTTCCGGGCAGCTTGGGGGAGGGCGTAAGCAACACCTGCGGCTCGGGCAACACCTCGCTGCCGTTGAGCTTGTAGAACTGGTTGAAGCGGCGTGCAACTTCGCGCGTCAGCTCGACGTGCGCTGCCTGGTCCTGGCCCACCGGCACAAACTTTGGCTGATACATCAGGATGTCGGCTGCCTGCAGGAGCGGATATCCGAGAAAGCCGTAGGTGCTCAAGTCCTTGCCGGTGAGGTTTTCCTGCTGCTCCTTGTAGGTGGGCACGCGCTCCAGCCAGCTCAGCGGGGTCACCATGGAAAACAAGAGGTGCAATTCGGCGTGTTCGAGAATCCGGCTCTGCTGGAACAGCACGGTGCGCTCCGGATCGAGGCCGGCGGCGAGGTAGTCGAGCATCACGTCGAGGGTGTTGGGTACAATCTGCGAGGGATCCGCGTAGTCCGACGTCAGGGCGTGCCAGTCGGCGATGAAGAAGTAGCACTCGTACTCGTCCTGCAGCTCGACCCAGTTCTTGAGGGCGCCCATGTAGTTGCCCAGGTGCAGCTTGCCGGTGGGGCGCATGCCGCTCAACACGCGCGGACGGAAGGTAGGATTGGTCGCTTCTGCCATGATGGGTTTGTTTTCCGGGTTGATGCCGGCAAATTCGAGCCGATTCCAGCGTGGTTCCGATGAAGGGCGGCTGGTTTTATTGTAGCGGCCGGGCGGTGGTCCCTGGCTGTTGAGGGGAAGGTAGGAAATCCGTGCCCAGACTGCCGTCTACAGGCTGCTGAGCGCCAGCCGGACCAGCCCCAGCGCCGGCTGCATGAGGAAGCGCACAATCGGGCCGCCGAGAAAGATCATCAACACAAAGCTCAGCATGCCCATGCGGTCGTATGCATTCAGCGCGTTGTAGGGAAGGAAATGGCGCAGGATGCGGCTGCCATCGAGAGGCGGCAGCGGAAGCAGGTTGAAGAAGAAAAGCGCCAGGTTGACGGTGATGGCCAGCTCGCAGAGGAGGCTCAGAGCCTCGACGTTCGATCCCAGCGTCTGCCCCTGGGGCAGGTAGCCCTGGCTGACGATAATGAGCACCAGGCCCGCGAAACCGATCAGGGCGAGGAGTAGATTCGAAACCGGCCCGGCCAGGGTTGTGAGCACATCGTCGCGGACGATCTTCTTGAAATTGCGCGTGATCACCGGGGTGGGCTTGGCCCAGCCAAACAGGAATCCGCCCATCATCCCCCCGCCCAGCAACGGCCCGAAGATCATCAGGGCCGGCAGCAGCAGGGTCCCAAAGGGATCGGCGTGGTACATGGGGTTCAGCGTCACGCGGCCCTGGAGGCGGGCTGTCTGGTCGCCTAGCCGGGACGCCATCCACGCGTGCGCGCACTCGTGCACGCTCAGCGAAAAGATGAGCAAAACGAATTCGAAGATAGCAATGACAAAGCTGCTCGCCTGCAACAAGCACTCCTGGCCTGGAAGTTTCAGGTTAGCATGGTGAATCCCCCGAAAAAAGCCGCGCCGGGAACACTTGGGACAGCCTCGGCTGTCTAATGTGACAAGCGACTGCACAGCGAGCACCCGCGGATGGAAGCTTGCCCGTCCATTCCAGGACGCACGGAACGCTTCCTGGGGAGCTCAAACGTGGTCCCGGCGCGCCGGATTTCCCGGATGTTCAGAAAGGAGAACGTCATGCGGAGGTGGTTTGCGGGATTCTTTGTGTGTGTGTTTCTTCCGGTATGTTGGTGTCAGGACGATGAAGCCGCCCGGGCCAACGGCCTTTACCGGGATGGAAAGCGGCTGGAAGCGCTGCCTCTCTACGAACATCTGGCGGAGCTCCATCCCGACCAGATGCTCTATTTCGAACGCCTGGCCGACTGCCTCGGCGCGAGGGCGATACAAGCCACCGATCCCGTGCAGGCGAAAGCCTATCGCACAAGGGAGCGGGATGCCGCCCGGCGCGCCGTCGAACTCGGCGACCCACTCGAGTTCGTGAAGATGATGGCCAATCTTGATCCTGACGCCTCGGTCGAGATCGCGCCCCAGAGCCAGGGAGGTACATTGATTCAGGAGGGCGAAAGGGCATTCACCGCGGGTGACTTTAAGACCGCGCTGGAGAAATATACAGCCGCCGCCGAAGCCGATCCGCAGCTGTATCTGGCTGCCCTGTACGCGGGCGATACGGCCTATCAGCAGAAAGACCTGCCAGTTGCAGCCAAGTGGTTCGCACGAGCAATTCAGATCGATCCCGACCGCGAGACCGCCTACCGATACTGGGGCGATGCCATCATGCGGATGGGCAACGACCCGTTGGCTGCCAAAGAGAAATTCATCGACGCCGTCGTGGCCGACCCCTACGACAAGCTCGCCTGGCAGGGACTCACCCAATGGGCGACTGCTCAGAAAGCGATCGTTCTGGCGCCAAGGATCGATCGCCCCGCCGCGCCGAAGGCTGATCCAGCCAAGCCGAATACGACCAACATCGTCATCGACATCAATTCGCTCGACCAGAAGAAAAACCCGTACGGCTTCGCCTGGATGATGTACTCGATGGTCCGCGCCACCTGGCCGGGCGACCAGTTCAAGAAGAACTACCCCGACGAAAAGGAGTACCGGCACACGCTGAAGGAAGAAGATGCCGCTCTCAGCGTGGTCGCATCTACCGTGCAGGAGAAGAAGGCTAAGCTCGACAAACTGGGTGAGAGCCTCCGCAACCTGATTGAAGTCCAGAAGGCCGGAATGCTCGATTGCTGGATCCTGATCAACGGCGCCGATGCCGGCATCGCCAGGGATTACCAGTCTTATCGCAAGGAGCATCGCCAGCTATTGCACGATTACCTTGCGCGCTTTGTCGTTCACGGCGGAGTGGGCCTGCCGAGCCAATAGGGGGCGGTCGTCACGCCCGGTCGGCGGGGAAGCTGCCGACAATCTCGCCCGCACCTACCCTGGTCCCCGCCATGACGATGGCGTGGCTCCCGATGCGCGCTCCCGGCCCGATCTCGGTGTGCTCCAGCCGCACCTTGTCATAGCTGTCGGGCGCATAGGTGTGGGAAAAGATCCGCGAATAGGATCCGATGACCGCATTTTTGCGGATCGTGATCCCCCCGCGGTCGTCGAGCAGAGCGCGCTGGCGGATCGAAACCCCGTCTTCGATGGCGAGGTTGTAGCCGTAGGTCAGGTCGACGCCGTGATAGATGCGCACGCCGGAACCCATCTGCGCGAACAGGTGGCGGCCGAGCATGCACCGGAAGCGCAGCCCCAGCCAGTGATTCAGCCCGATAGCCGAGCGGTCGAACATCTGCCAGAACCACAAGAGCGGCTTGCGCTCGTTGAACTTCTGGCGGTCGACGTCGGGAAAGTGCCCGGACTCGAGCGTGATGTTGATGGGGTCGAGCGATAAGCTGAGCACGTTACCGGGAAGCTCGCTGGTCAGGGTCAGGTTCAGCTTGCCGCCGTGCGGGCGCCCCAGGTAGAGCTGGTAAAGCTGGTCGCGGACGATCTCGGCGCGCCGCTCGGGGTTCCGATGGCGCGTGAATTCGTCGTCGAGGAACTGGATCCAGCGGCGGTACACTTCCTCCGCCTCGGGTGCGGGATGGGGGTTGCCGGCCTGCCCCGGCTGCGCAACGGTCGCCTGGTTCGCCATATGCTTAGGACGATAAACCAGCAGGCCGGGATGCAGTGAGATCAGCCGCGTTATCCTGATAGGTCCTGCGAAACCGGGTGCCCAGGTCCCCGCCTTGGGGACCGGAGATGATGACGACGAACTAAGCAGCAGAAATCGAGATGACCATGTCCGACGAGACGACCGCAACCACCACCGCCGCCGAAATGCCCAAGCCTGCAGCGCCCCTGGCGACCATCGCCACTCTTGGCCGCCACGAGGGCCAGTCCGTGACCATCCGCGGATGGCTCTACAACTCGCGCGAGAGCGGCAAGCTGCTGTTTCCCATCTTCCGCGACGGCACCGGAACGGTGCAGGGCGTGGCCCACGTGAAGAGCGTGCCGCCGGCCGTGTTCGAAGCGCTCAAGGGGCTGACCCAGGAGTCGTCGGTGATCGTCACGGGCAAGGTCCGCGCCGACAAGCGCGCTCCGGGCGGATTGGAGCTGGATGTGGAAGACGTCCAGGTCGTCCAGCGCGTGCCCGAGTCGGACCCCTATCCGATTACGCCCAAGGAACACGGCGTCGATTTCCTGATGGAGCACCGCCACCTGTGGGTGCGCTCGCCCCGCCAGTCGGCCATCCTGCGCGTTCGCGCCGAGATCATGCGGGCGGCTTCGGAGTATTTCGACACCAACGGGTTCATCCGGACGGATCCGCCCATTTTGACGCCGGCGGCGTGCGAAGGGACGTCGACGCTGTTCCCGGTGGACTACTTCGGGGACCCCGCCTTTCTTACCCAGAGCGGGCAGCTCTACATCGAGTCCACGGCGCTGGCCCTGGGCAAGGTGTACAGCTTCGGGCCTACGTTCCGCGCCGAGAAATCGAAGACGCGGCGCCACCTTACCGAATTCTGGATGATCGAGCCGGAGGTGGCGTATTGCGATCTCGACGGCCTGATGGAGCTGGCGGAGAACTTCATCTCCCACATCGTGCAGAGCGTGCTGAAGAACCGCGCGCGGGAGCTGGAGGTGATCGGCCGGGATATTTCGAAGCTGCAATCGGTTCTGCCGCCGTTCCCGCGGCTGCGGTACGACGAAGCGGTGAAGATGCTGAACGAGGCCCATGCGAAGGGCGAGCTCGAGCAGCCGTTCGAGTACGGCAACGACTTCGGCTCGCCCGACGAAACGTGGCTCAGCTCGCAGTATGACCGGCCGGTGATGGTGCACCGCTACCCGGCGGCGGTGAAAGCGTTCTACATGGAGCCCGATCCCATTGACCCGACCTATGCGCTGTGCGTGGACGTGCTGGCGCCCGAGGGCTATGGCGAAGTGATCGGCGGCTCGCAACGCGTGTCGAGCTACGAACTGTTGAACCAGCGCATCGACGATCACGGCCTGCCAAAGGAAGCGTTCCAGTGGTATCTGGACCTGCGGCGCTACGGAAGCGTGCCGCATGCGGGATTCGGTATGGGGATCGAGAGAGTTGTCGCGTGGGTGTGCGGCCTTGACCATGTGCGTGAGACGATTCCGTTCGCGCGGACGCTGCACCGCATTTATCCGTAAAGCAGGGACGAGGGAACGAGATCGCGGGCAGGACGCCAAGGGCATGGTTTGGGCCGGCTGCCCTAGGTTTCCTCTGAGACCTGGATAAACGACGCGCGCGTGCCAATCAAGAAGTAAAATTCGCCCGGCCTCATTCCCCTTATGCTTTAATACCCGCATGATTGTCTGGCGAGGTCGTGGGGTTGTGATCGCGCTCATCGCCTTCGGAAGCTCGCTCGCGGCCGAGGTGTTTACGCGCGCGCGATTCCACGATGAGCACTATTACCAGCGGCACTCCTGGCCCATCCTTGTGGCCTTCTTGGTGGCTGCGGTAATTGTTTGGTGCCTCGCATCGCCCTATACACCACCAACCGACCAGCCACTCAAGGACCTGCTCCAAACTCCCGGTTTGCCGGCTCCTTTCGAGGAGCGCGAAAAGCCTCGCTTCCGGGTCGCGTTCTTTCGCCCGAGCGATTCGCTTTTCTTTATCCCCGCCCGGTTTTGGCCGCTGATACTATGCGCCATCGGTGTCCTCTTCTACTTCATACCTTCCGGCTCCAGCCAGTAGTTCGGGAGAGCCCGACACTGTCACCCGCCCAATCGATACGCTGCGCAGTGATCAGAATCCACCCCAAACTCATCAGCCCCGGCATCTTCTGCTGAGAACGGAATGTCGGCCTCGGTGAGCACTCGTATTTCCGGCACCCTGCGCACCAGCCCATCGAACTCCGGGTGGATGTAGATCAGGTCGAGCGGAGCGGTCCGTTCCCGCGCAATCTCCCCCAACCGCGCCAGCCAAATCTCCATCATCGGGCGCTCGAAGGAGTTGAAGTAGAACAGCGCTACGGGGGCGTCGGGGATGGGGAGGGAGAGGGCGTCGCCATCGAGGATGCGGATACGGGGAATCGATTTCCCGGGTCTCAAAAGCGAGTCCTGGTGCACCCCGATTCGAGGTACGCGGCGCTGCCATTTGCGGAGGTTCTTGCGGGCGATGGTGGCCAGGCCGGAGTCGAGCTCGACGCCGATGATTTCGTGGAACCGATATTCGGACGCCATCAGCAGGACGCGGCCCTTGCCGCAGCCAATGTCGACCAGCGTGTAGTCCTCTACGCCGTAGCCCGTGCCGGGGAGTGTTTCGCGCCACAACGCGATGGCGCCGTGAAACAAAGACGGCGCGGTGGCGTAGTAGCCGGCGTTGTGCGCGGCGTGCGCGTGGCCGCCGGCCAGGCGATCGGCGTAGATCAGGCCGCCGGTGTCCACTCCATAAGCGCGGTCGAAGGGATGTCCCGGCGGCCGCCGCAAGGCTCGCAGCGCTTCGCTCCACCACCTCGGGGTGAACCATTGCCGGAGGTGGGTTGCGGGCGTGGCCATTGGGGTCCTATGTCAGGCTACACTTTTCGTGGTGATTCGGGGCGGCGGCAGGGCGGAACGGAAAATGCAGGTCGTTCGGCTTCGCTCCTCGCGAACAGTTCGCAGTGAAACATGTCGATCGGGAGGAGGGCAGATTCCGCCGCCCCTCCAGGCGCTCCCGAGTCATTCGTTCGCTCACCAGGGATGACAAACTTCTGGGGGATGGAGGCCGCATGCCTACCTATGTCGCATTGCTGCGGGCGGTGAATCTGGCCGGGCATGGCAAGATCGCCATGGCCGATTTCCGCCAACTGCTCGAAGGCCTCGGTTATAAAAACGTCCAGACGTATATCCAGAGCGGGAACGCGGTTTTCGATGCCACCGCGGCGGCAGCGAAAGCAGGCGCGGCGATTGCCGCCGGCCTGGAAAGGCTGATGGGTGCGCCGGTGGGCGTGGTGATCCGCACCCACGATGAACTGTCCCGGCTCATCGCGGGCAATCCATATGCGAAGGAAGCCGCTGCCAACGGCGCGCTGGTCCACGTGGGTTTTCTTTCCGGGCGCGCAGGGCCCGGGGCGGAAGCCGCGCTCCGGGCCATCGTGGAAAAATATCCCGCGCGGCGCGACCGGTACCACCTGTCGGGCGATCACATCTATTTACATCTTCCCGACGGGGCGGCGGAGACCAAGTTCTCAGGCAAGACGCTGGACCGGGCAGTGGGCGTGGCGGGGACGGCGCGGAACTGGAATACGGTGCTGAAGCTGCATGAAATGTCGAAGAGGGATTAGGGGAAACAAGGTCCCTCGCGGCGCCGGGGATGCAACCCATGAAGGCGGAAACGATGTGAAGGCCCTTCGGCGTGTGCCGAAGGGCCTTCAGGGTCTACGACATCATCCAGCCTACGCTGTTACGGTCCGCGTGGGTTTGGATCCTACGAAGCCGTAGAAGGCGATATAGAGGTAGCAGATGGCCGGCAGAATCAGCGCGTGCTGGATGCCGATCAGATCGGCCAGTTTGCCGACCATGTAAGGCACTACCGCGCCGCCTACGACGGCCGTCATGATCAGCCCGGATCCCTTGCTGGTCATCGGGCCTAGCCCGGCGACTCCCAGCGCAAAGATGTTGGGGAACATGATGGAGTTAAAGAACCCGCAAAGGACCACGGACCAGATCGCCACCTGGCCGGACGAGAACATCGACAAAAGCACAAAAAACGTGGCGGCGAGCCCAAACAGGCCGAGCAGCAGGTGCGGGTTGACCTTGGTCAGGACCCAGGAGCCGAGCAGGCGGCCAATCAACGCACCGCCCCAGTAAAGGGACACCAGGAAGGAAGCGGTCTTGAGGCTGTCCACGCCCTGGGTCTTGAAGTAGTTCACGGCGATGGAGGCCAGGCCGACTTCCACCCCCACGTAGAGGAAGATTCCCAGAGCGCCCAGCACCGTGTGCTTGTAGCCCCAGATGCTGCGGCTCAGCACCGGATCGCCCTCCTTTGCCGGCCGGAACTCCTGGGTTTGGGTAACATGCGGCAGGTGGAGGAAGGTGACGGTGATGCCCAGGATCAGCAGTCCGGCGGCGATGGCCAGATAGGGTCCGCGGACTGTATTGGCGACCGCAGCCTTGGTGGCCACGGCCGAGGGGTCGGTGAGGATGTAAGCGCCGGCCACCAGCGGCGCGATGGTGCCGCCGAGGGAGTTCAGTGCCTGCGCCAGGGTGAGGCGGGCCGGCGCGCTGTGCTCGGGGCCGAGGATGGTGACGTAGGGGTTGGCCGAAGTCTGCAATGCCGTTACACCCGCGCCCACCACGAACACCGCGGTCAGGAACAGCGGAAAGCTCACCAGCCTGGCTGCGGGAATGAACAACAGGCAGCCCACCACCTGGATGAATAGGGAAACCACCATGGTTCGCTTGTAGCCGATGGCCTCGATCAGCTTCGATGTCGGCGAGGAAAACACGAAATAGGCCAGGAAGAAGGCCGACTCGGCCAGCATGGCCCACGCATAGGGCAAGTCGAAGATGTTCTTGAGGTGCGGCACCAGCGCCATGTTGAGGTTGGTGATGAACCCGAAGATGAAGAACAGGATGGCGACCGTGATAAACGGTCCCACGTAGCTGGGCGCGGTTGACGCCGAAGCTGGAGTAGATCGCGTGGCCATGAGGTGGTTCCCTCGATTCCTCAGAATTCGCCTCGTTCGGGGCGTACAGACTGCGTCCTCATCCATTGGATGTTTGTGGCAGAGGACAACGCTGGGCGGATGGGCTTTTTAGCCTCCCCCGCGAAGAGACGTCGCGGGTGGCCCAACGGTTTCCGCCATCCCGGTCCAACCCGGCTTTTTTGCTGTACACAACACTATACGGGAAAGCTCGGCCAAGGGAAGGTGAGGAAGTACACGGAACAGGGAACAGGGACAGCGGATTAGGCTGGGCTAAACATGCGGCGGGAAAGTGGGCTATTCTCAGGGAAAAGCAAGGAGTAGCGAGTGGCGACGAAGGAAGAATTGTCGGGCGCCCGGCTGGAGAAGGTTCTGGCGGCCCTGGATGGCAACTGGCAGGCGGAGATGGAGGGGTACCACACCTACCAGACGCTGGCCGATCGCGACACCGATCCGGTGCGGGCGCAGGTGCTGCGCCACCTGGCGAGCGCCGAGTGGGAACACGCGGCGCTGTGGCACGGGCGGATCGTCGAGCTGGGCGGGCCGGAGCCGGTGTACAAGGGCAGCCCCGGGGGCGAGGCCAATTCGCTGGCCAACCGCGCCGGCGGGATCCGGATGGCGCTGCGGCGGCTGGAGATTGAGGAGAGCCGGCACATCGCCAACTATGGAAAGCAGCTCAAGGAGCTGGGCGACGACGCTTCGGTGGACATCCTGCACCACGTGATCGAGGACGAGAAGGATCACCACCGCGAGCTGGGTTCGCTGTTGCGCGGCCATTATCTGGCGCCCGCGGGCATTCCGAAGGTGGATCCCAAGGCAGTGCTGGACGAGCTGCTGGCCAAGCGCAACCAGGGGCGCAAGCAGGCGGGAAGCTGGATCGGGGATGCGATTTACGGGGTGAACGACGGCCTGGGGGCGATCTTCGGGATTGTGTCCGGCGTTTCGGGCGCGACTCAGGGCGAGGCGAAATATGTGCTGCTGGCAGGGCTGTCGGGGATGATTGCCAGCGCGCTGTCGATGGGCTCGGGCGCCTACCTGGCCGCGAAGAGCGAACGGGAGATTTACCACGCCGAGCTGGCGCGCGAGCGCGAGGCCATCGCCATGAATGGGGCTGAGGCGCGGGAATTGCTGGCGCTCTACTACCAGGTGAAGGGGCTGCCCGAAGAAGACGCATTCCACGTGGTGGATCACATCGCGCGCGATCCGGACCAGATGCTGCGCGCGTTGTCGAGCGAGCGGCTGGGGACTTCAGAGGAAGCGCTGGCGAACCCCATGGTGTCGGCGACGTCGGGGGCGATTTCGACGGCGGTGGGCGCGATCATTCCGGTGATTCCGTTCTTCTTTATGCAGGGCGTGCCGGCGGTGATTGCGGCCGCTATCATTTCGCTGGTGGCACACTTCGCCGTGGGCGCGGCCAAGAGCCTGATCACCGTGCGGTCGTGGTGGTCTTCGGGCATGGAGATGACCGTGGTGGGCGCGGTGGAAGGCGCGGTCACCTACGGGATCGGGGTGCTGCTGGGCAAGGGAGGAATGTAGGAAGCAGGGAACAGGGAACAGGGATCAGGGATCAGGGGTTAAGGATTCGAAGAGCAGCCGGCTCGACGCGCGATGCCTAACCCCTGACCCCTGACCCCTGATCCCTGACCCCTGACCCCTGACCCCTGATTCCTGAGTTCGTTAGAATCGTCCGTGGAGGTTTCCCCGCCGATGATCCGCCGCTACCAGGGGCATGTGCCCAGGATTCCTGCCAGTTGTTATGTCGATGAGTCCGCCCAGGTAATCGGCGATGTTGCGCTGGGCGAGCATTCGTCGGTGTGGATGAACGCGGTGCTGCGCGGCGATGTGCATTCGATTCGCGTGGGAGCCAACTCCAACGTGCAGGACTGCGCGGTGCTGCATGGCCAGCGCAACCTGTACTCGGTGACGGTGGGCGACTGGGTGACCATCGGCCACAATGCCACGGTGCACGGCTGCACGGTGGAAGATGCGGTGCTGGTAGGCATGGGCGTGGTCATTCTGAACGACTGCCGCATCGGCGAGGGGTCGATTCTGGCGGCCGGTACGGTGCTTCCGGAACACACGGTGGTGCCGCCGCGCACCCTGTGGGCCGGCGTGCCGGGGAAACAACGCCGCCCGCTCGAAGACAAGGACCACGCGCTGATCCTGCAATACGCGCAGAATTACCTCGATTACGTGGAGATCTACCTGGCGGAAATGGGTGAGAGCGCCCAGGCAAAATGAACGAGAAATGACAGATGCATGCACGGCGCGCGGTGCGGGCATCAAACCCATGTGTGTTTGCACAGCCTGTATTTTCCTTTCGTCTGATCGGTCGATTTGTATGTTTGAGCCTGCTTGGCGGGGCCCTTTGCGCGCGGTCTCAGCCTGGTCCGGAAACCGCTTTGCCCGATGCGCCCGAGGCGCAGAACCACGCGGCCAATGACCTCACCATTCGCGCGGTGCCTGTCAACGTCCTTCACGACCAGGGCGTGATCTGGACGAGTCCTTTTCACCTTCACGGCGGCGACTGGAAGGTGGCTTTGCCGCTGGTGCTGGCGACGGGCGCGGCGATTGCGACCGACAAGAGAACACTGCACGACGTGGTCTCGCTCGATCCCGCCTTCAATAACGACAACACCAATGCATCGAACGTGATGATCGGCGGATACATTGCTGCCCCCGTGATCCTGTATGGGGTGGGCCATTTTCGGGGCGATGAGCACGCCCGCGAAACCGGCCTGCTGGGCGCCGAGGCGCTGCTCGATGGCGTGATCGTCGAGCAGGGCATGAAGCTGATCTTCTGGCGCGAGCGCCCTTACCAGGATCATGGTCGCGGAGGATTCTTCCAGTCGGATGCCGGCGTGGATTCGTCGTTTCCTTCCTCGCACAGCGTGCTTGCGTGGTCGGCCGCGGCGGTCATCGCGGGCGAGTACCGGAATCCGTGGACGCGGGTGCTGGTGTACACGGGGGCGGGGGGCATCAGCTTTACCCGGCTGATGGGCCAGCAGCATTTCCCGTCCGACATCCTGGTCGGGAGCACGGTGGGATGGCTGGTGGGGCATTATGTCTACAAGCATCGCCACCGCTGGGAGGCGAGGCGCCACGCCGATATTTCGCGATAGTCCCGTTTCCAATCGGGTTCCACCATCCCTCAGGGGCGAAAGCCCGGGTTAACTTCTGGCCTTTTCGGCACACCTGACGTCGTGCCCTTTCAAAGCGGCTTGTACCGCGAAATCCTTCACGGCCTCTGAACCCGAACGCTTTCAAGATGGCGACGGATGCTTCGCCTTAGCGCGGCGCGCGTTTCGGCCGGCGCTTCGGTGCAGGCCTTTGTGGGGTGCGCCGGCATTTGGCAACAATCAGGGTGATGTCGTCGCCCTGTTCGTGGGGGCTGAATTTCCAGACATCTTCGACGATGGCCGCGAGCAATTCCTGCGAGCATCGATGGCGGTTGGCGCGCACGATCTCGATCAGGCGGTCCTCGCCGAATTCCTCCTCGGCATGATTGAACGATTCGGTCACGCCGTCGGTGTAGAGAACCAATGTGTCGCCGGGAGAGAGGCGCCGTTCCTGGACGGCGCAGTGCCATTCCGGGAACAGGCCGAGAACCGTGCCGGTAGATTCGAGCCGCTCGAGCGTGTTATCGGCGCGCAGCAGTAGCGCCGTCTGGTGGCCGCAGTTGGCATAACGCAGGCGCCGGCTACGGTCGTCGTATTCGGCGAAGAACAGGGTGGCATAGGAGCTGTCGGTGGTGTTATCGAAAAACAGCCGGTTCACCGACCGCAGGAAAAGCTCGGGCCGGCGCGAGGCGATGGCGCTCTGGCTGCGCAGGTTGGCCTGCAGGTTGGCCATCAGCAGAGCGGCGCCGATACCCTTGCCCGACGTATCGCCCACCACGAGGCCCAGGCGCGTCCGGCCGAAATCGAGGAAGTCGTAATAGTCGCCTCCGAC
This sequence comes from uncultured Acidobacteriota bacterium, assembly GCA_963706455.1. GTDB lineage: Bacteria > Acidobacteriota > Terriglobia > Terriglobales > Acidobacteriaceae > Telmatobacter. The sequence continues at coordinate 21,262 of CAVPNO010000086.1, read as the reverse complement.
GGCGCGCGCCTGGATGCAGGCCCCGGTATATTCCAGGGTCTTGAGTTGCGGAAGGGTCTGGGGGAAGAGCCTTGCCTGCACCCGCTTGGCGATTTCGAGTTCCTGGTGGGTGCGGCGTTCGGCTTCCTGCTTCTCGGCGGCGGCGCGCCGCTGGGCTTCGATCTCGCGAACGAAATCGTCGCGTCCCGCCAGCATAAAGGTGTTTCCATCCGCATCGTCGAAGCGGGTAAAGATTCCTCCCCAGAGGGTGGTCTGCGGGGGATGGTGGAAACGCACGCCGCGGTCCAGCCACTGCTGGTATTTCGCCATGACATCTTCGGTGACCAGCACGGCGTGGCGGGAGCGGCCAATCATTTTGTATTCCTCGGAGTTTTTTCTTGGACGGACCAGCGCCAGGACCGTGCTGCCATCGGGAGGCGCTACCGCGACCCAGCGTCCGCCGGATTCGTAGTTCTCGTCGATGACCAGGTTGAATCCGAGTTGATCGACAAAGAAGCGCAGGCTGCGGTCCTGGTCGCGCACGAAGATGTTGATGCAAAGCAGGCGCAGGTAGGGGCCGTCGTGCTGGAGAGGAGAGCCGGGGCGCGGTGGAGGAGAAGTGGGGCTGCCCATCGGTGCGATTATAAGGGGCTTGCGCTTACCTTCCGCCGAAGAACTGGGGTCGTGCCCTTTCAAAGCACTATTTGTAGATATGCTCCCATGGTTCGTTGTTGCCTCGGTCCCGTGGTCCCTGCCTTTTGTCCCTCTCTCCTTGACAATCTACATATCGGCGGCTATATAGGTAGATTGTCTAGGAGAAGCGATGACGCCGCTGGAGAAGACCGATTTGCTGCAGGGCACTCTCGACCTGCTCATTCTGAAAGTGGTTGCGCTGGGGCCGGTGCATGGCTATGGCATTTCGCAACGCATTCGACAGATTTCCTCGAGCGTGCTGCAGGTGCAGCAGGGCTCGCTCTATCCCGCCTTGCACCGGCTGGAAAAGCGCGGCTGGGTGGCGGCCGACTGGGGCGAATCCGAGAAGGGGCGGCAGGCGAAGTTCTATCGCCTGTCGGCGAAGGGGCGGAAGCAATTGGCGGCGGAAGAGGAGACGTGGAACCGGCTGTCGAAAGCGGTGGCGCTGATTTTGCGGACGGCGGAGTAGATCGAGGAACAAGTTCGAAGGGCGTTCACGAGGAACAAGAACATGAGTTGGCTGAAGCGTTGGTTCGGAGGCCGCGACGAGGCGCTGGAACGCGAGATTGCGTTCCACGTTACCGAGCAGGTGGAAGCGAATATTGCCCGGGGGATGTCGCCGGAAGAGGCGCGGCGCCAGGCGATGGTCGATTTCGGCGGACGGGAACAGGTGAAACAATCCATGCGCGAAGTGCACATCTGGGCGATGGTCGAGGGCGCGATGTTCAACCTGAAGTCGGCGCTGCGATTCATGCGGCGGTCGCCGTCGTTTTCGCTGGCGGTGATTCTCACCCTGGCGCTGGGCATCGGCGCCAACAGCGCGGTGTTTTCGGCCATCGATGCGGTGGTGTGGCGGCCGCTGCCGTTTCCCCAGGGTGATCAGCTTCTGAAACTTGCGCAGCACGACACCCAGAATCGGGACGCAAATCCGTTCGTAGCGCCGGTGCGGCTGGAAGACTGGAACCGCATGGCGTCCACCTTCCAGGGCATCAGCGGCTACTACCTGGATGATCTTTCGGAGGCATCGGGGCCGCTTCCGGAGAAGGTGACGGAGGCGCTGGTGGCGCCGCGCTTCCTGGAGGTGCTTGAAGCGGCGCCCACGCTGGGTCGTAACTTCACGGCGCAGGAGGAGCACTGGGGCGGGCCGGATGCGGTGATGATCAGCAACGGCTACTGGCAGCGGAAGTTTCATGGCGACCCGGCCGTGGTGGGACGGAAGCTGCATATCGGGCAGTACTACTTTCCCATCGTGGGGGTGATGCCCGCGTGGTTCCAGGTTCCCAACCGCGACGTGGATGTGTGGACGCCGAGCGCGCCGGATGCGCCGTTTGCGCAGCGGCGGGATTCGACCTGGTTCACGGTGATCGGGCGCATGAAGCCGGGTGTCACGCTGAAGCAGGCGACGGCCGAAATGGCCACCGTGCAGAGCCAGCTTGGAAAGCAGTTTCCCAAGCCGGATGCCGAGTTGACCGTGGAGACAGAGCCACTGAAGGACACCATCGTGGGCAGCGTGCGAAGTTCGCTGTGGCTGCTGTACGGGTCGGTGTCGCTGCTGCTGCTGATTGCCTGTTCGAATATTGCCGCGCTGCTGCTGGCGCGCACCGCCGAGCGCCAGCACGAGATCGCGGTACGTTTCTCGCTGGGCGCGTCGCGCGCCACGGTGGTTGCGCAGTTACTCACGGAAGTGTTGGCGCTGGCGCTGCTGGGATCTCTGGCGGGGCTGGGTGTGGCGGCAAGCGCAGCGCGGGGATTTCACCTGCTGGCCAGGACGCTGCCGCGCGCCGGGGAGATCGCGCTGAACTGGCGGGTGGCGGCGTATTCTCTCGGTTGCGCCGTGTTGACGGCGATGCTGTGCGGGCTCTTTCCCGCCCTGCGCGGGACGCGGCGCGGCCTGGCCTCATCGCTGGCCGCGGGAAGCCGGACGCAGGTATCCACGCGCAACCCGGTACAGTGGGCGCTGGTAACCATCCAGATCGCGCTGGCGGTGACGCTGCTGGTGGGCGCGGGATTGCTGGTCCGCAGCCTGGAGGAGATCGGGCGGCTTTCGGCCGGCTTCGATCCCAGTCACGTGCTCACCTTCCAGGTGAGCGGATCGTGGGGTGAGACGGCAAATATGAAGAGCCTGACCCAGAGCGTTGACCGGGTGCTCGACGGGCTGCGAACCCTGCCGGGCGTGGAGGCAGCGGCCACGTCGGGTGCGTTGCCGGGCGTGGCGTACAAATATCAGCAGGAATACAAGATCGACGGCAAACTCGACCCCGGCCACAAGATCCTGGCCGACAGCCGGTGGGTTTCCGTGGGCTACTTCGACGCGGTGCGCATTCCCGTGCTGGTAGGGGCCACGTGCCGGCAGTCGTCGGCGACCCAGGACATCGATGTGGTCGTGAATCGGGCATTTGCCAATCTTTACCTGGGCGGGACGGCAGGTGTTGGCCGGACCCTGGAACAGGTGGCGTACAGCGATTTTTCCATCAAGGGGACGGTGCGCGGCATCGTGGGTGACGCGCGTGAGGAGGGACTGAACGAGGCACCGGCGCCGACCATCTATTCGTGTTTCAGCGCGCCGAATCCGTTTCCGAATTACATGGTGCGCACGCGCGGAGAGCCGATGCAGATGGCCGACGCGGTGCGGCGCCGGATTCACGAACTGGAGCCGGCGCGTTCGGTCTACGCGATGATGCCGCTGCAGGCGCACCTGGATGAGAGCTTTTCCGACAACCGGCTGCGCACGCGGCTGCTGAGCCTGTTTGCGATCACGGCGGTGTCGCTGGCGTGCATCGGGCTGTATGGCACGCTGAGCTACCTGGGCCGGTTGCGGCAGCGCGAAGTGGGTGTGCGGCTCGCGCTCGGTGCTCTGCGCAGCAACATCATTGGGCGTTTCCTGCTGCAGGGGTTGCGCGCCGCGGTGTTGGGGTGCGCGGCCGGCCTGGCGCTGGCTCTGGGCTGTACGCGGTTTCTTCACAGCATGCTGTACGGCGTGTCGGCGGTGGACCCGGTTACGTATGCGGGGGTCGTCGGGCTCATTCTTCTGGTTGCGGCCACGGCATCCCTGGCCCCTGCTGTCCGCGCGGCGCGCGTGGAGCCGGTGAAGGTGCTGAGAGAACAGTGAGGAAGGCGGGGGCCAGATGTCAGGGGTCAGATGTCAGGGGATCGATAGCGAAATGCAGGTCCCTTCAACTGCGCCAGTCGCGCTTTCACGCCACTGCCTTCGCTCGGGATGACGGGCGTTTTTTTAAAACGACGGCGAAATGCGGTAGTCTCTAGGTGAAAGGAGCTTCCATGAGGCTACTCGCAGCTGCCGCCGTGATGTTCGCATCCAGTGCGGTGATGCTCGGCCAGCAGCCCGGCGAACTCACTCCCCTGAAAGTGGGGGACGAGGCGCCGAACTTTACGCTCGGCTCGACCGCGGGCGCCAAGGTCACCCTGGCTGATTACAAGGGCAAGAACCCCGTGGTGCTGGCCTTCTTCCCCGCCGCCTTTACCGGTGGCTGAACGAAGGAGATGACAGCGTACCAGGCTGGTATCGCAAAATTTGAAGGTTACGACACCAAGGTGTTCGGCATCAGCGCCGATAACATTCCCTCCCTGAAAGTCTTCTCTGACCAGTTGAAGTTGAGTTATCCGCTGTTGAGCGATTTCAGTTCGCGCTCGACATTGAAGGCGTACGGCGTTCTGCGGCCCGACGGCATGGCCAATCGCGTGACGTACGTGGTGGATAAGGACGGCAAGATCGCCTACGTCGAGGTGGGCAATACAGCGATCGACCCCACAGCGGCCGATACGGCCTGCAGCCGGCTGGCGCACAAGGCGGCGCAGGGCAAGTAAATAGCGATTCGCAAGCCGGAAAAGGGGTCTCGGCCGCATGGCCGGGACCCTTTCTTCGTTTGCAGATCGGTCCCGTCTGGCGCGTGCTTTTCAGGTTGAGGGTCCCATCACGCCCGTGCTAAACTCACGCCACTTCCCCTGCCGGGACCGGCCCGGCAGCACATTTCCACTTCTGAAGAGGACAAAGGTCGAGGTTCCGCTCTATGTCTTCTCTCCCCCAGAATGCGGTTGCCCGGCCCCTCCCGCGCTTTGCGGGCCGCAACGGCATGCTGGACCGGTATTTCTATTTCGCCATGTCGCTGCTGGTTGCCGCGATCGTGGTGTGGGGCTTCAGCAGGACGGTTGGCGCGGCCCTGTTTCACCCTGACGTCCCGCGGCCATTTCTTCTCCGGATTCACGCCGTGGTATTTGGAACATGGGTGGTTTTCTACATCTTCCAGTCCACCCTGGTTCGTGCGGGCTCGGTGAAATGGCACCGCTTCTTCGGATGGTTCGGTGTCGCGCTCGGCGCGATCATGGTTCCGCTCGGTTTTGCCATTTCTGTTGTCATGCGCCGGTTCGATGCAGTTCACCTTCAGGATCTCGATCCGACCTTTCTCAGTATCCCGTTCTCCGAGACCCTTGACTTCGCTGTGTTTCTTTCAATGGCGGTCATTTGGCGCAGAAAACCTGAGTTGCATCGCCGGTTGATTCTCTTGGCGACGTGCGTCCTGCTCGATGCGCCGTTCGACCGGTTCGACTTTGTCTACAACCACGACCTTGGCTACGTATTTGTCGACCTGGTCATCCTCCTCGGCGTGGCGCGGGATCTCGTCGTGAACCGGCGCATTCACAAGGTCTATCTTGTGGCGCTGCCCCTGTTGGTGATCTCTCAGGCCTTGGTGATGTACCTGTGGCACGGCAGTCCGGGGTGGTGGCTGCGGATGACGCAGGCAATCCTGGGATAGACATTCCGGCTGACCGGCGCGCCTTTCCTGCCATTTAGACTATGGGGTTATGAGCACATTGAAAGCGGTGCGCGGGACGCGCGACTTGTTGCCGCCGGAGACGGCGTTGTGGAACCGGATCGAGGCGACCGCGCATTCCGTCTTTGCACGATATAACTTTGGCGAAATCCGCACGCCGATCTTCGAGGACACTTCCCTGTTTGCCCGGGGAGTGGGCGAGGAAACGGATATCGTCTCGAAGGAAATGTACACGTGGGAGGATCGTGCGCGGGCGCAGTCCGAGAAGCCGCAGTCGCTGACACTGCGGCCGGAGAATACGGCCGGCGTGGTGCGGGCTTATATCGAGCACAAGCTGGGCGAGACGGGGCAGTTGCAAAAGCTCTTCTACATCGGGCCGCAGTTCCGGCGCGAACGGCCGCAGAAGGGGCGCTACCGGCAGTTCTCGCAGATCGGCGCGGAGATCATCGGGCCGCCCTCCGCCGGCAGCGAATCGCCGCTCCGCGATGCGGAGATTCTGGAGATGCTGGCCACGCTGCTGGATGAGCTCGGCATCACGGGGTGGAAGCTCGAAATCAATTCGGTTGGCTCGTCCGCGGACCGCGAACGGTACAACCAGGTGTTGCGCGCCGCACTGGAGCCGGTGGCGGCGAAGATGTGCGTGGACTGCCAGCGCCGCGCGGTGACCAATCCGCTGCGGGTGCTGGACTGCAAGGTCCCGGAGGATCAGCCGATCATCGACGCGCTGCCGAAGATGGCCGATTCGCTGGATGAGGAATCGAAGGCCCACTTTGCGGCGGTGACGGCGGCGCTCGATGCGGCGGGCGTGGCGTACACCCGCAACCACCGCCTGGTGCGCGGGCTGGACTACTACACGCGCACGACATTCGAGTTCACGCACGGGGGGCTTGGTGCGCAGAATGCCCTGCTGGGCGGCGGGCGCTACGACGGCCTGAGCGAAGCGCTCGGCGGGCCGCGGGCGCCGGGGATCGGCTTTGCTATGGGCGAGGACCGGCTGGTGCTGACGCTGCAGGCGCAGGAGGCGGCGCAGGCGGAAAAGGCGGACGCGTATATCGCGCCGCTGGGCGAAGCGATGAATCCGGCGGCGCTGGCGCTGGCCCGGGAGTTGCGGCGGGGCGGCTTGCGGGTGGAATTGGGCGACGGCTCGTTCCGGCTGAAGAAGTCGTTCGAGGCCGCCGACAAGGCGGCGCGCAAGATCGTCATCCTGGGGGAGGACGAAGAGCGATCCGGTATTCTGACTGTGAAGGATTTCTCCACCGGGGTACAGACCAAGGTTCCGCGCGCCGAGCTGGCTGGAGAGCTGGCGAAAAACAGCGGTCAGTGATCAATGGTCAGTGCGCGCCGCGGTTCGCCGGGATGAGATCGCACAAGCGCGCCGAAGGTGGGTACCCGCTATACATTTTTTCGCGTGGAGAGTTAGCGTCGCTGCGCGACGCAGCGAGTTAGCAAAGTTAGCGGCCTGCTTCGGGCCTTTTCTTTTCCATCAGCGAGTCAGCGCCGCGTTGCGGCGATGGCCAGTCAGCGAGTCAGCGGTTTCAAAGGATTGATTGAGTGCTCGATTTTTTAGGCAAGCTGGAACGGACACACTACTGCGGCGATCTGCGCGCGGGCGACGCGGGGCGGCAGGTCGTTTTGATGGGCTGGGTGAACCGGCGCCGCGACCACGGCAACCTGATCTTCCTCGACCTGAGGGACCGCAGCGGCATCGTGCAGGTGGTGCTCGATAAGGAGCTCACGCCCGAAGGCCACGCCAAGGGCGAGCAGGTGCGGCCGGAGTACGTGGTGGCCGGGGTAGGAAAGGTGCGGCTGCGTGCGCCTGAAGCCATCAATCCCAGGATGCCGACGGGCGAGGTCGAGATCGAAGCCACCGAACTGCGAGTGCTCAACGACACGCGCGTGCCCCCCTTCTCTCCCTCCGACGAGGCCATCCAGAACGAAGAAGTGCGCTTGAAATACCGCTACGTGGACCTGAGGCGCGCCGAGATGCAGCGCAACTTCTGGCTGCGCCATGAGATTACGCGGGCGATTCGCGAGAGCCTGTCGAAGCAGGGTTTTCTCGAGATCGAGACGCCCATCCTGTGCAAGTCCACGCCCGAGGGCGCGCGCGATTTCCTGGTGCCCAGCCGCGTGCATCCGGGCGAATTCTACGCGCTGCCGCAGTCGCCGCAGATCTTCAAGCAGATCCTGATGATCTCTGGCTTCGACCGCTACTTCCAGATCGCGCGCTGTTTCCGCGACGAGGACCAGAGGGCCGACCGCCAGCTCGAGTTCACCCAGGTGGACCTGGAGATGAGCTTCCCCCGCCGCGAGCACGTATTCGGCGTGGTGGAGCAGTTCATGGTGGCGGCGTTTGGAGCGGCGGGAATTTCATTGCCCACTCCGTTCCCGCGCATCACCTACGACGATGCCATGCGGCGGTACGGGTCCGACAAGCCGGACCTGCGTCTGCCGGGACTCACCGACGTGCGCCCCGCTTTCACCGACGAGGCGCTGGGCAGGCTGCAGATCGATCCGGCGCTGCCGGTGGTGGCTTTCCGGATCCCCAAGGTGGGCGAGCTGAGCCGCAAGGAGCGCGAGGACAATCATCCGCAGTTCGACAGGAAGAAGGGCGCGAAGTTCATCGACGATTTCAAGCGGCTGGCGAAGGATTATCCCGATTCGGTGGCGAAGATCCGCGAGTTGTCGGGCGCCGCGGAGGGCGACTTTGTGATCGTGGTGGCCGGCGATCCGGCGCACCACGTTAAGGCCAGCGACACCAAGTTCGGCGGGCGCTTGTCGGAGCGCGAAATCAATGTCTATGTCGCCGCCGGCAACTTCCGCAGCGAACTGGCGAAGAAGTACGCCGACCGGCATGGGGCGTTTCGCGTAACGGAAGAGGTGGTGGCCACCGCCGACCCGCGCAGCGGAAAGACGATCGACGGGGGAGCCGCATTTCTCCCCATGTGGATCATCGACTTTCCCATGTTCGAGTACGACCTGGCGAGCGGAAAGTGGATGCCGGCGCATCATCCGTTTACGGCGCCCTACGAGGCGGACATGGCCAACCTGACCACCGATCCGGCCAGCGTGCGCGCGGACTGCTATGACATTGCGATGAACGGACTGGAGCTGGGCTCAGGATCCATCCGCATCCACCGCAAGGATGTTCAGCAACAGATTTTCGCGTCGCTGGGGATGTCGGACGAAGAGGCACGCCAGCGGTTCGGGTTCTTCCTCGATGCGCTGGAGTATGGGACGCCGCCGCACGGGGGGATCGCGCTGGGGCTCGACCGGATCGTCATGCTGCTGGCGGGGGCGCCCAGTTTGCGCGAGGTGATTACGTTCCCCAAGACGGCGAAGGCGATCGATCTGATGGCCGACGCGCCCACCACGGTCAGCGAACAGCAGTTGAAAGAATTGCACCTCCGGGTGGCGTTGCGGAGCTGAGGACTCAGGCCTCGGAATCTTCGTCATCCCCGCCGCCTTCGACCGAGATGCGCAGGGATTTGAGGAAGTTGAGATCGTTCTGGGTGAATGTCTCTTCTTCCGTGGATGCGGACTCTTCGTCTTCACTATCCTTGGCGCCCACCTCGTTCAACCCGATGGTGGCTTCGAGCATCAGAAGGACATCGAAACCGTGCTTGCGGATGTCCTGGACTACGCCGGCAATCTGCTCGCTTTCGATGACCGATTCGTGGATAGCCTCTCCCAGTTGTTGAATGAGTTCGCGCAAACGGGATGTCACGTGTTCTACCTCCGGCGGCGGCCAGCGCGGAAGGGGCGCGGGGAGCGGCTTGGGATTTATCTACCTTACGTCCACTGCGACGTCAGGACAACTGCGTACAGCAAATAGATGCAAAAACCGGGCGGACAACGCCACTGGTACCATGATAATCGGATATGAAACCGCAAGCTATCGGCCGGGTCCTGGGGATCGGAGTGCGGGTGGTGGGCCGGATGGCCGGTCAGCACATTGCGGCCGGCGCCCAAGCCGCAACCAGGCCCCCTCAGAGCCGGCCAACCGCAGGGCCTGTGACCCTTGAAGGCGCGCCCGGACGGGCAGCGGCTGGAGCTGAGACCGCGCGCCGGGCGGGGGTTGTCGCCGGCACCGTAGGACGGGGAGTGGGCGGGTTCCTCAAGCCCTTCCACCGCGTGGGAAACATCGTCTTTCTGGAGATCGTGGGCGTTTTCTTCCTGCTGTTCGCCCTGGGTTTCGGAAACTGGGTATGGCGGATGAAGGACCAGGCCGTGCGCGGGCCCGAACATGCCAAATTCCTGGTCTATGCCGCGATGATGCTCGCTTTTCTTTATCTGGGCGTGAGTTCGTTCTGGCGGGCGAGACGGAAATAGGTGTCGCGGTTTCTACATCTCCATCGACAGTTCCGCAAGTGATCTTGGGGTGAAGTTCTCTCTCTCCGGTCCCAGAATCGAGACCTGGAGCACCCGGTTTCGGTTTGGAAAAAATCAAGTCACCGTTTGCTGCGACCGAGCCGGGGCGCAATTGCGTAGTTCAACTGCACCAGGACGATCAGCCCGATGCTGAGCCAGTTACTGATCAGGCAGAAGGCCGCGCCGGCGGCGTACAGCGACTGTGCGATCACGATACGACGGCAGACGCTGTTCCGGGCCGCCTCGGGAGTGTCGGCCTTGATCAGGTTCCAGCGGGTGACATACGCCCAGCTCCAATAGAGCATGAGGCCGGGTACGAGAATATTCAGCCAGTAGAGGGCCAGGGCCACGCGGTAGGTGATGAACTCTGCCAGCAGGCGGGTGGAGAGCGGCATCATGGTGATGGCGAACAGAAATCCGAGATGAATCCAGGTCAAGTCGCGGGTCCCTTCGCCGATATGGTTTAGTTGCGTCTGCTGGCCGGCCCAGAAAATGCCCAGGGTAAGAAAACTCATCCCGTAGGCGACCCACTGGGGCCCGAGGGCGCCAAGGGCCAGCACCAGGTCGCCTTCCGAATGGATCTGGGAGGCCGCCGGGAGGTGAATATCGAGAACGAGAAGAGTCATGGCGACGGCAAAGATGCCGTCGCTGAGGGCGGCCAGGCGATCGAGGTTGCGGCCCTGAATCCGGTTATAAAGGCTCATGGGTAGCTCGTTTCCCCCCGCGAAAGAAGGACCGCTGCTTCTTCCTTTTCACGCAAATGCCGTTATTTCTTCGACATTCGCGCGTAATGTTCGCTGCGTGATCGACCATTCTTCTTGTATTTCCAGTATCATAATGAATGCCCCCTGGCAGGTTCGGAGGTGGGGATTTTTGGCTGAGGTTCGTGTACAGGAAGGCGAGCCGCTCGAGAATGCGCTGCGCCGATTCAAACGGAAGGTCCAGCAGGAGGACATCATCAAGGAAGTGAAGCGTCACTCCTACTACCTGAAACCGGGTGAAAAGCGCCGGGTGAAGGCGGCTCTGGCCCGCAAGCGGAACCGCAAGAAGGCTCGCAAAGAGCAGGACTAATCCAGGCAGCCTCTCCCCTTGGGCGGCGGATGTGCCGCCCAGAGGAGGGCTTCAATGCCTATAACCCTCGTGAATCCATGGGCTCCGTGTCTTCCCCGCCGAAGTGGATAGTTGAAGCGGCCGGTGCAAATGATTCGGGATGGCATCTGATTTGGCATCGTCGGGTGACGGTGCAGTATCGCGTCGGTTTCCGGCATGCCGGAGGCCGAAATTCAAGCCGCTTCATCTGTTCGCGGCCCGGGCCCTAGTGTTGGACAACGTACGAAGACAGGGAAACGGGAGCGGCGCATTGGAGGTCATGGCCGATTTCAGCTAATCCCTACTTCGGGGAAGCCGGCCATGGAATTCACGGATAAGGTACTGAAGTGTGTTGATTGCGGCTCCGAATTCATATTTACGGCGGGCGAGCAGCTTTTCTTCCACGATAAGGATTTCAAAAACGATCCCAAGCGCTGCAAACAGTGCAAGGCTAAACGCGCCAACGGCGGTCCAAGGGTAAGGACCGAGACCCGGACCCACTGCTCGGCCTGCGGCGTGGAAACCACGGTACCCTTCCGGCCCACACAGGGCCGGCCGGTGTTGTGCCGTTCCTGCTTTCAGAAGAGCCCGCCCGTTACGGTACCTGCACCGGTGGCGCCAAAGGGACCGGGCCAGGCTGCGGGTTGAGCCCAAAAGGTCATGCCGGCACGGTCTGCCTATTCGCGAACGGGCGAGAGTGCCCGGTGACCGATGTCGCGTCGGTAGTACATTCCCCGAAAACTGATTTCGGCCATCGCCTGGTAGGCCCGGTCGAGGGCTTGCCGGAGCGATGGCGCAGCGGCAGTGACTCCGAGCACCCGGCCCCCTGCCGTCGCCACCCGGCCATCACGCAGCGATGTTCCTGCCTGGAATACTTCGACGCCAGGAACGCGAGCCGCCGACTCCAGCCCGCTGATGGGTAGTCCGGTCTCATAGGATCCCGGATAGCCAGACGAGCTTGCGACCACGCATGCTGATGCGCCCGGGCGCCAGCGCATTTCGGTGTCGGCAAGCCTGCCCTCCACGCAAGCCTCGAGCGCCTCCACCAGATCGCTATCGAGCCGCATCAGGATGGCTTGGGTTTCCGGATCGCCAAAGCGCGCATTGAATTCCAGCACCTGGGGTCCACGCGCGGTGATCATCAGGCCGCAATAGAGGACGCCGGTGAACGGAGTATCCTCTTCGGCCATGCCCTGCACTGTGGGCTGGGCAATGTGGTGCAGGATCCATTCCGTCATGGCGGGATCGAGCATGGAATCGGTGGAGTAGACACCCATTCCGCCGGTGTTGGGCCCGGTGTCGCCTTCGCCGATGCGCTTGTGGTCCTGGGCGGGCACGAGCGGCGCCACGTGCTTCCCATCGGTGAGACAGAGAAAACTGATTTCGTCGCCTTCCAGGAATTCCTCGATCACGACCTGGTGTTCCGCCGAGCCCAGCAGGGAGCCGGTAAACAGTCCCCCGGCGGCTTCCATCGCGCTGCGATGCGACTGGCAGATGATGACACCCTTTCCGGCCGCCAGCCCATCGGCTTTCACCACGATGGGCGGATGGAAGATCTCTACGGCTTTTTCCAGCTCGGCGTGGCTGGCGCAGACCGCGTAATTTGCGGTGGGAATGTTGTGCCGCTGGAGGAAGCGCTTGGCGAAGCCCTTGCTGGTTTCGAGCATGGCCGCGTCCCGGGTGGGGCCGAATACCCGCATGCCGCGCTGGCGGAGTTCGTCCACAATACCCAGCGAAAGCGGCAGTTCCGGACCGACTACGGTGAGTGCCGGGTTCTCAGCCTCGACCACGGCGATCATGGAATCCAGGTTTCCGAGATCCGTGGGCACGCAGCGCCCGATCTGCGCCATGCCGCCATTTCCAGGCGCGCACACAACCTCGGTCACCCGGTTGCTCTTTTTAACCGCCCATGCCAAGGCATGTTCCCGGCCTCCGGATCCAAGGATCAAAACCTTCATCGTCCAATCGCCTCTCGCGGTTCCGTTTGTGCCTCGGAACTCTCATCGGTAATGGTCGGCAATCGGACCCCGGAAGTCAAACCGGGCGATACCTTTGGTCACAGCGGATCGATGAAGCGTCATCGAGTTGGCTTGCCGTTTTTTCCGGTCAGCCGATGCCACGCGCGGGATAGGGCGCTGTGCATCAATTGCATCTGCTGCGCCTTGAGCGCGGCGTAAGACGTGCGGACGTAAACATCGAACTCCGGCGGCCAGCCGATGGTGGAACGGCGATCAGTGAAATCGCCGTCCGCCCATTTGCGCAGCACGGCTTTGTAGCCGACCACGTGAGTGACAAAGTCGAGCAGGCACTGCGGCATCTGCTCCTCAATAATCAGGTGGGCTTTCTCGATGATGATCTTCTCGCGAATCTCGTTCAGGGGGATGAAGATGGTGCGCATCCACAGCACCCAGTCTTTCAGGTCCTTGTCGGTGATGGGCTCGCTTTTGGTTTTGCCCTGCTTGTTCAGCAGCGAGCGGTAGGCGATGTTGCCGGCCTCGGAGGCCACGTAGAGGGGGCCATAAAACTCGTTGAGGCGCTTGTTCACCAGTTCCAGCTTGTCGCGGCGGCGCGCCAGCATGTGGGAGCTGATGAAGGTGAGCGCATAGCCGGTGAAGGCCACCAGGACCGTGAGAATGGCGGCATTCTGCAGAATACCCGGAACCGAGATCTCCGAAAAATCCATTTTGTGCGCCTACGGGCACGAGTATACCCGGGTGTTTTCGCGGCGGGATGTGACGCCGGACGGCCTGGAGGAGGCTAATTTACGGACCTTGCCGGACGGGAACCGGGCGGCCCGATTCGGGAATCACCTCGATCTCGAACAGCTTCGGCCACAGCTTGCCGGTGACGAACAGGCGGCGGCCGGCCGGGTCCCACGCGATTCCGTTGAGAACGGCTTCCGGGCTGGCGTGTTCGCTCGCCGGAAGCAGGCCCTTGAGATCGATCCAGCCCAGGACCCGGCCGGTGCGGGGAGAAATACGCGCGATCCGGTCGGAGTGCCAGATGTTGGCGTACACCTGACCTTGGATGTACTCGAGTTCGTTGAGATACGTCACCGGCTTGCCGTGGTCCTCGACGGTCAGGCGGCGGACCTCCTTGAACGTAAGCGGATCGAAGAATCGCAGGGTCGGCGTGCCATCGCTGAGAATGAGCGACTTGCCGTCCTGGGTAAGGCCCCATCCTTCTCCGGTGTACGGGAAGGTGTGCAGCAGGCGGAATGTGAATCGGTCATAGACCAGGGCTACGTGGGACTGCCAGGTGAGCTGGACCAGGGTGCTTCCCCAGGCGGTGAGGCCTTCGCCAAAGTACTTTGGATCGACGGGCTGGTTTTGAAGGATGCGGCCGGTTTCGAGGTCGACCATGCGCAGCGAGGACTGGCCGTTGATCCCGGTGCTTTCGTAGAGGTGGCCGTCGATGAAGACCAGGCCCTGGGTAAAAGCGCGGGGGTCGTGGGGCCAGGTGTGAACCACGCGGTAGGTGTCGTCGGCGGCGGCCGACAGGGCCCGGGCAAGAGAGAGGAGAAAGACGGCGAGGCGGAGGAAACGCATTTGATCGGATTTTAGGGGGTGACCCCGGTCTGGTTAAGCCCCGCAGCTAACGGCGTACAGTGGCGTACTGTCAACATCCGAACTGTCCCACCCGAGGGGTGCACCCCAGCCAAGTCAAGAGGGCAAATCTCTATTCGCCTGAATGCAAAGCTCTTCCGGCCGGTTTGTTTTGCCGGGAATTATCCCTCTTTAAGGATAATGAATACATGCGAACCACGATCGCCGGCAGATTGGAAATGGCTCGGAAACGAGAAATTCCATGCATCGCTCCACAACCCGGCTGTGTGACTGTGTGGGACTACCTAAACGTCTCTGATGATTTGGGTTACGGAAAAATGGCCCCACACAGCCACACAGTGGCTTGTGCGGCGGGTTGGAGCCGGAAGACCGGGCCGGCAGGCAGCGCCAGACGGGCACCCCCAGCCTTGGGATTCGCACCCTCGCAACCGACCGCCCCGGCGACGAAGGCCGGTCGGCCAGTCGCGAACGACGGGGCACGGTTCCCGGGTCGCAAACCCCGGACCCTGGGGCACCGGATTCTGGCAGCGCTTCAGGTTCCTAATCGACGTCTTTGGCGATGACGACCTGGACGGGAGGATTGCTGGTGAGCTGGCTGTCGACGATCACCACGGTGCGCACTTCGCCTCCCGTCAGCCCCAGGGCGGTGGAGGTGAACTTGGGGGTCACGGTTCCGGTGGGCGTGATGACCATGGTGACGGCCTGGGAGGCGAAGCTGACGTACCCGCAAGTGGCGCCCACGGCGAGCGCGGTGCAAAGCGGAATGGTGTCGGCCAGCGTGGCGCTGCCGGGCACCATGTAGACGTCAACGGCGCCGGTACGGGGCGCCTGGTTCAGGAAGCGGAAGGCCGAGTGGCCGGTTGCAGCGGGAACCTGCTGGTCTTCGAGCACGGTCAGGCTGTACAGCGTGGGGGTGGAACCGTTATCGGTCAGGAACGCGGAGTGCTGCGCGCCGGGATTCAGGCTGGCCGAGGCAGTAACCAGAGCCGCTCCTCCTGTAGCCTGCGTGACATTGATGATCGCCGCCGGCGAAGGGGCGACTGTGCCGTAGTTGGAAATGTAACCCTCGCCGATGTTGCCGGCGAATAAGGTACCTTCCACGGTGACGTTGGCCGCGGGAGCGATATACGAGGCGTCTATGACGCGGATCAGGCTGGGCTGGGAAAACCCGGCTACATTGGTGCAGGACGACAGGGTGAGGGCGGCAGTCAGTGATGCCGCGGCGAGCGTTGCCAGTTGCGGCAGGGCCCAGACGCGGCCTGTCCGGCGATTTCCCTGTGAATCCATCCACTTCTCCGGCGCGCCCGGGGCGCGCGCGTGCTCATCCAATCTGGGGCTTGGTGCTCCCACTTATAGTACAGGGCAGGAATAGGGAGAGTTTACGACTTTCGGGGGAAGGGGAAAAGCAGTTCGCGAACCGAGGTTGTCAGTTTTCAGTGATCAGTTTTCAGTTGCCACTGGGACTCTGCGCGACGACATGAGCTGACAACTGACAACTGAGGACTGACAACTTCGGCTAACTTGCGCCGAGATAGACGAAGCGGGCCAGGAACAGGGCGGCGAGAATGTACAGCAGCCAGTCCTCGCGGCGGAATCGCCCGCTGACGAGGTGCAGAACCGCCCAGGCGATGATGCCGAACCCGAGCCCGTTGGCAATGGAGTACGTGAGCGGGATGAGAACCAGGGTGAGGAACGCGGGGACGGCGACCAGGGGCTCGTTCCAGCGGATCTCAGTGATTGTGGCCAGCATGAGCGACCCCACCAGGATGAGAGCCGGAGCCGTGGCGGCCTGGGGCACGACACCGACAAACGGAGCTGCGACTACGGTGACCAGGAAAAGCAACCCGGTGACGATGGCGGTCACGCCACTGCGGCCGCCGGCCGCCACTCCGGCGGTGGATTCAACATAGCTGGTGACCGTGGATGTGCCCGCCAGCGAGCCGAACACGGTGGAGATCGCGTCGGTGAAAAGGATCCGGTTCAGGCGCGGAATCGAATGATCGGCAGAGATCAGTCCCGCGCGCTTGGTCACGGCGACGAGTGTGCCGAGGTTGTCGAACAGGTCGACGAAGAAGAAGACGAAGATGATCTCCAGCAGCCCCCTCGACAACGCGCCCCGCAGGTCAAGTTGAAACAGCGTTCCCTCCAGCGCCCGGATTCCTCCAGGGGCCGGCGGCCAGTGGACCAGGCCCGCGAATTGCGGCAACCGGCTCAGTCCCCAGGCCGCCGCGGTCACGGTCAGCACGCCGATCAGGATCGAGCCCCGCACCTTCTTCACCTCGAGCGCCACCATCAGGATGAATCCGGCAAGCGCCAGCGCCGCGGTGGGACTGCGGATGTTCCCCATGCCTACCAGCGTATTGGGATCGCGTACCACCAGGCCGGCGTGCTGAAAACCGATGAAGGCGATGAAAAGCCCGATGCCGCTGGCCACCGCCGCATAGAGTTCGTGGGGAATCGCGCGCAGGATCATCTGCCGGATGCCGGCGCCGGTAATCGCCAGGAAGATCACTCCCGAGATGAACACTGCTCCCAGCGCGGTCTGCCACGGGATGTGCATCTTGAGGCACACGGTATAGGTGAAGTACGCATTGAGGCCCATGCCGGGGGCGAGGGCGATGGGATAGCGCGCGACGATGCCCATCAGGATGGATCCGAAAGCCGCCGAAAGGCAGGTCGCGGCGGTGACGGCGGGCAGCGGCACGCCGGCATCGGCCAGGATGGCGGGATTTACCAGCACGATGTAGGCCATGGTCAGGAAAGTGGTGATTCCTGCCAGGATCTCGGTGCGCCAGTTGGTCTCCAGGCGACGGAATTCAAAATAGCGTTCCAGCTTGGGGAGCATTTGATCTAAGAAAACCACAGGCGCGCCGCAATCCAAAGAGATTTATGAGGCCGGGGCGCGCGGTTGCAGCGGGCGCGGAAGACGAGTACGCGTCGGCTCCGGCCGTGGAGCGCGCGATTCATGAACTCGATACGGGACTGCCCGTGTATGACGTGCGCACGTTGCGCGAGACAACCCAGATCTCCCGGATGTTCGCGGTCATGGAGAGCACCTTCGCAGGGATTTTTGCCGTAATTGCGCTGATCCTGGCGGCCACGGGCATCTACGGCGTGGTGTCGTACCGGACGCAGCTGCGCACCCATGAAATAGGGGTTCGCGTGGCCCTGGGAGCTTCGCGCACGCATGTGCTGCAGTTGGTATTGGTGCAGGGTTTGTGGCTGACGGTCACCGGCCTGGCGGTGGGGCTGGTCCTGGCGTTCGGAATGACGCGATTCATCGCCCGGCTGCTGTATGGGATCAGCCCGAACGATCCGGCGACCGTGCTGTTCGTGATGGTGGTGCCGGGCGCACTGTCGGTGCTGGCGTGCTATTCCCCTGCGCTTCGCTCCATGCGGGCCAACCCCGGTGGCCGCCATTCGCGAACATTAGTTTGCTTCGCTTGCCGTCATCCTGCCCAGCGGGCTAGGGCCGGTCGTAGAAGCGGAAGAAGAGCGACGGCTTGGCGCACGGCTCGGCCTTGGCCACCAGCTCGCCGGCATGCTTGTCGCTGATGGGCGTGAAGTCGCGCGCCAGTTGAACGTTCTCTTCCAGCTGGGCAATGGAGTCGCACCCGACGATCACCGTGCTGACCGGCCTCGACAGCGTATAGTACATCGCCTCGCGCATGGTCAGCGTGCCTGGATTGCTGGTCTGGATGGTCATGCCTTCCCAGGAGTGCTTCTGCTGCTCGATGGACGGCGGGTTCCACGAAGACAAAATGCGCCCCCGGCCGGGAATCTTCATGCCGATGATGCCCATCTGCTTTTCAATCGCCAGGGGAAGCAGTGCTTCGTTGAAGCTGTAGTGATGCGGGTCAGCGGCGTTCATGGCCATCAGGATGGTGTCGAAGTCGTGCCGGTGGATGCACTCCATCAGCGCATCGGGCCGGTAGTGGCCGGTGATACCGAGGAAGCGCACCACCTTCTGTTGCTGCATGTCGAGCAACGCTTCGACGGCTCCACCCTTGGCGAAGACCTGGTCGACGTCGTACGTGGTGCCGATGTCGTGCAACTGCCACAGGTCGACGTGGTCCGTTTGCAGCAACTGGAGCGACTTCTCGATCATGCGCATCGAGCCGTCGCGCGTACGCTCCTTGGTTTTGGTGGCGAGAAAAGCTTCATGACGGCGGTGGGCCATCACTTTGCCGACATACTGCTCGCTCCAGCGCTCGGGGCCGCCGTAGATGGAGGAGGTGTCGATGTAGTTCACTCCCATGTCGAGAGCGCGCTCGACGACGGGCACGGCGGTGTCGAAATTATTGGGCTTTTCGAGTGCGGCCTGCCCGCCGAGGGAGAAGATGCCTACCTTGTACCCGGTGCGGCCCAGGTTGCGCGTGGGCATGGCCTTCATCGTAACCGGGTTGGAAGGCAGCGCCGGCAGCGACTGGTTGGGCGTGACGGCAAAGGCCGAGGGCGTCAACAGCGCCGCCGTGGCAGCGCCACCTACTTTCAGGAATTCGCGGCGGCCTTGTAGACGGTTCAGCTTGTCGCTCATGGCATCCTCCTTGCAGGACTGGTTCGACGGAAGCTTCATGATAGCCCTGCAGAGGCGGGGAAGAAAACCATGCTCCGCGCACAACGATGCAACATGCTATCGATTGCCCGCCTGGGCATCCAGGATCAGTCTTATCAGGTGGCCGAATTGCGCTTTGCTCACCACCTCGTGGTTGGCGGTATCGGCAACCGATTTGGCGTCCCAGGCAGGGGGATTCGTATCGACGCGGTGCACGATGACAAGATCCTTGCCGGGCACGACGAGCAAATAATGTCCGGTGGCGCCCCGCGCCGAATACATACCGGGGAGCGTCGCTTCGGGCAGGTGGATTCCGCCGTATTCGACCCACCAGAGATATTCATATCCGCCGAGTTCGACGCCGGCGGCCTTCACCATGTCGTTCGTGTGCGTGCTTTTTTCGACCCACGCCTCGGGCACGATCTGCTTGCCCTGCCATCGGCCGTGGTTCAAATAGAGCAGCCCGAAGCGCGCCAGGTCGCGGGCGCTGATCTCGATCTGGTAGGACGGATACTGCGAGATCGGGCCGCCGAAATAGTGAACGTCCGCAGGTCGGAAATCCTGCATGCCGGTGGGTTTCGCGATCCGCTGGTAAAAGGCGTCGCCCATCTTCAGGCCGGTCTTCTTTTCAAAGATGGTGCCCAGCACATTGAAGTCCCAGTTGTTGTAATACCAGAAGGTGCCGGGCGCGTGGCTGCCGCGCGGCGGGCGCAGGGCCTTCATGCCGGCGGTTTCGAAATCCACCGGATGATAGACGCCGGAGCGGGCGCGGAGCAGATCGACGATGCGGGCCTGCTTTTCCTGCTTTGTGAGAGGCTCGCTGGTTTCGTCGATGCCGGCTTGTTCCATGGTTTCGTTGATGTCGATTTTGCCCTCGGCCGAGTAGATCCCGTACAGGGCGCTGATCAGGCTCTTGCGCATGGAGTAGCCGTTGATCTTCTTGTCGATGTCGCCCCACTCGTCAATGACCTTGCCGTGCTGAATGATCATGACGGCGGAGGAATGGATGGAGCCTGGCCCACGATGTAAGTCTTGAAGGCCTGGCCGAGGTGGACAAGTCAGTCGGTAACGTCAGGAACAAGGGGCCGCAGCTCATCACGCCGATCGACGCGTCGCTGTTCGGCGAATACACTCTAGGCCAAAAAAACCCCGGCACGCGTGGCGGCGACCGGGGTCCAAAGTCTGGGAGGAAGGGGCAAACAGACCTTCCGTGACAAGCCAACTAAGCTCGGCGCGATGACCGCCGTGCGACAGTGACCGGGCGCTCCACAAGGAAGTATTTGAGGATGAATGCGCCTTCGCGTCCGGGGAGCGCGGTACCGCAACCAATGCACAGTATTCTTGGATCGGGGCCGCCTCCAGGGAACTCAGTTCGGACGAGTTCGTATTTTGACTTGCATTCGGGGCAGTAAAATGGGGCGGGTTTGAGCTTGCTCATGCGGCGGAATATGCCCGCTCGCTATTCGGGCCGGTAGCTGTTCCCAACATTAAATTTGGCCGCACCCAAAGGGACTACCGATATTGATGACCTATCATAGTTCTCTATTTGTCTCGGAAATCCTCGCTTGGATTGACCACGCCCATCCGGTTGGCGAGATCCCGACATGGGATTTAACAAGCGCAAAATGGAGGACCGGCGCCGCAACGCCGCGGAGAAGGAGGCGGCCGCGCGCCGCGCGCTCGGGCCACAGATTATCGAGGATTCGGTAAAACTCATTGAGTTCGTGGAACGCGCGCCAGGCCGCGCACATGCCTATGCTGTTCTTGCCAACGATCGAGGCGGCCAGTACGGCGGGCTATTGGTTCCTGCGGGCGCGCTGCCCGGCCTGCCGCACCGCTGGCGATGTCGACCTGCGGAGGCTCGATTGGCACCGCGGTGCGGCCGTGACGGCGCTTATCCCGGCACTGTCGTGCCGCTCCTGCGGCCGAACGCGCCGTTCGCCGAACTCGTCTGTCTGTCCAAGTCGAACGTGGCCGAGGAATATTATGCCGAGCGCAGCGGCAACGGGTTCGGCTGCAGGATGACCTGCCATGTGGCGGGGGTCCGCTCCTGCCGCAGCTCGAGACTTTGCCGAGGTGACGCCGGCCGCATAGCCAAGTTCGCGAGCCTCTCCCATTCCTCCGCCATTCGAAGCCAAAATGCTTGATCGTCTTCATCAGGCTCGAGCAATGCGAGCTGACGACACTCTTCGGCTCTACGCTTTGAAACAGTTGGGTCCGCC
>CAVPNO010000085.1:0-161950 GCA_963706455.1 uncultured Acidobacteriota bacterium | reverse complement strand
CGTGCACGGTGACGAGCTTGGTGCCGTCGGGAAACGTCGCCTCGACCTGGATTTCGGGAATCATTTCAGCAATGCCGTCCATCACCTGGGCGCGGCCGATGACGTAGGCGCCGGCTTCCATCAATTCGGCGACGGTGCGGCCGTCGCGCGCGCCTTCGACGATGAAATCGGAGATCAGCGCCGCCGCTTCGGGATGGTTGAGCTTGACGCCGCGCTCGAGCCGCCGCCGCGCCACCATCGCCGCCATGGCGATCAACAGCTTGTCTTTCTCGCGCGGTGTGAGCTGCATGGTGCCCTTTCAGTTCAGCCACAGCCGCGGCAACGGCGCGGCATCGAGCGCGGTCAGCACGGCAACGAGATCGCGACGCAGCGCCGCGCCGTCCGTCGCGACAAGCCGCGCCACGACGAGCCCGTTCCAGGCGGATATGCCGACTTCGCCAGTGAAGCGGTCCTGCATGGCGCGGACCGCGGCGGCATCGGCGTCATTGCCGGGATATTTGATCACGCTCGCCACGCCCACGCCGCCGCCCGTGATGGCGCGTTGGGCCAGGCGATGCGCAATGTCGCCGTCGAGACGCAGCGTTTCGGCGAACACCAGCGCGCCGCCGACGCGCAGCCTCCAGCGGTCGAAGAAATGACCTTGGACCACCGTTTCGCCCATGGCGGAACGGCGAGAAGACGGCGGCTTCCGCCAACAGCAGATCGGCGTCGCGGGCGAGAGCGACATCGATGCTGCGCCGCAGCCGCGCCTGATCGAACACGATCGTCTCCTGCGGCAGCCACGCCAACGCGCCGCCGGGACCGACGTCGAGTTTTACGCCGATGTCCGTGTCCGGCCCGAGCGAGCGGTAGATTTTCTGCTGCCGCGGTGGTGACGGTCAGCCGCGCGCCGGCGCCGACTTTGATGTCGACGTCGAAGCGGTCGCCGCCGGTCATGCCGCCGCCGGTATTGACGATGACGGCTTCCAGCGCGGCTTGGCTGTTGCCGGTCGGAAAGCGCACCCGCAGCGAGCCTGATTTGTGGACGCGGCCGCGCCGGCTGCCGCCGGTGAAGCCCCGCCGCGACCGTGAACGCGACCTTTCCGACGGCGCGGTTGCCGGCGAAGATTTCGTTGCGTAGCGGCGCGCCCAGCATCGGATCGCCTATCAAAAATCGAGCATCAAATCGCCACGGCGCGTTTGAATGCGTCCTCGTCGAGATTCTCGCGATCGCAGGAATAGACGACGGCGCCGCGGTCCATGACGGCGAAATGGTCGCCGAGTTCGCGGGCAAAGTCGAGATATTGCTCGACCAGCACGATGGCGATCTTGCCAAGCGAGCGCAGATAGGTGATGGCGCGGCCGATATCCTTGATGATCGACGGCTGGATGCCTTCGGTCGGCTCGTCGAGCAGGAGCAGCCGCGGCCGCATCACCAGCGCTCGGCCGATGGCGAGCTGCTGCTGCTGGCCGCCCGACAGATCGCCACCGCGGCGGCGCAGCATGGATTCGAGACCGGAAACAGCGAAAACACATCGTCGGGCACGCTACGCTCCTCGCGCGGCAGCGGCGCAAAACCGGTGCGGAGATTTTCCTCGACCGTGAGCAGCGGAAAGATCTCGCGGCCCTGCGGCACATAGGCGATGCCGCGCCGCGCCCGCTCCGGCGGTGAGCGCGGTGATGTCGTTGCCTTCCCAGGTGATGGTGCCGCGGCTCACCGGCTGCTGGCCGGCCAGCGCATCGAGCAGGCTCGTCTTGCCAACGCCATTCCGGCCGAGCACGCAGGTCACCTTGCCAGGCTCCGCCTTGAACGACACCGCGCGTAGCGCCTGCGCGGCGCCGTAGTGCAGGTTGATGGCTTGCGCGTCCAACATGATCAGCGCCCCAAATAAACCTCGACCACCCGTTCGTTCTCTGGACCTGGTCGATCGAGCCTTCGGCGAGCACGGAGCCTTCGTGCAAACAGGTCACCGTAACGCGGAGGTCGCGCACGAAGTTCATGTCGTGCTCGACCACGACCACGCGTGTCCTTGTTATCTCCCTCAGCAGCTCGGCGGTGTGCAACGTCTCCACATCCGTCATGCCGGCAACCGGCTCGTCGAGTAGCAGCAGTTTTGGATTCTGCGCCAGCAGCATGCCGACGATAGTTGCGCGACGATTTTTCGAGGAGCTTGCGGGCGGCCAGGAAGTGCTGGGTGGCGAGGATCTCGGTGGGGGCCATGAGCGCGGCCTGGTAGCCGTTCTCCATGGCCACGATCATGGCCTGGAGTGCGACGATCGTCTTGCCCGAGCCGACGTCGCCCTGCAGAAGGCGGCGCATGGGGTTGGGCTGGCGCATGTCGGCCACGATCTCGCCGAGGGTACGCTTCTGGGCGGCGGTGGGATGAAACGGCAGCACTTCGCGGATGGCTTCGCGGACCTTGTCGGTGGTGGCGAAGGCGATGCCGGCGCGGTCGCGCATGCGGCGGCGCTTGAGCTCCAGCCCCAGTTCGAGAAAGAACAACTCCTCGAAAATCAGGCGGCGGTGCGCGGGGGTGGCGGCCGCCTGCAGTTGCGGCATGGGCGTGCCTTCACGGGGAAAATGCACTTCGCAAAGCGCGGTCTCGCGGCCGGGCAGGCTGAGCCGATCGAGCATCGCCTGGGGCAGGCACTCGGGGACCGCACCGCGCATGGACTCGAGCAGGTTGAAGATCACCTTGCGCAGCCAGCGCGAGGCGAGACGCGATCCGCCGAGCGATTCGTACACCGGCGTGATCCGGCCGACCTCGAGAAGGCGCGCTTCGGCGTCCTCGCTTTCTTCGGGAAGGATCTCGAATTGCGGCTGGATCATTTTCAGGTTGCTGGAGGAGCGCGAGGGTTCGACTTTGCCGAAGACGGCTACGGTTTGCCCGGCATGAAAACGGTCCTTGAGATAGGCTCCGTGAAACCAGAGGCACTTGAGCGCCAGCCGGGCCTGACCCAGGGTGAGTTCGAACAGGGGCATGCGGCGGGTGCGGAGTAATGCGGCGCCGCGCACTTCGGCGATGACGCTGGCCATTTCGCCGGGCTTCAATTCGTCGAGGCTGCGCGGGTGGCGGCGGTCCTCGTAGCGGAAGGGGAGATGATAGAGGAGGTCTTCGGCGGTAACGATGTCGCGGGTGGCAAGCATCTCCGCGACGCGCGGGCCGACGCCGCGCACATACATCACCTGGGTTTCGAGACCGGGCACAGGAATGATGCTAAATCGTCGGGCCTTCGTTCATGGGTGGTTGGCTTTCTGCAAGAGACGTCCTTGCGCCGTCCCAATGGGAACTACATTTGCGCACGTGAACCCAGCGCAGAAGCGCCGGGCTAACAAACGTAGCGCCTCCGGCGCGGGCGCTCGCTGCGCGATTAAAGGTCTAAAATGGGCGTTGGCCGGCGCCATCCCCGCCGGCCAAAAGGAACGGGTACGAAAACCATGAAGAAAGTCTGTCTTCTTCTTTTTTTGAGCGGTGCTTTTATGTTTTGTGCCGCGGCGGATGCCTGGGGCCAGGCGCCGCCTGCTTCGCATTCATTGACAGTGTCGGGGAAACAATTTCTGTTCGATGGCAAGCCTTACCAGATCATCTCCGGCGAGATGCACTATCCGCGGGTGCCGCGCGAGTACTGGCGCGACCGCTTCCGCAAGGCGCGGGCCATGGGCCTGAATACCATCACCACGTATGTGTTCTGGAACCTGCACGAGCCGCGGCCGGGGGTGTACGACTTCGCGGGGCAGAACGACATTGCGGAGTATATTCGCGAGGCGCAGCAGGAGGGACTGAACGTGATTCTGCGGCCCGGGCCGTATGTCTGTGCGGAGTGGGAACTGGGCGGGTACCCGTCGTGGCTGCTGAAGGATCGCAGCGTGGTTCTGCGCAGCACCGATCCGAAATACACCGCCGCGGTCGAGCGCTGGTTCATGCGGCTGGGCAAGGAGATGGAGCCGCTGCTGCTGCGGAATGGCGGGCCCATCATCGCTGTGCAGGTGGAGAACGAGTATGGATCGTTCGGCAACGACCATGCCTACATGGAGGCGCTGAAGAGCCTCTTGAAGAAATCCGGAATGGGGCCGGATGTACTGTATACCGCCGATGGTGCCGAGCAGATTCCCAATGGCGCGCTTCCCGAGTTGCCGGCGGTGATCAACTTCGGCACCGGCGATGCGAAGGACGCCTTCGCCGTTCTGGACAAGACTCGCCCGGACGGCCCGCACATGACGGGTGAATACTGGGACGGCTGGTTCGATCACTGGGGCGAGAAGCATCACGAAACCGACGGAGCCAAAAACGCCGCGGAGCTGGAGTGGATGCTGAGCCAGGGCTATTCGGTGAGCCTGTACATGTTTCACGGCGGAACCAGCTTTGGCTGGATGAACGGGGCCAACAGCAACGGCACCAACTACGAGCCGGACACCACGAGCTACGATTACGACGGGCCGCTCGATGAGCAGGGCACGCCGCGGCAGAAGTATTTTCTGTTTCGCGACGTGATCGCGCGGGTCACGGGCAAAACTGCGCCCGCGGTGCCGGCGGCGACGCCGGTGCAGACGTTCCCGGTTTCGTCCGCGATGGAGAGCGCTTCGCTGTGGCGCAATCTGCCCCGGCCCGTCGAATCCGATACGCTGCTGGCCATGGAAGACATGGACCAGGCATATGGATACGTGCTCTACCGCACGCGCCTCGATTCCGGCCCGGGCGGCGAACTGGTGATCGATGGGCTGCACGATTATGCGCAGGTCTACGTGGATGAAAAGCTGGTCGGCACGCTCGACCGGCGGCTGGCCACTTCGCGGCTTACCCTTCCGGCGGCAGAGCGCGCGGCCACGCTCGACATCCTGGTGGAGAATACGGGGCGCGTCAATTTCACCAAGGTGATTCGCGGCGAACGGAAAGGGATTTTGGGAAAGGTGACCATTGCGGGGGGCGAGCCGAAGCACTGGCAGATTTTTTCGCTGCCCATGGCTGACCTGGGAGGGGTCAAGTTCGCGGCGGGTCCGTGCGAGGGGCCATGCTTTTATCGCACGCAGTTGAGCGTAGCGGCGCCGGCGGACACCTACGTCGACACGACCGCTTTGCACAAGGGGATGGTGTGGGTGAATCAACGGCCGCTGGGCAGGTTCTGGTCCGTGGGGCCGCAGCATGCGTTGTATCTGCCTGCGCCATGGCTCAGGCAGGGGGACAACGAGATGGTGTTTTTTGATCTGCTGAGCGAGGGCAGCGAGCGGTTGAAGACGGCGGACAAGCCGATCTTCGACAGGAAGCACGGGGATTAGCGCCAAACGTCTGGGCGTGGCACCCAGGTCCCAACCCGGGGACCTCCACCGCGTGAACGAAGACCATGGCACCCAGGCGGTTGAGCCGGATGAGTTTCCGCCGCGTCTAACGCGGTAGCAATGGTGCGGATCAGCCGATGAGGGAACGGAGTGAAGACCATCCCCACAGGGGCTAAAGCCCGCACTCATTTCTTCCGCATTTGCGGCACGACTGAAGTCGTGCCCTTTCAAAACTTCGTCTGAGCGAGGGCCTGTATGCGACGCGTGCTCTCCTTGTTGGTTTTGGGTTTGGTGGCATTGTCCGGCTGCGTGGCGCAAGGCCAGGGGCAGGATTCGTCCCAGCCGTTTGTCTTGAGCACGCAAACATCGGTGGTGACGGTTCCGGCGCTGGTCCGCACCCGGGCGGGCGAGCTGGTGTTTGGGCTGAAGCCGGAGGATTTCGTTCTCACCGACAACGGGGTCGCGCAGAAAATTACCATTGAGCCGGAGACCGGGGGCGAGCCGCTCGCGCTGGTGGTGGTGGTAGAAATCGGCGGCGCGGGGGCGCGGGAATTCGACCACCTGGGCTCGCTTGCGCCTATGCTCAAGTCCGTGGTGGGGAACGTGCCGCGCAAGATTGCCGTGGTGGCGTTCGACAGCCAGCCGATACTCGTGCAGGGATTTTCCTCGCGGATTCAGGACGCCACCGAGGCGGTGCGCAACCTGTCGCCTGGTTGCACGCGCGAGCGTCACCTGGATTTCTGCCAGGATGCTTATGCGCGGCACGATGCGGTGCAGGCGGACAACGGGGCGGCGATTCTCGACAGCCTGGGTTTCGCGGCAGACTTGCTGCGGCATCAGCCGTGGGGTTATCGGCGGGCGATCCTGCTGGTGAGCGAGACGCTCGACCGCGGCAGCCGCCTGACGATGGAACAGGCCGTGAGGGGCGTGACTGACACCAACACCACGATCTACAGCATCGGTTTTTCGACTGGGAAGTCGGAGGCGGCGCATTATGCCGCGCATCAGCTTCCCGTCAACCCGGAGGGGGGACCCGGGATCAATTTCGAGAATCCTTATCCGAACCCCCCGCACGGGTGCATGGGCAAGGATCCGAACCCCGATCCTGACGGGCCGCATACGAAGCTCGCGCAGTTTTTCGATTGCCTGGGGCAGTTGGTGCCGCCGCTGGGCCTGGCGAAGATGGCGGCCCTGGCGACCGCCGACGCGATGCAACGCAATGTTCCGGAGACGGTGGCTCATCTGACCGGGGGCGAATACTTCAAGCTGACCGATGCCAAGAGCCTGGAGCGCGACCTGGGCGCAATCGCCAACCATCTGCCGAATCGCTATGCGCTGAGCTTCCATCCTCAATCGCCGCACTCGGGGCTGCACGTGATTGCGGTGCGCCTGCCGCAACATCCCAGGCTTCAGGTGACGGCGCGGCGGACGTGGTGGGCTGATCCGGAGATAGCTGCCAGCCGTTAGCCGCTAGCTTCTAGCTTCTAGCTTCTAGCTTCTAGCTTCTAGCTTCTAGCTTCTAGCTTCTAGCTTCTAGCTTCTAGCTTCTAGCTTCTAGCTTCTAGCTTCTAGCTTCTAGCTTCTAGCTTCTAGCTTCTGCTTTAGCCTATCCAGGAAGGGCTGCTGGCTGGAGAGAATCCGCCGGCGTGCTTCATCGATGGGGAACCACGCGGCGCGATCGACTTCGGGAATGTCGATTTTTCTGCCGGAGCGCGGCGGCCAATCGATCTGGCAAGTATTGCTGACCAGCCTGGCGGGATCGCAATCGCCTTCGGCGGCCCAGGCGGTGACGATCTTTCCGCTTGCCTGCGTCACCTCGCCAAGCTCGAACGCATTCAGCGGAGGAGGAAAGCCGGTTTCTTCGGTGAATTCGCGGCGGGCCGCGGTGAGGGGGTCCTCATCGTCGGCGTATTCACCTTTGGGAATGGACCACGCGCCCAGGTCCTTCTTTGCCCAGAACGGCCCGCCGGGATGAACCAGGAACACCTCGAGGGATTCGTTCCGCCAGCGGTAAAGCAACAGGCCCGCGCTGCGTTTTGGCATTTACGAAGTGTATTCGGTTTCCCAATCCCAAGCAGGTTCCGTTCAAGGCACAGGAACGATGGCATAATCGGTGATTCCGCATTCGTTCGGGCGCAGTCGCGAGAGGTAGGCATAGCCCTTGTCGCCGAAAGCCGTTCCGAAGGGGAACTTCAGAATCCAGACCGGCTCGGCGTTGCGGGTAACGGCGCCCACCAGCAGCGCGGAAACAAACGAGGGCGCGCGGGAGGGACAGGACCGGATCTCGCCCCGATAATCGGGAATCCAATCGCCGTCGACTACGACAGAGACGGGGCCGTGCGATTCCAGCATGGTCAGCAGCGCCGCGTCATCCCCAACCGGCGAGCGCAGGATGCCGCCGATTTTGGCCACCACCTTTGCTGTTTTGCAGGATCCATCTCTGCCGGTGTAGGGATAAGCGGAGGCGGCCACCGCGCCGTGAGCCTTGATGTAGAGCAAGCCGTTTTCCGGAAGGCCTCCGAAGCAGCCGTGCGATCCGAACGCGCCCGCGCAATCGACGAGCGACTGGGCGGACAGAAAAGGCAGAATTCGCGTCTGGATCGCCTGCTCGCCCTCCACCGCGCCTTTGGCGCTAAAAGCCCAGTCGGAGCCGCATTGCCCTTCGTTCTCCACCGGCGTGACGGCACCTTTGGTCCTCCAGTCGATTTCCACGCTGGCATTGCCGAGCGGCGCCGACTGCATGATTTCGAGTCCGGAATACTCGCCGGCCAGGGCGTACTGGTAACCGGAAATCCCGATGGTGACCGATTCTCCCGGGCGGCCTCCCATTTCGAGTTGCAGCGTGTTGCTGGCCTCAAGAGGAAGGTCGATGCTGTGGCTCGCGTGGCCCCGAAAATGGTCGTCCCCGAGGATCGCGACGCCATTCAGCTTCACGCGGAAACTGGCGGCGCCGGTGCTATCGGCGGTTAAAACGAATGGACCATGAATTAGCGGCGGGATGGCGAACTCTACGGTGCTGGTGGCCGGCGGACCGTCGGCCCGCGTAAACGTGCGCGGCCCGAAGAAGTGTGGCTGGACCCAGTTCTGGCCATGGAGCGGGGCGGACGATACCGCAATGGCTGCGATGGCGAGGGCGAGAAATGGGAAGCGCAAGCGATTCTCCGGGTGTTCCTGCGCAGGATAGCCGAATCCGGGGGCCGCAAAGTTGCTACAGACCAATCAGGGAGGGCTGAATCCGGCCTCACTGATCAGCTTGAGGTAGTCGGGCTCGTCGGAGATCTGTCGATGCCGGAAGGCACGCGCGATTCTGCGCTCCTTCAGGAAGAAGACGCCGGGCATCTGGTATCCGTCTTCCCGGATCAGCCCGACGCCGTACTTGAACATCGCGCCTTTCAGCCAGCCCTTCCAGACGGCCAGATTGAAAAGTTGCAGATACGGGTTGGTGCGCGACAACGCGAAGGCAGGGAGCTGATACAGCGTCGAATCCGGGTTGCTGATTCTCTCGACATCGGAGAGGCGGTAGTAGTCGAAGTAAGGCCTGGCACGCTCGGGCGAGCCGAGGTGCACAAAGACGGGCCGAACGCCCTTTGCCTCAATCTGCGGGCGAAGCCGCGAAACGCGGTCGAGAGCCATAGCGCAGAAGGCGCAGCCAAAGTGGCGAAGAAAGACCAGCAGGACCGGAGACTCATCGACCAGCTCGAGCAGCGAGCGGCCGGTCTCGGTGCGGAAGTCGCGCAGAGAGCCGGCGAGGTCCGATCGGTCGGTTGACTGGAGAATTCCCATAGACATTGCGGCCGTCCGCGCTCTTTGGGAGAGGCGCTATCGGATAGATTACGCCCACCACTGCGAAATGGATTGACCTACCAGGATCGGCACAAAACCGGCGGTGTCGGGCCTAACGACGCAGGTGAGATAGCAGGTAGAACAAAACCGACAGGACGATGCTGATCAGGATCGAGGTCCCGAGGGGAAAGTAGAAGGAAACGTTTTTGCCGCGATAAGCAAAGTCGCCGGGCAGCCGGCCCGCGGGGAAACCGAACCGGCCGGCGAGCATCAGCAGGGCGCCGACCAGGGCGAGCAGAAGACCGAGGCCGAGAAGCGCTTTGCCCAACTCATTCATCGCCGCCACACAAAGTTAGAATACAGGGAACCGGTGAGGCTTCGGCCGTCCTCTCCAAAGGGGCCGCAAGACAGGGAGACACATGCGCATATTCACTCTGATTGCCGGGATCGTTTGCGTGGTGGCGGTGATGCTCGACGCGTTCCAGACGATCATTTTGCCGCGCCGCGCGACGGGGCGCTTCCGGCTCACCCGCATTTTCTACACCCTGACGTGGAGGCCCTGGGTTCTGATTTCACACTGCGTCAGGAACGAGCGCAAGCGCGAGACTGCTTTCAGCTTTTACGGGCCGCTGTCGCTGATCTTCCTGCTGGTGATGTGGGCGGGGGTGCTGATCGTGGGTTACGCGCTGATGTATTACTCCATGGGCAGCCCGTTTCATGATCCGGTCCAGCCATCAACTCTGCGCACGGACCTCTATGTCAGCGGCACCACCCTGTTCACTCTCGGGCTGGGCGACGTGACGCCTCTGACCCGCCATTCGCGGGAGTTGGTGATCCTGGAAGCGGGCATGGGCTTCGGCCTTCTGGCCGCGGTGATGGGCTATTTTCCGGTGCTCTACGGCGCATTCTCGAAGCGCGAAGTCAGCATCTCGCTGCTCGACGCGCGCGCCGGCTCGCCCCCCACCGCGGCGGAACTGCTGCGCCGCCATTCCTATGAGGGCGCGGAGTCGGACCTGTCGATGCTCCTGGTGGAATGGGAGCGCTGGTCGGCGGAACTGCTGGAGAGCCACATCTCCTATCCGCTGCTCTGCTATTTCCGCTCGCAGCACACGAATCAGAGCTGGATCGGCGCTTTGACGGCGATCCTCGATACAGCGGCGCTGTTGATCGCCGGAGTGCGCGGGCATGAGGCCCGGCAAGCCCAACTGACGTTTGCGATGGCGCGCCACGCGCTGGTGGACCTGGCGCAGATTTTCTCATTGGACCCCATGCGAGACGCGGCGGACAGGCTTCCCCCGGAGCGCTACGACCGGCTCTACCAGATGCTTTGCCAGAGCGGCGTCAGCGTGTGCCGCGACGATCAATCGCAGGCGCGTCTTCGGGAGATGCGGACGCTTTATGAGCCTTATGCTGAAACGCTCAGCCACTACCTGCGCACGCCGCTGCCGCCGTGGATCGCCGACCGTCCCCACAAGGACAACTGGATGGCGGTCGCCAAGCTGCGCGCCAAAACCGAGGCGGCGAACCCGTCTTCGCCGGCGCAAAGCCCCGTGCCGGGCGCGGCGGAGAAAATCGCCCGCTACGTGGACGAGCGGCACCAGTTCTGACGCTGATCGCGAGAGATTTGTTCCGGGGGCTTGGTCAATTCCCAGGTCCCAACCCCCGCGGACCTGGGCACCCGGCGCACATGCGCATGAAAAAGCCGTTCCCGAGAGAACGGCTCTTTCAGCGTTGATTGGAGCCGAGCTACTTGGCGGCGGCGAGGAGGCCCGCCTGTTCGGCGAGGAGGGCGGCTTTCTCGGTGGATTCCCAGGTGAATTCCGGCTCGGTGCGGCCGAAGTGGCCGTACGCGGCGGTTTTCTGGTAGATCGGGCGGCGGAGGTTGAGGCTTTCGATGATGCCCTTGGGAGTGAGAGAGAAGTTCCGGCGCACCAGGTCGGTGAGCTGGGCGGGACCCAGCTTGCCGGTGCCGAAGGTCTCCACCAGCACGCTGACCGGCTCGGCCACGCCGATGGCGTAGGCAAGCTGGACTTCGGCCTTGTCAGCCAGCCCGGCGGCAACGATGTTCTTGGCGATGTGGCGCGCCATGTAGGCTGCGGAACGGTCCACCTTGGTCGGATCCTTGCCGCTGAAAGCGCCGCCGCCGTGACGGCCCATGCCGCCGTAGGTATCCACGATGATCTTGCGGCCGGTCAGGCCGGTGTCGCCCATCGGGCCACCGATGACGAAACGGCCGGTGGGGTTGATGTGGTACTTGGTGTGCTCGTCCAGCCACGCGGCGGGCATGACAGCCTGGATTACGTGCCGGAGGATGTCGGCGTGAAGCTCATCATTGGAGATCAGCTCGGAGTGCTGGGTGCTTATGACCACGGCATCGATGCGGGCCGGCTTGCCGTTTTCGTCGTATTCGACGGTGACCTGGCTCTTGCCGTCGGGGCGAAGGTAGGACAACTTGCCGTTCTTGCGCACGTCGGTGAGCCGCCGGGTGAGCTTGTGGGCGAGCGAAATGGGAGCCGGCATCAGCTCCTTTGTCTCATTGGTCGCGTAGCCGAACATCATGCCCTGGTCGCCGGCGCCGCCGGTGTCCACGCCCTGGGCAATGTCGCCGGACTGCTTGTTGATGGTGGAAATGACGGCGCAGGTATTCGAGTCGAAACCATAGAGGGCGTTGTCGTAGCCGATGGAAGCGATGACGCCGCGCACCAGGGTTTGAAAATCGACGTAGGCCTTGGTGGTGATTTCGCCGGCGATCACTACCAGCCCGGTCGCAGTCAGGGTCTCCGCGGCGACGCGGCTATAGGGATCGTGTTCCAGGCAGGCGTCGAGAATGGAGTCTGACACCTGGTCGGCAATTTTGTCGGGATGACCCTCGGTCACCGACTCGGAAGTAAATAGAAAGCGGTCGCTCAAGTTCAAATTCCTCCCCACTGAAGGGTTTCAGAGATTGGCTGTGGCTGAATGCAGCCGATCGAAGGCGCCTATATGTCCGGTTCGCAACCAACGCCGTCTTATGAGCGCATTGGATGCGGTCAAGACAAGCCGGGGCTGAAGGCGTCAGCGAAAGCGCATGCATTCATGGTAATTGGTGGCGGGGTCCGGCGCGAAAAAAACCCGAGCCAAAGGGGAACAAGCGGGGTTCGGAGGCGAAAAACGAGGCTTGACGGGTTCCTGGGCAATGCTGGGAAGCGGGAACAGGGCGTCAGGCGAGCAGGTGGGCAACCCAAGAGCGAACAGCAATATAGGTTGAGTAAAGCCGGGGGGTAAAAGGATTGGGAGGAAGGAAGGTGGACCACCAACCGGCGCGCAGGCCGTAGTAGCGAACCATGAGGAAGGCGGCCGCGCCGACAGCCATGATCATCACCAGGACGCCCATCCAGCGCAACCGGAGTTCAGCCGCCTCGCGCCGCTGAATGCGCGCCTTTCCCACGTTGGAAGCGAAGGAGGTCCAGTCGGGATTCTCGATGATCATCCCCGAATCGGTGGAGGCTCTCAGAAAGCGATCTGTCCAGTCCTGCTGGTCGAGGCCGATGGCGCCGGCATAGCCGCGCACAATGCCCTTGCTGAGGATCCCGCCGGGCAACTGGCGAAACTCCCCCTTCTCCAGCGCAAGCAGATGGTGCTGGCTGATTTTGGTCACCGCCGTGATGTGCTCCAGCGCAATGCCGCGAGACGTCCGCTCCATGCGCAGGTCTTCGCCAAAGCTTCCCATCGCTCTCACACCGGGTCAACCAAAATGTATTTAAGAGAATTTGTCCTTAACATAATACCGGTCCCTGCGATTCGTCAAAGGCAAACTTTCATTCTTTTCAGGTTTTTTACCATATTTTTTCCCGTTAGTGTCCTATTCCTTTTGGGGAATGGGTTGCTGAGAAGGTACCCGGGTAACTTGTCCTGCAAGGTAGATGCCCGACATACGAAGATCGGACTACGGAAAAGACGATGGAGCAAGCCGCCGGGGCCGGGCTGTTAGCCTGAGGAGAAGAGGCCGTTCGGCCCTTTTGGAGTCCTGCCCGGATGAGCAAGCTGGTGTTCGCCAATCTGCTGCACCGGCCGGTGCGCTCGCTGATCAGCGTTCTGGCGGTGGCCATTGAAGTGATGATGATCCTCTCGATTGTGGGGATCTTCATGGGCATGCTGAACGACACCAAGACGCGCACCAACGGCATCGGAGCCGATTTGATGATGCGCCCGTCCAACGCCACGGCGATCACGGGGATGGGCGGAGCGAGCATGAAAGTGGAGCTGGCGGAGGTTTTGCGCAAACTCCCGCACGTCACCGTGGTTTCGCCGGTGGATGCGCAATTCTCGCTGGGCACGACGGCGGAAACCATCTTCGGGATCGATTTCGAGAGCTTCGATGCGCTGCGGCCGTTCACATTTGTGGAGGGCGGGAGATTCCAGGGGCCGTACGACGCGATCATCGACGATGTATTTGCCCGCAGCAAACCGGGCGGCTATCACGTGGGGGACAAGCTCCAGATTTACAATCACGAATTTCGGATTTCGGGGATCGTCGAATCGGGCAAGGGGGGTCGCAAGCTCCTGCCTCTGGATACCATGGGAGACCTCACGGGCTCGGCCGGCCATGCATCGATCTTCTATATCAAGTGCGACGATCCGGCCAATGACGAGACGGTGATCGAAGAGATTCATAACGTCCGGGGGCTGGCGGATTACCCGGTGTGGACCATGCGGGAGTGGCTGTCGATGATGACGCCGGAGAAACTTCCCGGATTCAACCTGGCATTGAAGATCGTCACGGGCATCGCGGTCATCGTCGGGTTCCTGGTCATCTTCCAGTCGATGTACACGGCAGTGCTGGAGCGCACGCGGGAGATCGGCATCCTGAAGTCAATGGGGGCGTCAAAGGTGGCCATCATGGGGGTGGTGCTGCGGGAGACGGCGGTGCTCGCTGTCGCCGGGGTGGTACTTGGCATCCTGGGAACCTTTGGCGTGCGCCTGCTGCTGGACCATCTGTTTCCGACCCTGCACTTCGAGGTCACGTGGCCATGGATTTTGCGCGGCGCGGGAATTGCCTTTGCCGGATCCCTGCTGGGCGCGCTGTACCCGGCCTGGATGGCGTCGCGCAAAGACCCGATTGAGGCGCTGGCTTACGAATAGCCGATACCTGGGAAGCGAGCCGCGCCCAGCTAATGGGAATTGCTCGCCCATGCCGTGTTGATGATGTCGACCAGGCTTTTGCTATAAGCCTGAGCGCCCTTTTGGTTGGGGTGAGCGGTGGGGTTCACAAGGCATTTTTCGATCTCCACCAGGTTTCCCCCGAACACCGACTCGCAAAAGGATTTCCGCTGGTTATAGAAATCATCGGGATCGCCCGGGAGGGGAACTTTCCATAGGTGCGTCGTATTGGGAACGCCGTACGCATATTCGGGCTTGTCTTCCACGGTGGCCAGATAGACGCGGTAAGCCGCGGATGCCGGCTTGGCGACGGCAGGCGCAGGGTGGTGGTAGGGGAGCGGGTACTGGGCGGTGCAGGGAGTAAGGGAGTCTCCATCGAGTTGTTCGACTGCGTTGTGGAAGCAATCCTGGGTGGTGGCAAGAAATGCGTCGGAGTTCCAGGCCCAGGGCTGGATGGCGAGCGCCTGGGCTTTGGGGGCCATCAAGTTCGGGGGCGGGGCGGCAACCGGCGCCTTCTTGCCGGTGCTACTCCACAGTTTCTGCTGCTCGCGGGTGAGGTCGGCGGCATTATCCGGGGCCGTGCCATCCTTGAACAACGGGCGACTCTCGGTGGAGACGACGCGGTAGTAATTCACGTCGATGATGGTGGCGGTTGGGAAATGGCCGAGGGCGGATTGCAGGACCTTCGCCATGAACGGCCGGCAGGCGACGGAGTCGGCGGCGATTTTTTTCTCGTCGGTGAAGTTGAATGGAGCGGGCAAGGCAATGTTGGTGGCGCCGACATCGTTGATGCAGCCGTCGAGGAGAACGATTTCGGCATCCGGGTGTTGTCCCGCGGCACACTCCTCCTGCTCGATGGTGGTGGGTCTTTCCGAATCCAGGTCGCCATACGGTTTGCCGTCGGGGCCCTGGAACATGACTGAATTCATGTCGTCGATTTTGCCCAGGCGCGCCCCGGAATGAGCGTAGGAAATCACCCTGACGGTTCGGCCGGACAGGTTGGCCAATTGCTGACCGAAGAGCGCGACGAATTTCTCGGCCGGGGGCAAGCCGTCTCCCCACATTATGGAGTCGCCCAAGACCAGCACTTTCAGATCAGAATGGGCGTTTGGGTGAAGGGGATTGACGACACTTGGCACACTGCCTGAGACAGGCGTGAATGGGTCGAATTCCCTGGTGACCAGGCATTGCCGCGGTTTCACATTCACCGGCGGGCAGTTTTGGGCCCCGAGGCCCGAGAACCCGCCAAGTGTATTCAAGGACGCAAGGATTGCGGCGGGGAGCAGGAGACGGAATGGGGAGTACATCGGCTTCGCCTGGAGTTGGAGATGGAGAAGCATATTGTCTCCAGTCTGCTTTCTGACTACGGCAGCCGGGATGGCCTGGTGGAGCGGGGCTATCTTGGGCCGATCACGAGATGGATGGCGACACTCGGCTTGGGCTTGAAAGTGAGCTCGGAGAGGAGATCGCCGACCATGTAGCCGGCGGCGTTGGTACCGAATCGCGTGAAGACGGCAGAGGCGGTGCGCTGCTGGTCAGGCTGGTACAGAGTGGATAATGCCGCGCCCGCGAGCGAGGCGGGAAGAGCGGACCAGTTGAACACGCGGGAGGTTTGAGGAACGTTGAAGACAGAATGCAGTACGACGTTCAGCAGCCTTTGAGGCAAAGGCACGGCGCTGCCCAGCGGGCAGTAGTAGTCCTGATGCCTTGCGGGGGCGGCAAAGGCGACTTTGCGCAGGAATTTACCGCTGACGTTATCGGCCAGCGCGACGCCAAAGTGGTACCCGAAGCCTTCGGCCCCGCTTCCGAACCCGGCAGGCTTGGTCACGTAGTTGGAGAATGCTCCGGTAGCGGCCGGCGCAAGCAGTGTTTCCGGAGTGACTGTCGCCCGTACAAAGTCTTTCAGGTACAGGGACGACTGCGCTCGAGCCATCGGGAAAAGAAGAACAGGCGCCAGCGCAATCAGAATTGGATTCCGCATCCATCTCCGCAAGAAATCCGGCACAAGCTCACCAAGCACGCAGCTCTCCTGCTCTCGTTACGGGTTGAATCGTTTTCAGAGATGTTGAGTCGTTGTGACCATGCTCGAGGCGAACGAAGGTTGCAGCGCAGAACGAACCGCCATGGATACCTGCAGCAAACCGGGGAAGAATGCATTGCGCAGTTGGTAGAACCCAACCTGATTTATCTTGTTCCGCTGCGAATCACCTAAAAATAGCGAATATGTTTTCCCGTGTCAATTGAGAATTCGAAGACCGTCACCGACCTAAAGATCGCGTAACAGGATCGCGGCGAGAAAACGCCTTCCGAGTTTCCGATCAGGAGGAAGGATGGGATTCACTCATGGCCGAGCGAGTGCTCGGCGGACCATCGAAGCACGCGGGCGCGGGTTTGCTCGAGCGTGGCTTCGGGCAGGTGCGATCCGGCGCTGTCGCGTAGCTCGACCATCTGGTCGCGTTTGGCCGGGCGGGTTTCATTCCTTGCGGCCAGCGAGATCCAGAAATAGGCTTCGCCGTAGTCCTGGGGTACGCCTTCGCCCGACTCGTACATGCTTCCCAGCTCGTACTGGGCGAAGATCACTCCCAGAGCGGCGGCTTTCTGAAACCAGGCGGCTGCTTCGGCGGGATTCGCGGGCACGCCGATGCCGAAAAGATAGCCGTTGGCCAGCCGGCATTGCGCGACGACGTTGCCGCCTTCGGCCGCCTTGCGGTACCAGCGCATCGCTTCGCTCGAGTCTTTGGCCGTGCCCGTGCCGGTGGCGTACATGTCGGCCAAAGCCAGCTCGGCGGACGGGTAACGAGTCTTCTCCTCGGCTCGCTGATACCAGGCGAGCGCGGTGGCCTTGTTCATGGGGACGCCATTGCCGGATTCATAGGCGCGTCCCAGGGAGAACTGGGCGTCGGGAACGCCGTGATCCGCCGCCCTGGTATACCAGCGCAAGGCTTCGTCTTCGTCCTTCGCCACGCCGAGCCCGTTATGGTAGGCCACGGCAAGGTTGTACTCGGCTTCGCCAAACCCCTTCGCGGCGGCCTGGCGGTACCAGTCGAGCGCCCTGGCGACGTCGAAGGGCACGCGTTGCCCGGTGGCGTATTCGATGCCCAGCTGGAACTGGGCCGCGGGATCTCCGTTGGCAGCCCGCTTTTCGAGCTCGGCGACGCTCTGGCTGGAGAGAGTCGATGCGGAGATCAGGATCAGGGCGACGGCAGAGAGCATGAGCGGATGACAACGCAGGGCGTGCATCGAGCAAACCTCGGGAAGAGCGATCCGTACAAAAACTCGTCCGCAGCCGCGTCCGTGGGGCAGGCGCTGAAACGGCCGCATCCCGCGCAGGAAGAGCGAGTGGAAACGGCAGGGCTGTCGGATTCAGCGCAATGGTAGGCGCAATTCGATGTGGAAGGCAATAAGAGTTTTCCGGAATGTGCGATTGGGCTCGCGAGATGATCACTTGCTATCGTTCCGATCGGGAGGTCGTCCATCAAGCAATGTTGACGGCTTACGCATCAAATTCACGGGCATGAGCCATCGAGTTTGCTTCGCGCGAGCGCCCGCGTCATCGCATCGCGGAAAGGAAGGTTATGACCCTGTCCAATCGGATTCGTTGTTTGGTGGAAGTGGCGATCATGATGCTGGCGGCAGCGGCCCCGTCGTTTGCCCAGATCGGCGCGCATGGATATGTCTCCGATTGCGACCAGACGAAAGCGCCTCCCGACTACGCCGATGAGCTCAAATCGACTCCCAGGAGTTCGCTGGCGAAGTATTGCATTGCGGAGTTCCTTCTCGAAAAGCACGCCTACCAGGCAAGCGTGAACGCCTATCGCGACTCGCTGGCCGGAGATGGGAATCCCGCCTGGACCAAAGTCTGGAGCTACATCCAAATCGGGAAGATCTTCGACATTACTGAACAGCGCGAACGGGCCGTCGCGCAATACCAGTCAGCAATTGAGACCGGCGATAACACTGACGGCGCGATCGATCAAGCCCGCGAATTGTTGGAGCGCCCGTTTGAATGGCCCGCAAATCTGTGAGCGTGCGTCCGGAACCGTAACTCTCCCGCGTGCCACTTGGTCCCCGGGGACAGGTCTCCGTCGACGGGGTGGACACAGCGCCGCGCAGACGAAAGATCTGAGGTTGCTATTTTCTTTCGCAGCGGGACAATCCTTGGCGGGAATCAATAGCCGTGTTCGACGCGCGCTTTTATATCGGAATAGGCCGCTTCGATCAGTCGCGATAGCGCGGCGGCGTTGGTGGGCGTTTCCGGTCTTAGCTTCACATGGCGCATCGACTTGCCATCGCCTTGCAACAAGCGGGCCGGATCGGGCAGCGCTGCGCCATGAAAGAATCCCACGTTCATGTGCGATGTGAATACGTTGACGTAACCGAAGGGCGCATCGCCCAGGCAGGCAACCGGACAGCCATCATGCAACAGCTCCCGGACTTCATCCCCGCATTTTCGCATCACTTCGAACCACTGCTGCGCGATGGCGCCCAACGCGCCGTCATGATGCTTCAGCCACGCATCGATTGCCGGATCCCGAATGACAGCGCCGTTGAATCGCAAGAAACCGGTTGGCATGATCTCCATGCTAGCAGTGGCGAAGTCAGCTGAATCCGGTCTCTTCCGCGGGACGCGTGAATATGCTCTGATTCGTTATTCCCGCGCGTGCCGACAACATTCCATGTCTTTGGGCCGAACACACCGACGGTCGGCCGGGATGCCGGCGCCACAGGAAACCAAAAAAAAGGGCGAGACCCTTGAAGAATCCGGGGCCTCGCCTGGAACAGACCTCTGTGTTCGTGGTCAGTGAATGCGCACGTCTCCCGACCCGGTCTCGATGCGCACCGTGGGACCGCCGCCATTGACTTTGCCGGTGATGTGGTGGCGATCGAAGGAACCCTGGACCGTCATCTCGTGATCCGTGTGCACCGAACCGGAGCCGGTGGATGCATCGAGAGTGAACCCGGTGTTGCCCGGCCAGAATTCGACGCTCCCCGACCCGGTTTCCAGCTTCCAGTCGCCTGCCGGGGATCCGGTGATCTTGATGCCTCCCGAGCCGGTGCCGGCGTGCAACCCGCCGTGGATGTCCTTCAACTCGATGCTTCCCGAGCCGGTCTGGGCCTTCACATCGCCTTCCCCGGTCTGCTCGGCGTAGATGTTGCCGGAGCCGGTCTCGACCTTGAAGCCACCATGGAGGCCGGTGGCGTGAATGCTCCCCGACCCGGTTTCCAGCTTGGCATTCTGACCGACGCCCTCATCCTCTATTTCTCCCGAACCGGAACCGGCTTCGAGGAATGCGTCCGCGGGGGCCTGGATGTCATAGTCGATGCTGATGTTGTGAAAACCCTCACCATGATTCTTCCCGATGCGGATGATGTTGCCGGTCTGCTCGATGGGCGGATTGGCCGCGATCTCCCGCACCCGGTCTTCACTGCCGCCCCAGTTCGACTTCACTCGGCCGGAGATATGGACCTGGCTGCCAGAGCTCTGGGTGATGTGAATGTGCCCCGAACCGGTGGACACGGACAGTTCCACGCGCCCGTTGACGGTGAGGTTGCGCTCGAACGTAGCCTCCGCGGCCAGCGCCGGGACCGCTGCCAGGGCCAACCCCGCAAAGATTGCTGTGATTCCATGCTTCATCGTTGTACCTCGCTAAAAACAGTGATCAGTGATCAGTGGTCAGGGATCCGTTTGCTCGTGGCCTGCCCGGCGGCAAAAACGCCCTCCCCGAAAGACGAAGCCGCGAACGGTGATGCATGCTTGCGGCCAAACACACGGGTCAACTAAGTCCAACCGGACTCGCAGGTTGCAAGCCAGCTTGCCGGTACTTCGTCCCCTGCTCGATGTTCA
Source organism: uncultured Acidobacteriota bacterium (assembly GCA_963706455.1). Classification (GTDB taxonomy): domain Bacteria; phylum Acidobacteriota; class Terriglobia; order Terriglobales; family Acidobacteriaceae; genus Telmatobacter. The sequence goes on along the minus strand of CAVPNO010000085.1, from coordinate 141,929 downwards.
TTTTCGAACAATCCTGTGCGCCGGTGAACGGGCAGCCCCGGCACCGACCACCGATCACCGATGAGTGACCAGTGGTCACTGCTGTAACACCACCGGATCGCCTTCCTTGAGTCCGCTGAGGATTTCGGTGGCCGACCCGTTGGACAGGCCCACCTTTACCTGGATTTTGCGCTTTCCTTCCTTCTGGCTCTTGTCGGGAATCTCGACGGTGGCGTTTTTCTGCGGGTCGTACATCACCGCGTTTTCAGGAACGGTGAGCACGCCTTTGTGCTCGTCAAGCAGGATTTCGGCGTTGGCCGTCATATTGGCCTTCAGCTCCCCGCCGGGATTATCGATCGACACGCGCACCTCGAAAGTGGTGACGTTGTCTTTTTCCACGCCCAGGGGTGCGATTTTGGTGACCCTGCCGTTGAAGGTGCGGTCGCGGAAACTTTCCACCTTGATGCGCGCCGGCTGGTTCATATAAACGTGGGCAATGTCGGCTTCGTCCACTTTGCCCTGCACGTACACCTGGCTGGTATCGCCCTCGGTGAAGAGCAGGGTTGCCGTAGAGCCGAGCACAAGGATGGAGCTGACGGCGTCGCCGATTTCGACGTCCCGCGACAAAACCGTACCGTCCATCGGGGCGACGATGGTGGTGTAGCTGAGTTGCTCCTCGAGCTGCTTCAGGCTGGCCTCGCTTTGCAGCACCTGGGCCCTGGCCTGTTTCAGCTTGGCGGTGTCGACGCCGATTTGCGCCCGGGCCGCGTCGCGCTTGTTCAGCGCGGCCAGGTAATCGCGGTTCGCGTCATCGAGGGCCTGCCTGGAGACGACGCCTTCCGCCTGCATCTGCTGGTTGCGGTCCAGGGTGGTCTTGTACATGGGCAGGTCGGGGGCCGATGCGTTCACCTTATCCTGCTCGATGTTGGCTTCGTAGGTGCCGACATTGGCTTCGGCCGCGGCGAGTTGCGCTTTCTGCGCGTCCACCTGGGCCAGGATTTCCTGCTGATCGAGCTGGGCCAGCGGCTGTCCCTTGGAGACTTTGTTGTTGATATCGACGGAGAGCTTTTCGACGATGCCCGAGGCTTTGGATTTGACTTCGACTTTGGTGATGGGCTGGATTTTTCCGGTGGCCACCACCGAACGGGCGACATCACCCCGGGTGACTTTGGCGATGCGGTTGGGATCGATCGAGGATCCGGAAACCATGCGCGCCAGCGCGACCGCCGCGCCGACCACCACCACCAGAATTCCCACCGTTACCCAGATCCACAAACGCTTGCTTTTCTTTGACGCGGCCACCGAACACCTCCCGCGACTCAAAGAGGAGCCGCCAAAATGGGTCGTAAGAATGCCAAAAAGTTGACGAAAAGAGGCCCAGCAGTAAGACGGTATAGACCCGCCGTCGTGAACGGAAATGACGGCCGCGGGCTGGTTTTCCGCACGGGCCGGCAATCATTGATACGCAAGCAGGACCCGCGAGGTTCCGGAGGGCATCACGGGTGTATGGGGTCGGAAGAATAGATGTCCTTACTGGCCGAGTTTCTGGCGAACGCGATCGATGCGGTCCTTATAGAACGAGATCTGATACTGGGTGGTCCAACTGCGATAGGTGAAGTAGTCGCTGCCCCCGGATCCAATCTGGTCCAGGCGTTCGATGGCCCGCTTGACTTCCATAGGCGAAATGGCGATGAGCCGGCCCTTCGGGTCGCCGAAGATGTCGTCCGCACGTCCCACGAGGGCGGCCAGCGCAGCAGTTTGCATTGCGGCCATGGTGAGATTGCGGTGATAGCACCCGAGCGACACCTTGCGCCCCTTGGGCTGCGAAGGGCAAAAGCGCTCTGGGAGCCAGATCGCGCGGCCCTTGCCGATCGCAATGCCCGACTGATGGTCCGGATCGGGCATCTCTTCGACCAGCTTGGATCTCTTCCAGGTGGGGCGGAGCCAGCTCAAGCCGTGCAGGGCGCGCAGAACCAGATCTTCCTGTTCGTCGCCTTGCGCATCGATGACGGTGGCGGTGGTAATGGGTGGCGGGAGCGGCACGCCGATGGCGTCAGAATCGATGCCCGCCTGTTTGTGGACGCGCTGGATGACCTTGTCGGCGAGGTTGTCGAGCACGCCGTGAGTTTCGGGGATCGAGGCGTCTTTCCATTGCAGGTTGTAGTCGGCATTTCGCGCCGCGATGGCAGCATCGACCGCATCGTAGAGCGGCAAACCAGCGGCGGGGCGGAGACGCAGGGTACCGATTACTGCCGCGCTGTGCGGGTGACAATAGCCCTCCAGGGTAGCGGTCGTACCGTCGCGCGCGTTCAGGAAACTGAAGGGAAGTATGCGGAGGGGAACGAACCAGGAACGCGCGTCGGAAACCGAAATCTCCTGAAAGTTACCCGGGGCGGGGCGCTTGAGATAGTACTGCCAGAAACGCTGGGGGTAGCCGGCGATCCACGGGAGCAGCCATGGGCCTGCTGCCGCGGGCCCGGGAAGGCGGGCCGCGGTAAACGCGCTCTGGTATTCCTGGGGATCGGCCAGCGAGGGCATGTTGGCGTCGCCGGCAAATACCTTGGTCCAGAGGAGAGAAATCCGGAGTTCATTGACCAGGATCGGCATTTACAGGTCCGCCTCCTTCTGCTATGACTAGTGCCAGAGAGCTCCATAGACTTCAGCGGCTCCACGGGACCGCAGAGCGATCTGGACCGGGCTTCAGGGTGAGAATTGAACAAATTCGAAGCCCTGGGCCCGGTTTCCTCGTACAGGAACGTCCGCGGCCACCGGTGTGGGGCCGATAATCGCCCCGGATTCCCCCCAGAGCACATTCCATCCGGCCATCGAGGCGGCAAAGAGGACACGGTACAACTGTTCAAAGTTGCCGGAGACGTCGGGCTTCAGAAGCAGGGCGGCAACGTCGGCGCGAGACTGCGGCCGAGCGATCGGTTGTTTTGAAGAAAGCAGTATCGGCGGTGCGACCCAGCAGTGAGGGTCATCGGCGGACGGATTCATCACAATGAAGCAGGGGGCGGGCCGGGCGCCGTCGAGGGAGACCGTGGCTTGCTCGGGAGGCGGTTCCATCCCCACCAGGCTCATCCGCCGCAGCATATCGAGGGCTGAGTCGTCCTTGGTAGCGGTTCGCTCGCGAATCCGCTCGTCATGTTCGCGCCGGGCTTTTTCGGCGGCGCGATGCTGGCGCCATCGTCGGATCCAGACGGCGAGAAGACGGACGCCGCCCACGAAGCACCAGGCGATGATCGCTGCCATGATGGAGCCAAACCAGACGTTCATGACGTCCCGGACGCCATAACCCTGAAGGTAGCTGCGATGCGCCATCAGCGGATAGACAAGAGCCGACACGAAGGAGATCGACACCGATAGCAGGGCGGTTTCCGAGGCCGTAACGGCGGCGGGAGCCTGGGTTCGCGGGTACACTTGCTTCCACAGCGAATGGAAACTGGTGAGAAACAGGAATCCAGGGAGAAACAGGAACGAGGGAACTCCAACAAGTTTAAGCAGGTCGGATTCCCCGAAGATCGTCACCGGGAGCGTCTGTGCGACCGACAGGCTGCCGGTGCGCTCCGCACCATTTTCGACCCATTTCAGATCGGCCTCGATCACCACCCGCTGGCTCCCTGCCACGGCCTGATCGGTAACGCATGCAATCACCGGAAAAGTGCTTGACTGCTGGGGTTGGAGCACGGTTTCGCTCACTTTGAACGGGGGCGGCGCCGCGGCGAGAAGAGCCGTCTTGCACGAGTCCGATTTCGGATCCGAGCCAGCCAAGATCAGCCGGATGAATCTTGGGCTGAAGGGTTGCATTCCGCTGATTGTGACCGGAACCGAACTGATGTTGGTGACGATCACGTAGAGTTGGGCAGATTGGTTCTCATCGAGATGATCGACGGCGGACTCGAGGCGAATGGTGGCCAGTTTGTCGATCGTGAGATAGGAGCGGTCCTGCACGTCGAGCGAGGCAACGGCTGCGCCGGACCCGGCTTCCGGCTGGCCAATCCACGAGATCCAGAAGCTCAGGGTTCCCACGCCGCGGCCCTGGGATGCCCGACGCACGTTGACAGGCAGCGCTACCGCCGCGTGCGCTGCGATGATGCCGGGAAGGGATTGCTGGGGCGTAACCGTAAGGGCCAGATCGCTCGACCAGTGGAGCTTGACTTGGGAAAGAGCGGAGGAACCATCGTTTTGAACCAGCAGGATGACCTGGGAGGCCTCGCCGGGAGCAACCTGAACCGCTTTGGGATTTAAATCCAGGCGAACGGAGTCAGCGGCCCGCAGGTGCCCGGCGAATGCCAGAAGCAGGCAAATCGCCAGATATTGGGCGACCCGCCCGCCGGAGTGATGGAAGCGAAGGCAGAAATCGCGCCGAAAGCGAGGGGAGGGATGCGGCGCGGCGGCGCGGTGTCTCCCCCTTGCAGTCGTGAGTCTGCTGTTTCTGCTCATAGGATCGCTCTTGCCATAGTATCTTGCCGCAATTTCGTGATTGCGGACGGATTGTTGCCGGGGAGAGGTATCGATATGTCCCCGCTGGTTACGATGCTATGCTCACAGGCGAGATGCACGGTCTTTTCCTGGTGGAATGCGTCACCGTCGCCATGCTGATCCTGGCCAACGGGTTCTTCGTGGCGGCGGAATTCGCCCTGGTTACCGTCCGGGAAACGCGTATCGAGCAGATGCTGGCCGACCGGGTGCCGGGGGCCCGAGCCGTGCTCCGGCTGCAGCGGGAGCTGAACGACTTCCTGCCCGCCGTGCAACTGGGAGTGACGCTGTGCTCGCTGGCGCTGGGATGGGTTGGCGAGCCGCTGGCCGCCGGCGTGTTCCTGAACTGGATGCGCCTGCTGCCGCACGCCCCGGCGCACGCAAATCTTTACGCCCACGTGGGTGCGATTGTGGCGGTAGTGCTCGGCTTCTGCGTGATCACCTATCTCCACGTGGTGCTGGGGGAGTTGGTGCCGAAGTCGCTGGCCCTCCGGAGGGCGGAGGCGCTGGCCGTGGCGGTCGCGCCGCCGATGCTGCTGTTCATGGCCCTGGCGCGGCCCGGAGTGCGCGTGCTGAGCCGGTCAGCCGCGGCTGTTCTGCGCGGATTCGACATTCCTATGACCGAGCGGGCCACCGTGCACTCGCCCGAGGAACTCAAGCTGATCGCCACCGCCGCCCGCCGCATGGGCCTGCTTCCGAAGTTTCAGGAGACGCTCATCCACCGCGCCCTGGAACTGGACGAGGTGCCGGTGCGCGAAATCATGACCCCGCGGCAGAAGATCTTCGCCCTGCCTTCGAACATGCTGGTGGAGGAAGCCAGCGCGCGGGTAATCGACATGATGCATTCGCGCGTTCCCGTCTATGACGAAACCCGCGGGCCGGAGCACATTGTCGGAGTGGTGTACTCGAAGGACCTGTCGCGGCTGATGTTTTTCCGGCGCACGGCGGCGCGGCGCCCGGCGGAGTCCGGCGAAAAGCGCTCCGGCGAGGCGAAGTTCGTTCCGTCGGGCGCCGAGGATGCGAATCAACCGGCCGCGTCGGCGCGCTTTCCGGCAACGCCGTTCGTCGAGCTTCGCGTGCGGCAGGTGATGCATGACGTGCTGGTGGTTCCGGAGACCAAGACGGTGCTGGACCTGATTCGCGAGTTCCAGCAGCGGCGCCGGCAGATGGCCATCGTGGTGGACGAATACGGGTCCACTGCGGGCCTGGTCACCGCCGAAGACGCGATCGAGCAGCTCACCGGAGAGATCGAGGACGAGTTCGATGACCCGGCGCGCCCGCCCATCAGCACCGCCAGCGGCGTTCTGCTGCTGGACGGCGGCGTCAACCTCCGCGACCTGGAGACGCAGATGCAATGGCGCCTGCCGCGCGATGCCGGCGTGGAGACACTGGCCGGGTTCGTGTTGATGCGGATGGGACACATCCCCCGGGCGGGCGAGAGCGTGAATTACCAGGACCGGCGGTTCACGGTGATGGAAATGGAAGGCCGGCGGATCAGCAAGATTCGCGTGGAGCCGCGGGTGGATTCCGCAGCCGATCCAGGGACGGCATCGTAGACCTCGTTCGGCGAATGGATCGAGTTCCTCGATCACAAAACCGGGGAACCTCAACCCAAAGAGGAAGTCCGCTCTGCGGTGACGTGGGGCAGCCGCGTGGTTTCCGAGGCCGGGGATTCGCCCCTTTTGTGGTGCTTGAGCAGTTGATGAATCACGATGTATCCACCGGCCCCGGCAATGAGAGCGAGGACGACGATCAGGATGGCAATGCCATTGGAGACCCCACTCCGTCTGGGAGGCGGAGGCGGGGGAGGCGTCGCGGCAGGGAGCGGATTAACCGGCACGCTTACGGCAGTGGAAACGGGTTGAATGACACTGCGGATCTGCAGCGTGGGAATCTCGCGGCCCCGCTTCACGTATTCGCGAAGGGTCCGGATCAACAGCTCCACGTCGGAATTCCAGCGGGCATGCGTGACCTCGACACCGTTGCGATAGGAGAGATTCTGCAGGCTCTCGGGAAGCTCGGAGGGATTCGGCATCCTGGCTTCGTGCACCAGTACCGGGATGACATCGATGCCCTTGGCCAGGGCAGAGGCGATCTCCAGGCGCACGAAGTCGTTGGGCTGCTCAATCCGCCGCGCCCCGGATGCATCCTGGATGGTCGTCCACCGCGGACCGATCACCGCAAGCAGAACGGTGCACTGCGCCACGCTGTCGTCGATGGCTGTACGGAAATCCTTGCCCGGGTGGATATCGGAAACATCCATGAACACGGCGTCCGGACCGAAGACGCGGATCAGGTCATCATAGAGGCGACCCGCTTCGCCTTCCGAGTCGTCTCTCCGATAGCTGATAAAGATTGCGTCGCTCATGCGCATTTGCCCCGGTTTTCGTGAATATTCGAAGAATAAGGGCGCAAGCGGGTTTGCGCAATCAGATTCAGATGGGAGCTACCAGCTCTCCGCCATCAACTTCCCCTAACCGGTCTCACCGAGAGCTGAAAGCGGAGGGCTGATTGCTGCTCACAACGTGAAAATGACGAACGGGTGCTCTTCGCCGCGCCCACGCAGAAGATGCAGCGCGACGTTGTAGACTTTCGTTCCCGTGGAGGACTCGGCGGTGAAGGTGCCCTTGTGGGCGTGACCGTGAAGCGCCAGGGCCGGCTTGTGCCGGTCGAGCGGCCGCTGCAGCCGCGAGCTGCCGAGGAAGGGAAATATCGGCTCCGGCTCGCCGATCACCGTTTCCTTGATGGGCGCGTAGTGGGTGATCGCGATCTTGACCGGGGTATGCAACTGGGCCAGCGCGTAGTCGAGCTTGATGGACTCGCGCTCGGCGACCTCGACAAACGTCTTGATTCCCATCTCGCCGAAGGGCATCAGTTCGTAAGGAGCAAAGCCGCCGCAAAAACCCTTTGTCCCGGCGAAGCCGATCCCGTCGATTTCGTAGCCGTTGCCGTCGAGCAGGTGGATGCCGGCAACCCGCAGCATGCCGGCCAACTCGTCCTGATGCCCGCTCTCGTGATCGTGATTGCCGAGGACCGCCACGATGGGAATGTGCACGTGCTCCAGCACCGACAGGCAGGCACGCATCTCGCCGGGCATGCCGTGGTTGGTGAAGTCGCCGGCGATCACCAGCGCGTCCGCCAACTCGTTGACCATCGAGAACTGGCGCACGTTCTTCTCCTGATCCTCCAACTTGAGATGAATATCGGCAACGGCTGCAATTCTCATTCATGGCTCCGTTGGGAATCGCCGTTCGGGATCAGGCCGGCATGGTTCTGGCAATACTCCTTGTACAGGTTGCGCTGGCCCCACTCGTTTACGTCGATGGCGAACATACGGGGATCGACCAGGGAGCCGCGAAAGGGCGCGTCCTTCTTCGGGCTCTTGATGTGGTCCGTGAACCAGGCGGTCATGTCGGCCCAGATGTGCTCGGGAACATCGTCGGTGTGCGCGGGATAGACGTAGGCGAACAGCACCAGCGCCCAGAAGAGCAGTTCCCAGTGCGGTCCGGTGAGCTGGAGCAGGCGGGCCCAGTCCAGGGTCTTGCCGCGCGCGTGGATGAGATGGACCACGTCGGCGCCGTCGAAGCGCTCGCGGTAAGCGACGCAGATCTTGGACACGATGAGTTCTTCCGCGGCCAGCACCCGGCAGGGAATGCCGAGGACGGTTTCGGGGATGCCGCGGCCGATCCAGCTTGCGTCGATCACGAGACTGCCGTTGCCGACGCCGGTAATCAGGTCGACGAAGTAGTCGCCGCGGCGGGCCTTGGCCAGCCACACCGGGTCCTCGACGCAGGTGTCAAAGCGGCGGGCCTGGAGACGATCGAGCGCTTCCGGCAGATGGGCGGCGGTGAGCAGCAGGTCGAGATCCTTGGTCGCGCGCCAGATGCCGGTGTGGGTGTGCACCGCGAAGGCGCCTCCCACAACGAAACAGATACCCGGCGCCAGCAGCGCATGCAGGGCTTCTTGGTAACACGAGCGAGCTTCCGGGGGCCAATCCGGTTCGGCGGAGGAGGTAACCGGCAGTCGCGGGTCTTCGCTTCCCATGGAAGGGTTTGACGCGAAATCCGGGGGTCGCGGTCGCCCGGGGCATACTGTGCGGGGTGCGGAACGGTCGCCGGCGTTTCAAGACCGTCATCGATTCCCCGGCTGAACCGGGTTGAAGAACTGAATTTCCAGGCGATGTCAACCTGCAGCGCGCTCAATGGTTGGTTGGGTGATAGCCGCGTTTCGGATGGTATTCGAATTTCATCAGTCCGTCACGATAGTTGGATGTGCATGCGTGCAGGATTCGGTCGCCCACCAGCGAAAAGCAACCGCAGATCCTTCGCCTGCGGCTCAGCGACTGTCTTTCTTGTCAAGAGCATTTTAGGCGAGCAGCGAAGCGAAAAGCGGGTTATGGAAAAGATGGAAAACGATAGAACTGTTTCCCATCTTTCCCACAACCGCGGCGACTACGGCTACGGGTCAGTTAGATTTTTTCTAAAAGCAACGATGACGGGCCTGGTTCGACGGCGGCCGCCAGACGTTGTCTGACGTCTCGGGCTTTGGCGTTGAGCCGCACCAACAGTTTGTGGGCCAGAGCGATGCGGATGACTTTGGGTGGTTTGCCGGCCTCCCTGAGCCGTTGTTGGAAGGCCATGAAGTCGGGCTCATAGCGGCCCACAACACTGGCCACAATGAAGAGCAGATCGCGGACCGAGGCGCGGCCGCCGCGCACCACACGTCTGCCCTGGTACTTGCCCGAGTCGCGGGCCAGCGGCGCCACTCCGGCCAGCTTGGAAATGGTTTTGTTGGACAAGGTGCCGACCTCCGGCATTTCCGCCATCATGCGGGCCACGGTGCGGTCGGCCACGCCCTTGATGGTGCGAAAGGCCTGGTTGAGTTCACCCCACAGCGGATCCTGCTCGATGAGCTTGGCGATGCGCTGCTCCAGGTCGCGGATCTAACGGTTCACAACGGCCAGCAACTTTGTGAAAGAGGCCTGCACCGAGCGGTCGGTGACCAGCCGCTGCTGGTTCAGCTGGGCGGTGCGGATGTCGGTGAGCTGACGCAGGCGCGTGACCAGCGCACGCAGATGCTGTTGGCTCTGCGGAGCCAGGCACGCGGGCGGCGACTTCTTCACTTCCGCGTACCAGGCGATCATGCCGGCGTCGATGCGATCGGTCTTTTCCAGCGAGCCCATGCTTTCGGCGAACTGGCGCACCGCGCGCGGGTTCAGGATGGCTGCCGGCAGGCCTTGTTGGGAGAGCAGCGCAAAGGCCTGCTGCTCGTAACCGCCGGTGGCCTCCATGGCGACTAACTCCACCTGATGCGCCTGGCAGAACGCCCCCAGTGCGGCGATGCCTTGCGGGGTGTTGGGGAAAGAAGCGGCCGCGCCTTGCTGGCCGATGCGGGCCTCGAGAGACTTCGAAGCGACATCCACTCCACAAATGATCCGTGTCACGGTAACCTTCCTTGTATGTGCGATCGAAGTCATGCGACTGTTCGGTCGTGCGTGACTTGGGCAGCGGTCCCTGTGCTGAGCCTCGGTCGAAAGACCGCAGGATGAACGGGAGCCGTCCGCCCGCGGGGGAACCGATGCCTCGGTTCCCCCACTACGACATTTTCGCAATTCATGTCGCTGATTCAGAGATACAAGGATGACAGCGCATCAGGGAAGGGATTGTGTCTAGGATTCGGTCAGGATGCGAGCGCCGGGGTAAGGCTGCGGAGTTCGGCAAGGATGCGTGCTGAGGCTTCTTCCGCCGCCTTGCTGCATGTTTCCGACAACTCCATCGAGATCTTCTGGTGGGGGTCGATGGTGATGGCGTACAGCACCACATCGCGGGTGCCACCCTGCATGTAGAACGCGTCGAGCAGATCCTTAACGCCGATATCGTGCGCTGTGAGGGTGGGCGGGTAGTCGCGCGAGAACTTCGGCGTGGTGCGGGTGACGGTGCCGATGGGATTGTCATCGGCGGTGGCGTCGATGAGAAAGATGCGGTCGGCCCTCTGGAGCGGCTCGAGCAGAATGAATCCGCCCGTGCCGCCGTCGAGGCATTCAATATTCTGGGGGAGGGCATGCTGGCCCAGGGCCCGGACAACATGGACGCCGATACCTTCGTCGCCCATGATGACGTTGCCGAGCCCCAGAACCAGGGTTCTAGGATTATGGCTTTCTTTATTTATCACTTTTCTCCCGCACGAATTTCCATCCGCCTACGATCGAGGTGATCGTACCGCGTCCCTCGATGTAGTCATGATAGAAGCTCAGGTAAATGTGGACGATGATGAAGCCCACAAAGAACCACAGGAGAAGGTGATGCCAGTAGCGGACGCTCATCTCTCCGCCCAGGAGCGGCACGATCCAGGTGAACATCCGCGGGACAAACGAATTGCTCATGCTTGAGTACAACGCAAAGCCGGTGACGGCCTGGGCGACGAACGCCAGGAAGGTAAGGAAGTAGATGAACGCCGCCAGCGAATTGTGTCCGGTGGAGATGGCGCCGTGCAGCCTGGTCTGCAGGATGTCGGTCTTGACCACGTCGACAATCTCCTGGCGCTGTTTGCGGGTGAGCGGGAAGAAATTGTTCCACTTGGCGTATTGGTTGCCGACAAAGCCCCAGTAGATGCGGGCCAGGAAGTTGAAGGTGTAAACATAGGCGCAGGCGAAGTGGATGAAGCGGACCCAGCCGAACCAGTATTGCTGGTAAGCCTCGCTTGCATAGAATGCGCGGATCGGCGCCCCGATGAGATAGCCCGTGATGCAGAGGGCGGTCAGGGTGATGGCGTTGATCCAGTGATAGGCGCGTACCGGCATTTCCCAAACATAGACCCGCTTGTAGTCTGCGGGATGAGAACCGCGCGCCGGAGGGTGATTTGCCCCGATGCCAAACGTACTCATAGACTCACTCGAATGAAACCTGGTGAAGGTGCCGGCCCTGCGGATCGTACAGATGCACGGCGCAGGCCAGGCACGGGTCAAAGGAGTGGAGGGTGCGAATGATCTCGACCGGCTCTTCCAGGTTCGCGATGGGCGTGCCGATCAGCGACTCCTCAAAGGCAGAGCGCACCGATTTGGCATCGCGCGGCGAACCGTTCCAGGTGGTCGGCACCACGAGCTGATAATTGTCGATCGCGCCGTTCTTGATCTTGATCCAGTGGGCCAGCGCTCCGCGCGGAGCTTCCACCAGACCGACGCCTTCCGCTTCCGACGGCCACGAGCTGGGCTCCCACTTTTCGCCGTTGAATGTCGACGTCTCGCGGGTCTTCACGCGTGCGATCAGATCATTGTTGAATTCCTTGAGCCAGATCATGGCGAGGGCGCAGTCAATGCCGCGGGCGGCGGTGCGGCCCAGCGTCGAGAACAGCGCGTCCACCGGCACGTTCAACTTGCCCAGCGTGGCGTTCACCGTCTCCTTCACATCGGCGCGGCCGGCAGCGTAGGAAACCAGCAACCTTGCCAGCGGCCCGACTTCCATGGGGTTTTCCTTCCAGCGCGGCGTCTTCAGGAACGAGTACTTCTCGTGGCCTTCCAGGGTGTCGAACGGAGGCTTGGGGCCTGTGTAGGCAATCTGTGTCTCACCCGCCCACGGATGGAGGCCCTTGTCGTTGCCACCCTCATAGGTGAACCAGGAGTGCGCGATGTATTCCTTGATTTCCTGGTCATCGCGCGGATTTACCGGGTACACGTGGCTCAGATCGCGGCCCAGGATGGCACCGCGGGCGAACTTGAACGAGTCGGGATTGTTGTAGCCCTTGGTCGGGAACTCGCCGTACGCGAGATAGTTCTTCAGCCCGCCGCCGTACTTCGCCCAGTCCTTGTAGAACGAAGCCACCGCCAGCAGGTCGGGAATGTAGACCTGGTTGACGAACTCGTCGGCCTGCGAGATCAACTGCGAGACGAGGTTGAGGCGCTCACCGTTGATGGCGCCCACTTCGTCCACGTCGATCGAGCAGGGCACGCCGCCCACGAGGTAGTTCGGGTGCGGGTTCTTGCCGCCGAAGACGGCATGGATCTTGACGATCTCCTTCTGCCATTCGAGGGCGTCGAGATAGTGGGCCACGCCGATGAGGTTGACTTCGGGCGGGAGCTTGTAGGCGGGGTGGCCCCAGTAGCCGTTGGCGAAGATGCCCAGCCCGCTGGCGGCAAACGCCTTGATCTTGTCCTGCACGGCGCTGAAGTAGGCGGGCGTGTTCTTGTCCCATTTGGAGAACGAGCCGGCCAGTTCGGCGGCTTTCTTGGGGTCGGCCTTGAGGGCGTTGACGATGTCCACCCAGTCGAGCGCGTGCAGGTGGTAGAAGTGGATCACGTGATCCTGCACGTATTGGGTGGCTTGCATGATGTTGCGGATCAGCTCGGCGGTAGGCGGAATGCTGATGCCCAGCGCGTCTTCGACGGCGCGGACGCTGGCCTGCGCGTGAACCGTGGTGCACACGCCGCAGACGCGCTCGGTGATGGCCCAGGCATCGCGGGGATCGCGGCCGATGAGGATCTTCTCGAGGCCGCGCACCATGGTGCCGGCGCTGTAGGCGTCGGTGATGACGCCGTTCTCCACCACCGCTTCAATGCGCAGGTGGCCTTCAATGCGAGTGACGGGATCGACAACAATTCGTGGCATAGTTCCTCACGATTCCTTCTGATCTTCGGCGTGGACTTCGGCGATGACCTGCTTCTTGCGGACATTGGTGACAACGGCGTGCGCGGCAACCCCGGCGAGGGTCGTCAGGCCCACGGCGGTGCCGATGGTGTCGGCCGTGCTCTCGATGCCGAATCCGGGGAACTTGGACAGGTGCTGATAGAACGGTCCGTTATCCCAGAAGCCGGGCTCGCTGCAGCCGATGCAGCCGTGTCCCGAGCGGACGGGAGAGCTGGTGCCTTCATTCCATCCGACCACGGAGCAGGCGTTGTAGGTCACCGGCCCTTTGCAGCCCATCTTGTAAAGGCAATATCCCTTGCGCGCATTCTCGTCGTCCCACGACTCGACGAACAGGCCGGCGTCGTAATTGGGCCGGCGGTAGCAGGTGTCGTGCACGCGGCGGCCGTAGAACTCTTTGGGGCGGCCGAGGGAGTCGAGAGCGGGGGTCTGGCCGAGGACGAGCAGGTGGGTGACGACGCTCATCATCACGTCGGCGATCGGCGGGCACCCGGGGACGTTGATCACGGGCTTGGAAATCAGCTTGCTGATCGGGGTGGCTCCCGTCGGATTGGGCTTGGCGGCCTGAACACCACCGAAGGAGGCGCAGGCGCCCCAGGCAACGACGGCGGCAGCATCCTCGGAGACTTCCTTCAGGATCGACTCGGCGGTCTTGCCGTGCAGCATGCAGTACACGCCGTCATTGGCGGTCGGCACCGCGCCTTCCACCAGGAGGATGTATTTGCCCTTGTTGTTCTGGATGGTGTCGTTGAGGCTCTTTTCAGCCTGGTGGCCGGAGGGGGCCATCAGGGTTTCCTGGTAATTGAGGTTGACCACGTCGAGAAGGACGTCGGCGACCATGGGGTGCGACGCGCGGATGAACGACTCGCTGCAGCCGGTGCACTCCTGGAAATGCAGCCAGACCACGGGCGGCTTGTCTTTCTTCTCGAATGCGGAGACGACCTGGGCGACGCCGGACTTCTGAATTCCCGCAATCGCGGCGGCCACACCGCAGAATTGCAGGAAATCGCGGCGGCTATAGCCCTTCTGCTGCATGCTTTGCCAAATGGAACCCATGCGTACCTCGCTTGCTGTACAGGTTGCGGCGAACGCCCGGAAAGGAAGGAGACCGAATGCGCGACAGGGTTCGCCAACTAACGAAAAAAAAGGTACCTATTCAAAAACACAGTTGACTGTGAGCGTGATCACACCTGATGGGGCAATATGGAATCTGTCAGATGGCGCGGGATGATGTGCGTCACATTTTCTGAAAGGTCGCGCTTAGGGGAAGTGATGTGTGCCCAAACCCAAATGCGTCTGGGTAAGAAACTTACTGCGGGGCCGGTCCTCGCTCGGCCGGGGCGGGTTTCATCCATCCGGGTCACGGCTGGTTCAGGATGACCATCACCCAGCAGCACCGTCTCACTTGTAAGTAGCAGCCCGCTGTGGAGGTTACCGCACCGCGATGAAGATTCTCAGCGCCGTGGCCCCTATCCTGTGCCTGCTGGTTGTTGCCCCGAAATCCCACTGCCAGACCAACCCGGAAAAAGCGCCCGAGTGCCCGCTTACCGCGCTGGACGCAACCGTCGCGTTTGCCAACCATGGCGATGAGAACGTGGTTGCAGTTAATTATCGAAACATCTCCGAACGCGGCTGCGTTCTCAATGGCGGCATCGGCGCGATGTTCGACAACTGGCATGAAGGCCACAACATCTGGGCCAAAGAATGCCGGAACTGCGATGCTGCCGGGAACACCCAGCCGGTCGCTCCATTGCTGGTGGCGCCGGGCGAAAGCGGCCATTTCCTGCTGCGCTGGAAGAACGTAGCGGATGGCTCCGAGCCGTGCCAGGATTCCGACGGCTTCAACACCAACGGCATCGTGGTGGTTGCGCCCAGCCTGCTCGCCCATGTGTGCTCGGTGGTAGACGAGCGGTCCTTCCTGCCGGGCACGTTTCCTTCAGGGGCGGAGGACTCCGGGCCTGGTTCGCCCGTGGCCCAGGGCGCTCCCTCCATCGAGCTGACTGCTCCGGATCGGGTCTTATACGCGGGCGATTCCTTTCCGTTTCGCGCCGTGGTCCGGGATCCGAAGCGGCAACTGGCCCTCGACGATCACTCTTGTCCTGTTGTGTTCATTCGCACGCGGGACGAGACGGGCAGCACCATGTTTCACCAGGTTTCCTTTTTCCTGGGATGCAAAACCGTGGACTCGTCTTCTGAGGGCCGCTCGATCGAGATGGAACTGCGCGCTCCCGGTCTCGGCGTTCTGAACGTGCCGGGGTCTACGAGCGTTCAGTTCTATCTGCTGACGGGGCCGGCGAACGCGTCCGAGGTAGCCCTGGCTGCCTCGAACCAACTGCCGATGAAGATCGTCGATCCCGCCACGATTCCGCCGGCGTGGGGTGCGGAAGCGGCGGGAATCGCCGTCAGCCTGGTGCTGGACAAAGAGAATTACAAAACCGGCGACGACATCCCTCTTCGCATCACTCTCGAGAACTTCCGCGGCGCGGCCGACATCGGAAGTGGGGAATTGCCCTGCGGGGTGAGCCTGACGATTGATGTGAGGGACTCTTCCGGGACGCCGGTGCCGGTTCACGGGATGGGAATGCTGTGCACCGGGCATGGATGGTCGACGGGCTACCCGGCGGGAAAGCCGGTGATGATTCCCGGAATGTCGCTGCGGGGTTTAGCCAAGCTTCCGGATCGCCCCGGCACCTACACGGTCACCGCAACCTGGAACGCGACGAGTTTTGTGGCTGGAGAGGGGGATGGCGTGGTTGGCCGTTCGCTCAAGCCCTATGCCGTTGCCCAATCCCGGCCGGTGACCTTTCGGCTGGTCGCGGAACGCTACTGAAAACACCAAGTCCCGGCCGAAGCCGGGACTCAATGGGGCGATGAGGATCGGTGTCCGGATCTAGTGGTGCGATCCGCCGGACGACGATGAAGAACTGGGCGCGCTGCTATGGGAGGAGGAGGATGATGAGGAGTTCGAATAGCTCGGAGAGGATCCGCCCATCCGGCCCGAAGAGGCTGTAGAGGACGCGCCTCCCGTGTACGAACCTGACGGCGGAGACGCCCCGCGATGGATCGAGCCAGCCATCACTGCCGTGCTGCCGGCGCGGCCTCCGGCCATGGTCCCGGCCGGGGCGCTGAAGTAGACGTGTTCATTGACCGTCCCATGCGCTTCCACGTGCTGGGAATACTTCTGCAGGTTCCCGAAGGCGTCGCGCGGAACACCCAGGCCGGCCGAATCCTTGCGGAACTCAAACGAGTTCGAAGAAGTCATTCCCGACTTGACGATCGGCTGACCGTTGACCGCCAGCAAGGTCGGCCCATTGGCGCCGGGGGCCCTGGGCAAGACCGGTCCCGGATGGCGAATCGGATTGATCGGTCTCCCGGTGGAACCGCCGCCGCCACCGCTCTGCGGAACCATGGCGTAGTTGTTGAGCCCGTTCCAGTTGCCCCCAGGCAACCATCCCCACCCCACGCCGGGGCACATGGCCCAGGAGCCGGAGTGATAGGGCATCCATCCCCACGGATACGGCGAAACCCACGAATAGCCCGCACCCTGGTACCACGCCCATGAGCCGTTGGCATAGGGATCCCAGCCGGCACTGGCAAAGTAAGGCCGCCACATCATGCCCATCCCGCAGCCATCGGCGAAGCTGCCGTAATACATCATGTCGTTCGTGCCGTAGGAATAGGGCGAGCCGTTGAAGCCGCTGAAGTTGGCCACGCGCGCGTGGTAATCCACGGCATTGTGGTCCCAGGAATCGTACGGCTCCGGCAGGACGTCTTTGGCCACGGTGGGCTGCTGGTGCTGGAGCAGGTCAAACGTGACGGTTTTCTTTTTGGGAATATCCAGAATGGAGCCCGAAGCGTCGGCGACCCGCAGGTTGCCGTCGAGCACTGCCAGCCGGGCCTCGGTGCCGTTCAGTTGCAAACGGATGTGGCTCGGTGCGGGAAGAGCGAGGTTCTGGTCGCCGAACATCAAGTTGAACTGGTTGTTGTTCGACTTGACGAGGCTGATGTAAGCCATGCCCTCGACCAGGTGCACCGTCGAGGCGGTGCCGCCCGTCGCCAGCCGATCGAGTCTGGGGAATTCAACCGCTGAGTTAGGCGCCACGCGCAGGCTGCTGTTGTCTTCAAATTCGATTTCAGCAATGCCTTCCCCGGTTTTCAGGCGGCTGTTCTCTACGATCGGCAGGTTCGTGATGCCGGCCTCGTACCCGCGGCCATTGTTCCGATCCAGTTGGACTTGTCCTTTTACCTCGCTGAGACGCACGATGCGGACCTTGGAGACGCCGCCGGACGGGGCCGCGGCATCGGTGCTCTGGGAGGAGACTATGTTGGGGAGAAACAGTAGCGACACCGCTGCTGTTACGACGAATGCGGAACGCATGGTCATGTCCGCCTCCTTTGGCGAGCCGTGGACCGAGGGGCGCTCGGCTGGGGATCGGCTACAAGCCGGAGCGCATTGTGGGATGATGCTAGCACGAACAAGTATGCACTGGCGAGAATGTATTGGACCCTGCAGGACCGTACTTCCCGCCTGCTGGACGCTTTCCCGATCCATTCCGGGAAGCGCCGGTTTTTGAATTCAGCACGCACATTGGACAGGCGGGATCGGGAACCGGTTAGGGAGCAATTTTGACGGTTCCGCCGGTGTTGGCCGTCGCCTTGCTTCAAGGTTGGATGCAGTACCATGCGGAAGTACCGTGTCGACTGCGCCTTCCAATCCGGCCGCGGCTCAGCCAGCGTCGCCGTCCACTGCTTCGCTGGGCGGTTTTGTCCTAGTTCTGATCCAATTCGACGTGTGCGAAGAGCTGCGGCTCGACGTTCTGCAGCAGGCGGTGAGCGCCCGGACGGTGGAGAAGCCCAGCATCAAGCAGCCGACGCCTTCCTATGTGCGCTACCAGAGGCCGCCGGTGGTCGGTCCTCTCGATCCGCTGCTCCTGGAGACCGGCGAGCGCCTCGAAGGCGAGGTCAAGTACTACGACTACGGAGTGGTGAGCGTGATTTACCAGCTTCCGTTCGCGGGCGGCTGGGACGATCTTGTCCGGCTGGCGAGCCGCTGGGTGTGGGACGTGGATTTTGCCCTGCGCGTGGAGCCGGTGGTGCGCCAGAAATTGGGGCGCGTACCCTTCGCCATGGTCAAGCCCTACGACCGGTGGCTGAGCGAGGACTACTTCATTTTTCACGTACGCGATGCCGCCGGCGCCCCTGCGGGGGCGGACCTGGCGCGCGAACGCGGGATGGAGATTGCCCAGGTGGTTCGCGGCGACCGCACGCGGCTGTCGGAGCGCGAAGTGGCCGAGGTGCTGCAATCGCAGATTTCCTACTATGCCCACGACCTTGCGGTGATCGGGTGGAACGCGGCTTTCCTTTATGACAGCTCCGTGGGGGCTGAGACCGCGATTCAGCTTCTGGAGTATGCCAACTCCCAGCTGCTCGAGTTCCGGCACTATGACGAATTGCTGACCGGAATCCTGGACAGCGTGTATGACACGTTGGGGGAAAAGCGCAGCCGGCTGGCGCGCTGGCGCATGGCGCGGTCGGCGACCCGCCTGCATACGGTTCTGCTGGAGGTCTCGGAACTGACGGAGCACGCCGATAACGCCATCAAGTTCCTGAGCGATATGTTTGCCGCGCGGCTGTACCGGGTGGCCGCCGGCAAGGTGGGGGTGCCCGACTACCGCGACCTAGTGCAGGGAAAGCTGAAAACCGCCGAAGAGCTCTACGAATACATGGTGGAACAGCACAACCAGAGCCGCGCGTTCTGGCTGGAGGTTACGGTGGTGCTGATCCTGCTGATCGAGCTGTTCTATTTGTTCCGGGGGAAACCGGTCTGATAAACGATGTAACCCTGGGCCGGGAACACGGTAGGCATTCTGGTTCAGTGCGATGATTCAGCCAGGAACTTCTCCAGTGGCTGCCAGTAGTGTGACCTCCAGCCGTCCGCAAGGTGTTGCCCCAGGCCCTGGGGGAAGCCGGTATGGTCGAAGATGATCCTTGTCCCGCCTCCCTGCTCGACCAGTTCGAATCTGGCGATGGAATAAAGGCCCGGAGCCCAGTCCGCCACCCGCCACGCCTGCACGATTCGCTGATTGACAACGAGCTCGATGTTGCGGCCGAGAATGTGACCCCCAAAAATTGTGAACGCCCCTCCCACATCGCGGCTGATGGCCGTGGGCTCGGTGCCCAGGGACGTGATATCCCTACCGCTCGCGATGTGAATGATCCGGTCGAACTGCTTTGTGCTCATGAGCGCATCGAACACACGCTCGCGGCTGGCGCTATATTGCGTCTCCTGGTGGATGGACTCCGCCGTATGGGAGATCTCTTCGCCTTCCGCCCGGATGCGCGCCGGTCGCATCGCCACGCCGGCAGACATGATGATGGCTCCCGCGATAGCTTGCCTCCGCGTCGGCCCTTTTCCAGTGCCCGCAATCGTCATCGTCCATCCTCCAGTCCCTGTCAACCACCAGAAGAATTAAAGAGTTCATCCAAAATATGATCAAGATAATATTTTTCCAGCGGAGAAAATGACGATGGGGCGGATGCGGCCTTGCACCGCAGGAGAATTTTGATGAGTTATCCGGCCGGGCATCGTTTCACGGTGCGAAAAAAGATCATTGACAGCGCGCGCAGATTATTCAATCGCCATGGTTTTGAAAATGTCTCTCTCAGCGAGATCATGGCCGGAGCGGGCCTCACGCACGGCGGATTCTACAGCTACTTCCGCAGTAAAAGCGATCTCTATGCCGAAGTGCTGGGCTGTTTCTTTACCGATCCGGAGTGGAAGAACTGCTGGGAAGGCGTGCATGTTGACCTGTCTTCCTCAGATGTGGGACCGCAGATCGTCCGCGCCTATTTGTCGCGCCAGCATTTTGAGGACGTTGAGAACTCGTGCCCCATGGTGGCGCTGCCGACCGACGTCGCGCGCAGCGGCGCAAGTGCAAGACGCGCTTTCGAGACGGTATTCAAAGCGATGGTCAGTGTTCTGCAGCGTAGCCTCATCGCGGACCATGAAGCGCACCGCAACCGCCGCGTCCTGGCGCAAAGCATTGCAGCCCTGTCCATTGGGGGCATGATCGTAGCCAGGACCATCGAAGATCGCGCTCTCGCGGATGAGTTGCGCGCGGCGTGCGCCGCCGTGGCCCTCGATATTGGTGGCTGGAGCCGAAAAAAGAAACGGGCACGCCGCGCAGCGAAAACAAGCTCCGGGTGATGCTGCGGACTAAGCGTCTTTCTTGTAAAGCAAATCGCGAATGGCCTTGCGGCGTGCGGCATTGATTTCGCTGTCGCCCTTCAGATCGTCGCCGGAGGCGGCTTTCTGGCGCTCCTCTTCGGCTTGGGCGGCGCTGCAGGACGGGCAGCGGTTGGCAAAGCCCGGCTTGCCGGGTCGCAACTCAAATTCTTCTTCGCAAATGACGCAGGTTCTAATGGGAAACGGCATGCTACTCCGGCGCCCCGCGGACCGCGTTGGTCGCCGGGCGGCAGCGTTTATGTTAGCGCTTTTTCGGCTGTGACTGAAGGGGCAGCGGGGGTCGGCGGCGCTGGAACCTGGACCGCGCCGGTGAGGCTGGAAACCTGCTCCACGCCATGGCTGCGGCACCAGGATGCAAGACCGCGGGCAAGGCGCTCGGTGGCGCGCGGGTCAGCGAAGTTGGCGGTTCCGACCTGCACCGCGGTCGCGCCGGCCAGCATGAATTCGACCGCGTCTTCGGGCGTGACGATACCGCCCAGACCGAGGATCGGGATCGAGACCGCGCGAGCTGCTTCATACACCATGCGCACGGCGATCGGCTTGATGGCCGGGCCGGACAGGCCGCCGGTGATGTTGCTCAGGCGCGGCTTGCGCGTTTCCACGTCGATGGACATGGCCAGAAATGTATTGACCAGGCTGATGGCATCCGCGCCGGCATCGGCCGCCACCTTGGCCATCTGCGCTATGGAGGTGACGTTGGGCGAAAGCTTGACGATGAGAGGGCGGCTGGTCGAGGAGCGCGCGCGGCTGACCAGGTATTCGAGCGAACCACAGTCGGCGCCGAAAGCCATGCCGCCCAGGTGCACGTTGGGGCAGGATACATTGAGTTCGTAGGCGGCGATGCCCTCGGCGTGGTTCAGATGGTCGATGACGCCGATGTAGTCGGCCACGGTGTAGCCGAAGACGTTGACGATGACCTTGCAGGCCGGATAGCGGCTGAGAGCGGGAAGTTTCTTGGCGATGAATTCATCCACGCCGATGTTCTGCAGGCCGATGGCGTTGATCATGCCGGCCGCGGTCTGGATCAAGCGCGGCGCCGCATGTCCTTCCATGGGAAGAAGGGAGATTCCCTTGGTGACGAAGCCGCCGATGCGCTCCAGCGAAACGATCTCCTCAAACTCGATGCCATAGCCGAAGGTTCCGCTGGCGGCGATGACCGGGTTGGTCAGCTCGATACCGGCCAACGTAACTTTCATGTCGAGTTTCAAGGTCAGTTCACAGTTCTCAGTTCACAGTTCCCGGTTTGTCCGGGTGCCGGACTGGGCGGTGGATTCAGTTCTTTCCACAAAATTATAGCGGGCGGCCCGATTCCGAGCCGTCCGCCTCGAAAGCCCTCGATAGACGCTATGCCGTAACCGGCTCCTGCGAATTGACCTTGGTGGGCGTCAGCCAGCCGAAGCGGTCGGGCTTCAGGCCGTTGGCGATGGCGAAGAACTCGTCGCCAATCTTGCGCGTGATCTCGCCGGGCTTGCCGTCCGCGATCTGGATGCGGTCGATGGAGCGGATGGGCGAAACTTCCGCCGCCGTTCCGGTGAAGAACACTTCATCGGAGATGTACAGCAGCTCGCGCGGGATGGCCTGCTCGATGACCGTCAGGCCCAGGTGACGCGCGATGGTGAGGACGCTGTCGCGGGTGATGCCCGAAAGCGCGGAGTTCGCCAGGGGCGGCGTGTAGAGCACGCCGTTGCGCACGATGAACACGTTCTCGCCCGACCCTTCGCTGACCAGGCCACCCACGTCCAGGGCGATGCCTTCTACGTAGCCGTTGGCCTCCGCCTCCATGCGGATAAGCTGCGAGTTCATGTAGTTGGCTCCGGCCTTGGCGAGCGCGGGCATGGTGTTGGGCGCGAGACGGTTCCAGCTGGAAACGCAAACATCCGCGCCCTCGTTGCCCGCGATGTATTTCCCCCAGGGAAAGTTGGAGATGTAGACCTCGATGGGCGAGCCCTTGGGGCTGACGCCGATCTCGCCGTAGCCGCGCAGCACGATGGGCCGGACGTAGCAGGGCGCCACGCCGTTCGCCTCGATGGTGTCCACCGCCGCGGCGCACAGTTCGTCGAGGGTGTAGGGAAGGGTCATCCGGTAGATCTTCGCCGAATCGATGAGGCGCTGCATGTGCTCCGGCAGGCGAAACACGGCCGAGCCCTGCGGCTGGGCATAGCAGCGGATGCCCTCAAATACGCTGGAGCCGTAATGCACTACGTGGCTCATCACGTGGATGGTGGCTTGTTCCCACGGGATGAGGTTACCGTTATGCCAGATTTTCGAGGTGGTTTGGATCGGCATGAGAGTCAGGAAACTCCTTACTGGGTCGCCGGCGTCATCGGTACGCCGCCGGGGTCGCCGCGATGTGCGCGGATATTCAAGGGTATCGCGAATCGGGCCGGCGTGTCACCGGGGCCCGGGCGCTTAAACAATATCGCGAATCAAGAGTTTGCGCTGATCCGAAGTTTGGGGCAAGGCTGGACGGTGCGATTCGTTGGGCTTCGTCTCGTGCTAACGTTCAACCGTGAGAAAAGTCGTTGCGCAAAAACCGGCACCGGACGAGAAGCCCTTGAAGAGGCTGCCGGGGCTCACGGTGGCGGGCGGTCTGATGCGCCATCCGTTCGACCAGGCCAACGGAGTGCGTACCAGCGGCCTGGTAGCGGGCCGGCACCTGAAGAGCGGCCACCGGCACGACCGCCATGCGACCGCGTACTACGGGGTGGCTCCATCGGTGTTTCGCATCTTGCTGGCGCGATGGCGGCGGAGCGGAACGTCCGCCCCGATAGGAGATATCACATTTATTGACATCGGAGCGGGGATGGGGCGGGCAATGCTGCTCGCCTCGGAAATGCCCTTTCGCACAATCCTCGGAGTGGAGTTGAATCCCACGCTGGTGCGCATCGCGCGGCGGAATTTTGCCTTGTGGCGGAAAGACGGACGCGCATGCGCCCCCTTACGGCTGGCGGGCGGCGATGCCGCGGAGTTTGCTTTTCCCGAGGGGCCCTGCGTGGTGTTCCTGTTCAATCCCTTCGGCGCGGCGGTATTGCGACGCCTGCTTCGATCGATGGCCGTGAAGTTTGCAGGCCGCCCGGGGGAGCTGGACATTCTGTACGTGAACAACGAACAAGAAAGCGTACTGGAAGGCGCGCCGGGTTTTGTCCGGCTGTTCCGCGGGCGGGTCAGGCGCTCGCGCGGCGATGCCGTCGCCGACCGCAGGATTCTTGCCAACCAGCCGGAGGGGGAATACGCCTCGGACGATTACGAGGATTGCTCGATCTGGCGGTGGAACGGCAGGGAATAGCGAATAGGGACCAAGAGCAGCGGATGATCCACGGATCAACGATGCACCAAAACGCGTTCTTGACGAAACCAGCCTCTTGGTAGAAAGCTGTCTGCTGGCATCCGGAAAGAATGATGAGCAGGAACGGGGAGTGCACTGTGGAACCGCGTCTGGTGCTGGGAATCGGCGAGTTGCTTTGGGATCTGTTACCGGAAGGACCGAGGCTTGGCGGCGCGCCGGCCAACTTCACGGTGATGGCCGGCCGGCTGGGCAGCCATGCCGCCATCCTGAGCCGCATCGGCCGGGACGACCTTGGAACGAAGGCGGTCGAAGCCCTCGATTCGGTTCCCGCCGACACCGAGTATCTGCAGGTGGATCCGGTGCATGAGACGGGCCGGGTGAACGTAGCGCTGAAGGACGGCCATGCGCAATACACCTTTGCGGACCAGGTCGCCTGGGATTATCTGGAGCTCTCCGATGCGTGGGTCAGGTTGGCCGAACGGGCCGACGCCATCTGCTTTGGGTCGCTGGCGCAGCGCAGCCTCGAATCGCGGCAAACCATCCAGACCCTCGCCGCGCAAACGCGCGCGACCTGCGTGCGGGTCTTCGATGTCAACCTGCGACCTCCGTTCTACTCCAGCGAAGTGGTGCAGGAATCGCTCGAGCTGGCCACTGTGATGAAGATGAACGATGCCGAGGTGCCGCTGGTGCTCGGCGTCCTGGGGCTGCAGGGGTTCGATTCGCAGAACCCCGCCGCTTTGCGGCTGGGAGCGGAGAAGCTGCTCGAGGAGTTTCCCACTCTGAAAATGGTGGCCGTGACGCGCGGCGGAAGCGGCAGCCTGCTGGTGACGCGGGATGGCTGGCACGATCATCCCGGCATCCCGGTGAAGGTGGTCGATACCGTCGGAGCCGGCGACGCGTTTACCGCGGCCATGACAACCTGGCTGATGCGCGGCGCGGACCTGGCCGCCTTAAACGAGGCGGGGAACCGATGGGGAAGCTGGGTCGCCTCCAAAGCCGGCGCGATGCCTGAGTTCGATGAGCGCACCGTGCCGGGCTAACCTCGAATCCCCTCTATCGTCTTATATTCGAGTCAACAAATCAGAAAGCAGGCAGGCGTGGGATCGATGCGTGTTTCTGTCGCATGGGGGCGGTGGTTTGTGCTGTTGGCGGGATGGTTTGTTGTGCAACCGGTGTTGGCCGGTACGCCCGCGCCGGGCTTTACCGTGACGGCTACAAACGTGAGCTTGTCGGGCCAGGGCAGCGGGACCAGCGAGTTTACCCTGACCTCGGTGCAAAGTTATTCAGATACCGGCGTGATCGTGAAATGCACAGGGCCTGATCCCAATCTGTTGCCGTTCGTCGTGATTCCCGCATGTTCGATTTCCGAGCCGCTGGTCAACATTCCCGCGGGCGGTTCGGTCAGCGGCACCATCAACTTCTTTCCGCCGTGGACCGCCGCGCAGGCTTCGTCGCACCGGGCGTGGCCGCTTACGGGCACTCTGGTTGCGGGCCTCGGTCTCGCCGGGTTACGCAGGTGGGAGAGGATTCGAGGGCGGTTCAACTTTCTGGGCGGCATTCTTTTTCTCCTCGTGCTCACGGGGTTTACAGGCTGCATCGGCAGTGGCGGACTGGCGATGACCCCCGGCATCTACACATTCGTCATTTCCGGAACGGGGAAAGTTTCCGCGAGCGCAAACATCTCGGTCACGGTGAAGTGCAACTCGTGCCCGGCGCCGTAGAAACGCCGCTCGGGTGCATTACAGTAATTCACGTGATCATCAACGTTGCACGGCGCGCCCATAACCACAACTGGGAACTCGATCCCATCGTGCGCTCCCTGCTGGATACAGACTTCTACAAGCTGCTGATGCTCCAGTTCATCTGGAAGCACTTTCCCGACACGCGGGCGGCGTTTTCCCTGCAGAATCGAACCACCACCGTCCGCCTGGGCGAGATCGTGAACTTTCACGAATTGCTGGAGCAACTGGAAGCGGTGCGCAAGCTGCGCTTTCATAAGTCCGAATTGATCTGGCTGGCAGGCAACACGTTCTACGGGCGGAGGGGCATCTTCGAACCCGCATTCCTCGAGTGGCTCGACACCGGCTTTCACCTTTCTGCCTTCGATCTCTCCGTACAGAACGGCCAGATTGAATTGCGCTTCGACGGGCTGTGGACCGAGACCACCATGTGGGAGATCTATGCGCTTTCCATCATTGATGAGCTAAAGACGCGTGCCGCCCTGAAGAAGCTGACCGAATTAGAGCTGGATATCTTGTATGCCCGCGCCAAGACGCGGTTATGGGAAAAGATGGAGCGCCTGCGCGGCGTGCCGGGGCTGACCCTGAGCGACTTCGGCACCCGCCGCCGGCATAGTTTTCTCTGGCAGGAATACGTGGTGAAGGCGATGAGCGACGTGCTGGGCCCCAGCTTTACCGGAAGCTCCAACACCTATCTGGCCTACAAGCACGACCTGGAGGCCATCGGCACCAATGCCCACGAGTTGCCCATGGCGCTGGCGGCGCTGGCCAACAGCGACGAGGAATTACTCAGCGCCCAGTACAGGCTGCTGGAACTGTGGCAGCAGACCTACCAGGGCGAGCTGCTTATCCTGCTGCCCGACACCTATGGAACCACCCAGTTCCTGCGCGACGCGCCGGATTGGGTCGCGGACTGGACCGGGCAGCGCATCGACAGCAAGGATCCTTTCACGGCCGGCGACGAGTACATTGCCTGGCTCCAGGAGCGCGGCCGCGACGCGCGCCGCAAGCGATTGATCGCGTCGGACGCCCTCGACGTGGACGTCATCCTGCAACTGCACGCCTATTTCAGCGGGACGTTACGCGAGGGCGCGCGGGCCAAAGATTTCCGCAGCGCAGGAGATTTCTGCCATGCGGAGAAATGGATGCCCCACCGCCGCATTCGCTTTGCGGGCGGCTGGGGAACGTTCCTGACCAATGATTTTCGCAACTGCAATCCGCGCGGCGACCAAAGTTTCAACCCCGTGAGCCTGGTGTGCAAACTCTCCGAGGTGGAAGGCCGCCCGGCCGTCAAGCTATCAGATAACTATGCCAAGGCGATGGGCCCGCCGGACGAAATCGAGCGCTACCGGCGCATCTTCGGTACCGCAGGCGTGGCCAACGTGCCGGTAGAGGCGTGATGGACAGGGCTTCCCCGCCTTCGCGAGGTCTTTGTTCTTGCCGCCAGGGTGGGCGGGACTTTATCGATTCCGATCAGTTCGAAGGCGGATTGGCTGCCGGCGGCGGCGCCGGCCGGTCTTTGGCGCGCAGAAAGGCGACCAGTTGCGCGACCTCCGGGTCAGTGAGCGATTCGGCGAAGGGCGGCATCTTGGCCCCGCCATCGGTGATCTGCTTGGTGATCTTTTCCGGCGGCCACGCCTTATCGTCGCGAATGTCGGCCAGGGCAGGACCCTTCTTGGTCCCCTCCAGGTTGGCGCCGTGGCATTGGCCGCAGCCCTTGTCGCGATAGAGCAGGGCTCCGGCTTTCTCGTCGGCCGTGGCATCGGAAGCAGAGAGTGCAGGCACGGTTTGGGCTGCGAACAGGAAGGTGAGGGGAAGAAGGACGGAGAACCGCAAACGCCGCATACAAGCTATATTTTCTCATGGCGGGGCTGAATGCGGCTCAAGCGCGAAGATGAGCGGGTACGGGATGGGGCGGGGAGCGGGCGGATATCCGGCAGAACTGCGCCGGGAACTCGCGTTGCGCAATCGCCGCTGGGCGCGGGGGCGGCTGCACGTGGAGAGCTACGGCAGCGACCCGGTGATCGTATATGCGCCTGAATACCCCACCCACGAAGACGGGCACGCGGGGACCCCGTGCGGCAACGGTCGCCATGGGAATTTTTTCGATCCGGCGTACGCAGCCATTGGCGCGCGTCCGGGCTGGATGCGCCGCTTGCAAAAGGCGCATACCGGAAGGCGGTCTTTGCCCGGCGCGGAGCGCCCGTGGTGCGAACTGGACTCGTCTACCAGCTCCGATGCGCTCCTGATGAACGTGTTCTGCACGCCGGGCGTGCTGGAATCGCCGCTGATGAAAAGCAGCCTGGGTGTGGACAATCCCGCCGATGCGATGTTCGGCTGGAAAGCCCGTGTTCCCCTCAAGAACGGCAGAACCGACACCACTGAGGTGGACCTGCGCTGGGGATCGCTGCTGATCGAAGCCAAGCTGACCGAGGCCGATTTTCAGACGAAGCCGGCCTCGGTGGTGGAGGGATACCGCGATTTTGAAGACGTGTTTGCGCCGCATCTGCTGCCCAGAGTCGAGCTTCGAACCGCGCGCCGCCGCGCGCCGGCCGAATTTGCTGAGGCATACACGCAGGAATGGGAGCCGACGGAAGGATCGCCGGATCCAGAGGTCGAAGCAGCCGCCCGTGAATACCGTGCCGCGATGGCGGAGCAGGCGTGGATCCGAAGCCCGTCCGCGCCCGGATATGCCGGTTATCAGCTCATTCGCAACGTGCTGGCTGCGTACCGGCACGCATCCAGCTTTTGCGTGATTCACGACGCTCGCAGGCCCGACCTGCGGGAGCAATGGTTCGCCGTGATGGCCGCCGTGAAGAGCGCGGATTTGCGAGTCCGGCTGAAAGTGATGACGTGGCAGGAACTCGCCGCGCTGTTGCCGGATGCCCTTCAGCAATTCCTGGATCTGAAATATGGAATTGTCGAGCCGGAAAAGATCGCTTCGAGATTTGAAGACGAGGAACGATGAACGGTTCCTCACCGGCTCTCTGATGGTGAATTCGTGTCCCCGTTTGCAGGCGTTCTTCGCCGCGCGGAGGTGGAAGTTGCCCGCCACCCGCACCACGCCCCTAACCCCGCACTCGCCACCAGTACACCGAGATGCCAAACCAGCAAATGGGCGGCCTGGAAATTCGGGCAGTGCAATTCCAGCATGCCCACACCCGCGAGCCCGGCCAGCGTGCCTGCGGCCAGACCCGCCGAAACACCGTCCACCGCGAAGCCCCGCCTCAGAACCAGCCAGCTCAGCAGCCCTGCCGGAATAGCATGCAGAAGTCCGATTCCCAGGCATACCAGCCCGGCATGGATAAAGTGGGTGGTCTGATAATCGTGGAAACTTGCGGCGAAGACGGCTGCCACACAAATGATCGCCATCATGAGCAGGCCACGCGAAGAGAACCGCCGCCGGCTTCCCGGGATCATGGCGTTCACTGCTTCGTTTGCCGCGGCGAGCGCCAGAATTCCCAGCACTGAAAAGACCGCGCCCCGCTCCAGCGCGCTCATTTTTAGGATCCCGGAGAACCCCAGCCCGGCCGCACCCGAAAGCGCTACCACCGAGGAGATGAGCGATACCGCTCCGATCAGCAACCATCGCGGAGGCAGCGGGCGCACCGGCTGCATCGATCCGGCGATTGACCGGGCAATCCGCCCCAGCGTCTCCACGCTCGGACCCGGTGGGACCTTGGCACCCTTCAACATCTCATCAATGTCGCGGTCGTTCAATCTGGCGCCTCCGTCTTCTTCTTCTCGGATCCGAATGCTTCTCTCAACTTCTTGTACGCGCGGTGGGCCTTCTGCTTCACCGATCCCACCGTTGACGACATGGCCCGGGCAACCTCCTCCAGCGAGAGCCCTTCCACCTTCAACATCTCCACCACTTCGCGCTCTCCTGACGAGAGCGGCGCGAGGAGTGCCTCCAACTCATCGCTCCTTCCTGGCGTTCCTGCCGCGGTACCCGCGACTTCTTCCAGCTCGCGCTCGCGAACGGTCGTCCGCATCGCCTTTCTGTAATGGTCGACTCGCACGTGCCGGGCGATGGCATAGAACCATGCGATCGCCGGTTCGCCGGGGCGATAGGTGTGCCTGACCTTGTGAATGCGGAGCCACGTCTCCTGCAGCAGGTCGTCGGCCTCAGGGCGGCTGACCGCCTGCGCAGCGAAGAACCGGTAGAGCTTCGGGCTCATGGAATGGATCAACGCCGTGGCCGCGCCCAGGTCGCCCTCTTGATAGAGGGCCATCAGCGTTTCGAGATTCGCTTGCGCGTCCATCAGCGGCGTCTCTCGATTCTCTATCAGCGCCGATGGGTTTGCTGCAAGACTTTTCCCGCATTCTGGCACGCCTGTTTTATGCTTCGCTTCACCGAGGGGAAAAGTTACGACGCTATCCAGCCTCCGCGCCCTACTGGATATTTTCAGGACCGCCGTAACTTTCCTTCCCGCTGGGTCGAATTCCCCTGCAGCAACGAGCTCCGTTTTCCCCGGCGGTTCACCTCACTTGCAATGCGGAGCTCCCAAAGAATTGCATCCATGAAGGAGATTGTGATGATTTTCGAAACACCCGGGAGGTTTTCCCTTTGGCGTATGAGTGTGATCGCCGCAACAATATCGTTTACCGGCCTGGGAGCGGCTGCCGGCCAGGAACGCAGCACCCTCATCCTTACCAGCACCAACGATCCCGCCCAGAATGCCGTGGTGGTGTTTAAACTCAACAGCCAGGGAACCCCTTCACTCACGGCCACGCAAAGCGTGCCCACCGGGGCCAAGGGCGGCGCTTCCGGCAACGCCGGAATTCTTCAGTTCGAGGGCGATCTCGGAGCGGTGGCCAACTACGGCTCGAACTCCGTGACCCAGCTGTTGCGCCGCGGCGACGCCATCGGCGCAGGCAGAAGCATTGCCCTCGCCTCCGACTGCACTGGCCCGGATTCGGTTGCGCTCAACCGCGACGAACTTTACGTGGTCAGCACCAATTGCGCGGAGAGCCACTCCTGGCCCTCCGGCCATCTCGAAGGCAATGTCGTCACGCTCTCTGATAATTCCGCTGCACAGATTGTCACCGGCAAAACCTGGGCGGCGGTTACGATGAAGTCGGGTTCCGTTCTCCAACTGGGCCTGTCGGGCCACGACGGCGGGCTGAATGGATCCAGCACCACCATCAGCCTGCCCGACGACGCGAATAACACCCCGCTCGGGGCCGCCTTCTGGGGCGACGTGCTCGGATTCACTCCCGCGCACAGCCCGGACAGCTTCGCCATTGTCGATTCGGATCGCAACGTGTTTCCCATTCTCGGACCATCCCCCGCGTATCCCAGCAATGCTCCGTGCTGGGTAGCCAAGGGACCGGACAGCATCTGGTACACCGCCAATTCGCCGGGCAAGGCCATTTCGATCTTTTTCACCGACGACAAGGGCGGGGCATTTTATAAGTCCATTCCTCTGCCGGGCAGTCCCACCGATATCACCGTCTCGCCCGACCAGAACTGGCTTGCCGTTATCTACTCGGCTGCCGGAGCGGCGCATGTCGCCGTCTTCTCCATCGATAACCACGGCGACTTGACCCTCGCAGCCAGTTCGCCAAGCGTTGGCGCTGCGCAGTTCAGCGGCGTCGCCATCAGCCAATAATGGCCGCGCCGGCGAGGCGAGGAAGAATTCGCCCAGCCGGCGTGGCGGCTTCCCATGTCCTAAGCCATGCTGATTGGTGGGATGGTTGAGGCTTGTTGAGACGGGTTCAGACGAGAACCTGGTGGGCGGTCAGGGACTCGAACCCCGGACCCCTTCCTTGTAAGGGAAGTGCTCTAACCAACTGAGCTAACCGCCCGCGGACCTAATCAGTGTACCAAGTATCATGAGCGGCTGAATGGCCGGCGTTGTTTCGCAGGCGCCGGCTTCTGTGAAGAGACGTCACCGAGCGACCGGTCTGCGCTCCGGCAATGCCCGCAGCGCGCCGGTCGATATGCCGCCGTCAATCAGCAATGTTTGCCCGCTGACGTAGCGGCTGGCTTCCGAGGCCAGAAAGACCACCGCGCCGTCGAGGTCGTTGGGCTGGCCGGGACGATTGAGCGGGATGCGCTCCGTCAGGTACTCGACCCAGCCGGCATCCTCGTACATCACCTTGTTCTGCTGGGTGCGAAACCATCCGGGCGCGAGGCAATTGACGGTAATGCCGTGCTTGCCCCAGTCCGCGGCCAGGCTCATGGTGAGCTGGCGGATGCCGCCGCGGCTGGCGCCGTACGGCCCCAGTCCCGCATAGCCCGCCACGCTGGTCACCGAGCCGATGTTGATGATGCGCCCGTAGCCGCGGGCCGTCATGCCGCGGGCGACGGCCTGGGCGACGAAGAAACTGCCCCGGAGGTTGGTGTCCAGCACCAGGTTCCAGTCGTCCCATGTCACATCGAGGGCGGGCTTGCGCACGTTGCAGCCGGCATTATTCACCAGGATGTGGATCTGCCCGAAGGCCGCTTCGGCTTCGCGCGCGAAATTCTGGATGCTGTCGTGGTCGCGGACGTCGAGTTCCAGGGCGACCGTGCGGCGGCCCAGGGCGCGTATTTCTTCCTCGAAGGGCGCAAGGGTTTCACGATGGCGGCTGGTGAGGATCAGGTCGGCGCCGGCGCGGGCCAGGGCGCGCGCGAAATACTGGCCCAGCCCGCGGCTGGTGCCCGTTACCACGGCAACCTGTCCCGAGAGGTCGAAAAGATTCTCAATCATTTTGGGACCCCTGCGTGCTCCAGCGTTTCCGAGTCGGCGGTCAGCACCACCTTCATCAAGTTGGGTTCGTGGGCGTATAGGCGCTGGAACCACTGGGGGCCCTGTTCGAGAGGGGCCACCGCGGTAATCAGGGGCTTCACCTGGATTTTGCCGCTTGCCACAAGATCGATAGCCTCGGGATACTCGCCCGACGAGGCCGCAGAGCCCTGCAAGCGGATTTGTCGTGTCACGACCTTTTGCAGCGGCAGTTCCACCTTCGGCGTGATGTTGCCGATCAGGGTGACGGTGCCGCCCTTGCGCACGCAATCGATGCCGGTGGCGATGGTCTCGTTGCGACCCACCGCTTCGAGGACTACGTCGCTCCCGAATCCGCCGGTCTGACTGAGGATTTCGCGGGTGAGATCGGGACCGGAAAGGTTGAACGCTTCGTCCACGCCGAGGGAGCGCGCCAGGTTCAGGCGCGTCGCATCAATGTCGGCGATGAAAACGCGCGCCGCACCTGCGGCGCGCGCTGCTTGCATGGTGAGCAACCCGATCATGCCCGCGCCGATCACCAGCGCGGTTTGGTCCTTGAGGTCGCCGGTCACGTGCACGCCGTGCAGCGCCACGGAGACGGCCTCCAGCATTGCCGCTTCGGGGAACGACATCGCTTCGGGAAGGTGATAGAGAATGCGTTCCGGCACGGCAATGTATTCGGCAAACGCGCCGTGGCGACGGTAGTCGCCGCAGGAGACGCCGATCACCTCGCGCCGGTCGCAGAGATTCACTTGGCCGCGCCGGCAAAAGACGCACTCCCCGCAGTACACGGTCGAGTCGAAGGTCACGCGATGGCCAGGTTTGAAGCGCGTGATGCCGCCGCCGGTCGCGGCCACCACGCCCGCGGCCTCGTGTCCCATGACGATGGGAGGAACGCGCCGGCCGGATGTGCCGTCGTAACCATGCACATCGCTGCCGCAGATGCCGCATGCCGCGATGCGAATCAAAACTTCGCCCGGACCGGGCTGAGGCTGGGGAAAATCGGCGACTTCCAAGTGCAGATATTCCTTGAGGAGGAGGGATTTCATCAGGGCTCCGGGAATGCGCGCCGGAATTGTTGCGCGCCAAGATGAAATTCTACAACCGCAGAGCAGAGAGCTCCGAACCGTAGAACCTTCGATCCCCTCCGCCGGGGCGGATTCCGCTGAGGAGGATATGGCAGGCGGTGGAGCGAAGTGGATTCACTTCACGCGCGCCGCGGTGTAGTGATGCGCGGCTTCTTTGTCGGGCAGATTCCATACCTTGTAGCTGTTGAACAGGAATTGCCCGCCGAGCACCAGAAGCCAAATCCATAGCGCAAAGCGCAACGGCCGGCGCGGAATGCGCGTGCTGACCAGCGTTCCGCCGATGGCGCCCACGATGCCGCCGCCGATCAGTTGCAGGAGCAGAGTCGCGTCGGACAGGGGCAAACCAATGCGCGCCGCTGCCGATCAACGAAACCACGAAGCCGAACGCGATGTCGGTGCCCACCACCTGCGCGGGCGCCAGCGGCGTCAGGCTGAGGAGCGCCGCCGAGCCCAGCGCGCCCGCTCCGGCAGATGAGAAGCCCACCTCCGCGCCGACCGGGAACATCAGCCAGGAGAGCCAGTGGCTGCGGTCTTTCACTTCAGAGCGCGGACGCACAGGCCGGAACGAAAACACGATCTGCCAGGCCGCCGTCGTCACCAGGATGACGCCGAGGATGGCGTTAATCACGTTCTCAGAACCGGCGGTGACCAGGTGCTTGAGATAAAGCGAGCCGAGCAGCACACCCGGCAATCCGCCCAGCAGCATGTATCCCAGGGTGCGCCATGCCACATTGCCGCGAATCACCTGCGCCGGCACGAGGATCAGCTTGACCACGGCGGCGAACATCAGCCCGATGCTGACCGCGACCGGCGCCGGGACACCGAGGAACAAAACCAGCACGGGCACCGTAATGGTCCCGGCGCCCACGCCGGTGAGCGTAATGAATAGCGCGATGATGAATCCGATGAGGTATGACATGGGCCCTCGTTGAAAGGCAACCGCAGATCCTTCGGCTGCGCCTCAGGATGACAGCATCATTGATTGATAGTTGGCGCGGCCTGAATATGAATGCCGCATTCCACCTTTCGACCGGACCAGCGGCCGGAGCGGGGATCGTCTGGATCGAGGGGCAGCGTGGTACACGGCTCGCATCCGATGGAGGAATAGCCGCGCTCGTACAACGGCAGCAGCGGAATCGAAAGCTGTTCGCAGGCATACCACACGTCGCGCGTGGTCCACTCGGCGAGCGGCGCCAGTTTCAACACCTGCTTGCCTCCGGGAAGAGAAAACATGGCGGACTCCTCGAGCGCTGCACGGCTCTTCGCCTGTTCGCGGCGAAGGCCCGTGACCCACACCTGGTACTGCGCCACCGCCTTGAACAGCGGTTCGACCTTGCGCAGCCTGCAGCACTGGTCGGGCGCGGACTGATAGAGCAGACCGTGTTCGGCTTCCTGCTCGGCGACGGTCTTCTCGGGGAGCAGGTTAACCAGGTTCAGATTCCATTCGCGGGCGATGCGGTCGCGGTATTCGTAGGTCTCGCGAAAGTGATAACCGGTGTCGAGGAAAAGAACGGGAATGTGCGGATCGAGTTCCCGCGCAAGCTTTGCAAGAAGTACGTCTTCGGCCTGAAAGCTGCAGGTGAGGCAAACGTCGCCCCTCGATCCCGCGGACGAAGACCTATCGGCGCGGGCCTCGCCCGTGCCGATGATGGCGTGCTCGAGCGCGGCGCGCACGGTGTCCAACTTTGCGCTGACTTCCTGATTGATCTCGATTGTGCTCATTCAGAGTCCCGCTCCCTCGGTGTCGAAGAGAATGTTTTCCTGGTGTAGTAATTGATGGACGGCCGCGATGACGGCGTTTGGGTCGGCCTGGCTGAGAACAACTTCGGATTGATTGGCGCGTACGGCGAGCTCGTCCGTGTCGCATGGATTGGCGAGCACAACCAGGAATCCGGAAGCGGCCTGAAGTCGAGTGAATGCTTCGAGCAGCCCGGGTTGCGCGGTGAAAAGCGGATCGGACGCATCGATGCGCTGGGTGATGACCCCGGCAATAAACAGGGAACGTTCGACGGCATCGATGAGCGGCGCCGGACCGTCGAGAATCAGAATGCCGCCTTGGTGTCCCCAGCGCGCGGCGCGTTCAGCCGCCGTCACCGGCCCGGAGTCGGTGGCCACTTCTTCCACTCCGTCCGAGGTATCCGCCACCACGGAGGTGATCATGCCGGCAGCCACAGTTCCGCTGGTTTTGGGATCGATCAAAATGAACGCGCCGGTGGAGCGGTTCTCGGCATAAAGATCGACGGCGATGGGCCGCAGCAGGTTCAGGGTGACCACGCCGATGTCGTTCATGGCGAAGGTCTGAGCGGGCTGGTGTGTGAGTGTTGCGACGTCGGCGCGATGTTGAATCGCCGGAATGAAGGCCGGCACCGTATGGCTGGTGTGCTTGAGCAGATAGCGCCGGTTCCGTTCGAGCGGCAGCTGATCCATCCACACGATGGCGGCGGTCGCGGTCTTGGCAACCGTGGCCGGCTCTTTCGCGGCCACAATCAGGTCGCCGCGGCTGATGTCCAATTCGCGATCGAGCACCAGCGTGACCGACAGCGGAGCGAATGCTTCATCGAGGTCGCCATCCCAGGTGACGATGCGTTCTACTTTGGCGGTGCGGCCCGAGGGGAGGACGGTAATGGCATCGCCGGAACGAATGGTGCCCGAAGCGATCTGGCCGGAGAAGCCACGGAAGGTGTGATCGGGGCGCAGAACGCGCTGCACCGGGAAACGGAACGGCGCCGCGTGCGACTGGTGCGACGGAGGAAGCGCTTCCAGCAATTCCAGCAGGGACGGGCCGTCGTACCACGGCATGGCCGTCGAGCGGCGAACAACGTTGTCGCCCTTCAGGGCGCTGACCGGAACGAAGCTGGCCGCGACGGGATTGCCGGTGTCGGCTGCGATCTGCTCCAGCACCCCGCGGAAATCGCGCTCGATGGCGCGGAACGCCGGCTCGTCGTAGCCGATCAGATCCATCTTGTTGACTGCGACGATCACGTGCCGCACGCGGAGAAGCGACGCGATATACGCGTGGCGCCGCGACTGGACCAATACGCCTTTGCCCGCGTCGATGAGCACCACCGACGCATCGGCGGTGGAAGCGCCGGTGGCCATATTGCGCGTGTACTGCTCGTGGCCGGGCGTATCGGCGATGATGAATTTTCTTCGGGCGGTCGAGAAGTACCGGTAGGCGACATCGATCGTGATGCCCTGTTCGCGCTCGGCGCGCAGGCCATCGGTGAGCAGCGCGAAATCAATCTGTCCCGGCGCGGTTGTGCCTTTGCCTTCGATCGAACGTACCTGATCGTCATAGACGGACTGCGTGTCGTAGAGCAAACGGCCGATGAGCGTCGATTTGCCGTCGTCCACGCTGCCCGCGGTGGAGAAACGCAGCAGGTCTTTCTCGCGTTCCTGGTCGAGGAATTCGCCGACATCGAATCTCACGT
The DNA here is from genome assembly GCA_963706455.1 of uncultured Acidobacteriota bacterium. Lineage (GTDB taxonomy): Bacteria > Acidobacteriota > Terriglobia > Terriglobales > Acidobacteriaceae > Telmatobacter. The sequence goes on along the minus strand of CAVPNO010000085.1, from coordinate 105,332 downwards.
TCTCCAACTCCGCCGAAACCCCCACTCCCGCCTCCCAGTCCCTAATCCCTAATCCCTAATTCCCTGGTCCCTCAGAAATACCCCTCACGCTTCTTGATCTCCATCGATCCTTCCTGGTCGTGATCGATGGCGCGGTTGGCGCGTTCGGAAGAACGGAAAGACAGAAGCTCCGCGATGATGTCGGGAATCGTCTCGGCGTGGGAGCGAATCGCCCCCGTGCACGGGCTGCAACCGAGCGAGCGCAGTCGCGATTTGACCAGTTGCGGCTTCTCCCCAGGGAAGGCCACGAATTCCTGCTCGATGGGGAGCAGCGCGTCGCCGCGCACGTACATGGGCCGTTCCTTGGCGAAGTAGAGATCGACGACCGGAATCTTCTCTTCGTGGATGTATTGCCAGACGTCCATCTCGGTCCAGTTGGAGAGCGGGAACACGCGGATGCTTTCGCCGGGATGAATGCGCCCGTTGTACAGGCTCCAGAGTTCGGGCCGCTGGTTTTTCGGATCCCATTGGCCGGCCTGGTCGCGGAACGAGTAAATGCGTTCCTTGGCGCGCGATTTTTCTTCGTCGCGGCGGGCGCCTCCAAAGGCCGCGTCGAATTTGTAGTGGCGCAGCGCATCGAGCAGGGCCTGCGTTTTCAGCAGGCCGCAACAGCGCTTGGTGTCGAGCACGATGGGATTGGTGCCGGCCGCGATCGCCGGCTCATTGCGCCACACCAGCAGCTTGGCGCCGATGGATCGCGCCATCTCGTCGCGGAAGGTGAGCATCTCGCGGAACTTGAACCCGGTATCGATGTGCAGCAGGGGGAAGGGAAGCGGCCCCGGGTAGAAGGCCTTCTGCGCCAGGCGCAGCATCACCGACGAGTCCTTGCCGATGGAGTAGAGCATGACCGGCCGCTCGAACTCCGAAGCCACTTCGCGAATGATATGGATGCTCTCGGCTTCGAGCAGGCGGAGATGGCTGAGGCGCTTCCCGCCAGGGGTTGGTTGAGTTGCAGCTGCGGTGATTTCGGCGACCGGCATCGAGACCTCTCGGGCAGTGAAGAAGATGCTGAATGCCGGAGGTTACGACAAGATGAAGACTGACCCGGCGCGTCAGCTACGGGTGCGTCTTTCGGATCAGATTTGCTGGGAAGATCGAGAGACTAGTTTGTACACCCGTCGAGTTGGATCGACAGGCGACAACAGAAGCGGCATTGGGCAGCGCGGACCATCTGTGAGCTTGATAGTACCAGAGTCATGGGCGGGACACAATCCGGCCGACCGAAAACCCTCGTAATTCCCTGAACTTGCGGAAGAACAAGGAACGACCAAACGTTGGATGCGAGGGACCGGGGAAGGATTCAAACCTCTCGACGTGCCGCCGCATCTTCTCCGCGTCCTGGCGGTTGGTCGATCTGACGGTGTGGGGTGCCCCGTCGTCGAACTCCGCGCGAAATTCTCTTTTGGGCAGCCCCTGGTTCAACCGGCATTGCACGGTTTGTCGTTCGTTGGCGCATTACCCAGTGCGGCCTTCTTTCCGAGACTTCTCGAGTCAGGCGGGGTGGTCCTCCGAACGGAAGCCGACTAACAACCCACCCAAGGAGGTTTCCATGAAGTACGACGAACGACTGATCGGTAAAAAGCCAAGCGATGCGGTGCTGGCCGGAAGCAAGAAGCGGCTGGATGCCATGTTCAAGGAGCGGTTTGAGAATCTGCGGCGGCAACGTGAAGAACGTCGCCGCATTGAGACGGCGTCATTTGGCGCCGTGCGCGACCTCGTCAAGGAGGATCCGAAACTCGCTGCGGCAGTCAAGGAAGGGAAGAAACAATCGGCTGCGCGGGCCAAGGCTCATGCCAAGCCTCCGCACCGAACGGAGGTTGCCGGGCGGCAGCGGCTGGGCTCGGTTGCCCTGACGCTGGTGCCCCCGTTCTGGCCCTGGCAGTGGAGCGCCCAGACCGGCCAGGATGCGACGGGGACAACGAGCGTGGATGGAAACGCCGGGACGATGTGGTTCGACGCCTATACGGGCGATAACGGGAAGACAGCAGCCACGGCAGTCGCGCTGGGCGGCTACTTTCAGCCACTCGCCGATAATGGTGTTCTGTATGTGTACGCCAATCCGAGCGTCAGTTACGACGAGGAAACCTGGACAGTATTCGACAGTGCGCATGCCGGCAATTTCATCGGTCTTTATGTCGGCGAATACACGCTCGATGGCCAGTTCGTTCAGGCAGTAGTGGACCAGCAGATTCACATCGGAGACGGCACTGGCAGCAGTTCCGGATTCGCGCTATGGGGCAACACCCCATGCGATAGCGATCATTTTTACGAGATCTGGGTCTGGGCCGGCGGCGATGCCGAGGCGGACGGATGGTCGGCCTTCTGGGGAAGCGCCGCGCTGTCCTATGGAAGCCTTGGTGTTCCCTCCATTTCCGTTTTCGCATTCTAAGGACGTTGGTTGCGACGAACCAATGTCCCACGGAAGAAAACGGAGGTGTTACTGGATCCACCTTGGCGACCACGAACGGTCGCCAAGGTGGAAACACCAGCCGCAGTTGGGTATCTGTTTTAAACCTATTTGCGATCCAGGCGGAAGGCGGCAGCCTGAAAGTCGCCCTTGAAGTCCTCGTCCATTTCGAGGCCGTGGTTCATCCACCAAGCGCCGCTGGCGGCTTGCGGCGTGCCGGCGAGCGCCTTGCCTTCGATTGGCGTAAGTGTGTAGGTCGCGGCCGGATCAAGGCCTTTCAGTTTGAGAAGCGGAAATGGGCGGGCCAACTGCGTGGAATGAAGAAAGGCGAACACCACAGACTGGCTTTTGTCGTTATTCACCGACTGGGTGGCGGAGAACTCGCTGCCGCCCCGTGGCGAGATCAGCCGATACAGGTCGCCCTGCACGATGGTGCGCTGTACCTGGTGATAGGCCGCGATCAGGCGCTTGGCGGTGGCAAACTGCTCGTCGTTCCACTTCAGCAGGTTGGCGCCGATGCCGAGCGAACCCTGCATGGAACTCAGCATGCGATAGGAGAGAGAGAACGTGCGCTTGCCGTGCCAGTCGGGTGAGTCGGTCACCCACGCCATCATTACCTGCGGCGTGTAGGCGTAGGTGAACCCGTCCTGCTGCGCGAGGCGGTCGAAGGGATCGGTATTGTCAGAAGGCCAGACTTCGTCGGTGTATTTCAGGATGCCGAGATCCACGCGTCCGCCCCCGCCGGAGCACGATTCGATCTCAAGCTTCGGATGCCGCTTCTGCAATTCGGCAAGGATGCCATACAGATTGCGCGTGAAATCGACGTAGACGCGCTTCTGTTCCGCGGGCGGCAACTGGTCCCAGCCGGGCTCGCTCCAGTTGCGGTTGTAATCCCACTTGAGAAAGGCGATGTCGTTCTCGGTCACCAGCTTGTCGAGAAATCCGAGGACGTAGTCGCGCACGTCAGTGCGGGCCAGGTTCAGGACGAGCTGATTGCGCCCTTCGGAGCGGGGACGTCCAGGAAAGTTCAGGACCCAGTCGGGATGCTGGCGATAGAGGTCGGAATCGGGATTGACCATCTCCGGCTCGACCCACAATCCGAAATCCATGCCCAGCGAATGAACCTTTTCGATCAGCGGTTTCAACCCGTTGGGGAATTTCTCCTTGTTGACGTACCAGTCGCCCAGGCCGGCGTGGTCGTCCTTGCGCTGGCCGAACCATCCGTCGTCCATCACAAAGCGGTCGACGCCAAGAGCCGCGGCTTTTTCAGCGAGCGCCATCTGGCCGGCTTCGCTGACGCGAAACTCAGTGGCTTCCCAGGAGTTGTAGATGACGGGCCGGGGCTTGGGCGCGTTTTCCTGGCCGGGGCGGCGGGGAAGGATGTTCGAGATTTCGAAACGATGCAGAAGGCGAGAGGCGCCGCCAAGGCCGTGATTGGAGTAGCCGCCGTAGAACACCGGCGTTTCGAGGGACTGATTCGGATGGAGCACGTAGCCAAAGTCAAACGGGTTGAATCCTCCCGTAACGCGCACCACATCAAGCTGATCCTCCTCGACCGTGATGCGCCACGACCCGCTCCACCCCAGAGCGCCGAACCACACTTCGCCGTGATCCTCGTCCGGCTCGCCGGCCTGGATCGCGAACCACGGGTTGGCCTGGTGGCTGGTCGAGCCGCGGCGGCTTTCGATCACTCGCGCGCCATGGCGAACGGGTTCCTGATTCAGCGTCCACTCGCCGGCCCAGCGGCCCGTCAGGTAGTTCAGTGTGTACTGTCCGGCCGGCAGCGCCCACGCCGCTGCGGCCGCCTGCTCGATGGTGACCGGCTGGGCTTCGCGATTCTCGATGGTCGCCGACCGCGCCAGGATCCCGCTGGTTGCATCGATGGAATAGTGCAGCGTTACGTAAACCTTGCGCGAAATATCCTTGAGGACGACGTCCACACCGTCCGGTTTCTCGGTGTGGCTCTCATAATGAAGGACCAGGTCGCGGCTTCCATCGGCGAACGTGATCTTCAGCGCCGGTTCCACGAAGAGACCTGCGCCCCAGCCCGCGTATTCCTCCGGCGTATTGGAATAGGACGAATCGAACGAGGCCCATTCGGGAAGGGGATGCGGCTGCGGAATCGGGTCACCGTCTCCCAGGCGCCCGCCCCAATAGATCTGCTGCAATTCCCCCCGTGGATTCACGCCAAATGCGTAGGAGACGTTGCCGCCATTGAGGCGGAACACCTTGGCCCCGGCGTCGAAAGTCACGCGAGCCGGCTGCGCTGCCAACTCCGAACAGAGCATGAGCAAGGCTACTAGAGGAAGGGCAGAGAGCCAGCGGCTGGAGATCATTGAAAGCGTTTTCTTTTGGCGGTCCATCACTCCTGATCCTGTAATGCGCGCCAATCATAGCATCTGCTGCACGCCGCCCTCGCGAGGCCGGAGAAATTCTCTTGAGAAATACATTCCCTATTGCTTTTTCGTTATGATAGGGTGAGGTTCGACTGATAACGGACTAGTCACCCCAGCGAGGATAGACCCGTCGCTGGGGACCCCGAAAGGTGACTTCATGACCGTCGCAGCCGTTGCTTCCCCCTCCCTGAAATACCTTGGAGATCGCTGGGACCCCGCCGTCGCCGACCGGCTGGATGGGCCCGAGCTGTTGCGCTACCGCTCCAACCTCCTCGGCTCTGACCTGCGCATCACCAACTTCGCGGGCGGCAACACCAGCTCCAAGATCGACGAAGTGGATCCCCTTACCGGGCAAACCGTGAAGGTCTTCTATGTGAAGGGCAGCGGCGGCGATCTGGGCAGCATGACGCGCAAGGGATTCGCGGCTCTATATCTGGACAAGCTGCATGCGCTCGAGCATCTCTATCGCGGCCAGGAACACGAAGACGAAATGGTGGACATGTATCCGCTGTGCTCGTTCCGCAACAACCCCGTCGCGTCGTCCATCGACACGCCGCTGCACGGATTCCTGCCGTTCCCGCACGTGGACCATCTGCATCCCGACTGGGGCATCGCGCTGGCGGCTTCGGCCAACGGCAAGGAGAAGATGGAGGAGTTCAACCGCGAATTCCACCACCAGCTGATCTGGATTCCATGGCAGCGGCCTGGCTTCGAGCTGGCCATGATGCTGAAGCGCGCGGTGGAACAAAATCCTGGGTGCGACGGCATCGTGCTGGGCGGCCACGGCCTGTTCACGTGGGGCGAGACGCAGCGCGAGTGCTACGTGAACACCATCACCGTCATCGATCAGCTCGGCCAGTTCATCGCTCGCCACGCAGCCCTCAAGGGCGACATTCGATTTGGGGGAGTCGCCGGCCAGTCGCGCGAGAACCGCCGCGAGCTGGCGACTGACCTGCTGCCGTTCCTGCGCGGCCGCGTCGGCCAGGAGCGCCGCTTCCTTGGCGGCTTCAGCGACGACGAAGACGTGCTGCGTTTTGTCAATTCCGTTGACGCGAAAGCGCTGGCGTACCTGGGAACGAGCTGTCCCGATCACTTTGTTCGCACCAAGATCCGGCCCATGTTTGTGCCCTGGGCCGAAGGCGAAGACCTGGCGGCGCTGAAGGCCCGCATCGAAACATCGCTTGAGGAATATCGCGAACAGTATCGCGACTACTACAAGCAACACGCCTTGCCGGATTCGCCGGCGCTGCGCGATCCCAATCCGACGGTGGTATTGATTCCCGGGCTCGGCATGTTCAGCTTTGGCAAGAACAAGACCGAAGCCCGCATCACGGGCGAGTTCTACATCAACGCCATTCACGTGATGGAGGGCGCAAGCATGCTGGAGAGCGATGCAGGCGCCGGTACGGCAAAATCAGTCCCGCAGTGGGCGAAGGCATGGACCCGGCGAGCTTCAAGGTGTGCAGCAACTATGTCGCCATGCCGCTGAGCGAGGCCTTCCGCATCGAGTACTGGGCGCTGGAAGAAGCCAAGATCCGCCGCCAGCCTCCGGAGAAAGAGCTGAGCCGCATCATCGCTCTGGTGGTCGGCGGCGGCAGCGGCATTGGCCGCGAAGTAGCGCTGCTGGCAGCCGCCCGCGGCGCGCACGTGATGATCGCCGATCGCGACACCGGCGCCGCCGCGAAAGTCGCCGACGAACTCGGCAAAACCTCGTCGAAGGAATTCGCGGCCTCTACGGGCGTGGACATTCGCAGCCGCGAGGCCATCGGCAAGGCCCTGGACGCGACCATCGCGGCCTTCGGCGGTGTCGACATCCTCATCAACACTGCCGCCATGTTCCCGTCGTCGCCCGACGGCGTCATCACCGAAGCGCAGTGGGCCATGACGCTCGACGTGAACGTCACCGCCAACTACCTACTCTGCGACGAAGTCGCGAAGATCCTCAAGGAGCAGGGGCTGGATGGGACGATCGTGCTAACCAGTTCGGCCAACGCCGTGGTTCCCAAGCGCGGCAGCGAAGCCTACGACGTGAGCAAGGCGGCGCTGAGCCACCTGGTGCGCGAACTGGCTGTCGGCCTGGCGCCCGATGTTCGCGTCAACGGCATCTGCCCGGCCACCGTGGTGAAGGGATCGACCATGTTCCCGCGCGATCGCGTGCGCGCCTCGCTCACGAAGTACGACATCGCCTTCGATGAATCGATGAGCGATGACGACCTGCGCAGCCTGCTGGCCACCTTCTACGCCAAGCGCACGCTGACGCATCAGCCCATCGATCCGGTCGACTGCGCCGAGGCGATTCTGTTCCTTGCCAGTCCGCGGTCGCGCTGCACCTCGGGCCATCTCATTCCCGTCGACGGCGGCTTGCCGGAGGCATTTCTGCGGTGACGCAACGGTGCGGCACGGCTACGGCCTGCGACACGCGTGCGCGGGTCGCCATCGATCTGGGCGCGGAGAGCTGCCGCGTCTCGCTGCTTCGCTGGAGCGACGGCCAGCCCGAAATTTCGACTCATCCATCGCATTCCCAACGGACCGGTGCACGTCGGATGGCTCGCTGCGCTGGCCCTTCGACAAGATCCTGGCCGGTCTCGAAGACGGGCTGCGCAAAGCGGCGAGCACGGCGCCGGAAGGCATTGCGTCCATCGCCGTCGATGGCTGGGCGGTGGACTACGTGCGCCTGGGCAAGGACGGCAGCCGCTCGGCCAACCCGCATTGTTATCGCGACGAGCGCACGGTCGTCGCCAAGGAAGCCGCTGACCGGACTCGCGCCGCCGGAATGGACCTTTCGCCATGCCGGCGCGCAGCCGTTGCGCATCAACACCGTCTATCAGTTGCTCGCCGATCCCGCATGCCGGCATCGATCCCCATGCGCCCTGGGTCAACCTGCCGGAATACGTGCTCTATCGTCTCGGCGGCCGCCGCGTGGCCGAATACACCAACGCCACCCACACCGGCCTGGTCGACATCGCCACCGGCGACTGGTCAAAAGAACTGCTGCAGAAGCTCGATCTGCCCGCAGATGCCTTTCCGCCCATCGTGCCCGCCGGAACGGTGATCGGAAAGCTCACCGGTCTGCTCGCTGCGCTGCCAGCCTTTTGCGATACGGAGCTGATTGTGCCCGCCTGCCACGATACGGCGTCGGCCATCGCCGGCATTCAGACCGATCTCGACGGTACGGCGTACATCTGTTCCGGAACATGGTCGCTGGTGGGGACGGTGATTCCTGCGCCGATCACGACCAAGGAAGCCATGACCGCCGGCTACACCAACCAGGGTGCGGCGTCGGGCGGCTTCTGCTTCCACACCAACGTCAACGGCATGTGGATCCTGAAGCAGTGCCTGGAAACCTGGCGCAAAGCGGGCCGCACGTGGGAACTTCCGGACCTCATCGAGCAGGCCGCCGGGCGCAACGATTTTCCCGGCACGGTGAATGTGGATGCGCCGCCGCTGATGCTCGACGGCGACATGCCCGCCCGGCTGAATGAGCAGTTGCGCGCCGGAGGCCATGCGGCAATCGACGAAGCGCGGGGGCAACGACCCGCTCTTTGCGCGCGTCATCTTTGAAAGCCTTGCCGCCCGTTACGCCTCGGCCCTGCGCAGCCTGGAGCACATGCTCAGCAACAGCATCCGCCGCATTCACATCCTGGGCGGCGGCAGCCTGAATCAACTGCTGACGCGGCTCACCGCCGAGCGCACCGGCCTGCCTGTCGAAACCGGCAACGTGGAAAGCTCCACGGTGGGCAACTTCGCCGTGCAGATGGCATCGAGCGAAGCCACTGGCGGTGCGCTGCGCACCGAATCCGTTCGCCGCTGGGCCCACCAACTCTGCGAAAAGCGCGAATGCGGCGCAGTGCATCCTGGTTCCGGCAAACAAGCCAGTCCGTGATTACGTCGGCCGCGTCACTCCGGCGCTCATACCACGAGGAGGAGGTACGGCGATGCAGGTATCGACCATTCGTCTGGACATTGGGAAGCAGGTTTTCAGGTGGATGTGACCCGAACTTCGGGAAAATCACGGGCAACGCGCTTCCGCCGCGCGAACTCCAACTCGGGCTACACCTTCAGTACTGATCAGAATTGATCCGATTGAGGTTCATGCCAAGCGTTCAGGGAGTTTTCTGATTCGCGTCCAAAACACGAAGCGCGTTCTCGACCTCGGGGTCGTCGGGCGCCAGTTTCCTGGCTTCCATTAACTCGGCGCGCCCATCGTGCAAGGCACCCGAGTGACAATAAATGAGGCCCAGATCCTTATGCAGTTGCGGACGCGCCTGGCAATCGCCGCAGACCTCGATGGCCTCCTTCAATTGAGCGATGGCCTGCGGCCAGTCATGCGCGTCCGCTGAGGCCAGCGCGAAGTTTCCCAGGGACTGCGCGCGGTCCATGATGTGCTGGTCTGCCTGGAGCTTTTCGAAACGCGCCTGCAATGCGCGAGCCTGGTCGGGATCGCTTTTGGCCAGCAGGCGGGAGAGGCTGTAAATCGCCTCACCGTATTGAGGGCGAATCGCGATAGCCTTTTCCCAGCTTTGCTTCGCGCCCTGCGCATCTCCCTTGCGCTGCAATTCCTGGCCGAGCATGAAAAGGGCTTCGGCGTTGTCGGGCCGGGCGGCCAGTGATTTTTGAAACGCACTGATTGCCCCGTCGGTCTCTCCAGCCTGACGCGCGACCAGGCCCAGCAGGTACCACGCATCCGCCGAAGCAGGATCGAGATGTGTCGCCGTCTCCAGTTCCGGTTTGGCATCGGCGTTTCGCTGCAGGTCAAGCAGCACGCGGCCGCGGTTATAGTGAGCCTGCGAGTTGTTCGGTTCGAGTTGTACCGCCGTGGTGAATTCCGCTAGAGCACCGTTCAGGTCAAACTGGTCAGCCAGCGCAATTCCAAGGTTCAAATGCGCGCCGGCCGATTTTGGGTCCAGCTCAATGACTTTGTGGAACAGCGGCATCGCTTCGCTGTTTCGATTCAGGCGCACCAGTACCATCGCGTATGCGCTCAACGTGGCGGGATTCGCAGGATCGAGTTTGACCGCGTTGGCCAGGGCCGGCGCCGCCTCCGCGAATCTTGACTGGCTGGCGAGAATAATCCCGAGATTGGCGAACGCCTGGCCGTACTGCGGATTGTTCTCCGTCGCCTGGCGGAAAAGATTCTGCGCCTCTGCAACTCGATCCAACTGCCCATAGAGAACCCCGAGGTTGTTCTCTGCCTCGGCATATTGGGGATCCAGTTGGATCGCGGCCTTCAGCTCTCGTTCCGCATTGTCAGCACGGTTGGCCTTGAGCTCGAGCAGGCCCAGCTGGTTGTGAACCAGGGCCAGGCTTCCGTCGAGTTGCTCGGCTTTCTCCAGCGCTTGCCGCTCCGCGTCGATGTCGCCCAGCCGATCTTCGGCGAGCGCCAGGTTGTAATACGTGCGAGCGTTGTTGGGATCCTGCGCAAGGGCGTCGCGGTACGTCGCGACTGCCTTTTGCGCGTCGCCGGTTTCCAGATCCTGGTTGCCCTGGCTGGCTTTGACCACGGCCGCCAGTTGCTGACCCTCCTCGGCCTTCTGCTTCTGAAATGCGGTCAGCTCATCGCGAGCTTGATCCTGCTTGCCCAGGGCGCGGTGCACCGTGGCCAATTGGAACTGCACCTTGCTCGAGTTGGGATCGATCTTGAGCGCCTTCTCGAGCAGGGGTTGCGCTTCGCCAGGCTTGCCCAGGTGGGCGAGCACAAAGCCGAGGTTATAGAGGACCTCGAAGTCATCAGGCTTCTGCGACCATGCCTGTCGCAGACTCTTCTCTGCATCCTTGAAATTCCCCAGGCCGCGCTCCACCACTCCGTCCAGGTAAAGCGCATCAAAGTCGCGGGGCTTGCGGCGCAGAAAGTTCCGAATCACGGGCGCCGCAGACTCGAATTGCGCCACGATCACCAGCGTCTTCACCAGCGAAAGGCGCGCTTCGTCGTTTCCGGGATCGAGGCGAACGGCTTCCTGGAATTCCTGCGCCGCTTCGTTGTAGCGATTCTGTTGGGTATACACAATGCCCAGGTTCAAATGCCCCTGCGCATAGTCGGGATGATCCCTGGCGATTGCAGAGAGAACCTTGTTGGCATCGTCGAGGTTGCCGTTCTTCGAATACGCGATGGCAAGGTTCAATCGCAGGACCTCATCGTCAGGAGCATCCTTCAAAGCTGCGATCGCCGCTGTGAATCGCTTCTCCTCGATCAGGGACTTGCTCAATCCGTCGAGAGCGCGAACGGAACGAGGATCCTGCCGAAGGACGGCGCGAAAAGTATCGATGGCCTCATCTTGCCGGTTCAATTTGCCCAGTGCGACACCGAGGGGAAGAAGAATCTGCTCCGCGCCCGGATTGGATTTCAGAGCGGCTTTGAGCTCGTTGGCCGCTTGTTGCGAATTGCCGCTCGTCAACAGAGCGACGCCAAGGTTGTAGTGACCCTGCCATGAATTGGGATCGAGCCGGATGGCCGCCTGAAAGGCGGAGACTGCGCAAGAAAATCGGCCTTGACCGGCGAAGTGAGCGCCAAGAGCGTCGTAGGCGGCGGCCGTAGGATGCTCCGCGATGGCCTTCTCGAGTGCCGGCGGACCTTGGCATTGCGAAGGCTTTTGCGGCGTGGCACTGAGAGGCAGAAAGCAAAGCAGAACGGGAGCAACAAGTCTCATGAGCCCATCAAGGGCAGACCGGGATTTTCCATCCGGGCGTGCCTGCTCCGTGATGGTAGGAAGGAGGCCGGGGAAGCTCATCAGTTTCAGGGCGAACCACTCGCCCGATTGAGATTTCTTTATATCACGAACTTTTCCCAAGGGCACGACAGGTGGGGAGCCGCGCACCTGCTCGTCGCCACGGCATTGCGATTTGAATGCTACAATCCGCGCAGGCCCATGCACATGCAACGTGCCACCTCTCCGCACGTCATTGCAGTTCTGGTTCTGCTTTTCAGTGCTTCTGTCCCGGCCCTCACGCAGATCGGGGTTGCCACCGGCAGCGGTGTTGCCACTCCGGCGAAGCCCCTGCCTCCGGGCATGAAGCCCCCCGTGGTCAACTACCAGGATGTGGCAGCGAAGGCGGGCCTGACTGCTGTCAATGTTTCCGGCGCGGACAAGAACAAGCAGTACATCGTGGAGACCACCGGCAATGGCGTCGCGATCTTCGACTACGACAACGACGGCTTGCCCGACATCCTGCTGGTGAACGGCGATCGCTTTCAGAAAGATGGATCGCCGCAGGGGCCGGTGCTTTATCGCAACCTTGGCGGACTCCGGTTTGAGGATGTCACGCAGAAGGCCGGGCTGGCGCATGCGGGGTGGGGCCAGGGAGTCTGCGCCGGCGACATCGACAACGACGGACACGTGGACGTGTTCATCACCGCGTGGGGCGAGAACGTTCTCTATCACAACCTGGGTGACGGAACATTCCGCAACGAGACGGCGGAAAGGGGACTGGCATCAGCGGGCAAGCGCTGGAGCAGCGGATGCGCTTTTGTCGATTTCAACCGCGACGGATTTCTCGATCTGCTGGTGGTGCATTACCTTGACTTCGACCCCGCGCGGACGCCTCATCCCGGTGAACGCTCCCAGTGCGAGTGGAAGGGGCTGCCCGTGATCTGCGGCCCGCGAGGATTGCCGGGCGAGACGGTTTCGCTCTACCAGAACGACGGACACGGCCACTTCACGGATGTTTCCGAGGCCATGAACATCACCACGCCGAAGAATTATTACTGCTTCAGCCCGGTGGTGGACGACTTCGACAATGATGGCTGGCCCGACATCTATATCGCCTGCGATTCAACTGCAAGCCTCTACTTCCATAACCTGGGCGGAAAACGGTTTGAGGAGATAGGCGTGCGTGCCGGCGTCGCTTACAACGATGAGGGCCGGGAACAGGCGGGGATGGGCGTTGCGGTCGCCGACTTCTTTCATAAGGGAAGATTCGACATCTTCAAGACCAACTTCGCCGACGATACGCACACCTACTACAGCAACCGGAGCGAGAACGACTTTGAAGACAAGACTATCGAGACCGGATTGGCCGTGAATACGCGATACCTGGGCTGGGGCACGGCCGCCCTTGATATGGATAACGACGGATGGAAGGACCTGGTTATTGCCAACGGACACGTCTACCCGGAGGTCGATTCGGGGCGCACCGGTGAGTCGTTCAAGCAGAAACGGTTGATCTACTGGAACCGTGGCGACGGGCAGTTTTATGATCTTTCGCCGCAGGCCGGAAGCGGCGTCGCCGACGCGCATGCATCGCGCGGCCTGGCGGTCGGCGACCTGGACAACGACGGCAACGAAGAAATCGTGATCGTCAACATGGGCGAGGCGCCGACGCTGTTGAAGAACACTGCGCCCGTCTTGGGGCATTCCCTCCTGATCCGGGCGCTAACGGCGACCAATCGCGACGCGATCGGGGCGCGCGTCACGGTAAGCGCCGGCGCACAAAAGCAAATGGACGAGGTGCGCAGCGGCGGCTCCTATATTTCGCAAAATGATTTTCGCCTGCACTTTGGGCTCGGGAAGGCGACTTCCGCCGATGTGTCGGTGCGGTGGCCTGACGGCAAGTTGGAGAATTTCACTGGCGTTGCGGCCGGGCAGATCGTCACGATTCAGCAGGGCAAAGGGGTCGTGCGCAAGCAGCCGTACACGGTAAGCAAGCCGTAAGGCTTCTCCGCCAGTCACGTCTCGTCACGGCACCGGTTGGGCGCGGGCCTTTTCCAGCATGCGGCGCATGAATGCATCCTGCGGGAAGACCTGCACATAGCGCTCCAGCGCGGCCCGCGCGCGTGCATACTGCTTAAGATCGATCAGCCGGACCACGAGCGTTCGCTGCGTGAACGGGTTGAAAGGGTCAAGCTGGATTGACTTGTCGAGCCATGTGACGGCGTCATCCTTGCGATCCAGGTGTGTCAGCGCGTCGGCAAGATCCGCGCAGGTCGTCGCCTGCAGAGGCGAGAGTGCAAGGGCGCGCTGCAGGTGCTCGGCTGCGGAGGCAAAGTTGCCCGCCTTGAGTTCGCGCCGGCCCACCGAGGCCTGCACCATCGCATTGCCGGGCTCGGACTTCTCCAGCCGCGCCAGCACCTGCAGGTAGCTGCCCACGTATTGCGGCCGGTTCGCCGCCAGTTCGCCATATGCCTCAAGCAGCGTCAGATCCGGAAGCGCCCCAGCCTCCTTGCCGGGAGCGGGATCGAGATCGATCAGGTCCGGCATCGCCGCTGTTGCCTGGTGAAAGGTGATGTCGGGAAAGGGCTCGTCGGGCCTTGCAATAATGCGGTGATTGGTCGCGCTCGAGTGTGAGATCACCTGGATGTCGCGCTTTGGCATGTGGCACCCTGCACAATCATTGGCGGGCTGTTTGCTCATTCGAACCTGCAGGGGAATCTTGCAGCTTTGATTGCTATGGCACGCCATGCATTTGCGCGAGAAGTAAGCGGGCGCCTCTGCGCGGGTCGGCTGCACGTGGGGATCGTGGCAACTGATGCAACTCAAGCGCCCGCCGCTCGACCGATAGCACTTGCTGAGGGTCATGGAATAGTAGTGCTCGACGTGATCGGCGTCGGGCGGCGACTCGGGCGTGGGCGGCACGATCAGGATCGATAGCGTTTCGTCGAGCGGGCGGCCGGGCCGGACGTCGCCGTAGGTTTTTCCCGGCTTCAGCACGCGAACATCTCCCGTCTGGTGGCACGCCATGCAGATGTTGTCCGCCAGGTAGGGCGAAAGCCGCGCAGGGCTTACGATGTGCGTGCCCTTCGCTGTCGACGGGCGACTCATCGCATCGACGTGCGCAGCGCCGGGGCCGTGGCAGTTCTCGCACCCGATCGACGACTCGGAAAACGGGGGGTCCGCGTATTGGCCGTTGGTTCCGGCGACGGGATTGGCGCGGCCCGCGTGGCAGAAGATGCAACCGGCCAGGATGGGCCGATTAAAACCCAGGTCCGCGGATTCGTAGCCTGGCGAGGGGCCCCACGTGCCCGGCCTCGTGTAGAACGAAAGCGGTGCCTGGAAAAGATAGTGATCCTGCTCGACAACCGGTCCATACCCGTTAATGCCGGCGCCGATCATCCACGCGATCGAGCGCGTGTCGCGAAACATTTCCGACCCATCCGCGGCGGGAGCGAATTCGCTTTCATAGAGCTTTCCGTCGCGCGCAAACACCTCGAAGCGGCGGTCGATCTGCTCGTTGGTGAAGTGGGCCGGAAGGGAAAGATCGGAGAAATGTTCGCCCGCCCCCGGTTCCATCGATCGTCCCATCGCGGTCCTGGAGTAGGAACGATAGATCGCATCGTGGCAACGGGAACATGCGATCGAGCCCACGTATTGAGCCGAACTCGCATGAGGCGACGCGTCCACCGGGTTCTGCCCGGAGCGCGCGCCCGCTACGATACCGGGCAACAGCGCCAGAAGCAGCGGAACGCACAGAAGGGCGGACGCTCCGGTGGCGCGACGCACAACCGTTGACCACTCGAGGCCGATGCTCATCGGGCAAGTCCTGACGAATGCGGAAATGGCGCCCCGGGAATCATGGTGTTTTTGTTGGATGAACTTTTCCTGGCGTGCGCATTTTCACTGAGCACGCGAAACATGGCAAATCCTAGCGCAAAGGCCTTGTGCCAGCCAGATAAAAGCGCCTCGGCACCGCCTCCAGGACGGCTTTGATCGTCGGAATCCAGGCTCCCGAATCGCCCCCATTCATGATCGTTTTGTGATTTGAAATGTGAAATATGCATTTCATAATTGTGGAGATCTTCTAACAAAGGACTTGACAGTCAATCTTTCGGTTGAGTATAAATTCCCTCCAACAGGGACTTCGGTCCTTCGCGATTACCGCGCTGTTCACGGTAATGTTTCAACAAAAAGCCGTTCCGGCAAGAGCGAACGCTTCCCCGCAAGGCCGATCAGGCAGGTGACGAATCGGCATAATTGGACTCTCTACCTGAAGTTCAAACTGAAGTTCAAAGCGTGAAATCTGAGTCTCTCTGATCGAGGAGTAGACGTACCCGCAGTCGGTTCGATCCCGAGTTTGGCAAGGCAGGAGCGGCCGCCAGACGCATGAACCGGAGGTGTGCCAGGCCCATTGGCAGGCCATGAGCACTCCGGCTGCGGAAGAAGGGATATGCCTGGGATCCATTTTGGAGGTCTGCTAATGCATACTTTTTCCATCCGTGTCCAAAGATGCATGGAATCCTTTCTTGCCGCGAGCGCGGCGATTCTCCTGCTGCTATCCGTTCCCTGCAGCGCTCAGCTTTCATCCGCATCCGTGAACGGCACCGTCCGCGACCCAAAAGGCGCTGTGATTCCCGGGGCCACCGTGGTCCTGCACAACGTTGAAACCAACGTGGACCACCAGGTGCAATCGAACGGCTCCGGCGCCTATGCCCTCCTCAACGTGGTTCCGGGCAAGTACACCCTGGAGGCCCGGGCGTCGGGTTTCAACCCGCAAAGGATCGAGCAATTCGCCCTGGTGGTGGATCAGATCGCCACATTCGATTTCACGCTGAATGTCGGATCGACGACCGAGGTGGTCAACGTATCGGCGGCCGCGGCGCAGTTGGACGTGACCAGCGCCAACCTGGGCACGGTGATCGAGACCAAGCAGGTGAATGATCTGCCGCTCGACGGGCGCAACTTCACCTCACTTCTGCAACTCACTCCCGGCGTTGTGCCGATCATGACTGGGCAGAATGCGGGGATGAATGGCGGCGGAGGTTTTGGCGCGCCGGTGGCCATCGGCGCCGATTATGCGTTCCCCGCCATCAACGGCCAGACCAATCGCAGCGATTACTTTCTCATGGATGGCCTGAACAACTACGGCACGCTGGAGAGCACCTATGCCGTTCCGCCCATCATCGACGCCATCCAGGAATTCAAGATCGTCTCGCACACTGACAATGCGGAATACGGCTCCGTGCTGGGCGGCGTGGTGAACGTGGTGACGAAGAGCGGCACGAACCAATTGCACGGCACTGCCTGGGAGTATGTACGCAACACCGCGTTCGACGCCGTGAACTACTTCCACAATCCGACTGTGCCTGTCCCGTACTTTCATCAGAACCAGTTCGGCGCCGCCGGCGGCGGGCCGGTGGTCATCCCCAAGGTGTACAACGGCCATAACAAGACCTTCTTCTTTGGCGCATACCAGGGCTGGCGCTATTCGCGCCCCAACGACAACAATCTGCTCGTGCCCACCGCTGCGGAACTAGCCGGCAATGAAGCCGACAACGGCCAGTTGCAGGCTTACAACCCCTATCAGACAACGTGCGCCGATGCGGCTTGCGATACCTTTACCCGCCCGGCCTTCAGCAGCAATCAAATTCCGTCGAACCTGATCGATCCGCGCATGGTTGCCTATGCGCAGTTCGTGTTTCCCGCGGCGGGACAGTTCTTCCAGAGCAACGGGCATGGAGGATTCCTCTACAATGCCGTCGATTCCACGCCGCTAGTCCAGACGCAAAACGAAGTGAATGGTCGCATCGACCAGACCTTTGGCTCCCACGACTCGGCGTGGTTCCGCCTGAGCGCGATCAATGAGAAGGTGACCACCTCGGGGGGTCTTCCTAATCTCCCCTCGACTCTCATCATTCATTCCCGCGACTGGGGCGGCAGCTACGTGCATACCTTTGGCTCGACCAAAATCGTGCAGGGGCAGTTCACCAAAACCACAGTGCTGGATAACTCCACCACCCGCTTCAAGGCATCCACCAGCAGCATTTACCAAACGGTCGGTTTTGCCGACTCGTTCGCAAACGGATTTGCGGGCGCAAATGGCGGGTTTCTGATCCCGTCGCCGGGAATCAATAACTTCTCCAACGGCGGCGAAAGCATTGACGACACGCCCAGGGCCACCGACAGCAACGAATACATGGGCACCTACACGCAGATCCTCGGGAATCACGAAATCAAGTTCGGCGCCGGCTATGTCGCCACCGGTTTTGCCAGTCCTCTGTCTCAGATCTCGCTGGGCTTCAGCAGCACGCAAACCGACGACCCGCAGAACGCGGGGGCGACCGGCGATCCGCTCTCTTCGTTCCTGTTGAACGTGCCCAGCGGCGCGAACCGCCGCAACGTGAATGAAACGGAGCGGCCGGGCGGTCTGCTGTCCGCCTTTTTGCAGGATTCCTGGAAAGCCAATCGGCGTCTAACCGTGAATTACGGGTTGCGCTACGACTACCCGTTTATTCCGCCCTACGGTACGACGGCGACCATTGGCCAGCAAGGCGGCATTGAGTCCGGAGATATGAACTTCGGCGATGGGACCTACGATCTGCAATTCGTTCCTCCCCCGTGCAGCGTGCGCGGACACGCACCCTGCATTCCGGGTGACGGAACGCTTCCCGCGCATGTGATTGCGCTTCCTTTCCACCACGTTGCTCATAACGTTCACACCAACTTCGGACCGCGCTTCGGCTTCGCTTTCAAGCTGGACGACAAGACCGTGATCCACAGTGCCTTCGGTATCGTCTTCGACGACTGGGCCGCGGTGACGCAGATGGCGCAGAACTTCGAGGGCGCATGGCCGGATATCGGGCAGCAAATCGCTCCTCCCACCACCAACTACCCGACGTCGGCGAATCCTACACCCACCGTCAACGCGCAGAATCCTTTTGGCTCCGGGTCCAGCAGCCTGTTCCCGCCCCCCACCCCATTCGGCAGCAATCAATGGTTCTACGATCCGCACATCAAGAATCCCTATTCGGAGCAGTGGAATTTTGGTATCCAGCGGCAGGTGGGCGGCTCGCTGGCCCTGCGCGTCGATTACGTCGGGTCGGGGTCTCACCGGACCAACGTCGGCGGCCTCTACAACACGGCTCTCACTCCCGGCCCGGGCGACACCCAGCCGCGTGCGCTGTATCCCTACAGCATTCCCACCTTCTACGACCGCAGCATCGGCACGGCGAGCTATAACGCGTTGCAGGTGCAACTCGACAAGCGCTACTCCAGCGGCTTCTCCTACCAGGTGGCCTACACCTGGTCGAAGGCGCTCTCGGAAGACGACGGTTGGTTCGGCGTGGAGGGCGAGACGGTGCAGGATCCCTATAACCCCAAAGCGTCCTACGGGCTTTCGGGAACCAACCTCCCCAATGTGCTCTCGGTGAATGGGCTCTACGATGTGCCCGTCGGGCACGGTAAGAGGTTCAGCACCGGGAACAAGATCACGGATTACATCCTCGGCAACTGGCAGTTGAACAACATCTTCACCTGGCGCGATGGCCAGGATTTCACGGCCAACGACAGCAACGATCGCGCGAACATCGGCGGCGGCCAGCAGCGCGCCGACCAGGTGGGCAATCCCTTTACCGCTGGAACCGTTTCCGGCAATTCTTCCTGTCAGCCGCCTCCCGGTTCCACGCGCACGACAACGCAATGGTTCAATCCATGTGCCTTCGAAGTTCCGGCTCTCTACACGTTCGGCAATGCGGGGCGAAACGCGATGCGAGCACAACGCTGGGTAAACCTCGATACCTCGATCATCCGATCGTTCCCATTCTGGGGAGAGCGGGCCTTCGAATTCAGGGCCGAGGCGTTCAATATCTTCAACCATCCTGTCTTCGGGATACCCAACAACGATGTATTCAGTCCTAATTTTGGATCGGTAAGTGGAACCGCCAACAATCCACGACAGTTGCAACTCAGCGGCAAGATCGTCTTCTAGGCGGAGCCAGAGCCGGGCAAGCGGCGACGCGCCGCAGCCATCATTCGTGATATAAGGATTTGAAGTTTCCAGAGAGAAAGAGTCCACGGCTGGACCGGGTCCATCGGGGTTACGAGATCCGGACAGCCGCGATGCTTGCTTTCGCACTGGATCGGGGACAGCATAAGTGACAGTTCTTTTGGAACGCCCACGAAGGTCGAAGTCGGCGCCCGTCGGCGTGGTGGGCAAGCTTCTTCAACTCCTGGAACGGCTCGACCAGGCGCCGGGCGGCCTCCTGCTGCGCGAAATCGTAAAATCGACCAGCATCAACAAAAGCACCGCGTATCGTTTTCTGTCCCACCTGGAAAGCGAAGGATACGTGTTTCGCGACTCCGATGGTTATTACATGGTGGGGCCCAAGCTGGCGAAGCTCGGCAACGGCACCACTTACCAGGCCACGCTGTGCCGCACCAGCGCGGCGATCCTGGAAACGCTTTGCATCGAGACCGGTGAAACGGTCAACCTGGCCGTTCTGGATGGCAACGAAATTCTTTACCTCAAGGTGTTTGAAAGCCGGCACACGTTCCGCATGGTGTCGGAGGTCGGGAGGCGGCGCCCCTTGTATTGCACCGCGCTGGGGAAAGCGGTGCTGGCCTACCTGCCGCCAGAGCAGCAAAGAAAGATCATTTCGAGTACGCGCTTTGACCGGTTCACGCCGCACACCGTCGGGTCAGCGGAAGATCTGGACAAAGACCTGCACCGTGTCCATCGCCGCGGATATGCTCTTGACGATGAAGAGACGGTCGTGGGGGCGCGCTGCATCGCTGTTCCCATACTGAACCGCGATCACACGGTGCTCGGTGGAATCAGTGTGTCTGGTCCGGTGGTGCGTGTCACCAAGCGCATGATTCCCGAATTCGCTGCGCTGCTGCGAACCGCCGCCGACGATATCGCACGCCGCCTCAGCGTGTTGTCGGAATAAGCGGGGACCAGATTGGCGCGCTTCGAACGGACGCGATTTCCCATTTTTTTTGAGGAGTTGAAGGATGACATTGTCGAGAAGAGCGTTTTCCAAAACCTGCGCGCTGGCGGCCACAGGACTTGCCATAGAAGAAGCAGTGCCGGGCATGGCCCAGGTGGTGGGCGAGCACTTCGACCGGTCGAAAGAGCACCCGGTCCCTGCCATCCAGGACACCGAAACGACGGCGCAAAAAGACGAGCGCATGAAGTGGTTTCGCGAAGCCCGCTTCGGCATGTTCATCCATTGGGGCCTGTACGCCATACCCGCGGGGCGCTGGAACGGCAAGGAGATTCCCGGGATCGGCGAATGGATCATGAACCGCGCTTCCATTCCGGTCGCCGACTACAAAGCGCTTGCCGCGAAATTCAATCCGACCAAATTCAGCGCCGCCGCCATCGTGGGCCTGGCCAAAGCCGCCGGCATGAAGTACATCGTCATCACCTCCAAGCATCACGACGGCTTCGCGATGTTTGATTCCAAGGCCGATCCCTTCAATATCGTGCAGGCCACGCCATTCAAGCGCGATCCGCTCCAGGAACTCGCCGCCGAGTGCCGAAAGCAGGGAATCCGGCTGGGGTTCTATCATTCGCAGGACCAGGATTGGACCGCCCCGGGCGGCGCCGCTTACAAGACCGGCGACCACAAGCCGCCCACCTTTCACTGGGACCCCGCACAGGATGGCAACTTTGCCCACTATCTCGAGACCAAGGCGATTCCGCAAATCAAGGAACTGCTGACCAATTATGGCGAGTTTCCCGCGATTGTATGGTTCGACACGCCTTCCAAGGACATGACCCCGGAGCTTGCGGGGAAAATCGTGACCGTGCTGGACCAGCACCCCAAACTGATCTGGAACAATCGCCTTGGCGGGGGTTACAGCGGCGACACCGAGACGCCGGAACAATTCATTCCCGCGCGTGGATATCCCGGCCGCGACTGGGAGTCGTGCATGACCATGAACGACACCTGGGGCTACAAGGAAGACGATCACAATTTCAAGAGCACCGAGACGCTGCTTCGCAACCTGATTGACATTGCCAGCAAGGGCGGAAACTACCTTCTCAATATCGGACCGATGGCCACCGGAGAGGTGCCGCCTGCGGAGGTGGAGCGTTTGCGCGAGATGGGCAAATGGCTGGCGCTGAATGGAGAGTCGATCTATGCGACCCAGCCTACGCTTTTCGGCGCCGAGGCCGGCGAATTTTCCGACACGGAAAAGGACAAGGAAGGAAAGCCGAAGTTCATAGCCAGCTGGAAGTGGCGTTCGACCACCAGGCCGGACAAAGTCTACATACACTTGTTTGAGTGGCCGGGCGCGACGTTTCACCTCGACAAGATGCCGCGCGACGTGAAAGGGGCTTACCTGCTGGCCGACAGTGCGCACACGCCATTGAAAGTCACCAGGCAGGGCGAAGGCATCGACGTGGCTCTTCCCGCACAGCCGCTCGATCCTGTTTCCACCGTTCTGGTGCTCACCACCGCTTGAGGCATTCGGCCCGTTGGCGGCCCAGAGAATGCGCGCAGCATTGCGCGATCAGCACGGCGTCAGGTTTGCCAGGGTCGCACTTCGTCCCGGACACCGGGCGCCGATGGTCGCCCAGTCTTCTCAACCTCTGAGTCGGAGGCGCGCCTTGAAACGATACGGAATGGTGATCGGAATCAAACCCGGGCAGGAGGAAGCGTACATCGCCGCGCATCGCGCCGTCCCTCCCCCGGTGCTTCGGATGATCCGGGAATGCAATATCCGGAACTACTCGATCTTCGTGCGAAACTCCATGTTGTACAGTTACTTCGAATACGAGGGTAGCGAATTCTCTGCCGACATGGCCAAAATGGCCGCGGATCCAGCCACGCAGGAATGGTGGCGACAGGTGGGACCGATGCAGGATCCGCTTCCCGATCGCGCCCCGGCGGAATGGTGGGCAGCGATGGAGGAGGTCTTTCACGTCGATTGAGCCGGCCGAAGTTTCACGAGGTGCGAAGCGCGATCACGCTTACATTCGCATCCGGGGCCTGGGCCGGCAACTCGAGGTGAACGCCGGCCTCCGTTTGATTGAACTTGAGTGTTTGTCCAGTGGCCAGAAAATGCGCGGAGAGGATTTTCTTTGTCAATTCGGGGATTTCCAGGGACGTCGAATTCCAGTCCAACACGTGGATGAAGATAGTGTCGCGCTTGAACGTGCTGCGAATCGCGTTGACGCCCTGAATCGGCCCGTAGGTAGTGCCATAGATCGATTCTCCGTTCACCGCCATCCAATCTCCCATGGCGCGCAGCCGCTCCTGGAACTCCGGCTGGATCGTTCCATCGGGCTGCGGTCCCACATTGAGTAGAAAATTGCCGCCCCGGCTGGCGACTTCCACCAGCGCGCGAATGAGCGACTGGGCAGATTTGAAATTCCGGTCGTCCTTGTTGTAAGCCCAGGTATCGTTAATCGTCATGCAGGTTTCCCAGAGCTGGAAATCCTCGGGCCTGGGAATGCCTGGTTTCAGCTCCTTGTTCACGCTTTGGTCGACCGCCGAGAAGTGCGCCTGCCGGGTGGGAATTGCAGCGGGAATGAATTGCTCCGGGGTAACGTAATCGCCCGGCACGCCGATGCGATCGTTTACGAGCGTAGCGGGCTGCAGAGAATGAATGAGGTTCAGAAAGCGCCGGCCATCGTATTTCTCCTGATGATCCAGCCCATCGAACCAGATCAGGACCGCCGGACCATATCGGGTGAGTAGTTCGGTCAACTGCAGCTGCATGTATTCGAGGTATTCCGGCCATTGCGGACGCTCAGGCTGGCCGTGCCATGTCTCGCTCGCCGGCCGCGACGTGTCCCGAAACCCGGGGTGGTGCATGTCGGGCGGGGAGTAGTAGAAACCGAGGCGCATGTTGCGCGCTTCGCAGGCTGCCGACAGTTTCTTCACGATGTCTTTGCCGAACGGCGTGTTGGTGACCTTGTAATCGGTGTACGACGAGTCGAACATGCAAAAGCCGTCATGGTGCTTGGTGGTGAAGACCATGTATTGCTGGCCTGCGGTGCGCGCCAGGTCGATCCACGCGTCCGGGTCGAATTTGGTGGGATTGAACTTCGCCGGCAGGGCCCGGTATTCCGATTCGGTGATCCCACCGGGCTTCGGAGTCATGATGGGCCACGACGCCTCGACGCTGGCCAGCGAGTAGGGGCCCCAATGGATAAACATTCCAAACTTCGCCTCGCGATACCATGCGGTGCGCTCGTCTCCGGGCATCAGAGCGAAGCTGAATGGAGCCAAGACCGACGACGAACCCGCGCTCAACGCGGCTTGCAGGAAAGTGCGCCGGCTGCAACCCTGCGTCATCATATGGGCACCACGGTAGTATGTGGCGATAGCGCCGTCAAGCCAGGATGTGCACCCACTTCGTCCCGATTACGGAGACTCACCTGGCGTGTGTGCGTCATTCCAGATTACGGACTTATGTTTTGCCCTGCGGAAGCTACTGCATAACGTTCTTTCGCCCCCTGCGGGGCCGGGCCTGCCACATTTCCGCATTCCCCCAGGCTTGCGCCTGGGGCTATCGATACTCCCGCCCGCTTCGCGCGGGCTGGACTACGAGGGCATTTATATGAGCGCTCAAAATGAGCCTTGACGACCAATTTGAGTGATCGATATGCTTTACGCGCCGATATTCAAGCGCTCATAGATTCGGTAGAGGGGATCAAGGAATCCGGAATGCCCGATGAGCTCTTAGATAAGGTGGTTGTGCTTACGGGAGGTGGGGACGGGATTGGCGCAGACTGTGCATTGGCGTATGCGCGAGAGGGCGCAACGGTCGCGATTCTCGATCGAAACCTTCCGTCCGCCGAGGATGTCGCCTCCCGGGTCGGAGAGAAATCCATGGCCCTGCGCGTGGATGTCGCCGACGGCACGATGGTCGAGTCTGCCATTTCGCAGGTGCTCCACCGCTTCGGCCGCGTCGATGCATTGCACAATAATGCGGGGGTTGCAAATCCCTCGCTGCCGCTCCACGAGACGAGCGAGGCCGAGTGGGATCACCTGTTCCGGGTCAATGTGAAGTCGGTGTACTGGACGACCCGCTACGCGTTTCCGGCACTGAAAGCTTCGAGGGGTGCGATTCTCAATACCGCCAGCATGGTCGGGTTGATTGGCCAAGCCGACCACGCCGCGTATGTCGCCAGCAAGGGCGCATTGATCTCGCTGACGAAAGCAATGGCCGTCGACTATGCTCGACATTCGATTCGGGTGAACGCCATCTGTCCTGCCGCAGTATTGACTCCGATGCTGGAACGCTGGTGCGACGAGCAGCCTGACCCCGCAAGCACACGGCAGCTTTTAGACAGCATTCAACTTCTTGGTCCCGCGCCGCGGGGCGATGTCATTGCCGATGTTGCCGTGTTCCTTCTTTCGCACCGGTCGCGGTTTATGACCGGATGTGTTGTGCCTGTGAGCGGCGGAGCTGAGTTGGGCTACCGCCGTTCCTAGCCAGAGGTCTCCATGCCAAGTTGGGTCATCAATCGCGTCGCCGCATTCGATATGAGATATCCGCTGCCGCCCGGAGCGGGCAGCGACGCGGTACACACAAATCCGGAATATAGCCTGGCGGTCACCTATCTTGCTACCTCCGGCGGAAGTTTCGGGACGGGGATCACCCTCACGCTCGGTGACGGGAACCGCCTGGTTTGCGATGCGATTGAGTTACTCGCTGGCTCTCTGGTTGGTCGAGAGATCGAAGAGGTCATGGCCGAGTTCGGTAAGGTTTCCCGGCGGATCGCAAACGATCCTGCAATGCGATGGCTTGGACCGCACAAAGGAGTCGTTCACCTCGCGCTGGCTTCCATCACCAATGCGTGTTTCGATCTTTGGGCGAAGAGCCGCGGCGTTCCTCTCTGGAAGCTGCTGCTCGATCTTTCCCCCGAACAACTGGTTGCGCTGCTCGATCTGACCTATCTCGAAGAAGTGTTGCCGGAGCACGCGGCGATCGAGTTGTTGCGCAGCCATTGGTCGACGCGGCCGGAACGGGAATTGATTTTGCGGCGGGGCTACCCGGGATACGACACCTCGGTTGGATGGATGGCTTACGACGATCACAAGGTGCGGGAGTTGACGGAGCGCGCCATTGAGCGGGGATTCAGCGCCTTCAAGCTGAAGGTGGGGTCCGCGGACCGGAATCGGGACTTGCGCCGCGCGAACATGCTGCGGGAATGCGCCGGAGACGCGGCAATCCTGATGTTCGACGCAAACCAGCAATGGAATTTTCCCACGGCTGTGGAGATGTGCGCCGAGCTGGCGCACTTGAATCCGTTGTGGATTGAAGAGCCGACTCATCCGGATGACATAACGGCTCACGCAGCGCTGGCATCGGCCATCGCTCCTGTGAAGATTGCCGCCGGCGAGCACATTCCCAACCGGGTCGTGTTCAAGAATTTCCTCCAGGCCCGCGCGATTCACTTTGTGCAGGCAGATGCCACGCGATTGGGCGGCATCAGTGAATTCCTGACGGTAAGTCTGCTGGCGCGGCAACACGGCCTACCGGTAGTGCCGCACGTGGGAGACATGGGCCAGATCCATCAGCACATGGTCTTCTTCAATCACATCGCGCTCGGAAACGAGATTCTCTTTCTTGAGTACATCCCGCATCTTCGGTCCCACTTTGTTTTTCCCGCTCAGGTCGACGGCGGGGTTTACAAAACACCGGAAGAGCCGGGGGCTTCCACTGACCTGAAAGATCTTCCCATCGATTCTCCCGCATGAGCCTATCGACGCCCGCAGGTGTAGCACTCGCCATGGTGGCCGGCTTGATGTCCGGCAACTGCATGCTGCCGTCGAAGTTTCTTCACTCCTGGCGATGGGAGAACATGTGGGCGGTATTCAGCTTGTTTTCTCTGGTTATCTTCCCGTGCGGATTGGCGCTGCTCCTGGTGGGCCATCTCGCAGCGGTCTACGGTTCTCTGCCTTTCTCGGTATTCATCGCTCCGTTGGGCTTTGGGATGAGCTGGGGCGTGGCCCAGATCCTCTTCGGAATTTCGTGCGCTCGGCTTGGGCTCAGCCTGGCCTACGCGATCATCGTCGGCATGGGGGCCGCTCTGGGAACACTCGTTCCCATGCTTGTCGCCCAAGGGAGGGCTCTCCCCCGCAGCACGCTTCTGCTTGTCCTCGCGGGAATTTCACTGATGGCGATTGGCATCGCGCTCTCAGCATGGAGCGGCCGCTTGCGCGAGAAGCAGAGTGGAGAAACCGGGCCGCGGAGTGGCAGCGGCTATCGCACCGCCATCCTCCTCGCAGTTCTTTGCGGATTGATGGCACCGATGCTCAACTACTCTTTCGCCTTCGGGCAGGGAATCGCAACGCGAAGCGTCGCCCTCGGAAATTCTTCCCTTCTGGCCGCCTATGCAGTGTGGCCCATTGGATTGGCGGGAGGATTCGTTCCCAATGCAGCGTACTCCTTATATATGTTGAAGCGGAATCGAAGTTGGGGCGTCTTCAAGCGGCCTTCTCCAGACATGCTTCTTTCCTTGCTTATGGCGGCCTTGTGGATGGGCGCATTTGCCGTGTATGGAATGAGCGCGGCATTGCTGGGAGGCTTGGGAACTTCGATCGGATGGGGACTGTTCCAGATCTTCATGATCATGACGGCCAGTCTTTCGGGCCTTCTGACGGGGGAATGGAGACGCGCTTCGCGCCAGTCCAAAGCGTTCCTTGCTGCGGGTATGCTGTTTCTTCTGGTAGCGACACTTCTGCTCACCGCCGCCAACCGGACTTGACCAAACAACTCAGATGGAAACGGGAACGTCGACGCGATGGCTGTGGTTGGGGGCTCGCGTCGCGCTTCGCGCAAACTACTTCGCCGTCGACGCCCCATTCTTATTGTGCTGATGGGTGCGCCTCCTGTTGCGGCCGACTTTTGCGGGGGCGGGTTTCTTCTCCCACGTATCGTAGGCACTTTGGCCGAATCGGGAGATAACATGACGAACGTATTGTTCTGCAACTTCCGCCTGGCCCTCTTTGATCAGGTCGACGATGCGCTGATGGCCTTCAATGTCCTTGCCCCAGACGGATGCATCCTGCCCCGACGAGAGAACGCGGATGCGTGCAAACGCAAATAGCGGCAAGAGAATCTTGCGGGCGTGTTCCACCAGATAGCTGTTGCCGGACAGCCGGCAAAGCTCAAGATGGAACCTGAGGTCGGCGTCCAGCATTTCGTCGGGACGCCCGTTCTTGAGAGCGTGGCGCATCATGGCCAACGCGTCTTCGACTGGGCGCAAATCTCCGGCCCGCTGGGCGATCAGGCGTGCCGCCAGACCTTCAAGGGTGGCGCGCACTTCAAAAATCTGCAACACGTTTTCCTCGCTGAGGTTCACTACGCGGGCGCTCCGACCGGCCGCTTTGGTGACGAACCCATCTTGCGCGAGCAGGTTGATGGCCTCGCGAATCGATCCCTGAGCGACGCCGAACTTGCGCGCCCAGGTGCCCTCCACGATACGAGTGCCAGGGCGCAGCGCTCCGCTGGCGATCTCTTTGCGCAGGCAGTCCGCCACGGTGTGCTTCACCAGAGGCTCGACAGAGGATCCGGTGGGAAGAGGCAAGGCCATAGCTCACCCTTGAGATCGACTCGAGAGCTTACTGAAGGAATAGAGGGTCAGTCAACCGACTGAGCGCTCAAAAATGGCTTTCAGCCTTAGGAAATAATGTTGACAGCTTCCGCTTTGAACGCGCAAATTTGAACGACGCATTATGAGTGCTTAAACCGCTGTCAGGTTCTTCCGTTGCCTGATTGCGTCGCCCTTTCGCAGGCACTCAAAAATGTTATCGCTGACTCAGGAGGCGTCAAGGTCGGCATACGCGCAGAATCGTCACGCGAGAGACGCAATGCCGGGACAAGAAGAATCCAGGTTCAATAGATGACCTTGAGTGAAAGCTGAATCTGCCGCGAAGTTCCGGCCGTCCTCGATATCTCACCAAAACCCGAACCGGTGAGAATATTCGCGGGCAGCCCCATGTTGACGATGTTGAACAGGTTGAAGAACTCGCCGCGGAACTGAAGATCCATGCGCTCCGCGCCGGAGGATCTGCGCCCGAAAGGCGTGTCCTTGATCAACGCGAAATCGTAGTCGTAGTACGCCGGGCCGCGGAAAGTATTGCGTCCCAATGTGCCGAAGAGCCCCTGGTTCGGCCCCGTCCCACCAGAAACATGAATCGGAATGTTGAAATAGGTACTCGCGTTGGCCGCGCCCATTCCGAAGTAGTCCTGACGATCTTTGCGCGCGGTTGACAACTTCGGTTTCGCGATCTGGTCCGGGCGATCCACGCCATTCGCGCCGGCGCCCGTCTGCTGGATACCCGAGTAGATTGTGAACGGCGCGCCGGACGAGACCGACGAGATAGAGAGCAGTTCCCATCCGTAGGTGAACTTGCGGGGGAAAGCGTGCAGGAAGCTTGCGCTCTCGAGGTGCAGGTCCTGCGCCAGGCTCAATCCGAAAGAATGAGTCACATCGAACGACGATGGGCCCTTCTCCGCACGCAGATTGAATGGATCTTGCGAGACGCCCGACGTGGTTGCACCGGTCGATCCCGTACCGCTCAACACGATGGAAGTCGAGTCCAGCGATTTGCCCCAGGTGTACGAGGCCTGGATGCCGGGACCCCCGTGTCCCACCGTACCCGAGAGAGAGGTCTGCAGCGCGTGATAGCTGGAGTGCACGTCGTTGGTGATCACGCTGATTACGCCGAGCCCGCCGGTTACATCACCCGCGGCGTTGAATTCCGTGTATGGAGCAAATTGCGGAGTCGCGCCGCCGTAGCCGTTCGGGAAGCCCATACGAGGAAGTTTCTCAGCCGCAGTGCCCACGTAACCGAGATCCGCGGTGAGGTTCGCGAACTTGCGTTCAAGGCCCAGCGTCCACGTGTAAAGCCTGGCATTCCCAAACTTCGGGTCGATGCCTGCCAGGTTCAGCGCGCTCACGGCTCCTGAAGATGTCACCTTTGCGAGATCCTTTTCGTAGCGGTCCACGTCCATCGTCGTATTGGCCGGAATCTTGTTCGTACCGTTGGCCAGGATGTCGTTGCCATTCAGGTCGTACGCCTTGGGCAGCATCGACGGAGTAATGGTGAATCCGTAGTCCAATGGCGCGGACGAGGAGGATTGACGTCGTGGATAGATTGCGAACGGCGTGGAGCCGGTAAGCGCGTTGTCTTGCCAGATGTTCGGCGGGATCTGCGTGACCGCAGCACCGGCGTGGGCAGTGAAGTTGTTGCGCGGGGCCCATGCCAGCTGTACTCTCGGTCCCCAGCCATTCCAGGTGGTCGAATATCCGGGCTGGGGATTTACCACGTAAATCATCTTGCCGTTCAATGTTTTCAGCCCGCCGGTACGATGCGCGCGCTCGGTGATGGGCGTGTAATACTCCCAGCGCACGCCATAGTCCACGGTGAGATTGGGCGTGGCTTTCCACGTGTCCTCAAGGTAGAGGTTGTAGCCGCCGCGATCGATGGCCGCGGGGCCGATGTGGGTGCCGCCAGAAATTTCGGGTGGCGCGACGGCGACGAGGTAATCGAATGGCGAGCCGGAAAGAAACCCGGAAAGCGTGTCCGGGAGAGGATCACCGATTTGGATGTCGTGCCTGCCGCTGGCGGAGCGAATGGCTTCCGTTGCGTAAGCTGCGCCGCCGCCAAAATCGTACTGGCCGTTCGGCCCAATGCCGAAGTAGGTTGTGTCGACGTTCTCCCGGATCTCGAAGCCCGCCTTGACGGTGTGCCGCGCAGCCGTGTAGCTGACGTTTTCGCGCTCCTGGAAGAGGTTGCCGTAGGCTTGCATCACCGAGCCGCCGGCACTGTTGAATGCCTCGAAGAGACCGTCTTGGAATTTCACCGCAGGATCGGAGTGATCGGGAGCCGGAAAACCTGGCGTCGAGCGAGTGATCGATAGCGAAGACTCGAGAATCAACTTGGGAGTGAATGCGGTGGTGAGCGTGCCCACGACGTTGCGCTGCCGATCAAGATACTCGACGGCGAAAGCAGGATCGATGGCGGTCTGGTCAGGGTTCGTCGTCGGCCCGTTCAGGTTGTCCATCGTGAAACGGGCAAAGAACTGATTCTTTGCCGAGAGTTTGTGATCGATACGCAACGAGAATTGGTCGGCATTGGTGGTCACCTTTGAGGCCGTCGCGTAAGTATTGGCTGCAAAGGATCCCGAAGCCAAATTCGGCAGCGGATATCGCGCCAGGATGGCAGCGATGGAGGCGTTGACCGGAACCTGCAGCGTGTCGGTCGTGCCGTCGGCAAACGTTAGCGTGTCATTGACGATGTTCGAACCGCCCGAAGGCCGTTGCGCAGCGGTGGGTACCGGCATCACCTGGGTGGTGCCCAATACCTGTCGAAAGGCCTGGTACTCGGTGAAGTAGAACGTGCGCTTGCGACCATCGTAAATGTGAGGAATATAGATTGGCCCGCCATTGGTGAAGCCGAACTCGTTGCGGCGGAACGGCGGAATGCGGCCCGGGTAGGCCGGAGTGGGGTGGTCGAAATAATTGCGCGCGTCGAAGGCGGAGTTGCGCACAAATTCAAAGAAGGAGCCGTGGAATCCGCTGGCTCCGGAGCGGGTGTGGATGTTGGTGAAACCCGCCGCTCCGCGGCCGATGTCGGCCGGCATCCAGCCCGAGCTTGAATCAATGCCCTCAACGGCGTCGACGTTGAAGTTCGAGAAGGTCGCGCCGCCCATTTCGGGGTCGGAGATATCGGCTCCGTCCATGGCGAAGGTTGCCTCAACGCCGCGCTGGCCGTTGATGGCGAACTGCGCCGTAAAGTTGGTAGCCCCGTTCGTGTCGGTCATGGTGCCGGCAGCCAACAGGAGCAGGGAGGAAAAGTCGCGCTTGTTCAGCGGCAGCTCGCTAACGGCCTGGCTTGAGAGGGCGACGCCCCCGGTTGCGCCAGTCTGCTGCTGCTCCGCAACCTCGATCTCGCCGCGGCTCGACAAAGTCACCACTTCGACGGGTGCGGCCTGCGTCAAATCAATGGCCTGCGCGCACACGATCTTGCGCCCATCCGTCTCTACGGTTAGCTGGTAGTGCCCAGGCGGCAAACCGGGAAGTATGAAACCACCATCGGCGGCCGTGCGGGCTTCGGCGGTGCCATCCCCGGTGAGGCGCACCCTCGCGCCGGAAACGGGGGCACTCGCGGAGTTCCTCAGGTATCCGCGCCAGACCGCGGTAACAGGCTGCTCGGATTGAGCTGAGAGCGCGAAGCCCAGGAACATCAGAACGGGAACCAGACAAGCGAGCCGATAACGGCGGAGCATCGAGTAGATAAATGGGGATGACATCAGAATTCTGCTTTCCGTTAAAGGTGAATGCAGCGCGCGGCTATCGCTGGATTCAGATAGCCGCAGTCGCCTGCGTGAGAGGATTCCGGGAGTTTCGGCGCTTCAGGGAACCGTCAGGTTTCCTGACAGCGGCGTGCTTTCCGAAGCAGGCCCGACCAGCACCTCGTAATCACCGGGAGCAAAGTTCCAGCGATTACTCGCTTCATCGAATGTTTGCAGGACGCGCGTATCGATCGGCACGGTGACTATTTTCGATTCACCGGGAGACAGCGAGACGCGCTTCCACCCGACCAGACGCTTATAGGATTCGTTGGAACCTTTCGGAAGGCGTGCATAGACTTCGGCGATTTCAGCGCCCGCTCGCTTTCCGGTGTTTTTCACCGTGAAGCTGACGCACTTTGCGGCGGAATCAACACTCAATCCCGAGTAGGCATACGACGTGTAGGACAGGCCGAAGCCAAAGGCAAACATTGGTTGCTTCTTCTGCGTCTCGTACCATTTGTAGCCGACCTGCGGGCCCTCATCGTAATGGACCGCGTACCCGTTGTGAGCCGAGGCATTCGCGGTGGGAGCACCATTATCGGCCACATCTCCGGCGCGCGTCTGACTCTCGGCAGGAATTTGCGGACGTTCGGGATGGGGAAGGTCCGCTTCACTCTTCGGGAAACTCATCGGCAGTTTGCCGGATGGATTGACATCTCCCACGAGTACATTGGCCAGAGCCTTGTGTCCCGAGCTGCCGGCGTACCAGGCCTCGACGACGCCCGCCACTTTGTCGATCCATGGCATGGTGACGGCGGTGCCAGTTTCGAGAACGACAATGGTGTGCGGATTCGCCGACGCTACCTGCTCGATCAATGCATCCTGGTTATCCGGAAGCGAGAGGCTCGGCACATCCATGTCTTCTGACAACCACTGCGATGCGAAGACAATGGCTAAATCGGCCCCTTTGGCAAGGTTCGCCGCCGATTCAGGGTCAGTTCCCGCATCGAAATCGATCTTCGTGTTCGGCAGCCTGGCCCGGAGAGCCTTCAGTGGAGAGGTCGGGAACCAGATATGGTCCTGCCAATTGGTTGCGCCTTTTCCCGGAGGCATGATGGCGTTGCCCCCCGGCGGGTCCACCTGCGCCGAGCCGCCTCCGGAAATCATCCCCACATCGGCATGGCCGCCGATGATAGCGATGCTGCGAACCTTTGCCGGGACGATGGGAAGCACTGCCCCGGTGTTCTTCAGCAGAACGATGCTCTTCTCTTCGACCTGTTGCGCGACTTCGAAACCTTTCTCGGCATCCACAACGCCCTTCTGCGGCGGGTCGTCGACAACACCGGACAGGAATTCCGCATAGAGAACCCTCCGCGCGTGGTCGTCGATTTCGGACATGGGAACCCTTCCGGCTTCGACTGCCTCTTTCAGCTTCGGACCGAAGAACTCCGCCATCGGCTGTTCCTGGTCGAGGCCGGCCGCCGATGCTTTTTCTGTACTGTGAGTTCCGGCCCAGTCGGAAATCACAAAGCCCTTGAAGCCCCAATCGTTCTTGAGCACATCCTGCAGCGTATACGCATTCTCACAGCCAAAATCGCCATTGATCCGGTTGTAGGAACACATCACCGCGCCGGGATTTGCGATGGAGATGGCGATGTGAAATGCGAGCAGGTCCGATTCCTGCATGGCCCGCTTGGAAATAACGGCGTTCACAAAGAAGCGTCCGGTCTCCTGGTCGTTCATCACGTAGTGCTTGATGTCGCCGACCACGTGCTGCGCCTGTTCGCACTTCATCAGGTTGCCGACAACCGTGCCCGCAAGCAGCGGATCTTCGCCGGCATACTCGAAGCTGCGGCCGTTGCGCGGCTCGCGGGCCAGATCGACCCCGCCTCCCAACGTCATGTTGAATCCCTGCGCGCGAAGCTCCTGGCCGATGACCGTGCCAAATTCGCAAGCCGAGTCGGCGTCCCAGCTTGCGGCGGCTCCCAGGCTCGACGGCATGGCGGTCGAATACCTTCCATTCGCCCCGCTGTCGCGCACTCCGTAGCCCGCATCGGAAATCACCAGAGGCGGGATTCCGAGTCGCTCGACCCCCTCCACGTATCCCGCACCGCCGTTGGTAAGGTGCGACAGCGGCATTTGCCACTGCGGCGCATGGGCCATCCCGTTCCCATGCAGCAGAGCCAGCTTCTCATCGAGCGTCATCTGCTTCAGGACCAGGTTGGCTCGTTCTTCCGGGGAAAGACTGGGATTCATCCATGGCCTGTCAGCGTTTTGAGCTGCCGCTACGGTTGCGGCTGCAACGGCACCAAGGACTGCAATGACAGAGAAAAAGAGGTACAGACCGAGCTTGCGATTTTGCATTTGTCTCCATGCACGATTCACGAGAGATGGATGGCGAGAGTTGACCAGCCCAAGCTGGACGCGAACGAAACTCATTTGGAGTTCTCTTTGCTGTTTTGAAAAATGAATCTGGCGTTCCGGATGTGGAGTTCGTCCAGGTAGGTGACGCCGTGCACCACAGAAGTGACCACGCCGGTCCTGTCCAGCTTCCCTTCCACCATGCGGACCGGGACCGTGATTGTCTTCTCGTCTTCCGTCTTGATGGTCAACCGCACCCGCGATCCGGATACCGGGTTCCAGGTGACTTCGCATATTCCGCGAGGCAGTTGAACGTTTCCGACCCGGACAGGAGTGGCCAGGTAGACCGTCTGAGAGTCCGTGGCCGCCATCAGTGTGGCCGAAAACAGCATCGACAAGAGGGCTTGCCCAAGGATGCGTCTCACGGATGGTCTCCTTTATTCCCGACGGGACTGTGCGGATTCCCCCGGGAATTCTCGCATGCATTCAGACTAGGCGGTCCGGATTGCTTCCGGAAGCTGCATCGTGCATCAGACCGGGCCCCGAGCGATACAAAATCTCTATTTACAGTCAGATAGACTCTCAGTCGCACTGGCTTTGGGGGCATGTATCATACAGGGTTTTGGCTGGAAAGGCGGGCTTTACCATGTCTCCACGGCATCAACTGTCGGCGGCCCGGGATGGCCTTCGATGACATTCGCTTCTATTACGGCTTCGAGATTCAGCTGATCCCAGTTCTTCGGGGCCTTTTCGAGCATTGCATCCAGGTAAGCCGGATTGGAGACGACCTCGCTTGCCGCTTCGGTTCCTTCCCCCAAAATGCCGGCCAGGATAATGACCGGCTCACCGGTAACCTTGTCGTGAAGTCTGGCGACTACGGCGTAGTCGCGCGCCAGGCTCTTGCCTGGAACTTGCCATTGAAGGGTCCAGATCCTTTTGGGGGCGCTGTTGCGATCGACTACCTTGCGAACATGATTGTCAGATTCGAATCCGATCGGCAAATCCTGCGTGATGCGCATCGTCCAGGGATTGTCAAAAGCCCCAATCATTACCGATGGACCTTCTCGCAATTGAGCAAAGCCGGTATCAGAAGCGGCCAGGACGCGAAATTCGCCATTGTTCGGGACAAGAGGCGCGATGGCACGGGCAAGAGTGATCACATCGTAAACATTCAGACTGCCGCCCTCTGCGGCAGGAAACTCGGCGACTGCCCTGTTTTGCAGGTCGACAGAGTCGGATGGCACGCCAAGACAATACGTAATTCGGCTGGAAGTTGCGGTGACCGGCTGCCAGAAACGCGCCATGTTTGAGGGCACACTGGGGCCGGCCCCCTGACGCGTAAATCTCAACCGGCCGATACCAAATCCGATCAGTACGGCAATAAGCAATGCGATGGCAATCAGGATCCAGCGGCTGGCCAGTCGTGAATTCGACTGTTCGCCATCGTCCTCCGGAAGCGAGAGAACGACGGCATCCCTGGGGTAGGTCTCCGGCTTCTCGGTGAGCAAAGGTTCCGCGGCCGTCAGCACGGTGGCGGGCTCACGGAAACTCGGAACATAGGAGCCAACCGGTAGTTCGATTACCAATTCCCCGGCATGATCAGGGTTGTAGTAATACTGACTCAGCCTTTTACGAACCTCAGCCGCCGTAATGCGAACCACCGGATCGAGATTCACATCGTATTCGGGCTCGCGCGCGAAGGCCTCGACGCCAATCGTCCGTTCCTTCAATTCGTTCGAATTGCCTAGCAAGGTTTGCTCGACTGCGTAGGTCAGCAATACGGGGTATCGTTTGCTGTTCATGAACAATGGGTGCGCAACGAGGCGCCTGAGTTGTTCACGAACCAGTGCCGCGTTGGGGAGGGCTTCAGCCAAGGTCGAGTTTTTGTCGGATTGTGGTGCTGTCCCCATACGGCACTCTTCGGCGCGTCTGAATGAGCTGCCCGCTGACAGCCCGAGATTTCATGGCGTCTATGCAATTCATTCCAGACTGCCCGCGACTTACATCCAGAACACGTTCCAAAGGCAATCTTACTTCGCTGACGTTCTATCCGGTCAATCCAGTCCTCCCGGACTTCGCTGCCCGAGCAGAATGGCGGACGCCTGCCAAAAAAAGTGCTTGCCATGTGGTTTGGTGTTATGCTTAACTACAACACCATAGAGGTTGAGCTCGAATCCTGATAGAGGATCGGCCTTGAGAGTAAGCACGGAGGAGGATCGGAACATGAAAGTGCGTGGTGTCATGCTGCCTCTGGCAGTGTTGCTGGTTTCGAGTGCCGGTTTTGCACAGTCGGCCGCACAGAAATCGTTTGAGCAACTGAAGTCGCTCGCCGGTTCCTGGGATGGCACCGTGGATGGCCAACCCATGCACGTAACGCTGCGCGTAACATCCATGGGCAACGCGCTGATGCACGAGATGAAAGGCGCGGGGCCCGACGATCCCATCACCATGTTCAACCTGGACGGCGATCGGCTGATGTTGACGCATTATTGCGATGCCGGCAATCAGCCCCGCATGGCGGCGAAGGTTTCTCCCGACGGCAAGACCATCGTCTTTGATTTTCTCGAAGCCACCAACCTTCAGAGTTCGCAAATGGGGCACATGCAGCGCGTCACTTTCACCTTCATCGACGCCAACCATCACACCGAAAAATGGGAGTTTGCGATGGCCGACGGCAAACAGATGGGTGGATTACTCGACCTGAAGCGCAGCCAGTAAAATCGCTTGGAATTGAAGAGCTGAGGAACATCTGGATCACAGGATGGATTTCGAGTGGAACGACAATCAGCCGATCTATCGCCAAATTCGCGACCGGGTTGTCGCCATGATTCTGGACGGTGTGCTGAAGGAAGGCGATCCGCTGCCTTCGGTGCGCAACGTGGCGGCGGAATACCGGGTCAATCCGCTGACCGTTCTGAAGGCATATCAGCAACTGGTGGACGAGGAACTGGTGGAGACCAGGCGGGGGCGGGGCATGTTTATCAACGACGGGGCGCGGGCCTTGTTGCTGCGGGGCGAACGGGAGAAGTTCCTCCAGGATGAATGGCCCAGGATCTGCGCCAACATCCAGCGGCTAGGCCTCCATACCGCAGACTTGCTGGATTCCGTATTGGCAAAGACCGCAAAGGCGGACCCCCGAAAGAAGGAGCGCTGAACCATGGCATGCATAGAAGCGCGCGGTCTGCGCAAGCAGTTTGGAGCTACGGTGGCGCTGGATGGCGTGGATTTGCGCGTGGAGGAAGGACGCATCCTGGGGCTGATCGGCCCCAACGGTGCAGGCAAGACCACCGCGCTGAACGCAATTGTCGGTCTGCTGCCATACCAGGGCCAACTCGAGGTGCTGGGGCGCAATCCGTGGACGCAGCGCGATCAGCTCATGCGCGACGTGTCGTTCATCGCGGATGTCGCGGTTTTGCCTCGCTGGATCAAGGTATGGCAGGTGCTTGACTACGTTGCCGGAGTGCATCCCCGGTTCGATCGTGCCAAGGCGGAGCGTTTTCTGGCGAGAACCACCATAGGGCACACACGCAGGGTGCGGGACCTATCCAAGGGCATGGTGGCCCAGTTGCACCTCGCGCTTGTGATGGCCATCGACGCCCGCTTGCTGGTCCTGGACGAGCCGACGCTGGGCCTCGACATCCTTTTTCGCAAACAGTTTTATGACTCACTGCTGAATGACTACTTCGATTGCAGCCGCACCATCATTGTGACCACGCACCATGTGGAAGAGATTCAACACGTCATCACCGATTTAATGTTTATCA
The DNA here is from genome assembly GCA_963706455.1 of uncultured Acidobacteriota bacterium. Lineage (GTDB taxonomy): Bacteria > Acidobacteriota > Terriglobia > Terriglobales > Acidobacteriaceae > Telmatobacter. The sequence goes on along the minus strand of CAVPNO010000085.1, from coordinate 67,453 downwards.
ACCGGGGACGCGTCGCACTCAGTTGCAGTATGGAAGAGCTGGAGAGCCGGTTCGTGGAAGTGATGGTTCGTCCCGGCCATCAGGCGGAAGCACGGGCTCTCAAGCCGATTCATGAGCGCGAGACCCTCGGTGGCAGCGTGCTGATGTTCGACGGGGTGGATCGGAACCGCCTCGCCGCGCTTGGCGATGTGCGCATCCCCAGCATCGCCGATTTATTCGTCGCCGTGATGGAGTCACAAGGAGCAGCCCGGTGAGCACCCCGTCGAACATCCTGTCCGAGTCTTCTGTCGAATCGCGCGGAATGGCGGTGGCGATGACGGCGGCGCGCCTTCTGTACTGGTCGATTCGACGCGAATTATGGGAGAACCGCGCGATCTATATCGCTCCCGTTGCGGTGGCCGCCGTGTTTCTTTTCGGTTTTTCCCTCAGCGCCCTGATTATGCTGGCGGGGCTGCATCCGGCGCCATGGCTCGATCCGGCGCAGCAGAGCGCGGTGACCCGTGAGCCATACGAGTATGCCGGAAATATGATCATCGCCGCCACCCTGATTGTGGGCCTGTTCTACTCGGTTGACACGCTCTACGGCGAGCGCCGCGATCGCAGCATTCTGTTCTGGAAATCGCTGCCGCTGTCCGATCTCACCACGGTGCTGGCCAAGGCGAGTATTCCCATCGTGATTCTGCCGCTGCTGGCAGTTGGATTGGCGGTCGCGACCCAGTGGTTGATGCTGCTGATAAGCAGCGCGGCACTGCTGGTCAAGGGCCAGGATGTCGGCATCATGTGGGCGAGGTTGCCGATTGTCCAGATATGGCTGATGATGCTCTTCCACTCCTTTCTCATTCATGGATTGTGGCAATCGCCGATTTACGGCTGGCTCATGCTGGTGTCGGCCTGGGCGCGGCGGGCGCCGATACTCTGGGCTACGTTACCACCCCTGGCCATCGGCTTCGGCGAGAAGGCAGCGTTCAACACCACCTATTTCGGTTCTTTCATCTGGAGCCGCTTCACCGGGGGTGCGGAAGGAGCGGCCATCATGGAGCACCCCATGGCGATGGCTATGCCAGGACCGGCCCATTTCCTGATCAACCCGGGATTATGGATTAGCTTCGCCTGTACCGCCGCCTTCATTGCCGGAGCCGTCCGCTTGCGGCGTTATCGCGGGCCCGTCTGATTTGTAGATCCACTTCATTCCATCTCGCGTAAGAACCAGTGCATTCCAGGCACCTGAGGAATCATTTTTGTCTCAAAGGAGGAACCCCCATGGAAACTATCGTCGCTCTGAACTGCTCAGAGCCGGCTGCATGCCCATCCCCCAACGCCTCGATCTGGCAAGACATCCTCGCCCAGGCCGTGACCGGCGAGCTTATGGCGGCCATGAACTACACCGCACTCTCGACCATCTGCGACGATCCGGAAGAAGTGGCCGAGGCCCTGGAGCACGCCCAGGGCGAGCATGGACACGCGGCCGCGTTCGCCGCGGAAGGCCGCAAGCTGGGCGTGGATGTTCCCAGCAACATCAACGCGAAGTACTGGAAGCGCATTCGGGAGGCATTCATGCGCTGCATCGCGGAACACGATTTTATCGCGTGTCTCATCATTCAGGAGATCATGCTGGAGTCGTTTGCCGTGGCCAGCTACACGCGGGTCGGGAAGGCAGGGCCGGGCAGCCTCGGCGCGACCTTCGCCGCCATCGCCGCTGAGGAGCAAGAGCACATCGGCCATGCGCTCGACATCCTCCGAGCCGAGCGGGCAAAGGACCCGCAGCGCTTCGACGACAAGGTGTATCGGCTTCACCTTGACGTGATGACCACGCTTACGGAGATGGTGGCCAAGGAATGCCGGCACGGACAATGCGATCTGTGTCACAGCAGTTGTGTGAAGCCGTCGCTTTCCGAAGTCGGCCTGACTACGGTCGAGTTGCGCGGAGCTTCGCTGCAGCATTACCTAAAGTCGCTGGATGCGCTTGGACTGCCCGGGGAGGTCACACTGCAATGGGTCATGCAATTGCCGGTATAGCCGGGCAGGCACAGGAGACCGGGGTGGACTTCGCCTTGATCGGGCACCAGGAGAGCTGGCGGGCGGCGGCGGATGTTGTGCGTGTGTTGCGCGGACCGGGGCGAGCGCCAGTGCCCGATGAGGACATCCGGGAGATCTTTCCGTGGATTCCTCCGCGCGCCGTCTGCCGTGTCGAGGTGAGCTCGACAACCGGCGCGAAAGCTCGCGGCCTGTACATCGACTCGTTCATTCCCCCCGATCGCCTGGATGGCGCATACCTTTACGACAACATTGGCCGCGTTCGTGCGGCGGCAGCTTGTGCCATCAACGCGAGGGCGGGAATCGTGAGCCTGGGCGGGTTCAGTTCCATTCTGATCGAGGGAAACTTCGATCTGCTTCCGGAGCGGCGCACAACGGTCTTCACCACCGGCAATACGCTGACGGTTGGCTTCATCGTTCAGGGCATCAGAAAAATGTGCGCCGAGGAGGGGCGCGATCTTTGCCGATCGACCCTCCTTATCGTTGGAGCGACTGGAGACGTGGGTTCCGGGTGTGCGCGATGCCTGGCGCCTTTCGTCCGGCGGACGATCCTCTGCGCGCGCAACTGCGGGCGCTTGTGCGCGCTTGCCGCGGAGTTGGAAGCCGATGGAGCGAACACGGAAATCGCAACCAGCCTCGAGCAACTCCCGTTGCGGGCCGATATCGTGATTTGCGCGGCGAGTCTGCCCTCGCCCTCGCTTCTTTTGGGGCGCATCTCACCTGAAGGCGTCATTTGCGATGCGGGCTACCCCAAGAACCTCCATCCGAATTCGGATATGCCAGGCGCGCGGATATTCTTTGGCGGCCTGGGACAGATCACGAGCGGCCTGAGTTTTACGCCCGACTTCAGCGGAATCCTCAATCGGCATCCATTCCCTGACGTGGCTCATGGATGCCTGCTGGAGGGCATGGCTCTTGCCCTCGAGCAGCGTTTCGAACCATTCTCCCAGGGACGAGGATCCATCACGCCGGAGCATGTGAAGGCGATGGAAGCGATTGCGGCACGGCACGGGATTCATCTCGCCCCACTCTACAATGCCGAAGGCCCACTCGAGTGCAGCGTTGGCACACCTCCGCAGCCGGAATCACTCGGTTGCCCGCGTTCGCGTGCGCCAAATGAAAATGACGATCGGAAGTTTGGGGCGCCAGGTTCGGTTCCAGGCGATTGGCCCGCAATCGCCGAAGCCTGAAACAGGACGACGGGAATTTCCCGATCAACACGACGCACTATGGGCTCGCTTCGTACCCGCCCGTCTGGCCGCGAGCGTATCGCTCCCGCGCCCTACCCCTCGTAACCGGGAGGAGCCACAAATCCGCCCACTACCTGCGCCAGCAGCTTCGCAAAAACAATCGGCGTGGCGTCTTCCCAATAAGGCCCCATGATTTGCAGGCCGATGGGCAAGCCACCCTCGCCAGGCCCGACCGGTGCTATCGTTGCCGGACATCCCGTCAGCGTAGCGGGCGCGATCCAACTCAACATATCGTCGTAGTCACGCGGGCCATGTCCCGTCGCAATTTTGCGCTTGTCGCTCGGTTCGCTGTGGTCATGCTCAAACGCGGTTGTGAAGGCGACGGGAGAGAGGAACACGTCCACCTCATCGAAATGACTCTGCCACTGCGCGCGATATCCCAGCCGGCGGAGATTTTGCTGCTGCCAGTCGGTGAAGCTCGCCATGCCCGGTGGCATTTCTTTGCCGCTCGCCGCCGCCTCTTTCCGCTCTGCCTCTTGTTGCTCTGGGGTTTCCACGCTGAATGTGAACGCGGCCAGGTGGAAAATGTAATTCCGATTCAGCTCTTCCAGCTTGACTCCTGCGGGCCAGCCTTGTTTCAGCGTGGCACCCGTTTTCTCAAGTTTCTGGATCGTGTTCTCCAGTACTGCTTTTGTCTCCGGAGTTACGGGGCAATATGGATCGTCCAGAACGTAGCCAACCCGAAATTCCCGCAAACTTGTGTGGCGCGCCGCGGGCAGCTCCCATTTCCACGCTTTCGAAGAATAGCCCGCCGGACCACCCAGAAGGCGCAAGGCCGCGAGTAGATCTTCCGCGCTGCGCGCCAGCGGCCCGCCCACGGCAAGCAGAGTCGAGAAACCCGGGTCTTGGTGCTGCCCGCCGGGCAAATGGCCCTGCATGTCCACGAGGTCAAGCGTCGGTTTATGACCGTATACCCCGCAGAAATGCGCCGGCACGCGGATCGAGCCCCCGATGTCGCTGCCGACACTCAGGTATCCCAGACCTGCCGCCAGTGCCGAGGCCGACCCGCCCGACGAACCTCCCGGCGTTCGCTTTACATTCCAGGGATTGTTCGTGGTGCCATAAATCTGGTTGTAAGTTTGCCAATCGCCCAGCGCGAGCGGAACATTCGTCGCACCAATCAGCACGGCCCCTGCATTCCGGAGCCGCGTTACCACCTCAGAGTCGCTCGGAGCCCTGGAGTCTTTCAATCCCGGAATTCCCCAGGTGCAAGGGTGTCCCGCCACCGCAAAGCTTTCCTTCACATGAATCGGCACGCCATGAAGGATGCCGTACGATTTCCCGCCTGACTGCGCTTCATCCGCCTGCTTCGCTCGCGCGAGCGCGTCTTCGCGAAGCTGATAGGCAAACGCATTCAGTTGAAGATTGAATTTGTCGATCCGAGCGAAGACTTGTTGCGTCAGCTCGAATGACGAAATATGCTTTTTGCGAATCGCCTCTGCAGCATCCAACGCCGACGCAAATTCCAGCCGGCCAGGAGGACTTGTCGCCCCACTTGAGGTTGGACCCGCGACTGTCAGGGCGCGGCTACCCGCCATGGCTTCGGCCAGGCCGTTTTCGGAAAAAACTGGAAGACCTGCCGCCAGGCTCAGAGATATCGTGCTGACAAAATCTCTTCGATTCATGCGCGAATGATAACCCAGACGCCCAATCGGCGGACCCAACCAACGTCTCCCAACGCTTGAGCAGAAATCATTGAGCGGAGCATTGATAAATGCCCCGGCGTCCTGTGGGAACTCATGCAAGCCGGCTAGCCGCACCCTCACCTGGCGCCAACGAATATCCGTGGGCCTACAGAATACCCGCCCGCCCGGCCCATCGCGCGATATAGCCCTGCAAGAAAGCGGTAAACTCATCCGCCCCAGGGGGAAGCCTTTTCCCTCGAAGGCTAATCCGGGAAAAGTCCAGGTTCACAACGGGATTCATCAGTTTGCTCATCACAACTCTCCGATTTCGACAGGCGGGAAGCACGAAAGAGGGAATAATGGCAACGCCCTCGCCGGCCTCCACCATAGCGATCATGGTGTCGAGATAGTTGAAAGCGGCGCGTCGGCGAACAGAAACACCGGCGCGAGCCAGATGCTTGTCGATGAGCTCTTGAATCAGGTTCCCGGGCGCCAGCGAGATCAGCGGCTCTCCCCTCAGAGCGGACCAGGTAGTCGAGGCGCGGCGCAGGGCCGGATCGTTGTCGGGGCGAATCACCATCAGGGAAAAGCGAAACAGCGGGGTGCGACGGATACCGGGTGCGGGGTGAAAAAATGCACCCAGGCTCATATCGAGTTTGCCTTGTTCCACCATGCGGGTAAGGGCCCCTCCGCCGACATCGCACACTTGAATGTGGAGGTCCGGACGGTTGCGATGGAATTCCTTGATGGCTTCCGGCAGTACGTTGGCCGCGATCAGGGGCGGCGCGCCAACCGATAACGACAGGCTGGCTTCGGCTGCTGATCGCCCAATGCGCGAGACGGCGCGATCAACCTTCTCCAGACTCTCCCGGACCACGCCAAGCAATTCATTGCCGTAATTTGTCAGCCCGACGTGACGCGTGGTGCGATTAAACAGGCGGAATCCAAGTTGGGTTTCCAACTCTCGAATCAAGACGCTTAAGCCGGATGGAGTGATGTACAGTGCTTCCGCGGCGCGCGAGAAGCTTCGGTGTTGCGCCGCCAGCAGAAATGCGCGGAACTGTTTTGATGTAAATTCCATTGCTGACGATTCCTCAACAATTATCAACTTATTTGAACTTGTATTACAAGTCTTCGAGGGCTCTAATCGAATGGCAAGCATGCGTTTGCCCGACTTTCCCTGAGATTCATGGAGGGAGGCCCAGTTGGATGAATCAGCGCGGCTACGGCACACACGAATCGACGACGCGGGGGTTCCCGAATTGCCACCCCGCGTCTCCCGGTTGACGCCGGTTCAGTGGCTCGTCTGCGGTGTTGCGGCTCTCGGCTTTGCATTCGATCTTTACGAGACCTTGGTAATGCCGCTCATTGCCCGTCCCGCGCTCACAGCTCTGGGGAACTTCAAGCCCGGCAGCCCAGGCTCCAACCTTTGGGTGGGGCTGCTTTTTTATCTGCCATTGGCCTCGGGGGGCGTCTTTGGACTCCTGGGAGGATATCTCACCGACCTTTATGGGCGTCGGCGGGTGTTGGTGTGGAGCATCTTGTTGTATGCCTTCTCAGCTTGCGCCGCCAGCCTGGCTCGTACATTGCCACAGTTATTGTTTTTCCGTTGCACCACCACCATCGGGGTCTGTGTCGAATTTGTGGCTGGGGTTGCATGGGTGGCGGAGCTCTTCTCCAATCCCAAACAGCGCGAATCTGTCCTGGGTTACACACAGGCCGCCTTCGGCCTGGGAGGACTGATGGTGACTGGAGCCTATTATGTTGCCGTAACCTACGCCGAAAGATTCCCAGCCATCCGCGGCAGCCATGAAGCCTGGCGCTACACGCTGCTGTCGGGACTGATCCCCGCGATCCCCCTCCTCCTTACACGGCCGTTCTTGCCGGAGTCTCCGATCTGGTTGGAGAAGAAGTCGAAAGAAGAGTTGAAGCGGCCGAGCTTCGCGGAACTGTTTCGGCCCGCGCTGCGAAAGACTACGTTGGTGACCACATTCCTGGTGGCTTGCAGTTATGCCCTGGCTTCAGGCGTGATCCAGCAGACAGCTCGGATGGTCCCTGGATTACCCGAGGTACGGAATCTCGCACCTCGCTTGGTAGAGCAGACCGTTAGCGGGGTACAGATGTTTCAAGAGATCGGCACAATTGCCGGCCGTTTGCTGTTTGCGTTCCTCGTGGTCCGGATCGCGACGCAGAGGCGTCTGCTGCGCATCTTCCTGGTTCCCGGATTGCTCGTTTTCTCCTTCGTATACTTTTTTGCCGCGACGCATAGTTTGGTGCTCGTTCAAGGCGGAGTCTTGCTCGCGGGCCTTCTCATGAACGGGCCGTTCAGTCTTTGGGGCAACTATTTGCCGCGAATGTACCCGACACAATTACGCGGAACCGGCGAGAGTTTCGCGATCAACATCGGAGCCCGCGTGATCGGCGCGTCTGGAGTGCTTCTCACTACGCAACTCGCCAACATCATGCCCGGTGGCGGCGCAGCTGCTCGCCTTGCCTACTCGGCCGGCACAGTCGCGGTGCTCGCTTACCTTTTGTCTTTGATCGCGAGCTTCTGGCTTCGCGAGCCAGAACACCCCCAACTGCCTGACTAGAGTTTCCGCGGAGGGTCGCCGGCGCAAGACTTAATTCTTCCCGCAGAAGAAGACATGCAAAGATTTGTAATAGCCTCGGAGTGATCCTCTGCCACGCCTATGAGGTGCTTTCATGTCACGCTGGCTGAAGAATGTCGTTCTCGGAATCGTGGGATTGGCCGGGTTGATCGTTGGCGCACTCGCGATCCTGGCCAAGGTTACAAAACTCCCCGGAGTGAGCGGTTTCGGACACGAGTTAAGGAACGATCGCGTCCAGAGAATAGAGTTCCTCAGTGCCAACATCACGCAGGATCAGGGGATCATTGTCGGGCGTGAGACCTGTCCAGACTGCGTTGCGAAACCCCGTTTGGCGCACCCCGGTGAGGCCTGCCACAGCCTCGATCCTGCCGTCCGACACGCGAATTCTCTCGATCGCCGGTTCGTTCCCTCTCTTGAGAACGTAGACAAATCTGCTGTCGGATGACCAGTTGGCGTAACCAAAGCTTTCGCCGCGAGCGAGTTCGTGCCAAGTCTGCCTGGGAACGTCGAAAAGCATCAGCGATAATGAATCCGCCGATCTGCCCAGGATGAAGTTCCCGTCGGGCGACCATCTTGGCATCCAGAGACCGTCAGACCCGGGGAGCTTGCCTACCCGATTGGTCACGAGATCGAACGAGTAGATTCCCAGATCTTCCTGCCGATCAAAAACAGGGAAGTGACTGAAGACGAGCATCTGTCCATCGGGCGACCAGTTGGGATCAATCTCGTTCCACGGCTCATCCACCACTGCCCGGGGCGAGCCGCCGTTTGCAGGCATAATGAACAGCTTGAACGGCTTCCCGGGGGCAGCATCGAAAAACGCAATCCGCGTCGAATCCGGAGACCATCGCGGCGCAGTAGGCTGCATCCCGGGTCCTGTCAGCTGGAGACAATGGTCGCCTTGAATGTCGCAGCGCCAGAGCAGATGGTCAGGAAATCCGACATAGGCCATCCACTTCCCGTCCCGTGAGAAGTCGAGAAATTCCGCGGATACCCCATTGAGGTACGGAACGAACTGTTTCAACCTGGCGTCGTACCTGTTCAACTCCCCGCGGAGCTGCCGACCGATCATGTAGAGCTTGCGTCCATCGGAGCTCATTTGCGGCGCGAGAGAATTGATTGGTCCCGCCGTCAACTGGAGGGGCTCCGGTGGCTTGCGGTCGAACAGCCCCGAACGCGCGGGAAGGGCCCATATATCGGTCCTGCCGTCCCGAGTAGACTGGAAAACGTAAAAGCGGCCATCCGGACTCCACCACCCGCAACACTCATCCGGAACCGGGTTCCAGCCACTCAGGACTTCGTGCAGAGATGCTCCGTCCTTGAGCAACTCCCAAAGAGATGATCGCAGGGTCTTCGGGTTCATGATGGTCAATCGCAACCGCTTTCCATCAGGCGACCATCGAATTGACGATGCGGTTCCGGGCAATTGAGCAATCTTTCTTTGGTCGGTGCCATCGTCGTTAATCACGTACAGAGCGTTGTTCAATCCAACGGCAATCTTCTGACCGTCGGGAGCGAACGCGGCGGCATCTGCGAGCAGATCGCCAATTCGCCGAACATTTCCGGAAGGCAACGAAATGCTCCACAGAGCCGACTCGTTCCGCCCGGCCCTGCCTCCCACTGAAGCTCCGGGATCGGGTCCGAACGAAGCGGCCAGCAGCTCGCTTCCGTTCGATGAGATATCCATCAATCGGGGAGACTGCAGCGCGCTAACGAGGGTGGAAGCCTCTCCACCGTTGACCGATATTTGAGAGATGCTTCGATGATTCAAGCTCCCGGAGACAAAATAGATGCGAACACCGTCAGAGAGCAGCGGCCCTTGCTTCGGCAGGCCGTCATGCGTGAGTGCCACGTAATTGGAGACTCGCAGGACCGTCCCGGAATGACGAACATTCCAGACGACCAGGCCGGCACCCAACAGGGCTGCTATTCCGGCGAGCAGTGTCCACCGGATGGTCTTGGGGCGGACCGTCTGCGAGGTTGATGCGGGAGATTGAGGTGGCACGGCCGCCCGCGTGGGCTCAGCCAGGAATCGGTACCCTCGTTTGCTGATCGTCTGAACAAAGCGGGGGCTCGACGAGTCGTCACCCAGAACCTGCCGTATCTTTCTGACGGCGGTGTTGATTGCGTTTTCGGTATCGACATTGATCTCGTTTCCCCAAAGCTCTTGGACGATCTCCTCTCTCCTGACGAGTTCGCCGGGCCGGCTGGCCAGCATAATCAGAAGTTCCATCGGGATCCGCTCGAGCTTCATCTCCGAGCCCGATCGCCGCAACCGATGGTTGTGGACGTCTAGCTCGAATTCGCCGAACTGTAGAACGTCGGAATTCAGGTGGACCCCCAGCCTGTCGATTGGCAATGTCCTGGACTCGAAACTACCCCAACCCATAGCTAAAGGAAAATACAGGTTTCTACAGATTATCTCCATTGCCAACAAAATCATGCACATAGGAAGATCTGCGTGATCGCGCGCTGCACAGCTCGTTCCTCCCCGAGGTCAGTCATGAAGAAGTTGGTTCTAAAGCTTGAGTTTCTGTTTGTGCTGGTCGTCGTCGTGGCCGGATTCTCGCGGCTCTTGCACGCTTCAGGTCAGGAAAAGCACTCGACGTTCGAACCCACGGTCCCGAAGGTCTGGGACGACAATGCGATCGCGACGCTGGAACTCCCGCTTGCCGACCCTGTCGGATCGCCAAAGCACATTTCCTCCGATTACTACTACCGCATTCCAGTTCGCCCCATTTACAAGAGCTACCCGGTCTATGCTCCAGGGCATGAACCGCCAAACTACGTGGAGTGGCTCAAGCAACAGGATCCCGAGGTCCTATGGGACGAATCAGGTCACAAGCCCAGTCTCAACTCCAGGGAAGACTGGATCGCGGCCGGACGAATCGTCTTCAATGCGCCGATCTATTACACGACGCACCGGATCGCCAGCATGGACGACGTACGAAATCCAAAGTGGTATCAGACGGTCGGCGTTCCTGTAGCCAAGGATGGGACCATACCGTTTGTCCGATATGTCATTCGAAAGAAGGGCGAGGTGGAACTGGGCGATTTTGCCTGCGGCTTTTGCCACACGCGAGTCATGCCGGATGGAAGCGTGCTGGAGGGTGCGCAGGGGAACTTCCCGTTCGAGAAAAGCAAAGCGTGGCTCTTCCGCAGCAGGTTGGCCAATCCCGAAGCTGCCCGGAAGGCTGACGCCGACCTTCGGCACCTGGACCATTCGTTGTTCGCAGCTCCATGGTTGAAGCCTGATCCCTTGGGTCCAATCGACAACATGACCACAGATCAGTTGATCGCCGCGCATGAGGCGATGCCGGCCGAGGTCACGGCGCGACATCGCAGCAATCTCTTTTATCCGCTCCAGATCCCCGACCTTATTGGTGTTAAGGATCGCCACTATCTGGATCACACGGGGCTGCAACAGCACCGTTCCATCGCGGATTTGATGCGCTACGCCGCATTGAACCAGGGCGCGGACGATCTTGCCTCCTACGACGGATTCGTGCCCGCCGATTTTCATTACTCGACGAAGCGTCCGGAGCCCGACGATGCGATCGCCGTTGGCGGTCGATACAGTGACGAGCAGCTTTATGCGTTGGCGATGTACCTTTACGCTCTCGAACCACCTCCCAATCCGAACAAGTTCGATGCACTCGCCCATCGCGGCAAGAAGTTATTTGAGAGCGAGAGCTGCGGGACCTGTCACACACCTCCTCTTTACACCAACAACAAGCTCACGCCGGCTCAAGGCTTCCGGGTGCCACCTGAGGCCCGAAGACAGTTCGATATCGCCCCATTCTCGGTGGGGACGGACCCAAATATTACCTTAAAGACGAGACGAGGTACCGGTTATTACAAAGTGCCGTCGCTGAAGGGTGTCTGGTATCGCAGCATGTTCGGCCACAGCGGCTGGTGCGCGTCGCTCGAAGATTGGTTCGATCCGAAACGCACGGAAGACGACTATCAGCCGACAGGTTTCAAGCCTTATGGGACGAAGAGCTTTGCGGTGAAAGGTCATCCTTTTGGATTGGATTTGTCCGAAGAGGATCGCCGAGCGCTCATCGCATTCCTGAAGACTCTTTGAACTTCCCGGGAGCAAATGACGCCCGTCATGGGCAAAGTTATGGCAGCGTTTGATACCAAATGTTGCCCAGCGCAGGGCAGTCATCGCGCAAGGCTTCGGCGCCAGTCACCAGAATTTCCGAACGACAAGGCGCGGCCGGAAATCCCCACACTCGCCGGCCTTGCGTTCCTGGTCCCCAACAGGCGGATCAGGACAACTGTTCTCCGCGCGGCTTGATCGATTTGACAGCCGCTGGTTTACTAATTTAGTCTAGGCATGATCGCTCAATGCCTTATGGAAAATATGAAAGAAATCTCCCGGGATCTGTTTCCCGGCGCACTGGAGATGATGATTCTGGAATCTCTCCGCCGCCAGCCCGCACATGGCTATGCGCTGGTGCAACACATTCAGCAGCGTTCCAAAAACCTGCTTCAAGTTGAAGAAGGCTCGTTGTATCCGGCGCTGCAGCGACTGCTCAAGGCTAAGATGGTCAAGGCAGAATGGACAATCTCGTCCTCGACCAACCGTCGCGTACGCGTCTACCAGATCACCAAAGCCGGTCTGGAGCACCTCGAACGGGAGATTTCTAGTTTTGATCGGATGCTTGAAGGCATCCAGATGGTGCTTGGGCCGGTCCGGCGCGCTACCAACACCTAAGGAGGTCGCTGCATGAGCTGGTTGGAACGAATCTTTCGCCACAGACGCCTGGATGACGACCTGGCCGAGGAGTTGCAGGAGCATATCGCAGAGAGAACCGAGCAGATCATGCGTCTCGAGAATCTGTCGCGGTCTGAGGCTCGCAAAGCCGCCCTTCGCGCCTTTGGCAATCCCAGCCTGGTCCAGACGCGCAGTCGCGAGGTCTGGGAATGGTCCAGGCTTGAGACTTTTCTTGCGGATCTCAAACTTGTCGCTCGTCGGCTTTCGAGGTCCCCTGGCTTCGCCGTTACCGTTCTTCTAACCTTGTCGATCGGCATCGGCGCCAATACGGCCGTGTTCAGCGTGGTCGACAGCATCCTCCTGAAGCCGCTCCGCTATCCGCAATCGGATCGGCTGGTCACCCTTTCGCTCCAGGCGCCTGGAGTGGCTGGATTGGCGAGCTTTCGCGACGGCCTGCTCCTGTCCCCATCCCTATTCCTCACCTTTGCCGAGCACAATCGCACCTTCCAGTCGCTTGGGGTATGGAGAGCGGGTACGGAGAACCTGACCGGAATTGCACAGCCGGAAGAGGTTCACGTAATCACGGTAAGCAGCGGATTGCTCGAGACGCTGGCTGTTCCGCCCTTCGCGGGTCGTTGGTTGAACGCAGACGATCACAAACCGGACGGGAGCAAAAGCGTGATGATCGGCTACGGCTTCTGGCAGCGGCAATTCGGCGGCCAACGAAGCGTGATCGGGCAGACCATCCGATTGGATTCGCAGTCCGCGCAGATTGTCGGCATCATGCCGCGCGGGTTCAAAGTGGTTGATTCCGAGTTCGACGTGCTGCGGCCGTCACCTTCAAGCTTCGATCCTGCTCATCAGATCATGGAAGGATTCGGCTGGAATGGTGTGGGGCGCCTGAAAAACGGCGTCGCAATCGGACAGGCCGATGCGGACATTACGAGCCTGATTCCTGTCTGGATGGATTCCTGGTCGGATGGCCCCCGCTCCGATTCTCACTTCTTTAAAGTCTGGCGCATCACCGCGGCGCTCAAGCCGCTCAAGCAGCAGGTCATTGGAAGCATCGGCAATGTGCTCTGGCTGGTGATGGGCACCATTGGCATGGTGATGCTGACCGTCTGCACCAATGTGGCCAACCTGCTGCTGGTGCGCGCCGACTCCCGGCAGCAGGAACTGGCAGTGCGCGCAGCGCTGGGTGCCAGCCGCGGCCGCATCGCTCGCGAGCTGATCTTCGAGAGCGTAGCGCTCGGAGCGGCCGGCGGAGCGGCGGGAATCGCCGTCGCGTACGCCGCGCTGCGGCTGCTCTCGGCCATCGGGCCTGCGAATCTGCCTCGCCTGAGTGAGATTTCTCTGAGTCTCGAGTCATTGTGTTTCACCGCCGGACTGTCGATACTTTCCGGGTTCTTCTTCGGATCGATCGTGTCGCTCAAGTACTCGCGCGTCGGAGCCGGCGCAGCTCTGCGCGGATCGAGTCGTACCGCAAGCGCGGGACGCGATCGGCATCGTTCGCAAAACGTGCTGGTCGTCGCGCAGGTGGCCATGGCGCTGGTTTTGCTGGTCTGTGCCGGATTGATGATGCGCAGCTTCGCCGTGCTGCTCAACACGCAGCCGGGTTTTTCAACCCCGGAGCATCTCCAGACCATGCGGGTTGGGGTTTTGCAATCCATCGCCTCCGATCCAGTCGCCGTGACACGCGTGCAGAATGAGATCGCCGACAAGCTTGCCCAGCTCCCCGGCGTCTCCTCAGCGGGGTATGCGGCGGACGTGCCGATGGACGGCCTCGAGCCTAATTGGAATAGCATTTTCGTCCAGGGACGAAATCCGTGGAGCGCGAAGAGCACCCTTCCCATGCGCCTCTTCAACTACACCTCGCCCAACTATTTCCATACGATGGGTTCCCGAATGATCGCCGGCCGTGAATTCACTTGGGACGACGTGTACAACCAGCGGCCGGTCGTTATTCTCTCGGAGAATCTTGCGCGGGAACTTTTCGGCTCGGCCCAGGGCGCCATTGACAAGCAGGTCACCTATTTCCAACCGATGCCGTGGCATCAAGTGATCGGCGTGGTTGAGGACGCGCGGCACAACGGAGTGGACGCCCCGGCGCCGGCCATCGTCTATTGGCCGACGATGAGTCCGAATCTCTACGGCGCCGAGCCCCTCGATGCCGTGCGGGGAGTGACGTTTGTCGTGCGCAGCGCGCGCGCCGGCACGGAGAGCTTCACGCAGGAGATGCAGCAGGCCGTTTGGCAAATCAATGGCGAACTGCCTGTGAGCGGGCTCCGCACCATGCAGGAGATCAACTCGAAATCCCTGGCGCGAACTTCGTTTACGCTCACGATGCTCGGAATCGCCGCCGCCATGGCACTGGCCCTCGGCGTCATCGGAATCTACGGGGTCATCTCCTACTCCGTCTCGCAGCGCACGCGAGAAATGGGCATTCGCATCGCTCTTGGCGCTCAAAAAAGCGAACTGCGCTGGCTGTTCGTTCGCTCCGCCCTGGTGCTCACCGGTATCGGCCTCGTCATCGGCCTCGGGGCAGCCGCCGCAGCCGCACGACTGATGAGGACTCTCCTGTTTGGGGTCCGTCCGCTGGATCCACCGAGCTTCGTCATGATGGCTCTCGTCCTGGTCGCGGCAGCGGCGCTTGCCAGCTACTTGCCGGCTTCTCGCGTTGCCGCAATTAATCCCGCAGATGTGCTCAAAGCCGAGTGATGGCAGCGGACCAGTAGATTCGTTGAACAGAGGCGCTTCACAGAGGACGCCGCTGGCCTTCAGGTCCGATGCGTCGGTCTTCGTTGGCCCGGTTCACACGCCTGATGCTACCCTGTTGGTACCGTGCTTTCTGCTTCTTCACTCTCGTCATGGGTCACTCTTCGGGAGCGTGGGGAAACTTACTCATTCTATAAAGTGGCCCCGTAGCTCAGATGGATAGAGCAGCAGTTTCCTAAACTGCGGGTCGGCTGTTCGAATCAGCCCGGGGTCACCACTCAAAGGCAGGGGCAAGGGAACGAGGGACCGAGAAATACTGCCCTGATATCCTCGACCAGCTATTTTGACTGCGCCTGCCCCCACCATGTCTAATGTTGATGTCATCGAAGACTGTTTGATGACATGGTGATCGTCCGCTGTGCCGGACCGATCGAGTTCCCACCCATCGCCAGGATGTTCGGGAAGACGGTGGAAATCCGTCGCTGCCCCGCAACTGTGAGCGCACCTGCCTGCCCGGTCCGTCGCTTGGACCAGGGGCAGGAAATCAGCCAGGCTACGTCGCGTCTGCGGCGCGGTCATTGCCACTGAGGTCGAGCCTCCGGGGTCGACTTTGGGAAGGCGGCTGAGGTCCCTGCGGATGAATGCGTGTCCGCGAAGACCAGGGCGCAAGTCAGGAGACCGGTCCTTCGGGGTCCCACGGACGAGTGCTAGTCCGCGGGGAGCCCACGGCGCCTCAACCCGCTTGCGTTCCGAGGGGAACGAAGGAGCCTCGATGACTTTTCACATTTCGCGCGGCGTCGCCCATCCGCTTCTCTGCTTCTCCACCGCAACTCATCCGCCGCTTTTTGGTCCTGGTCCTGTTTGCTTGCGCGTGCTGCCGGGCTCCGTGCAGCGTCCATTCGCGGCCTGGTCACCGACGCCTCGGGCGCCGCGCGTCAAGGGCGCCACCGTGGCGCTGTTCAACAACGGCAACGTCGTGGTCTCCAACACGGTCTCCGGCGCCGACGGCAGCTATGAAATCCTCACCGGGGCCACCGGCCGCTTCTTTATCGTCGTTCGACGCGAAGAGCTTTCGCCAACTCGAAACGCCCGACTTCTATGCCGGCCAGCTTGATTCCATCGAGCGCAACATCGTGCTCGAGCCGGAGTGGGTTCGCGAATCGATCGTGGTGACGGCCACCGGTACGCCGACGCCCCAGCCGCAAACCAGTGCCGCAACCAGCGTGCTTGGCCCGCCCGGACCTGGCCACGCGCGCGGACCTGGTGAGCGCTCTGCGCCTGATGCCCGGAGCCGCATCGGTGCAGATCGGCCAGCGAGGCGCGCAGAGCTCGCTGTTCATTCGCGGCGGCGATTCCGACGATAACAAGATCTTGCTGGATGGCGTAGATGCGACCGACCTGGGCGGCCGTTTCGACTTCGGATCGCTTGACGACCACCGGTCTGGAGAAGGCGGAAGTCTACCGCGGGCCGAACTCCAGTCTCTATGGCGCCGATGCGGCGAGCGGGGTTGTCAGCCTGACCACCCCGCGGGGAACCACCAGCTTTCCGTCTTTCTTCCTCTCGGGCGACGGCGGCAATCTCTACACCCATCACGAAGAGGCGGAACTGGCGGGAGCGCACAACAGGCTCGACTACCTGGGCGCCTTCAGCTGGTTCCAGACCGCGAATGCACTGCCCATGGACCAGTATCACAACGCGGCCGCGGTGGGGAACTTCGGATGGCAGCCCACCGGCGCGACGCAGATTGCGCGGCACCGTCCATTACAACGTGGCCGCCACCGGCGTGCCCAATGCGTGGAATTTCTATCACGTCACCGACCTGGCAACGCAGAAGGACCAGGACCTCTACATCAGCGCCTCATTCGACGATCAGACCACGGCGGACTTTCATAACACGGTCCGCTATGGCGCGGCGCGCAAGCGCGAGCAGTACTCGCTGTGGACGCAGCAGGGAAGCGGCGCCTTCGACGCCTTCGGCGACAGTCTCGGATACTCGGTCACCATCACCGGCGCCAACGGCTACTCGGCGTCCGGCCAGGCGGTCCTCGATTACGCCGAGACGTATCCCTACCAGTACCAGCTGGTCTCCGATCGCGATCAGCTCCTCTACCAAGGGGATTATCGGTTCACGCCGCACCTGGCAGGCCTGGTCGGGTTCCGATTCGAGGACGAGCGAGGCGTTGAGAACGATCCCCACCTTTGTGACCCACGACGTCACCGAGCGCACCAATTACGACTATCTCGCCGAGGTGCACGGCGATTTCAAAGAGCGGTTCTTCTACACCCTGGGCGGAAGCCTGGAGCATTATTCCCTGTTCGGCGTCGAGACTACGCCTCGCGCCGGCGTCTCGTTCTATGCTTTGCGGCCGCGCAACGGTGTTTTCAGCGGTACGCGCATCCTGTTCAACTACGGCGATGCCGTGCGTGAGCCCGCCCTGACGGACGAGTTCGGCTCGCTCTACCGTTTTCTCCAGCAGAACGGCGATCAGACGATTGCCCAGGAGCTTCATATAGGTCCCCTTGCCGCGCCTCAGGTGCGGACCTACGAAGGCGGTTTCGAACAGTCGTTCCTGAGCGAACGGATCGTTCTCCGCTCCAGCTATTTCCATAACCAGTTCGGCAGGCAGGTCGAGTACGTCGGCGGCCACCTGCTGCCCAACCTCATCCCGGACCTGACAGCAGACCAGCAACAGCAATTGATCAGCGCCTTGGGGTTTTATTACTCGAACGATTACGGCCTGACGGTGAATACCGAAGCCTTCCGCGCCCAGGGGGTCGAGTCAACCCTCGAGGGAGGGATCGGCCGCAGCATCTACCTGCGCGGCGGGTATACCTATCTCGATGCCGTGGTGCAGCGCTCGTTCGACAGTGACAACGATTCGTACCTCGGCGGGTTTAGCTACAACGGTATCCCGCTAGGGGCCTTGTCGCCCCTGAAAGGCGCGCGCCCCTTCCGGCGGCCGCCGCATACCGGATTCTTCACCGGAACGTACACCCGGCCGAAGCTGGCCGCGCAGTTCACGGCGGCCTTCGCCAGCCGCAGCGACGATTCCACCTACCTTGAATTCGCCGACGCGAACGGCGGCAACAGCCTGCTGCTGCCCAATCGCAACCTCGATTCCGGTTACGCCAAGCTCGACCTGGGCGGCAGCTACCAGCTCCTGTCCTGGCTTGGCATTTATGCGCAGGCGGAGAACCTCACCAATAGTCAGCACATCGCGCCCATTGGATATCCAAGCCTGCCATTGAACTTCCGGGCAGGCGTCAAATTGCAGCTGGGGAGGGAAGGGAAGTAGCCGGAGGTCCGGATCCCAGCCGCCCGGCCTTCATCTTCCCGAAAGAAACAACCTCCCGCGCCCCATCCTCGCGACCTTTCACGGTCGCGAGGGTGGGAAGACCGCGAATGCCTGGTACAACCGGGCGCGCCTTTTTACCTAATTTTCATATTCCCCACCTGACACCGTCTCCCCCCGTCATTTTTTCCTTCCGCAATCCCCCTCTTGTGGCACAAACTATTCCTGTCTCCGCTTTCCTTTCATCATCCTTACGCTTCCACATGCATTCTGAAGGCCCCGGGCTTTTCAACCAGCGATTTACCCAAAACATCACGCACCCAGCAAGCTGCGAGGACAATATGAATCAGCGATTTTGGAGGAGTGTCGCACGGTGCGGCCTGTTCGTTCTGGCTGCATGCATCGGTTCCTACCAGGGCCTGGCCCAGCAGACTCTTGGTTCGCTGAATGGCACGGTTCTCGATCAATCGGGCGCCGCCATTTCAGGAGCATCGGTCACGGTTACCGACGAAGCCATCGGCGTCACCCGGAGCACCACCACGCAATCCACCGGGTTCTATCAGATCTTCAATCTTCCCGTCGGCACCTACACGGTCAAGGTTGGCCATGCCGGGTTCGAGACCACCAACCTGACGGGCGTTGCCGTCCAGGAAGCCCGCGCGACGACCGCCAATGCCAGTCTCAAGGTGGGCCAGACGTCGGAGTCGGTCGAGGTCACCGCCAACCCGCTGCTCAATGCCACCGACACCACCAACGGCTACACGCTCGACAGCGCGCAAATCGACATGACGCCCCTTGCCACGGGCAGCTTCACCCAGGTCGCGGTACTTTCGCCGGGCGTCAACGCCGAACTTCTGTCCAACCTCGACTCCAATGCCGGAATTGGGAACCAGCCAATCTGGGCCAATGGCCAGCGCGATACGTCGAACACCTTCCAGGTAAACGGCGTGGACTCGACCAACCTGTTCAATGGCAAGAGCTCCAGCGGCGACAGCTCGCAGCGCTACAACTTCAACATCGGCAGCGCTCCCACGGCAGGTGGCACCTTTTCGGTGGGCACCTCGGTCTATGGATCGAACGGCAACAGCCTGCCCTCGCCTCCGCCGGAATTCATGCAGGAGCTGCGGGTGAACGCTTCGATGTACGACGCTCAGCAGGGCGCCACAAGCGGAGCGCAGATCGATGTCAACACGGCGACGGGCACGAATAACTGGCACGGGCAGTTTTATGGCATGTACGCCAACAACCTGATGAATGCCTCGCCCTTCTTTTTCAACCAGGCCTATCAGCTGGCGACCAACAACCAGATTGGCGTGTTCCCCAAATCGCTGGTCGACCCCTGGCTTCGCCGCTGGGACTCGGGAATCACGGTGGGCGGACCGCTCATGCACGACAAGGTTTTTATCTTTGCCGCTTACGAGCGCGGTTTCTATGAAGACAACGCGACGGGGCTGTCGGAGATGAGCGTTCCGAGCGGCTTGACCAATGATCGCAGCACCGGCGGCCTGCAGGCCGCGGACCTGACCTGGCTTCAGCCGAACCAGGGCTTTACCCCGCCCAGCACCATCGACCCGGTAGCCTCGGCGCTGTTGAACGCCAAGCTTCCCGACGGACAGTATCTGATCCCGTCCGCGCAGTCGAGCGCCCCCTACACCTATGGTGTGCCGAACGTGATCCTGGTGGGAACCTCGCGGCTGATCACCGACCAGGCCAACGTCGCGCTCGACTACAACGCTACGCAGACGGATCACGTTTCGGCCAAGTACTACTACCAGAACGCTCCTGTCTCCCGTCCCTTTGGCTTTTCGCAGACAGTCGGCTTCCCGGTGACGGCGCACAATGGGTCGCAGGTCTTTTCGCTGGGCAACACCATCTCCATCGGTCAGAAACTCAACTGGGAGCAGCGCCTGGGATTTGTCCGCATGGGCACGTTCAGCAACTACAAACAGACCCTGGCGGGCGGCAACCTGGGTGTGGACGCTACGCAGCCTGATGGCTCGGTGTCCAGCACTCTCTCGGGCCTGCAACTCAACAACTTCTCGAGCTACGACCAGTACTCTCCCAGTCTTTACCTTGGCCCGGCGGGAGTGCCCGGCGCCTTCGTGGACATGGGCTACTACCAGAACCGCGTGAATCCATCCACCAACCTGATCTTCACGCTGGGCAAGCACACGATCGTCGCCGGCGGCGGCTATAGCTACACCCAGCTGAACATCACCAATAACCGCACTGGCCACGCGCAACTGACACTCAGTGGTTTTGATAGTTTTCTGCGCGGCCAGGTGCACAGCTCCAGCGTGGTGGAAAGCATCGATCCGACCACGAAACGCAACAACGCCGATCGCTACTATCGCACCAATGAATTCAGCGGCTACGTGCAGGACAAGTGGCAGGCCCTGTCGAACCTGAGCATCACAGCGGGGGTTCGTTACGACTACCACGGCGGCATGACGGAAAAATACGGCGACATGTTCAACTTCGAGCCGAGCTTGTACAACGTGACCGGTACCTCGACCACCGGGTTCACGGTGAACAACGCTGGATTCGTGATCGCCGGCAACAACAAGCAGCACCCCACTGCCGGAGTTTCTCCATCCACGCTGAAAGGACGTCAATGGGGCATCTCTCCGCGGGTGGGTTTCGCCTGGTCTCCCAAGACTTTCCATAGCGGTCTCGTGATCAGCGGCGGCGGCGGCCTGTACTACGACCGTGGAGAGCTGTTCTCGTATCTCTCGCAGCCTGCCGGCGGTTCCATCGGCGGCCCGTTCGGGGTGACCGAATCCTCACCCCTGGTGAGCGTGGCCAACGGCCTTTCGAGCACCGGGAAACTTACCCTGGAAAGCCCGATGGCAGACCTCGCATACAGCACCGGCAACTATGTGGCGCCAAGCTCAGATCCGGGTGTCATTACGCAGGCGCTGCAGACCACTTTGAATAAGATGACTGGAACTCCCACCGGCTATTTCGCTAATTTCGGCAAAAACTGCAGCGGCTGGCAAAGCGAGGAAGGCTATACCCTCTGCTACAACCTGCCGCTCAACTTCGGTGCCTACGACAAGAAGAATGTGCTGCCGTACACCATCAACTACACTCTCAACGTGCAATGGCAGCCGACCAACACCGTAGCGCTTTCCGTTGGATATACGGGCAACCGCGGCCGGCACTCCGTGATTCCCATCCCCATTAATGAACCGGGCATCGCGACGGCGTCCAGTCCGATCTGGGGCGAGAGTTCGAGCTACGGCATGGAAGTCATGGACCAGAACTCGTCGAATTGCGAGATCCCGAGTCTCTTTGTCTACGACTATTGCCCCATTGTCGAGGAGCCCTGGAACACCTCCGACGCCGGTAATACCGATTTCCGGACCCCGTACGTTGGCTTCAGTCCGAACGCCGCCGATTTCAAGACGGTCGGTATTTCGGCCTATGACGCCCTGGACGCGCACCTGGAGAAGCGTCTCGCGAAGCACTTCCAGCTTGGCGCCAGCTACACCTGGAGCCACGCGCTCGACGAGCAGAGCGATATCGGACTGTTCTTTACCGGCGACAATCCCAACCGCCTGCGCGACTCATGGGCCTCGTCGGACTTCGATCGCACTCATGTGTTCAGCGCCAACTTCCAGGTGGATGTGCCCAACGCCGTAAAGGAGCACAACGCTGCATCGTATTTGACCAACGACTGGCACTTTACCGGAATGGCCATCCTGCAAAGCGGCGAACCCTGGTCGCTGTACGAGTTCTACGGCGCGGTGGGAAGCATCAACTTCGGCAACTTCCCCACGCTGATGAACCCGGTCCTGGGCATCAAGAATCCGAAGAATCCCAAGTCTGCCCTGACCGGCAACCCGGGCAAATTCCGCGATCCCGGCGGCAACTACATCCCCTACATCGATCCGTCGCAGATCGCCATCCAGTACCTGCAGCCGGGCACCAACGGCATCCCGCTCTCGAGCGGCTCCGAACCGTCGGATATCTACCAGACGGCGTTCAATGTGGGGCAGCGCAACATCTTCCGCCAATCGCCCCAGAAGCGTCTCGATCTTTCCCTGCGCAAGGGCTTCAGGATCACCGAGAAGGTGAAGGCGCAGTACGAATTCAACGTGTTCAACCTTACCAATACCACCAGCCTCGATATCCCCCAGGACACGGCGCAGATCCGGCAGAACAACGGCTGCTCGACGACGGCCATCAACGCCTTTGGTGGAAGCAACGATTGCAGCCAATACCGGGTTTATCTCGGGTACGGCCAGGTTGTAACCTCCAACGACCCCGCCGATCAGGCGTCGGCACTGGCCAATCTGGACCAGGTGCCGTTCGCGAGCGGAACCGGCAAGTCGGTAGTGCTCAATCCCAAGCTCCAGAACGGACAATCCTACTGCACACCCGGGGGCTACATTGCGAATACCAGCACCTGCCCCAACAACGCGGCCAACTTCGGCTCCGCCACCGGCACCATCGGCGGCAACCGCGCCATCACCATGGGCCTGCACGTGACCTTCTGAAGCCGGCAGGTTTCGGGAAACAAGAAGGGCTCCCCATCCGGGAGCCCTTCCACTTCTCATCCTTTTGCAGCGAACCAAAAGTCCCGTAGGGACGGCAAGAAGTTAGCCCGGGACGGCAGGTCCTGGGTAGTGAGCCCTGAATGTCTCCGGAGCCCCGTAGGGGCGGCAGAAAACCTGGCTGTCCGATTGGATCATGGGAACCGTTGGTGACGCCTACTCGCCCCCCACCGGCGCCGCCCCCGACAGCACGATGGGCATGGTCGGCGTCGCTGACCCTGCGGCGTTCTCGATGGTGATGGCGAACGCCCTGGCTGCAGTCCCGGGCGGGATCATCGGCGGCATCACCACGCTCCCGCTTCCCGACGCATCGGGGCGGAACAGCCCGGCGGGAATCGGCGCGCCCTTTTCCGGAATTACCCACAATTCGTACGCCTTATTGGGCGGCAACGGCTGCATGTTGCTCGCCTGAAGCATGAGCGCGCCCCGCGAGGCCATATATACAGCGCGCGCCGAAGGCGCCTGGGGCGTCTTGCCCGTCGTCAGCGTCACGCGCTGCGCGGTGGGAGCGTTGAGCAGTTCGAGCAACTCTCGCGCACGAAGAACATCGGCATTCTGCTTCGCGATCTGCTTGTTCTGGCGCTCATATGCGGCAAATGTGGCTTCGAGCTGCTGGCTTTGGAAGTAAATCAAGATGCCCATGCCCGCGCAAATGATCAGCATTGCGGCCACCGCGGCCCACGGAATCCACGTCGTGGAAAGCGATGGCTTTCGCTCCCGCGAAATCGGGACCACCGGCGTCCGGGCCGGCTGGCGCTGCGAAAGGCCGCCCGCTGTCGACGCCGAAATGCGCTCCACGAAGCGCTCCCGCGCGCCCTCCGGCAGCGCCTCCTGCTCCACGCCCATGGCCACCAGCGCCAGTTCGCCGGTGATCTGCGCCAGTTGCTCACGGCACTCCGCGCACTCTGACACGTGCCGCCGCACCGCCGCGGACTCCTCGAGCGAGAGAGCCTGCATGGCGTAGAGCGCCAGGTCGTCCTGCGAAATGTGCGGTCCGATGCTCATGCCTGGATTGCCTTCCGTACATTGATCAACGCCGTTCGGATCCGCGTTTTCACCGTGCCCAGCGGGTCCCCGGTGTGCGCCGCGATCTCCGAATGACTCAATCCCTCAAAAAACGCCAACTGCAACGACCTCTGCTGGTCGGGTGGCAGACCATTCATCACCACCCTGACCTTGTCCATCAGCGTGTTGCGCTCCGCCTCCGCCGCAAGGTTGGTCTTCGCTGGAAGAACGACTTCATCCACCGGATCGGATGGCTTTCTCCGCCGCAGCGCGTCAATCGACCGGTTACGCGCCACCACCAGCAGCCACGCTCCCAGCGAACCGCGCGTGGAGACGAACGCCCGCGGATTCTCCCACAGACTGAAAAACACGTCCTGCATCACGTCTTCCGCGTTGCCCGGATCCTTGAGCACGCGCAGCGCCACCGAGTACACCATCCTGCCATAGCGATCGAACAGCTCGGTCATGGCCTGCGAATCGCGGACTCGTACGCGCTCCAGCAGCCGGTCGTCGTCGCCGGCGCGAGCCTGCACGGGCGAGCCCGAAGGCATGTCCGGGGGCCGCTCCGCGCCCTTGACCGGGTTGTCAGGAATCTCGGCCATCGATACCAGGAAGCTCAGTGCAGGGGACGGCAACGGGGGAAGGTGCGCACATTCATTTCCAGCCGTGTGCGCTCCCTGTTGCGCTGCGAATGATCGCTGCGATTCTAGCAAAGCCCGTCAAGCCTGACAAAAGGCGGCGCCTCCCGACGCGGGCGAACCCGGCCCCGCAGCCCCACGGAGAGCGCCGCCTTGAGGAGAACCAGGGCGAGAGCATGGCCGCTGCGGTTTTGAAAACCTGCCGCGAGCGGCTCCTGCTGTAAAAGGAACGCAGCAGAGCGGAAATCGGATTTCCGGTTTGACGGCTACTCTCCCTGCATCGAAGCGCCGCCCCCTCGCGTTGTCATCCAGAGCGAAGTCCGCCTTGGCGGACGGAGCCGAAGGATCT
This sequence comes from uncultured Acidobacteriota bacterium, assembly GCA_963706455.1. Classification (GTDB taxonomy): domain Bacteria; phylum Acidobacteriota; class Terriglobia; order Terriglobales; family Acidobacteriaceae; genus Telmatobacter. The sequence goes on along the minus strand of CAVPNO010000085.1, from coordinate 42,652 downwards.
GCGGTTGTGTTGCGTTACGTCCGAGTCGGGGGTGTTCCATCCGGAATCAGAGAATCCAATTGCCACAATGAGGGCCCTTGCGATTCTTTACGGGTTAAATTAATCTGCTCGGCTGCATGCTTTTCCCTTTGTCCATGGCCCGTTCTGTGTGTACAGTCTCTCTGATGAGAACCGGCACAAGGTGTGTAAACTCCGCGATAGAGATGGCACTTCAGGAGACCTGGTTATGACATACCCTCGCCTATTTAGGAACGCTGCGCGTGTGCTGCCGGTCGTGCTGATATTCACAGGATCTGCAATGGCGGAGTGGAAGGCGGCGAATTCAGAGGTTGCCGCCGCTGCAAGAGATCCGAAGATCGCTTCCGTGCTGGAGGCCGTCAATCGAATAGATGAAGCGCTAATAAAGGATGACCATACCGCATTTGCAGCTTTGCTGGCGAAGGACCTCGTGGTCAACAACCCACAGAACAGCATCTCGATCCGGGGGGCGACGGGGCAAAGAAACTCTTCAGGACTGATCAGCTACAGCAGTTATCTGCGGTCCGTCGAGTACGTGGGGATGCTTGGCGAGATGGTATTGCTGATGGGTGACGAGCGGGTAGTGCCGAAGGGCGATTCGCCAATGGCTGGAAAAGAAGTCCGGCGAAGGTTTACGGATGTGTGGAAGATGGAGGGTAGTCATTGGGTGTTGGCTGCTCGGCAGGCGACAATTGTTGCGCCTTGAGGGTGGTTTGCTCTTCTTACAAGGATCCAGTAGGTAAGGTTCACAACTTTCACCGCATTTCCCGATCCCTGGTTTGATAGCGACGTTGCAGAAACAATTGGCCACTCACCCTTGAGGTCATGGTCTGCATGGAAATCGCGTGTCAACTGACGCGTTCAGGCCGAGTCGAGGTTCCATCCCGAATAAGACCGGTGGACTACTCGTCCCTTTCGCGTTTGTTCGCCCACCGGAACAAGCCCGCTCAACGCCGCTCAGAATCGCAGGCAAAAGTCACTGCGTTTGTCCCAAGAAAAAAGCCCCCAGCCGCAGCCGGGGGCTTTTGTTCTCGGATCGCGCCAGCGGTTCAGCGATCGAACTGATCACTGACCACTGATCACTGACCACTGTTTTTAGTACATGTCGCCCATGCCGCCGCCGTGTCCGCCGGCCGGAGCCGCGGGCTTGGGTTCGGGCATTTCGACCACGAGAGCTTCCGTGGTAAGCAACAACCCGGCGATCGAAGCCGCGTTTTGCAGCGCCGTGCGGGTCACCTTGGTGGGGTCGATGACGCCGGCCTTCACCAGGTTCTCGAACTTATGGGTGGCGGCGTTGTAGCCGAAGTTCGGGTCCTTCGACTCGAGCACCTTGGCCACCACCACCGCGCCCTCTTCGCCGGCATTGGCGACGATCTGGCGCAGCGGTTCTTCGAGCGACCGGAGCACGATCTGGGCGCCGATCTTCTCGTCGCCTTCGAGCGTAGCGAGGAGCTTCTGGACTGCGGGGACGGTGCGAACCAGGGCCACGCCGCCGCCCGGAACGATGCCTTCCTCGACCGCCGCGCGGGTGGCATGCAGAGCGTCCTCGACGCGAGCCTTCTTCTCCTTCAGCTCGGTCTCAGTCGCTGCGCCCACCTTGATGATCGCCACGCCGCCCACCAGCTTGGCGAGCCGCTCCTGGAGCTTCTCCTTGTCGTAGTCCGAGGTGGTCTTCTCGATCTGCGACCGGATCTCCTTCACACGGCCGTCGATGTCGCCCGCCTTGCCGGCGCCGTCCACGATCGTGGTGTTGTCCTTGTCGATGGTGATGCGCTTGGCCTTGCCCAGGTCCTCGAGCTTCACGCCTTCCAGCTTGATGCCCAGGTCCTCGGTGATGGCCTTGCCGCCGGTGAGGATCGCGATGTCGCCCAGGATGGCCTTGCGGCGATCGCCGAAGCCCGGAGCCTTCACGGCCGCCACGTTCAGCGTGCCGCGCAGCTTGTTCACCACCAGGGTGGCCAGCGCTTCGCCTTCCACGTCCTCGGCGATGATCAGCAGCGGCTTGCCGCCGCGCGCAACCTGCTCCAGCAGGGGCAGCAGATCCTTCATCGCGCTGATCTTCTTTTCGTAGATCAGGATGTAAGGATCGTCGAGCACCACTTCCAGGCGCTCCGCGTCGGTCACGAAGTAGGGGCTCAGATAGCCGCGGTCGAACTGCATGCCGTCCACGGTCTCGAGACCGGTGTGCATGGTCTTCGACTCTTCGATGGTGATGACGCCATCCTTGCCGACCACCTTCACGGCATGGGCAATGATGTCGCCGATCTCCTGGTCGCCATTGGCCGAGATCGCGCCCACCTGGGCCACCGAGCCCTCATCCACCGGCTTCGAAATCTCGCCCAGTGCGCCGCCCTGGGTCCACTTGCCGTCCTTGTCGCGGGTGCCGATCACGGCCGTGACGGCCTTCTCGATGCCGCGCTTCAGGGCGGTCGGATTGGCGCCCGCGGCCACCGTCTTCACGCCTTCGCGGAAGATCGCCTGCGCCAATACCGTAGCCGTGGTCGTCCCGTCGCCGGCAACGTCACTGGTCTTGGAGGCCACTTCGCGCACCAGCTGCGCGCCCACGTTCTCCAGCGGGTCCTTCAGGTCGATTTCCTTGGCCACCGTCACGCCGTCCTTGGTAATGGTGGGCGAACCAAACTTCTTCTCGATAACGACGTTGCGTCCCTTGGGACCGAGCGTCGCCTTCACCGCATCCGCCAGCATGTTCACGCCGCGCAGGATGGCTTGACGGGAATCTTCACCGTGCAAAATCTGCTTTGCCATTGCTCTCTCCTAAAACAGTGATCAGTGTTCAGTGGTCAGTGATCAGAATGCCCCGACCACTGCTTCAATTTCATCTAGGGTTCGTAGTCAGGACCGGGTGTCATCAAGTGGTCGTTTCTGACCACTGACCACTGATCACTGACCACTGCGCTGGCGCGCGGCAGCGCGCTAGCGCTTGACGATGCCGAGCACTTCTTCCTCGCGCATGATCAGGTACTCTTCGCCGTCGATCTTGATCTCGGTGCCCGAGTACTTGCCGAACAGAACGCGGTCGCCCGCCTTCACGTCGAGAGGGAAGACCTTGCCTTCGTCATTCGACTTGCCCTTGCCGACGGAAATCACTTCGCCTTCCTGCGGCTTTTCCTTGGCGCTGTCGGGAATGATGATGCCGCCCCGGACCGTCTCCCTCTCTTCCAGACGGCGGACCAGGATGCGGTCATGAAGCGGGGTGAAGGTGGTCGTTACGGATGTTGCTGCCATTGCTTCGCTTCTCCTTCACACGCGAACCGGGATCGAACCCGGACGCGGGTTGTTTGGGGTGATATGAGAAAACTGCCGAGGATGTAAACTGCTATTCTTGGTCAGCGGGCGGGGAATGCAGCCGCAACCGGCGAACGTTCCTTCAGCAGTTCCGCCAGGAGTGTGCTAGCACTCTCGCCTTCCAATTGCTAAAGATAGGCAACCTTGCTCCTCTTGTCAAGTCCCCCAAATCAGGATATGAGCGCGATTCACTCATAATTAATCAGTTTTTCGCTATCAGTTGTCAGTTTTCAGCTCTTGATCGGGTACCAGCACCCCTCCGGCCCACCCTCGTGACTTCCCTTCGCGGAAGGTGGGAACCCACTGGCTTTCTGATCTTGGCTGGGGACCACGACCCACTGACCAGTGACCACGATCCCTCGCGTCCGATTACAATGATCTCCATGGATCGCAGGAATTTCTTTCGTTGCTGGTTGTGCATCGCAGTGATCGGGCTGTGCGCCTCCTCGGTCGGTTCTGCTCAGCGCGGCCGCAAATACAAGGCTCCGCCGCCCACCGCCAAGGTTGAGGTTTCCGTTCTTCGCGATTCTGATGGCAAGCCCATCGAAAACGCCGCTGTCATCTTCCATGCCATCTCCGAGAAGGGAAACATGGAGCTCAAATCCAACGAGGACGGCAAAGCCGTCATCGACGTTTTGCCCATCGGCGACACCGTGCGCCTGCAGATCATCGCCAAGGGCTTCCAAACCTACGGCCAGGACTACAAAGTCGACAAGGATGAGATGGCGATCGAGGTGCGGATGAAGCGGCCCGGCGAGCAGTACTCGATTTACAAGCCCCACCCCGATGACAAACAGAACCAGGACAAGCCCAAAGGCGACTCCAAGCCCAGCGACAAGCCGCAGCCGTAGTTGTCAGTTTTCAGTTGTCAGTTCTCAGGAGAGAGTTCACGTTCTAGATCACCGTTCTCAGCGGTGCCTCGCCGAATCTGTGGGCAGACTTGCCCTGCTTCTGCAGCATCGGATCACTGACAACTGAAGACTGACAACTGAGAACTGAACACTACGATCTGTGAACTCTCTTTCCGGCCAATCCGCTCTCGTCACCGGCGGCGCCAAACGCATCGGCCGGGCCATCGCACTCGCGCTTGCCCAGGCCGGCGCCGACGTTACCATCACCTGGCGCACCTCGGCCGACGAGGCAGTGGAAACGGTGGACGCGATCGAGCAACTGGGCCGGCGCGGCTTCGCTCTCCAATGCGATGTTCGCGCCGAAGAGTCGGTGCGTTCCGCGATCGAGGGCGCGGTCGCCGAGCACGGCCGGCTCGACATTCTTGTCAACAATGCCGCCGTCTATGAGACCGCCGCGCTCGATACGCTCACTGTCGAGCAGTGGGACGCGGTCTTCGAGACCAACGCGCGGGGCCCATTCCTGATGGCCCGCGAGGCGCTGCCCCACCTGCGCGCGGCGCGCGGCCGCATCGTGAACATCGGATCTCTGGGAGGACTGCGCGCCTGGGCCGGCCACGCCCACTACTGCGCGTCCAAGGCCGCTCTCCACATGCTCACCCAGGCCATGGCCAAGGCCTTTGCGCCCGATGTGACCGTGAATTGCGTTGCTCCGGGCTGGATCGACCTGGGAGGAGTTACCCCGGAACTCGCCGCGCGCTTTGCCGCCAAATCGCCCCTGCGCCGCAACGGGACGGCCGAGGAAATCGCGCAGGCCGTACTGTTTTTCGCTTCCGGTCCCGGCTTTATCACCGGCCAGATCCTTGCCGTTGACGGCGGCCTCGGCCTCTGAACATAACCGGGGCGCCCCCGTCTGGCTCTGCTGGGGCGGGATGGGTTTGAAATTTGAATTTGGCGGGCTTCGATTAGGCGCTACGATTTGCCCAGCAGCCGCGCGAAGAATCCTCGCTTGGGCAAATCGCCATTTGAGGGACTCTTGTACCGGCGACCCCCGGAGAATCTCAGCGGCTCCTCATCCCACAGCCCGACCGGTTCCGGCTGCTCAGGCAACTCCGCTCCATCGAGGGCCGCCTGTGGATTGGTGACAAACAACCGCCGTGCGGTCTCTTCGCCGGACTGTTCCGCGACGTAATCGTACCCCCGCTTCAGCCGGCCGGACCGCCACTCGGGGTGATGCGCGTCGCTGGCCACAAAATGGATCCAGTTCCGGCGCAGCATCTCGTTGGCCAGCTCTTCGGACCGCTTTCCGAATCGGCCGTACAGCGATGTCGATGTGACCTGCATCAGGCAGCCCATGCGCAGCCACGCCACCAGCATCTCCGGGCGCTTCTGCAACACCGCGTTGCGCTCCGGGTGGGTCACCACCAGCTCGTACCCCGCCATCTGCAGGCGGCTCATCGCATCATTGAAAACGTCGGGGATCAGCATTTCGGGAAACTCGATCAGCAGGTAGCCCTTGCCGTTGATCGAGTAGCGCGGGAAATTTTCCAGCGCGTCCATGATGTTGGTCGCGTTCAGGTGAAAATCGCATCCCAGGCCCAGGCGGAGAACGCCAGCCAGCCGCTGCCGCAGCTCTTCCAGCCGGGGCTGGATCACTTCGAGATCGTAGGGGTAGGAGTCGCTGGCATGAGGGGTGCAAATGATGTCCGTGACCCCCTCCTCGGCCGCTTCGTGGGCAAGCTTCAGCGAGGTCTCCAGGTCGGGACAGCCGTCATCCACACCATAGATAAGGTGGTTGTGTATATCAATCATCTAACTCACACGTCCGACAACGAAAAATAAACCGGAACCGGGTGCCCGGGTCCCCCGGCTTTGGGACCTGGGAAAACACCCTTCGCGGCCAGGAAATCAGCGCCGGGCCAATGCTTCCACCATGGAAGCAAAAATCTTCCAACCGTCCGACGATCCCAGCAGCTGTTCGCTCGATCGATCGGGATGGGGCATCATCCCCAGCACGTTCCTGCCCTCGTTCAGAATCCCGGCGATATTGCTCAGCGAGCCGTTCGGATTCGCCTCCCTGGTAATCTCCCCGCTGGCGGTCGAATAGCGAAATGCAATCCGGTCCTCCGCCTCCAGCCGGCGCAGATCCTCGGGCGTGCAGAAGTAGTTGCCTTCCATGTGCCCGACGGGTATCTCGAGCACCTCGCCCTTGGTGAGCGCGTTCGTGAATGCACTATTCGACGTTTCTACTCGTAAATGAACCTGCCTGCAGATATATTTCAGGCCGGCGTTGCGCATCAGGGCGCCGGGCAGAAGCCCCGCTTCGGTCAGGATTTGAAATCCATTGCAGATGCCCAGCACCAGCCCGCCTTTCGAAGCGAATCTCTGCACGGACTGCATCACCGGTGAGAAGCGCGCAATTGCGCCGGTGCGCAGGTAATCGCCGTAAGCAAAGCCCCCGGGAACCAGCACCGCATCCACGCTCTGGAGGTCTTCCGAATCGTGCCACAGAAACGTGACCGGCTGGCGGGCGATCTCGGCAATCACGTTGAATGTATCGTGATCGCAATTCGACCCCGGAAAGACCAGCACTCCGAATTTCATAGTTTTAGCCTATCAGGTTATTGAACAGGGGTTAGGGATTGGGGGTTAGGGGTTAGGCACCAAGCGCCAGGCATCGAAATATTAAGCATGGTGCTCGGACGAAATGGACTCTTCTAATCCCTTATCCCTAACCCCTGCTTTACACATGTTGTACGGCCTGTGCCAGGTGGGCCAGGCTCGACTTCGCATCGCCATACAGCATCGCCGTGCAGGCCTTGAAGAAGAGCGGGTTTTCCAGCCCCGAGAAGCCGCGCCCCTGCCCGCGCTTGAGAACGATCACGCTTTTGGCCCGGTCCACTTCCAGAATCGGCATGCCGGCGATCAGCGACTTGGGATTGTCGCGGGCATCGGGATTCACCACGTCGTTGGCGCCGATCACCACCGCCACGTCCGTCGACGGGAACTCGGGATTGATCTGATCCATCTCGTACAGCGAGGAATACGGCACATTGGCTTCGGCCAGCAGCACGTTCATGTGGCCGGGCATGCGGCCGGCCACGGGATGGATGGCGTATTTTACCGTGACGCCTCGGCTCTCCAGCATCTCGGCCAGTTCGCGGACCGCATGCTGCGCCTGTGCCGTCGCCAGCCCGTATCCGGGAACAAAAACCACCCGGCTGGCGAAGGCCAGTTGCATGGCGGCGTCTTCGATATTGATTTCCCGCATTACGCCGCCCACGTTGGCTGTCGCCTCGGCCACCACGGCACCAAAGCCGCCGAACAGCACGTTGGTGATCGACCGGTTCATGGCCTTGCACATCAGCACCGAGAGGATTAACCCCGAGAACCCGTCCAGCGTTCCGGCGATGATCAGCACGTTATTCCCCAGTACAAAACCGGTGGCCGCCGCAGCCAGGCCGGCATAGGAATTCAGCAGCGACATCACCACCGGCATGTCCGCCGAGCCGATGGGAATCACCAGCATCACGCCAAACAAGAAGGCGAGGCCCAGCATGGAGTAGAACACCGCACTCGCCGTGGGGTGGTACCAGAAGTAGCCGAAGCAGCCCACCATGGCGGCGAACATCGTCATGTTGACCAGATTCTGTCCGCGAAACTGGATGGGCTTTCCCTGGATAATCCCCTGGAGCTTGCTGGCGGCGATCAGCGAGCCCGTCGTGGTCAGCGCGCCCAGTATGATTTCAAATCCCAGCGCGCCCCGCTTGACCGGGCCCAGTTCGTCGATCTTGACCAGGAACTCGCCGATGCCTACCAGCGCCGCCGCCAGGGCCCCGAACGCGTGCGACAGCGCGGTTCGCTGCGGCATGGCGGTCATGGGAACGAAGATGGCCATCCATGCGCCGATGATCGGAGCCGATCGCGAGCCCGGCGAGCAGCCACACCCAGGTGACGATCTCGGTGCCGATCAGCGTGCCCACGATGGCCGCGAACATTCCGCCCTCGGCCAGAAACATGCCGCGCCGCGCCGTCTCCGGGTGCGACATCATCTTGAGCGCCAGGATGAACAGAATCGACGCGACCAGGTAGGTGGCTTCCATGAAGTACGTCGAAGGAGTGTAGGTGGCGAAATTCACTTCGCTTCCGCCTTCTTGGCCTGGCCGCGCTGGCGAAACATCTTCAGCATGCGGTCGGTGATGCCGAAGCCGCCCACCACGTTGATGGTGGCCGTGGTCACCGCGACGAAGCCGAGGATGTGCGCCGGCAGCGGATACCCCTTGGCCCCGGCCAGCACCAGCGATCCGATCAGCGAGATGCCCGAGATGGCGTTGGTGGCCGACATCAGCGGCGTGTGCAGCAGCGGCGGCACGCGGCTGATCACCTGGTAGCCGAGGAATGCAGCCAGCGCGAAGACGTAGACCGAAGCGATGAGTACAGCGGGATTCATATCATAAGCAGCTCGTTGGAACAGCGGAGTTAGCGGATGCTGGCGGCGATAGCGGAGCTGGTTACGCCGACCATCGGGGTTGCCCCGAAGGTCTGGACTCGAGACCTGGATGCGATGTGCGACGATCGGACATCATCGCGGTGTCAACGTGCGGACACCGCTTCGAGCAACTTCGCCACCCGCGGATTCACCGCCTTGCCCTGGTGAGCCACGCAGGCCCCGGCGAGCACCTCATCGCCCAGATCGACGCGTGAGCTCGCCCTTCTTCAGCGATCAGTCCGAGAAAGTTGACGACATTGCGGGCATACAGATTGCTGGCGTCGCACCGGAACCTCGGCGGGCAGATTCAGCGGCGCCAGCAGCGTCACGCCTGTTGATCAACTGCGTCACGCCCGGCTTGGTGAGCTCGCAGTTGCCGCCCGCCGGAGCGGCCAGGTCCACCAGCATCGACCCGGGCGGCATCGCCTCCACCGCGGCGCGGCGAATCAGGCGCGGCGCGGGCCTGCCCGGCACCAGCGCCGTCGTAACGATCACGTCGCAATGCGCCGCCGTCTTCACGATCAAGTCGCGCCCGCGATCGAGGGCCTCTTCGGTCAGCTCCGCGGCGTAGCCCCCGCCGCCTTCGGTGTTGATCCCGCCCAGGTCGACGTCGAGGAACTTGGCGCCCAGCGACCGCACCTGCTCGCCGGCGGCGGCGCGCACATCGTAGGCTTCCACCACCGCGCCCAGACGTCGCGCCGTCGCGATAGCCTGCAGTCCCGCAACCCCGGCGCCAATCACAAACACCTTGGCCGGCGGGATGGTGCCGGCCGCCGTCATCAGCATGGGGAACAGCCTTGGAAGCCGGTCGGCCGCCGCGATCACCGCCTTGTAGCCGGCCACCGTGGCCATCGACGAGAGCGCATCCATCGATTGCGCGCGTGTGATGCGCGGCACCAGCTCCATGCTGAACAGCGTGGCCGGGCGCTCGATAGCCGGTCAGCAGCGCCGCGGGCGCATCCAGCGGGCGCAGAAAGCCGATCACCACCGCGCCGGGCTTGAGCTGGGCCTGGTCTTCGGCCGCCGGGGCACTCACCACCGGCAGCACGTCCGCCTGCGCCAGCACGGATGCGCGATCCGGCGCGATCGTCGCTCCCGCGTCGATATAAGCCTGGTCAAGTGCGCCCGATGCCTCCCCCGCGCCTGCTTCGACCAGCACGCTGATCCCCTGCGCCACCAGCGTTTTAAGGCTGGCAGGCAGTAACGCTACGCGGGTTTCTCCGGATGCGGACTCCTTCAGTATCCCTAAAACCAATGTTCCTCCGCGAAAGTGGGAAATGAGGAATGTATGGACGAATATCACCCGGCGCGCAGGACCGTCCACGACTTTTCGATCCGATTATTGAGCAGCAAGGCACCCCCACCTTGTGATGATGGTCACTCCGGGCCTACGGCTCCGCATCGAAGTCGCGAATCAGGGCGCAGATCAGCATGACTCGATCTTGCCAATGGGGCTTTCTGCCTACACCTTGACTTCCAGGTTCGACTCGGCGAACGTCTCCATCCGTTGCGCCGACATTCGCATCTGTTCGAACTCCGGCATTCCGCGCAGGGGCTCGAGCCGGGGATCGGCCAGCATCTGGAAAAACCATGGGCAGCGCATATCGTTGGCGGCCTTCAACTCGGAAATGGCCTCATCTCTCGCGCCCAGCGCGGCAAAGGCAGCGGCGGTAAACGACCGGATGACGAAGCGCTCCCGGCTGAGCCATTGCAGCCGTTCCAGGATCCCGAAGGATTCGTCCTTTTGCCCGGCGGATGCCAGTGCATAGGCTTGGACGGCCGTGGCCAGGTCGAAATACGGAGAGCGGCGAACCAGTTCCTGGGCCAGCCTGGCGCCCCGTTCTGCCTGCCCATTGAACGACAGGAGTACCGCGCCCCACAGTTGCGTCGTCTCGTGATCGGGAAATTGCGAAAGCGCCCTTTCGATCGTGTCTACGCTTTTGCCTGGCTCGCCGGCAAGATGCTGGGTCCAGGCAAGACAGGCATGGAGCCACGGCGCATACGGATCCTCGATCAGCGCCGGACGAAGCCACCCCAACGCTTCCTCAAAACGCTGCCGGCTCAGCGCGAACATCACCCGCACCCGCGTGGTGGTCCGGTCATGAGGAAGATCGGCGGAGGCCGAGAACTGATCCAGCGCTCCCTCCAGGTCGCGGTCGAAGTGAAAATTCATCCACCCAAGGATGGGCAGAAGGGACGGCGCCTGGGATCCGATATCGGAAATCGAATCACCGATGCGGCGAAGCTGCCGGGCGGCCGCGTGCGGCGGCAGAAATCCGTAGAATTCATGGGTGACACACAGGCGGGCCAATTCGACCTGCGCCGGGAGCAGCGACGGATCGAGTTCGGTGGCCTGGATGAGATGCTGCATCCCTCCCTGGGTGAGATGTGCCTGGCCGCGCCACTCGTAATGGCCGCGCAGGAAGATCTCATGCGCATCGGGGCGGTGATGGGTTTTCCCCGGGGGCGCGCCTGCCGTCGAGGCTGATTCACCTTCGAGCCGGAAGAGAAGACGTTCCACGAGCTGCGATTCGAGCTCCAGAATCTCGTCCCGCCCCGCCAGCATGTCTTCCACCCAGACCTGGGTCCCATCCTGCACGCGGATCATCTCCACCCGCAGCCGGAAATGGGTGGGCAGGGCGAGCAGAGTGCCCGTCATCACCAGGTCGGCATGCAGTGCTTCTCCCACCTGAACCGCGGTTTGCCCCCGTTGGGCCAGGGTGAATACCGAATCGCGCGCCAGCACCGAAACCCATAACGGCCCCGTCGCTGTCACCCGCGCCGTCACTTCATCCGCAATCGACGGGCCAAGATGCTCGGCGACGTTCTGCCCTGACGCGAATGGCATGATCACCAGGCGGCATGTTGTCGACGCCGCCCCGCCGGCGCGATGTACGGGCCCCGCCAGCCGATACCCACGCTTGTAGATCGTATGAAGGCATTGTTCCGGTTCGAGCCGCGCGCGCAGCGACGACATGCAGCGGGGCACGCTGTCGGAGGTGACATGCACATCGCCCCAGAGCGCCTGTTTCAGCTCGGCCGGCGTGACCACCCGGTCGTGGTGCGCGAGCAAAAACCGAAGCGCTCCCAGCTCTTTGGGCGGCAGGTGAATCTCCACGCCGTCACGAAACAGCGTTCCGTCGGGCCACAACCGAAAATTCCCGAAACAGAAATCCGGCTCCGTTTCTTCCATTGGCATTGAGGGCATCAGCTTCATTGGGCCACACTCTCGCCGGCCCGCCCTTCCGCATTCGCGCGACCTCCATCCGGTGACACGCTTCAGCGGCCGGCGCAAGCCAACCGTTATGACCTCCCGGGGGAAGACGTCAATAGAAAGGGACCCGTGAATGATCCGATGGTGGAATTATGAACCCGAAACCATTGAGAACACAAACAACATGAGCGTTTGTTACTAGAAAGAAGCGTCATGTTACTAGAGATAATCCTCTTACGCAGCGACCCAGTCCGATTCGGCCGAAGCGCTTGTCTTTCTGCTCAAGACGCTTCCTTCATTCCGGACTTAATACTTCGACTTGATCGCATAGGTAAGACCCATCGTGAACTGGAACGAGTTGCGCTTGGTCGCCGGCGGCGGATCGTTGAGATAGGTGTCGATGGTTCCCACGCTGAATCCGAAGTTTTTGTAAGTCGGAAAAGTCACCGTGTCTGTCTCGCTGGCCGAATAGGCGCGCGGCGTGTTGTACGCGGGAATATAGGCGAGGTTCTGAACAAAGTTCATCAGTTTCGCCTTCAACAAATATGACAGCCCGAATGTTGATCCGATCAAATTCTGGTTGGTTCCTGAAGTACCACCAATAAACTGTTGCTTCTCATACTGAATGGTCCCCTTCAGGTCCGCTTCCTGCTTGTCGGTCTTGAGCGGGGTCCAACCGAATCCGCCCCCGTAGACCTGCTGCAGTTGCAGGCCCTGGGCGAAGTTGTGATCGAAGGCCGTCTGGCCGAGCCCAAAAAAGCGCGATGAAAAATACTCGTCGCGTTCGCCATCGATGTGGTAAATCGCCGACTTCAAGGTTGGACTTCCCGGCTGCGTAATCCTTCCATAGGAAGCGGAGAAATCAGCCGACGTCTTGTTGCGGGAATTGAGCCAGGTCACGCTCGGCATCGCTCGCACCAGGCCTATCCCTCCGGAGATCGTGAACTGGTTCTGGCTCGCTTCCACCACGGTCGCCCCGGCAGTGGCCGCCCCATTCCACCCGGTCAGGAAACTCGGCTCGTGAAAAAGCTGTTTGTCCAGCGTCGGCTGGTCGATCATATAGACCGCGTTCTTCACCGGAATCGGCGCAGGAGGGGCTGTCTCCGTGTGCACGGTGACTGCCTGGTCGGCTACCTCGATGGTGCCTACCGGAATCTGTTTCGCCTCCGCCTGACCCTTGCCGCGAAGCTTCACATTCTTGTCCAGCACCGCGAATTTTGCCTCCGTGCGCAACTCTTTGATCTTGTCCCAAGGGATAGACAGGTCCCCGAGCGCGTCGCTGTGGAATGTCACTTTGCCGCCTACCTGCATCACAAACTTGCCATGCAGAGTATCGCCGTTGCTGAGCACCAGGACATCGGGAGCCGGATTGCTTCCGGGTTTCCCCTGCGCAAAGCAGGAAGTGCCCATACCCATGAGGGCGATCGCCAGCAGCACGCATCGGAATCCGGAGGAGAATTGTTTCGCAAGATAGCTCATAAACAGGTCCCTTTCGTGATGAAGGATGGGGATCAGTATTGCGAGAGGATCAAAACCGCGAATGACGCCTGCTTCGATGGGGATTCAAAAATGATCCGTCGAAGGTCTTCGGCCGTACAAGCTATATGCCGGGAAGTGTGCCGGCCTTCGATTGATTGTATCGGAACGGGACACTGTATCGAAGCAGTACACGGGGACGCCAGGCCGCCGATGCATCTTCCAGAATTCTTCCAGAAACGCGCGGCCGCGCCATGTCAGTCTTGCTAGCCAGAGGTTCAGAGAAATGGCCAAAACACTCACGTATGCTCAATGGTCCCTCGAACCCTACGCCATTGGCATGAAGCTTCGCGCGCTGCGCACCCAGAAGCGTCTCACGCTCTCCCGCCTGGCCGCCGAAACCGGCTTGTCCACCGCGCTGCTCTCCAAGCTCGAAACCGACCGCATGATTCCGACCCTGCCGACCCTGGCGACCATCTGTCGCGTCTATGGCGTAGGCATGAGCCACTTCTTCTCCGAGCCCGATAGCCATGTGATCTCCATCACTCGCAAAGCGCACCTGCAAGGCACGGGACGCGTGGTGGAATCGGTGAAGGCCATTCCCTTGCACTCCCCCACCAGCACTTCAGGACTGGTCGCGGAGATGATCGAAGTCCCCACCACCGCGTCTGACGCGCTTGCCGGCGTGTATAGCCGCGAGTCCTCCGGACTGGTTTACGTGGTGGAAGGCCGCCTCCAACTGGATGCCGGCGGATTGAGAGAGGTGCTGGAGCCCGGCGATTGCGCGTTTGTTGAAACCCGCTTGGCCCTGGCCTGGAGCGCCGCCGGAAAGAGTCCCTGCCGGGTGATCGCCGTCCGCCCCGCCAAGGGTTCGTAGTTCACGTTTGTAGTTTTCAGCCCTCAGCCCCCTTTATGCGTGCTTGAAGCACGAAGTGTCTTTCACTGAAAACTGACAAATGACACCTGGGAACTCAATCGGCTTTCCCGCTTGCCGCCCCGGTCTGTACGATGTGTGGGTCACGCCGTTCGTCGTTCACGGTTGCACTACGGCAGAATTCTGAACTGTGAACTGAGAACCGTGAACCGAGAACTGAGACGATGCGACCGAATGTAAACCTGATGAAAGCCACCATCACCGGTGCGCTCGGCGGCCTGCTCTTCGGCTTCGACACGGTGGTGATTGCCGGGGCCATCAACGCCCTTGTGAATCTCTATCACCTCGTCCCCAGGCAGGAGGGATTCACGGTGGCCATCGGGCTCGTAGGGACCGTCATCGGCGCGCTCGGCGCCGGTCAGGTCGGCCAGCGGCTGGGCAGCCGCGAAACCCTGCGCATCACCGCCATCCTCTACGTGGCCTCCGCCCTCGGTTGCGGGCTGGCGATGAACTGGACCTTCTTCCTCGTATTTCGCTTCATCGGCGGACTGGGCATCGGCGCCTCGTCGGTGCTTGGCCCGGTCTACATCGCCGAGCTGGCGCCCGCCAAATCCCGCGGCAAGCTGGTAGCCCTGTTCCAGTTCAACGTGGTTTTCGGCATCATGCTGGCCTACACCTCCAACTACGTCATCCGCACCATGCACCTGGGTGCGACCGAGTGGCGCTGGCAGGTAGGCATTGCCGCCGCTCCGGCCGTCCTGTTTCTGATCATGCTCTACGGCATTCCCCGCAGCCCCCGCTGGTCGGCCTCGAAAAACCGCATCGACGAGGCCCTCGCCGTGCTGAAATTGATGGGCGAGCCCAACCCCGAAGCGGAGCTGGCCGACATCCGCGCCGCCCTGCAACAGGAGCACGCCTCCGCCCACGAACGCGTTTTCCAGTGGAAATATCGCTACCCTCTGTTCCTTGCCATCTCCATCGGAGCCTTCAATCAGTTGGCCGGGATCAACGCCATTCTCTACTACATCAACGACATCTTCGGCGCCGCGGGATTCAGCCAGATCTCCGCCGATCAGCAGGCCATCGCCATCGGCGCAACCAACCTGGCCTTCTGTGTGATCGGCATGTCGTTGATCGACAAGATCGGGCGCAAGACCCTGCTCCTGATCGGCGCCACCGGGACCGCCTGCTGCCTGGCCGGCGTAGCCTGGCTGTTCAGCACGAACCCCCATTCCCCCGCGCTGCTCGCTCTTCTCGTCACCTACATCGCGTTCTTTTCCGTGTCGCAGGGGACAGTCATCTGGGTCTATATCGGCGAGGTCTTTCCCACCTCCGTACGTAACAAGGGCCAGGGCATCGGCAGCGCCAGTCACTGGTTCATGAACACCGTCATCCAATGGGTGTTTCCGATCGTCGCCACATCGATGAGCCATGCCACGCCGTTCTTATTCTTCGCTGTCATGACCGTCATCCAATTCCTCGTGGTTCTGTTTGTCTATCCGGAAACCAAGGGGCAAACTCTCGAAGCCTTGCAGCGCAAGCTGGTTCCGGCGAAATAACGATCGCCTGAGAACAACTGCTTGCCGCTGACTTGCTGACCCGCTACACCGCGAGTGGCGCTACCTTGCTGTGTTGTATTTTGAAGACCTGACGTGATCTTCTGTCTTAGTCCACGGGCCCAAGGTTTCGATTACCGGCCTTTCAGGAACGACGCGGCCGTCTTCTGGACATAGGCGCACTCCGCGCAAACCGGGCATTGATGGCACAGGGGCGTCTTTTCTTTGCACAGCGACTTTCCGTGCATGCGCAGCAGCAGGTGGGCTTCCCTGAGCTTCTCCACGTGGACGGGCAGCTCCGCGCGCAAATCCTCTTGCACGGAGCGGTAGGTCGCGCCGTAGCTCTTTTGCGAACGGCCCCAGCCAATGCGAGTCAAGACGCGCAGCCCATTCGACTCGAGCGGCAGACCGTTGGCAACACCGCACAGCAGCAGGATCTTCTCTGCGGCCGGATCGCCGACGGTCGGGAACTGCTTCAGAGCCTTCTTCGCCTCGGCATAGGTCCCCGCGAGAATGGAATCCAGATTCCCGCCGAACTGGTTCAGCGTGATCTGCGCAATTTGCCTCCAGCGAAACACGCGCATCTCCGGCCGCATCCCTCCGCGGATCGCAATCGGCAGCAGGATCCCGTCGGGCGCCGCATCGATGGCCGTCGCGGTAAGTCCCACCCGCTCGCGCAGCGTCTCAAAAACCTCCAGCCTTCGCTCGTCGGGAAGCAGGTAGCAGGCATTCTCCCAGATCACCAGTTCGAACGGCCCTCGCGCCGCGGGAATAGCCGGTTCGCCGTAATGTCTCCGCAACTGGTGCATGATGCGGGTGAACTTTCGCATAGGATCCTGCCGGGCATTGATAATCTCACTTCCGATCGGCATCGCTCCACAAGAAAATGGCGACGGCCGGTTAGCCGTCGCCATTTCGTCGTGCGTTGGGGAAACCAGCGTCTCAGTAGTAGTGCGCCACGAACGCTTCGGGCCCGAGGTATTCCGGATAGGAAACCACCGTCGTTCCCACTTCCATGTCTACCGGGTTGCCGTTGGCGATGTCGTAGAAGGCATACGCTTCGGTGTAGGCATAGGCATCCCAGAAGGGAATCATCGTGTAGTCGGTCAGAGTCGCCAGCGTGCCGCCGACGCTGGGCCGCTCCACAACCCACTCCGCCGAGTTGCCGATCAGCGGGTGTCCCGGATACGCCGTGAACCCGACTTCCACGTACTGGCCAGTGCTGTAGTTCACCAGGTAGGCATAACCCTGGGTGGAAGAGGTGTGCCACACTTCGACGAAGAGGTCGTCGCCGGCCGTGACGGGCAGGCTCGAGATGCGAACTTCGCCGTAGGGATACCACTCGTACCACGCCGAGTAGTAGGAGGACTTGGTGGTGCCGGCGCAGTATGCATCAAACTCGACACCAGCCTGGAGCACGTCACCGGAACCCCAGCCGTCGATCCCGTTCCACTCCGAACCCCAGTCCCAGCCGCCGTCGCAGCCGCCCTGCTTGGCGATCGGAATCACCATGTCGTTCACGATGTAGTAGAACGAGGTGGATCCGTAGCTGCTGGCGCCGCTGAAGTCAACGTAGCCGCTCCAGTTGCCCGAGTAGTAGGTGTTGCTGGGCTGAAGAGAGAGAGCGGCATTGCTTTCCACCGCGGTGGGATTGGCGAGCTTCTGCGGCTTGGCCGGGCCATGGAAGATGGTGGTCTGCTCGAGCGTGGGAACCATGCGGACCTTGGAGTGCTGCATGGCCTTCACCCAGGTGGCATACGCCTTGGGCTCAGTGGCCTGGTTGGGACGCGGCGCGAACCCGTGATACTGCAGCTCCTCATCCGAAGCGGCGATGGGATCGAAGCCCGCCGGAGGAGCATCGATCGTAGTGGCGCCAGGAAGATTCAGCGCGTGCTCGTTGGGCTGCAGCTTGTGGGGGTTCTGGGCAATGCCGGCCAGAGGCGCGGCGAGGAGGAGGACCGCGGTAAGAGCGGTAGAGAGATTCTTCATGACTCGAATTCCTTTTCGGGGGATGTCCTCTGATGGGGCATCAGAGGCGTTTGACCACATAGTGGATACGGGTCACGTTACGTTTCAGAAGTTTGATATTTATCTTCGCGTTGGAGAAGGAACCTGCTTTTGCAAAAAACAAAAAGGGCGACAGCTGGTTCGCTGTCGCCCCTTCCGTTCCTTGTTTGATGTCAGGGTAGCAGAGCATTGTAGGCCGAATTCTCGTCGTGCATCACGAACGATTCGATGCCTATGTATTCCGGATAGGAGATGACGTAGTTCTTGCTGTCGAGCATGTCCACCGGGGTGGCTTCGTCGATGTCGTTAAACGTTGCGTATCCCTCGGTGTAGGCGTAGGCATCCCAGAACGGATCCATGATGTAGTTGGTCAGAGTCGTAATGCCGCCGCCGACGCTGGGAGCCTCCACAACCCACTCCGCCGAGTTGCCGATCAACCCATATCCGGGATAGGCCGTGAACCCGACTTCCACTGACTGGTTGTTGGTGTAGTTCACCATGTAGGCATAGCCCTGCGTCGCCGACGTGTGCCACACTTCCACAAACATGTCATCGCCCGGAGCGATCGGAAGTCCGCTGATGCGCACTTCGCCATAGGGATACCACTCATACCAAGCCGAGTAGTAGGTCGACTTGATGAGACCGCCAAGCGCGCAGTAGGCGTCGAACTCGATGCCTGCCTGCAGCACGTCAGGCGATCCCCAGCCGTCGATGCCGTTCCACGCCGAGGCGTAGTCCCATCCGCCGGTGCAAGCATTGAACGCCTGCTGCGCCACCGGAACCACGTAGTCGTTTACCAGGAAGTAGTAGGACTTCGATCCGTAGCTGGTGGCGCCGCTGAAGTCCACGTAGCCGCTCCAGTTGTACGAGTAGGCCGTGTTGCTTGGCTGGCTCGCCAGTCCGGGAGCGAATTCGACTGACATGGGATTGGCGAGTTTGGCAGGCTTGACGGGGCCGTGATAAATCTCGGTCTGCTCGAGCTTGGGAACGACGCGCGTCTTGGAAGCGTTCATGGCCTTCACCCAGGTGGCATACGCCTTGGGCGTTGCGTTCTGGTCGGGCCGCGGGGGGAAGCCGTGGTACGCAAGGTCCTGTTCCGAAGCTGTGATGGGATCAAACCCCGCCGGCGGAGCGTCGATCGTGGTGGCGCCGGGCAGGTTGAGCGTGTGCTCGTTGGGTTGCAGCTTGTGCGTGTTCTGGGCCATGCCGGCCAGCGGCGCGGCCAGGACCAGAACCGCCGTAAGAGCGGTGGACAGATTCTTCATGTTTTGAATTCCTTTTCGAGGGAGGTGCTCTGATGGGGCATCAGAGTTTGCTTCTGCGCAAGTAGTGGGTGGGCCCCCCGGCAACGTTTCAGGCGTTGCGGAATTTTTCCCCGGTTCTCGCGTGATCGCGACCCGCTCGGAGTAGCCGGCATCACAGCTCCGCGTGATAGCCGCATCCCCGCGAATCACTCGCGCGTACGCTTAGGCAGGGGACAATCGCCATGAAAACCAGAACCGGGATCCTCTGTTTACTTTCGATCATCGCCGCATTGACGAGCGTGGCTGCGCGTGCCGCCGATCCGCCCAGTGCTCCCATGCCTCTGGATGAGCGCGTCTATCTCGCCGGACGCGTCTATGAGGCTGCGCTTGCCAATTTTGCCTTCTGGCAGAATGTTCCGGACTTCGACCCCGATGCCGCCTGGCGCGCCTATGTGAAGAACGCAATCGCAGCAGAAGATCGCGCCGCGTTCTCCCGTGCCAGCATGGAATTCCTCGCCTCGTTTCACAACGCGCACACGATCTTGATCGACTTGCCCCAGGCGCAGCGCGACGCGCTGCCTTTTCACGCGCGGCTGATCGATGGCCGATGGATCGTCACCGAAAGTCGCGTTGCGGGTCTCAAGCCGGGCGACGCGATCGAGACCATCGACGGAAAGCCATTCAAGGAATTTGTCCGCGATCGCCTCAAGCTCGTCGCCGCATCCACCGAGCCCGGCGCGCGTTATTTGTTGTTCGGAATCACGCCCCTGTTCACGCCCTACGCGCAGTTGTTCCCCGAGCAGTTCACGCTCACTTTGCAGGATGGAAGAAAGGCGGCCATTGATCGGCGCGGGGTTGCTCCCCCGAAGATGGCAACCCAAGGGCGCTGGATCGACGCAGGCAGGGTGGCCTATATTCGCATCCCTTCCTTCATGGGCGCGGACTTCGAAAAGCGCGCACTCGAATTAGCGCGGCAGTATCACGACGCGAAGCTGTTGATTATCGATGTCCGCGACAATGGTGGAGGGTCCACTCCCAGCGATCTCACCGCCTACCTGATGAACCAGCCCTACCGCTGGTGGACGGAAGCGGCCCCGCTCCAGGTCCCGTTCCTCCGCTTTCGCGCCACCCAGGGCCACGGGGACCTCGGCCTGTTCGATCATTCCGACATCGTGTGGCCGGCAAACACGGCGCAGCCGCCCAAAGACAATTTCCCCGGCAAGCTCGCGATCCTGGTCGATCCCGGCTGCTTTTCCGCGTGCGAGGATTTCGTGATGCCCTTCAAGGACAATCACCGCGCCGTCGTGATCGGCCAAACCACCGGAGGCAGTTCCGGTCAGCCCTTTATGCTCGACCTCGGCCAGGGCTTGATGCTTTTCATCGGAGCAAAACGCGAGATCTTTCCTGACGGGTCGCGCTTTGAAGGCGTCGGCATCAAGCCAGACATGGAAATTTGCCCGACCGCCGACGACCTGGCGCACGGCACGGATGCCGCGCTGGAAACCGCAGTAAAAAGATTGGCGAACTGAACGAGAGAACCAAGGCCAATCGCGGGATCATGACATAGAACGCCCATGATCGCCCGCGCAAAAAAAAACAACGCAGATCCGGCCTGCAGTATGCGAGTGCAGGCCGGACCCGCATCTCCTCTCGCCGGAAAGGCGGCGAAAGCGGGGGCAAGCCTCGATGTCCGGCACGGCGCAATATATAGGTAGCAGCCCGCCCTTGGAGTTGCCAGGCAGATGCCCGCCCCGCCATTCACTATGAACCTAAGCAGCGCCGCGCGGGGTAAATTCTTGTAAAGGCCCTCCGCTCCCGGGCGCCGTCAGCATGAATTTCGACGCCTAAGCCGATCATCGCGCGGGAAGGCCCGTGACCGTGTAGATGACGCCGGAAGCCAGGCTTCCATTCGAGAGCGTTCCGCCTTTGATCGTGGTTCCGTAGAGTGTGCCGTTGGCCAGTTGAACCAGCCGCCCGGTGGCGAAGCTGCCGTTCGTATTCGTGAAGCTGAGGCTTTGCTCGACCTTGCCCTTCGTGGACACCGCCAGGACTCTCCCCCAGTTCCCGGAGCCCCCCTCCGCGGCCGCGGTCCACAGGTTGCCGTCGGAGGCCTGAATCGGCTGCGCCAGGCCAAACTGCTTGTACAGCGGTTGCGTGATCTGCGCGAGATTCTGAAACGATCCGCCGGTGGTGATGTTGTATAGCTCCACAGTGGGAGCACTGACCACGTGCGAAAAGCCGTACAGCATCCCGTCGGACGCCTGCGTGATTCCGGAAAGACCATACGTCCCGCTGCCAAAAAAGTGCAGCGTCGAGAACTGTCCCGACGGTGTCACTTTGAAGATGGATCCTTCGCTCAGGTTTCCCGCCGTCGCGCCGTAGAGATTGCCGTCAGAGGCCTGGATAACACCTACCGGTTCCGAAGTATCGCCTCCATTCCCGTTGAAGGCATGCAGCACCGTGTAGACCCCGGCAGTGGTCAGCTTGAAGACCACGCCGCAGCCCAGGTCCTCACATCCGTTTCCTGGCCAGTTCCCGCCATATCCGGTCGTGCCGTAGAGGTTGCCGTCGCTCCCGGCTACGATCGAGTTCGGAAAGCCCCCGCTGGAGCACGTCGTGCAGTACTGCACCAGAACCGTGAAGCCAGTGCCGTTCTTGTTGATGCGCCACAGGGTCCCGGCACTGGCCGAGGTGGGGCCTCCGCTGGAAGCAGCGCCGTAGAGCATTCCGTCGCTGCCCTCGGCGATCGCCACCGGAGCGTAGCCATTGGGAAAGAAACCCGTGTTCTGGTTTTCAGGAAAGTTGTAGAGCAGGGTGATCTGGCCCGCCGGGGTCATCTTGAAAATCGTGCCGCCGCCGGCCACACCCGTGGGAGTGGTGCTGTACTCCGCGACGCCGTACAGATTGCCGTCCGAAGCGAGGATCAGCGCGTCGGGCTCCTTGCCGTCGGCACAGCCCGACGTGTTGCATTGGAACGCGACCAGTTGCTGAAGCGTTGGGGTTTGGGCGAACCCGCTCGTGACTGCAAGCACGACGGGCAACAACCGGAGCGCGGGGGAAAATCGCATGGGGACCTCCAGTTCGACCCGGGCGCGCGATTTGCGCAAGCGCAGCGGCCAAGGCTGATCCAATCCCGCCCGGATGCTAGGACTGGCGAGTCAAGAATGAACTTGCTCCCCAGCAAAAAACCCGTAAAGTCTTGTAAAGTTTGACCACCATCCACTGACCGGGTCGAACTGCGGCTGACTTGCTGACCGTCAGATGCTGCGGATTCGCGCCCGCTCCGGCCCCCTCTACCGCCAGCGAAAAATCTTCATCGTCACGGCGAACGGCACCGCAAGCCACGCCAGCAGAATCAAAACCGGCATCATCAGGTGGTTCAGCCCCACTCCCTGCAGCATGTTGCTGCGCAGTGCGTCGATGGCCGCGGTGAGCGGAAGAGCACGCACCAGGGGCTGAATCACGGCCGGGAATCGTGTGGCCGAAAAGAACACCCCCGACAGGATCCACATAGGCAGCATCACCAGATTCATCAGTCCCGATGCGGCCTCCATGGTTTTCGCCCGCGAGGCAATCAGCAGTCCCAGCGCCGAAAACGCCAGCGACGTGATCAGGCAGAGGATCCCAAGGTCCACCAGCGACCCGCGGATCGGCACGCCGAAAGCCAGCCGCGAGAATCCCACGAACACCACCACTTCAATGACCAGCATGACGAGCCGCGACAGGATGAACGACGCCATGTACTGCCATCGCGGCATGGGCGAAGCCACCATTCGCTTCAGCAGCTTCTTCTGCCGCGCTTCCACGATGGAGAACCCCATGCCCCAGATCGCCGAGCCCATCAGGTTCATTCCCAGCAGTCCCGGCACCACAAAGTCGATGTAGCGCGCGCCGGTTTCGTGCACCAGTTCATCCTGCGAAACCACGGGATCGCGCCGGCCCGCCGCCATCTGCAGATCGCGATCCGCCAAGAGCCTGGCCGCGCGCCCGTCGGGATTGGTGCTGTCGTACTTGTACGCTACCCCGTCCGGCCGCTGGATCGCCAGCAGGTCGATCGTTCCCACGGCAAGCTCGTGCGTGCCGGCGGCTTCGTCCATCGTCGTTGCGTGCAGGCCCTTGTCCGCCGCCAGCGCCTGGGTCAACTCCGCCGTGGTTGCGCCTACCGGCAACACGTCCGCGGGCCGGTTGCGAAACGCGATCCCCAGCCCGACCGCCAGCAAGATGGGAAAGATGAACACCCAGAAAATCGCCTCCGGCTCGCGCAGGAACAACCGGAAGCGCGTCGAAGTCAACTGATACAGCGAACTCTCGTCGAGTCTACTCATCGCGCAGGTTCCTCCCCGTCAAGCCTACAAACACGTCTTCCAGCGTCGCCGAATGGGTGCGAAACTCGCTCAGGTACAGCCCCATTTCCGACAGCGCCGAAAAGATCCGCGGCACCGTGGTGTGCAAATCCTTCACCGAGAATTGATGGAGCCCGGCATCCACGCGATGGGACTGAACGCCCGGGATCTCCCTCAGCGGCGCCACGTCCAGTTCCCCGCGTCGTGCATCGGCGTACGTCACCGCGAACTCTACAATGTGGTCCCCGCCCACCGACGCGATCAGCTGCTGCGGCGTTCCCAGCGCGATGATCCGCCCGCGATCCATGATGGCCACGCGGTCGCACAGGCGCTGCGCCTCGTCCATGTAATGCGTAGTCAGGATGATGGTGCGGCCGGCGCGCTTCAGGTCGTCCACCAGGTCCCACAGGTGGCGCCGCGCCTGCGGATCGAGCCCCGTCGTCGGCTCGTCCAGAAACAGAAGCTCCGGGTCGCCCACCAGCGCGCAGGCCATCGCCAGCCGCTGTTTCTGCCCCCCTGACAGGACGCCCACTCGCGCTGCGCGCTTTTCTTCGAGCTGCGCAATCCGGATCACGTCGTCCACCGACATGCCGTGGTGAAAAAAGCTGCGAAACAGGCGCAGCGTCTCCTCCACCGTCAACTTCTCGGGAAACTGCGTTTCCTGCAGTTGGATGCCGATGCGGTGGCGCAGCTTTTTGGCCGCCGACTTCCAGTCCAGGCCCAGAAGGCTCACCGACCCCGCATCGGGATCCGTCAGTCCTTCGCAGATCTCGATGGTGGTGGTCTTGCCCGCCCCGTTCGGACCCAGCAATCCAAAACACTCGCCGCGCGTGACCTCGAGATCGAGATGGTCCACCGCCACCACCTCGCCAAAGGTCTTGCGCAACCCGCGCAGCGACAGGGACGGCCCCGCGTATTCCGCTCGATTCAATGCCTTGTCCACCTGGATGATTTCCTCGCACAAAGACTAACGGCTTCATGCCTGTCGATCAACTTCTGAAATCAGGTGCCCCAGGTCTCGATTCTTGAACCTGGGATGGGATGGCTACTCCGGTGTTCGGCATTTCGGTTTCGGCCCGTCCAGTGCTCCGTCCCGTCCTGTATCATTCCCCAAACAACCAAGGATCGATCCCGAGTTCCATGACCACTTCCGCGTCCTCGCCATCCGATTCCAAGTCGCTACTGCGCAAGGCCATGGGCTTCTGGGATGTGCTGTTGTTCAACATCGCCACCGTTCTCGGCCCGCGCTGGATCGCCGCCGCCGGACACAATGGAACCTCCTCGATCAGTCTCTGGATCATCGCCGCGTTGTTTTTCTTCGTTCCCGGCGCCTTCGTCATCAACGAGCTTTCCTCGCGCTTCCCTGAGGAAGGCGGCCTCTACGTCTGGGCCCGCGAAGCCTTCGGCCCCTTCCACGGATTCATCGCCGGATGGACCTACTGGATCTATACCGTTTTCTATTTTCCCGGCCTGCTGCTGGCCAGCGCCTCCATGTCGGCCTACATCATCGGCGAAAACGGCGTGGCCCTTGCCCAGAACCAGTCCTTTCAGGTCACCGTCTCGCTGGTCTTGCTGTTCGTCGCGGTCTTGCTGAACATCATCGGCCTCAATATCGGCAAATGGCTGCAGAACGCCGGCGGCGTGGGGACCTATGTTCCTCTCATGATGCTGGTGGGCATCGGCGCGCTGGTCGCCTTCCGCCACGGCTCTGCCACCCACTTCACCTGGCACAACATGATGCCCGCCTGGAACCTGGACACCATCAATTTCTGGTCGCAGATCGCCTTCGCGTTCACCGGGCTCGAACTGGTCTCCGCCATGAGCGAGGAAGTGCGCAACCCGCGCCGCACGCTGCCCCGCGCCGTCTTTGGCGCCGGCGCGATGATCGCCTTGATGTATATCGCCGGCACCTTCGCCATCCTCGGGCTGCTGCCGGCCCGCGACATCGATCCGCAAAGCGGAGTCTTTCACGCCATGACCATCGGTTCGATCGCCCTCGGCGCCGGCTTTCTCGGCATCGTTGCGGCCCTGCTCGTCACCGTGGGCAACGCCGGAGGCGTCGGCAGCACCGTGGCCGGCATTGCGCGCGTTCCCTTCGTGGTCGGCATCGATCGCTATCTCCCCGCCGCCTTCGGCAAAATCCATCCCCGCTGGAAAACGCCCTGGGTCTCGATCCTCGTCCAGGCCACGCTGTCGGGAATCATCCTCCTCCTCAGCCAGATCAAGTCCTCCACCGCCATCGAAGCCTACCAGCTGGTTGTCGACGCGGCCATCATCCTCTACTTCATTCCGTTCCTCTACATGTTCGCAGCGGTCGTCAAGCTCGCCTACCGCAAAGACCGCAAGACCAATGAGCACGCGGTGCTCGTTCCCGGCGGCATGCCCGGCGTATGGATCTGCGGGATCCTCGGCTTCGTCGTGATCCTGATTGGCATCATCTTTTCCCTGTTCCCTCCGGGCGACGCCGCCAGCAAGGTCATCTTCGAGCTCAAGCTGGTAGGGGGAACATTGGCCTCCATCCTTCTGGGCCTCGTCCTCTACTGGCGCGGCGCACGCTCCAGGCAGTCAGCCCCTGGCCCCCTGTCCTCATAACGGATCGCATAAATAGTCTTGTAACAAGGCCACGACTTTTGTCCGGCCCCGCAAACCGTTTTTGAAAGGGCACGGATTCATCCGTGCCGCAAACGCCACCTAATCGACGCGGACTTTAACCCTTGAGGGAAGCATTTCTTCCCAACACGGACATCCATGCAACAGCTCTAACCCCTGATCCTTAACCCCTAACCCCTCACCCCTGGTCTCGCGTTTCCCCCGCCTCTCCTGTTATGGTCGAAAAGGCAATCGAATGATCCCCCGCAGGAAATCCAGTCATGCTCAGGCGTTGGCGAACCCGAATACTGCTGTTTCTCGCCGTGCTCGGGCCGGGGTTTATTACCGCCAACGTCGATAACGATTCCGGCGGCATCCTCACCTACTCCCAGGCAGGCGCGCAGTACGGTTATACCCTCCTGTGGACCATCATCCCCATCACCATCGCCCTGATCGTTGTGCAGGAGATGTGTGCCCGCATGGGCGTGGTCACCGGCAAGGGCCTCAGCGACCTCATCCGCGAAGAATTCGGTCTGCGTCTCACCGTCATCCTCATGCTGCTTCTGGTGGTGGTCAACTACACCAACGTCGTCACCGAATTCATCGGCATCGCGGGCTCGCTCCACCTGTTCCACGTCACCAAGTTCATCTCCGTCCCTCTGTGCGCGGCCCTGGTCTGGTTCATGGTGGTCAAGGGCAGTTACAAGAGCACGGAAAAGATCTTTCTCGTCGCCTCGAGCGTATACATCGCTTACATTTTCGCGGGCGTGCTTTCGCAGCCCAGCTGGCACGACGCCCTCCTGGCCACCGTCAAATGGCCGGCCCGCTCGGTTTGGCAGGACAAGGCTTACATTTATACGGCCATCGGTGTTGTGGGCACTACCATCGCTCCGTGGATGCAGTTCTACCTGCAATCCTCCATCGTGGAGAAGGGCATCTCCGTCAAGGACTACCCGGCCTCGCGCCTCGACGTGATAGTGGGCAGCATTTTCACTGACGTGGTGGCCTGGTTCATCATCGTGGCTTGCGCGGCCACACTGTTCGTCCACGGCATGGGCGCAATCCAGGTGGCCGCCGACGCCGCCGAAGCCATGCGCCCCCTGGCCGGCGATTACGCCTTCATACTTTTTGCCTTCGGCCTCTTTAACGCCTCGCTCTTCGCGGCGTCCATCCTGCCCCTCTCTACCTCCTACACGGTCTGCGAGGGGCTCGGCCTCGAGTCGGGGGTAGACAAGAGCTTTCGGGAAGCGCCCGTCTTCTATTGGCTCTACACACTGCTCATCGTCTGCGGCGGTCTCACCGTCCTGCTGCTGCCCGACGCCCAGTTGATCAACTTCGCCATCCTGTCACAGGTGCTGAACGGAGTTCTCCTCCCGGTGATCATCATCCTCATGCTGGTGCTGATCAACCGCGCCGACCTGATGGGCGAGCACAAGAACTCGCGCCTCTGGAACGTGATCGCCTGGGCCACCAGCGTGATCGTCATCGGGATGACCCTGGTGATGCTGTGGGGAATGATGCCGGGACACTGAAAAAGCAGTGGTCAGTGTTCAGTGTTCAGTGGTCAGGACTCACCTGCGAGTCCCCTCATCGCGGCTCTCGGCCCTGGCTCACTCCGCTTCTTCTGACCCCTGCCCACTGACAACCGAGAACTGACAACTGACAACTGACCTGACCCCTGACCCCTGATCCCTGACCCCTGATCCCTGATCCCTGACCCCTGATCCCTGACCCCTGTCCTCACCCCGCCCGCCGCGTCGGCTTCTGCATTGGCACCACCTGTACCGTCACATCGCGCACTTCCGACAGAAACCGATTCAGCACCGAGCCGCGCAGCAGGATCTCCCACCGCGACCGCGCCGGCTGGCCGAACACCACGTGCGAAATGGCCTCCTGCTGCGCGAAGCGGATCAGCGCGTCGGATACGTTCTTATCCACCAGGTTCACCACCTGCGCCCCAAGATCTCGCGCCATGCGCTGATATTCTTCCAGCCGGTGCCAGGCTTCCGGGTCGCCATGTCCCTTGTCGTCCTCGGGGCGGGTCACGTACACCGCGTACCAGTTGCTGTTCAGCCGCCCGGCCATGCGCGCGCCCACGCGCAGCAGGCGTTCCGTGCCCGGCCGCGTGCTCAGGCAGACCATCACCTTCTCCGGCGTCGACGCCTGTTCCAGCCCCTGGGTGCGGCGGTAGGCGGATTCCCGGCTGCTCACCTGCTCGGCCGTGGTGCGCAGCGCCAGCTCGCGCAGAAGATTCAGGTTTCCGATGCGGAAAAAATTGGCCAGCGACTGCTCCACTTTTTCCGGGGCATAGATCTTGCCCTGCCGCAGCCGGCTGCGCAGCTCGTTTACGGTGACGTCCACGTTGACCACTTCGTCGGCGCGCTTCAGGAAGTTATCGGGGACCGTTTCCCGAATCAAAGTATTGGCCGAGCGGTTCACCGCATCATTCAGCGTTTCCAGGTGCTGGATGTTCACCGCGGTCATCACGTTGATGCCGGCTTCCAGCAGCTCCAGCACGTCCTCGTAGCGCTTGCGATTCCTGCTTCCGGGAACATTGGTGTGGGCCAGTTCGTCCACCACCGCGGTGTGCGGATGCCGCGCGAGGATCGCGTCCAGATCCATTTCTTTCAACTCGACGCCGCGGTAGGGAATCACACGCAGGGGAACGATCTCCAGGTCGCGAATGCGAGCCTTGGTTTCCTCGCGGCCGTGCGGTTCCACCAGGCCGATCACCATGTCGATGCCCTGCTGATGCTTCATGTTGTGGGCATCGTTGAGCATCATGTAGGTCTTGCCCACGCCCGGCGCCGCGCCGATATAGATGCGCAGCTTGCCCGGTTCCGGCTTGTGTTCCAGCTTGATCTCGGCCATCGCTCAGCCCACCTCGACCGGATGCTTCCCCGCCTCCACCGCCGCCACAGGCAGGGTGAACTTGAACGCGGCCCCATGGCCGAGACGGCTTTCCACGGCAATCTGTCCACCCAGCGACTCCACCAGCCGCCGCACCAGCGCCAGCCCCAGGCCTGTGCCTTTCTCTGAAGCGGAGCCGAACCGGTCGAAGATGGTTTTCAGGCGCTCGGCTTCGATGCCTCGTCCGCTGTCGCGAACCGTGAATTGCACGAACTCCTTCATCTCCTCCGCGGCCAGCAGAATTTCGCCTCCCTCGGGCGTGAAGCGGATCGAATTCGACAGCAGGTTATCGAGAATGGAGCGCAGCGCCCGCCGGTCGGCGCGCACATGCGAAAGATCCGCGTAGGCACTGATCTCGATGCTGATGCGCTTTTCCGCCGCCTGATCGCAGTAGCGGTCGCGCGCCTCGCGCAACATGGGCAGCGGCTGCAGGCTTTCCAGGTTGAAGTCGCGCTTGCCCACGTCGATCTCGGCCACTTCGATCAGGTCGGCCATCAGGTCATCGAGTTTTTGCGATTCCTGGCTGGCGGCGTTCACTAACTCGGCTTGCAGCGGGGTCAGGTCTCCGCCGAAGCCCTGGGAGATGGCGTACAGACCCCGTCGCAGTTGGGTTAGCGGGTCGCGCAGCTTGCGGCTTGCCACCCCCAGGAACCGAGTCTTGAATCGATCCACTTCCTGGAGGCTGGTTACGTCTTCGAGCACGGTGACAGTGCCGAGCAGGTGACCCTCGGAATCGCGCATGGGCGTGGTCCGCAGGCGGAAGTTGCGCGCCTGTTTGCCGATGCGCATGGGCAGCACCGCCGCCTCGCCCTCGGCAGCCACCGGCTTCTGCATGGCAATGGCGTCGCGGATGGCGCTCAGGATCTTGTCGCCGCCGGGCGTACTGGCCAGCGCCATGCGATCCTGGGCCGCCTCGCCCAGCAATTCCACCGCCGCCGGATTCACTTTCAGCAGGTGCCCTCTGCCGTCGGTCACGATCACCGGCTCGAAGATGGATTGCAGCACCGCGTCGGACAGCTGGAACTCCATCTGCCGCCGCCCCGCCTCCGATTCCCGCAACTCGCGCAGGCGCACGGCCATCCGGTTCAGTTCCGCGGCGATCGCCCCAAAGCTGTCCCGGCTGCTCCACTCCACCCGGTGCTCCAGATTTCCCTGGGCAATCTTGCGGGCATCGCGCGCCAGCGATTGCACCGGTATCAGGACGGCCGCGATGGTCGCCGTAGCCATCAGAACTGCCGCCACGATGAAAGCCGTGGCCAGCGAGGACTGTCCTGAAGCGGCCAGGGCACGATGGGTGATTGCCGCCAGACCGATGGTGAGGCCGGCGAGCAGGACACATCCAAGGATCAGCCGCTGCGCGAAAGTGAGCATTCTCCGGCCCCCGTGCCGGTGAAGAAGGACATTATTTTCTATTTTCGCAAACTCAGCGGCAGGGACAAAGAAGCAGGGAACTGCGAAGCAGGGAACAGGGGATTGGGAGTGGGGATTTAGAAAAGAAACAGATGCCTAAACGGGGAAAATTGTGGAGGCAGGTCTTCGTTGTGCCCCTAATCTCTAATCCCTGCCTTTACGGCATTCGGCACACTGCGTAGCCGCCCTGCTGACGCGGGCACTCCATTCCGGCGGGCGCCGTGCCATGAACGACCGTCCAGGAGATCGCGGGATATTCCGCCTTGAGGCGCCGGAAGTCGTCCGCTTGAAAATGGTTCAGGCCGTAGGTGGCGTTGCTCATCTGCTTCCACTCGTCGGCCAGGCTGGGAAACAGCGAAACCACCCCGCCATCCTTGAAGTAATCGGCCAGCGCGGAGCGCTCCGCCACCGCGCGAAATCCATGCACGTCCGCCTCCGGATCCATGAAGTAGCGCGAATCCACGGCAAACACCGCATCCTGGGGTGTGTGGTTGCGCACCCACAGCAGCGTGCTCACCCAGCCATTGGAACTGGCCTGGGATGGAACCTCGACCTGGGGACTGTTGGGATAGGTCTGGCGGGCAACATAAAACATCCCCAGCGCAAGCGGCACGGCCAGCGCCGCCGGAACCCATGGACGGCCTTTAGCCAGGTACTCGCCGATCACGCCGCTCAGCAGCAGGACCAGCACCAGCGTAATCAGATGGAAGGTGCGCAGAGGCTGCAAACGGGCGAACATATCGAGCGACGGCGAACTGGCCAGAAACGCCGCCGCGGCGATGGACAATATCCCGAACGGAAGCATCGCAAAGCTCAGGTAAGAGAACGCCGGCCTCGTTCCCCGCAGGTTGCGTCTCCAGAACCACGCCAGGATCGCCAGCGGCGCCAGCATTCCCACCCAGTGGTACCAGCTCCAGTTGTACAGAAAGAAGTAGTCGCGCGAATAAAGCGCTTCCCGGTAAGGACCGCTGGCCGGAGCGAGATAAAACCCGGTGGGCAGCAGCCCCGCCGCCGAAGCCATCACCGGCACCCGTTCCCGAACCCGTTCCCGGTTCCGTTCCGCGACCGCCAGCACAACCGCGAGGAAGATCAGGTAAGCGACCATCTGGGGATGGAATGCCGCTGTAAGCAGCGCCGCCACGGTGGCGCGCGCATACTTGCGCTCCAGAAGGGCAGCCAGCGCGAATACCGTCAGCGGCGTCGAAAACGACCGCGCGGTCATATAAGGATCAATCAGCAGCAGGCCGGTGTTGGTGGCCGGCATGGCCAGTACCGCAGTCACCACCAGCACTCCAGTCCAGCGCGCCCGCGGCGACGTAAAACACGCCCTCAGCAGCAGCCAGCAGGAGGCCAGCGTGGCGAATAGCGTAAGCAGGTACCACCCGAAGATCGACCAGTCGATGGGCAGGTGCGTGAGCCGCGAAGTCCAGGCCAGGATCGGTCCGAACAGCGACAGGTGCCCGTGCGACAGGAAAAACTCTTCCGCGTAGGGGTACAGCGCCGGATGAAGAAGCTTCTTGGCGGTGGGAATGTAGATTTCGGCGTCTTCCACTCCCAGGTGATAACCGTGAACCAGCAGTGCCGCCGCCGTGAGCCCCGCCAGGCGCAGGATGGGTAAACGTCCACCCTCATCCCCAACGCCGGTTCCCGGTTGTTGGGGCGGTCGACCCTGGGGTTCCGTCATCGAACCTCCTCAAAGGTCGTGGGCATGCTGACACTTTGTGGCTTCAACTGCAAGGGGGGGAAGTCGAAGATCGGCTTGCGGTAGAGACCCAGGCGCGCCGCCACGCAGTCGGCGGTGGTTTTCAAAACCCCAAACCCGTAGACGGTGCTGCGCCGGAAATTGATCGAGGATGCCTCGGGGAAATAGCGCGTCGGGCAGGAAACCTCGCCGATGCGGGCGCCGAGATAGATACACTGCGCCAGAAGCTGGTTATCGAACACGAAGTCTTCGGAATTGGCTTCCAGCGGAAGCGATAACAACAGCTCCCGGCTGTAGGCGCGGAAGCCGGTGTGATACTCGGAAAGCTTGGCTCCCAGGGCCAGGTTCTGGATGAAGGTGAGCGCCCGGTTGGCAATGTACTTGTGCCGGGGCATGCCCCCACGAAGGGCCCCGCCGCCTAAAATGCGGGAGCCGAGCACAATGTCGTACACGCCGGAAGCGATCATGCTCGCCATGGGCTGCACAAGGCGGGGACAATACTGGTAGTCCGGGTGCAGCATCACCACGATGTCGGCCCCGGCCTGGAGTGCCGCCGCATAGCACGTCTTCTGGTTTCCGCCGTACCCGCGGTTGCGCTCGTGAACGTACACCTGCAGCCCCAGCCGCTTGGCCAGCGCCGCGGTTTCGTCCGAGCTGTGATCGTCCACCAGGATGCAGGTGTCGACCGATGCCGGGATCTCCTCGACGGTTTGTTGCAGCGTCTTGGCCGCGTTATACGCAGGCAGTACAGCCACAACTTTCTTGTCGTTGATCATTTCCTTAAAGACCAAATCCTGGTGGGGAATTCTCTTGGGTCCTGTTTATCATACTCTGCACCCGGTGCCCTCCCCAATAACTAAATACGGGCAATTTGCGGCAGATCAACGCCGGGGAGCATCCCTGTCCGCGGTGATCCGGCATACCGACAGCCTGTCATTGTGCCATTCACAGGTTAGACGGCTCGCCGCCGGATTCGATACCAGGACCCAATCCACCCCAAAACGCGCTTTGAGCCGCTCGAAATCCCCGCTCCCAAAGCCATTCCAGCCCGCCTGGGCGTCCACTTCCCTGGACCATCGGGGCCCCAGTTCCGGAACCTGGGTCACCACCGCAGCGTCCTTGATCCCATCGGCCAGCTGGCTGCGCTCGGCCAGCGCCCGAAAGCTGTGGTAGTCCTCGTCGGACGCAGCCAGGTAATCAGGATCGAGCGCAAAGTAGGCGTCCGCCGGAGTGTTCTGCCGGATCCATGCGAAGGCCTCCAGCCACGGATTGCCCGGGGCGCGCCCCGGAAGCTCCAGGTGCGCACTGGCAGGTAACAGCAGCCGCTGGGACACGAACATCCCACCGCCGGCCGCGATGAACAACGCGGCCCACCGCCAGATCCTGCGCTTGAGAACATGCCTGCCCAGCAGGCCCCCCGCAATCAGCACCAGGAACACATAGACGAGGTGTAGATAGCGCATCGGCTGCAGCGGGGTGACTCGCACCATCCCCGGCGCCGCCAGCAGGATCATCGCCACCGCCTGCTGAAACACCCCATAGAGAAGAACGGCGAAACAAAACCGCCCCAGCTGGTTCACAGGCCCCGGCGTCGGAGCCTGCGGAAAGACAATCTGCCTGCCATGGTTTGCAACCAGGCGCGACTTTAGTCGTGCTATTGCGGCCTCATCCTCAACGAAGGCATTAGCCCCTGAGGGACGCCTCTCCATTCGATCCGCCCACTGCCACAATATCCAGAACAGCACCGGCGGACCAATCGCTCCCAGCCACTCGTACCACCTCCACTGGTAAAGGAAGTAATACGTGCGTGTACCGAGCGCGCGCCGCCACTCCGGGGTTGGAGGCTCGAAGATCCAGCCCAGCGGCACGCCTGCCTGCAGAGCTCGCGTTGGCCGCGTCAACCGGGCATACATCGAATCCGTTAAAGCAACCGCCAGGAAGAAGCAGAACGAGATCCCCAACGCCGCCATGATGGGATGCATGAGCATCGCGATCAGCAGAAACACGACCGCCTGCCCAATCCGCCTGGCCAGGACGCGGTCGATCGCCGTCAGAATAAGGGCCGTCGCCAGCGTGCGCGGATGCAGATGCTGATCGGCCAGGTTGAGCGCCGTTCCCGCCACCGGCAGAGTAAACATGGCGGCCAGCAGCGCCACTCCGGCCCACTGCGCCTGCCGCTCCGCAAACAGCCTTTGCGCGATCCGATACCCGGCCCACAGAATCGTGTACAGCGCCAGAAATTGCCCCAGAAGCTCCGTCCACGCCACCGGCAGGTGCGTCAGCCGGACGAATCCGGAAACGAATTCGTCAAACAAAGTAGCCTGTACCTGGAGCCTCACGAAGTCCGCATCGTGTGGGTAAAGCGCGGGGTTCAGGCCTGCCTTCACGGCGGAAAGATAGATTCCGTCGTCTTCCAGGCCGGGATGATAGCCCATCACGGCGATCGCGGCCACCGTAAGGGGCAAAATAAGTAGGGAGTCGACCAACCGGCGGGGAGCGCGGTCCACGATGGAAGTGAATGGCTCGAAGCTCAATCTTGCGTCCGCGATGACGGTACCATCGTACAAGCCGGCGCAAGCGCCCGCCAATCGCTCGCGATCGGGTGCCAAGCTGGCCCTCGTGATCCCTGCGCTGCGCGAAGCCCCGAACCTCGGCCCGCTGCTGGAACGGGTGCGCCGGGCCCTGCGGCGCGTTCCCACTCCATGGGAAGTCATTGTTGTGGATGACGACAGCCGCGACGGCACGGAGGAGATTGTCGCCGCCATCGCCCGCCGGGACGCCCGCGTGCGCCTCGTGGTGCGCCGGGGACATCGCGGGCTCGCCGGAGCCATCCTCCACGGATGGCGGCACACCGACGCAACCATCCTGGGCGCAATGGACGCCGATGGCCAGCATCCGCCCGAAGTGCTGCCGGAGTTGTTTGCGGCCGTCGGGCGCGGCTGCGATGTGGCCATCGCCAGCCGCTACGCGAAAGGCGCGCGGCGCGCCGCAAACCCCGTCCGGCGCCTGATGTCGCTGGCTGCCATCCTGGCCGCCCGCCCGCTGCCGCCCATGTCCCCGCGCGTCCTCGATCCCTTGTCAGGATTCTTCATGGTCCGTCGCCAATCGGTGGAAAACATCCTTTTCCAGACCACGGGCTTCAAGCTGCTGCTCGAGATTCTCGTTTGCGGCCGCATTGCCGGCGTGGAGGAGATTCCGCTTCGTTTTGGACAACGGCAATCAGGACAAAGCAAGCTGACCCTGGCGGTGGCGCGGGACTACCTGGCATTGCTGACCCGGATGTATCGCGCCCGCGCGGTGCTGCGGCGCACGGAGCCATCCGCGGCAGTCGCCGACCCCTGGGCGCCGCGCATTCAATGATTCGGGTGCTCGGGGTCCGCGCAAGTATTGCCGTTGCGGAGGCCGTGCACCCACCACCCCGCGCGAACTATGCGGAGGCGGCAGGCAGGGCGGCTTGCTCCGCTTTGTCCATCCCCGCCATGCGCGGTGCGCTTTCCGGTTTCGCAAGCGGATGCTTTTGATCCCAGCGACGCCGCTCATACAGGACCCATTTGCGCGAAAGCCAGAAGAAGAGCAAGGAAGGTACCAGGACGATGTAGAACTCCGGCGCGCCCGTTACGCAGGCGAGCGCGGAAACCACTACCAGCAACAACCACCAGTACGCGAAGAGAAGCGCGAGCACGGTGCGAACGTTTCGCGGGCGAAAGAAAATTGTGCGGATGGGAATCCCCGTTGCGCGCGCGGTTTTCCATTGCTTTCGTTCCCAAAGCGCCCACGTTCTTGACAGCAGACAAAGTACCAGCGAGATGGCCGCCATGGACAACCACTGTCCCCACTCGCCGTTGTAGCGAGCCGCGGCGAGCACGCACCCCAGAATCACTATGAATGCCGACACGAAGGCTACCGCGTGCGCAAGCCAGGCG
Organism: uncultured Acidobacteriota bacterium; assembly: GCA_963706455.1. Classification (GTDB taxonomy): domain Bacteria; phylum Acidobacteriota; class Terriglobia; order Terriglobales; family Acidobacteriaceae; genus Telmatobacter. The sequence goes on along the minus strand of CAVPNO010000085.1, from coordinate 6,743 downwards.
CTCGGGCAGTGGGGGCGGAACAGAAGCAGTACGGAATTTATAAAAGGCAGTTCCGGATCCTGCCGCGCGCGTTTCTTCTCCAGCGACCGTTGCCGCTTTTCGAGCACCTGCCTGCGGTGCTCGCGGGCTCGTTCCATCGCCTCCAAGGCGTAAAGAATCTCCTGATCGATCTGCGCGCATATGCGGTCGAGCGTCGCGGCTTCCAGGACCTTTTCCTTCTTGGTTTTTTCCATCAGCACGATGAGGCTCTGGATCCGGTCGAGGTCCTTGGTCTTGGATTGGATCGAGAGGTTCTCGTGGCCGAGGTCGGCGAGGCAGGCTCCCGTGACGAGCCCGACCCAGCCGGCGCCGAAGATTCCTATGCGAGCCATGGTCGCTGCGACTACCAGGGCGCCGAGGCTGTTGAGGCCCTCGGCGATCGCGAGCATGTGCGTCCGGTTCGAGAGCGCGTTCAGGAGCGAGTTGACGACCCAGTAGCTCGACTGCCCGTCGCGCAGCACGACCATGTGCAGCTTGGTGCCGTTGTAGTAGAGCGAGTAGTGGCGCCCCTTGATCGTGCGCGCGAAGCTGCGGTCGTCGAGCACCGGCGGGTCGGGCATGTTGGTCTCCTCGACCCCCAGAACTCTCCCGGCCCGGTGACGTAGACGAGGCGGATCGCCATGTGCGACCCGTCGATCGAATAGAGGCGCACCGGGACGTCGCCGGGGAGCGTGTCGGGCTGCGAGGAGGCCTCGAGCAGCGTCGGGAGCTCGATCGGGAACGGCGTGCGCTTCGCGAGCGGCGCGAGCAGCGCGCGGGAGAGCGCCGGCTGGTCGCTGACGCTCGCGCTCGGCTCGGCGACCGGGCTCGCCGCGGTGGCGGCGGCCTCGGGCGTGACGAGCTGGTTGTGGAAGGTCTGGCCGACGACGACGAGCATCGCGCCGGGTCGAGCGCGCGCAGCGCCGCCTGCGCCGGGAGCGGCGCGACCTTCGCGGGGACGATGATCTTCGCGAGCGCTTGAACCGGTCTCTGCGCAGCGCACGTTGCTCCGTTTGAGTAAAACGACGATTGTCAGATTGCTCCGACAACTACTAGATCATTTCTCTATTACCGTAAGGGAGCATAACCGCGAGCACGCAGCGGGTGACCCTATATGGTTAGCTGACCGTATGTGGTCACTGGCTCGCGGTGACTGGAGCTTTGGGGTGTTTAGATCCTTCGTCTGGATTGGATGAGTGTTTGCTGTAACCAATGCATATAGGATGCTATGTGACGAACACCACCATCCCCAAAATCACATGCAACGGGAGTTCATTCGCCCGGTCCCGTTGGCTCCTCATCATCCTCTTCGCCTCGGCATACTCCCCGTCATTATCGTTCTGTCAGCAAGCTTCTTCAGAAACTTTCACTGAATCGGCCAACGTCGTTCCTCCACCGCTGCCTCTGGAGAACAAGCGTATTTTGGGCATCATTCCGAACAATCGCACCTCGCCCAGTCTAAAAGACTACAAACCTCTCTCACCAAAGGAAAAGTTCGAGATTGCCCGTCAAGACTCGTTCGATCGAGGTACGGTTATCCTTGCGGCGATGTTCGCAGTTGACGCTCAGCTCACCAACGCTAATCCCTCGTTCGGGCAAGGTGCGAAGGGACATGCCCGCTATTTTGGTACATCTTACGGAGACTTCGTCATTGGCAACTACATGTCCGAGGCAATTTACCCGACCCTCCTCCATCAGGATCCCCGCTATTTTCGGCGTGGCATCGGGAGCAGATGGTCTCGGCTGGGGTACTCCGTAGGTCAAATCTTCTGGACCCACACCGATTCCGATCGGACTCAGTTCAATTACTCGGAGATTCTTGGCAATTCGACCGCAGTCGCGATTTCAAACGCGTATTATCGGGACAACCGGAGCGCCACCAATGCGGCGACAAAACTCGGCATGCAGATCGGCGTCGATATGGCGTCGAACGTTCTGAAGGAATTCTGGCCCGATGTGAGCAGGAGGTTTTCCAGGAATCATCGTCAATAATCTTCGCGCAACGTCGATACGGGCCGCCCAAGCCTGTTTGCAAGGCAGATCAGGACCAGCAAATATCTGAATAACATGATCGAACAGGACCACCGGCGAATTTAGCAACGACTTCGCCCCATGTTGGGGATCAAAAGCTTCCTAACCGCCGCAGTCGTCATCGGAGGAATCGAACTTGCAGCCAAGATCAGCAAGTAACAGTTCAAAACCGGCAAACTTGGTGGACCCACGGTGACTATGCCGGAGATCTAGCAAGCTACCATCGCTGCATTACCTGAATCACTCTCCATTGAACGGGCAAGAACGACGAATCCAGCTTGACCTCGAATTTGCACCAGAGCCGTAAAGACCGCCATCGTTCACAACCTCTAGATCCTTCTGTGTGTAGTCCGGAGAGAGAGACCACTCGTTGGAGTCGTATTCATATTGAGGCAATGTCCATCAAAATCCTCCAGGTTGGCTTAACTATTTAAATTTAAGGACGGGGTTTATATGACCCGGCAGGCATTTGACATGCCAGTTAACTTGACCGATACTAGTTAACGCCTGAGCACTCCCGCCCACTCTTCTGATTTCTGAGCTAAGTCAGTTATCGGGACCCTTCTCTTAGCCAACGCAACAACCGGGAGGTTACCATGTTCAACCTTGCGAACTGCCGTCTTCACTGTAGTTTCAGCCGGTACTCGTTAACGCGGGGCGGGTTGAAACAGGCTGCCGCGCTCCGCGGTCTCACATATATGTTTGCGACGTTTCTTCTATCGGCGGTGGCCTTTCTGGGAGTTGCAAACCCTGAAAGAGTTGAGGGCGGGTTTATAGCGACCGCTTACTCGGTGACGGGCATAACTGCTTCGGGAGAATATACTCACAGGCATGTAGTCGCCGCGGATCCAACCATCTTGCCCATGGGCACCCGAATTAAGATCCGGCGCGCCGGAAAGTATTCAGGAGAGTACGTTGTTGCCGACACTGGTGAAAAAATTGTCGGCCGCAAACTTGACATCTATCTTCCGAGCACCGTCGAATGTATGAAGTTCGGTAAAAAACCTGTGCGCGTGAAAGTCATCGAGCTCGGCGACGGAACCCATCTGGCGGCCAAGCAGGCAGATCAAGCCGTGAAGAAAGATGTCGCGCAGGACGTGGCGAAAGGCGCGGTCGGGAATGCGGCCACTGAGGCCGATTGGGCCACGAAGGGCGGCGCGCCGAAAACTGCAAAGACAACAACTTCCTCCGCACCCACTTCAACCGCTCCAAAATAGCATCGACTGCTTCAGCCGGATCCGAATATGTAGAACGACGAATACGGCGGCTGGGAAGTCGTTCGGAAATCCGGAGACAAGCGTCTTCAGCACTTCGACGCCTCCGGCAGATGCGCCGATGACAATCACATTATTACGCGCCATGTTGACATTGACAGGTCATGCCGTAATACCAGACGAGCACTAATTGGTGAAGTGAGCTACGGGCCACCTGGTGCACTGAGAACCTGTAGTAGTCCCAACCATCAGGTTAGGCCTGAATACGTTGTTTGAAAAAATGTCCTCCCGCCCTGGCAATTCGTTACAGATCCTGCGACTTGTTTTCACGATCTGGAGCACGGTTTGGGATTGATGGAAGGCAACACGGAGCCCGTCGATTCCATAGCGAAATGACCAATAACAACTGGGCTAATGTCGCTCAACTCATGGCTAACGATTCGCCGGGCGTCTGATTGCAGCCAGTCTGTGGAGGCCCTAACAATGCATTTTCATGCGCTCATCAATTGAAGGGCGTTAGCAGAACGTAAAGCGCTACCGATCGCATCAACAGTGGCAAACTTGTATAAGTCGGTGAGCGTGGGGATGTTGAAGCATGCCTCATCAAACAGTTCGGCTGTCGACCCCGTTAGCATCGCAATCAACCCGATATGGACGAGTTCAGTGGCCTGCTCGCCGATCGCATGTACGCCTAGCAGCTTCATGTCCTCGCGTCGAAATAGCAGCTTCAAGAAGCCGGAGGAGTCACCGATGATTCTGCCACGAGCGTTGTCATCGTACGATGCACACCCTACGACATAATCAACTGTTTGGTGCTTAAGAGACTCTTCTGTTTCACCGACCATGCCGATCTCAGGATGGTATAGATTCCTGCGGGCAACAGGCGGGGAACATGGGATGGAGTTTGCGGGTTCGAACGCGTGTCGAGCGGCACGGCGGCCCTGTTCCATGCTGGTGGAGGCCAGTGCCGGGAACCCGATGACATCGCCCGCGGCATAGATATGGGGCGCCTCTGTACGCAAGTGCTCGTCCACAGTAATAAGCCCTCTCGGGCTGACTGTTATGCCGGCAACAGGCAGGTTCAGCTTCTCGGTATTGCCTTTTCTCCCGGTCGCAACGAGCACAGCGTCAAAAGCCAAGCGTTTGCCTGAGGATAACTCCAAAATGACCCCATCTTTGCTGACAGTGCACATGTGCGCCCGTTCGTTCCAGTGAAAGACGATTCCGTTGCGGGCCGTGGCAACGGTTAGTGCCCGCGAGACTTCGGTGTCCAGGATGGGTAAGAGTACGTCACTTCCATCAATGAGGTGGACCTCACTTCCCAGAGCGGCGAACGTACACGCATACTCGGTGCCGATTACGCCTGCGCCGATGACGCCGAGCGTTTTGGGCACACGATCCAGATCAAGGATTGTGTCCGAATCGTAGATCTCTGGGCTACCGAACGGAAAGATTGTAGGATGGATCGGGCCGGAGCCTGTTGCAATAAGAATGAAATCGCCCTGCAACGACATCTCCTCAGGCGATGACAGGTCTTGCGCCGCCATTTTCGTTTTGCACACGCGCGCGGCTATGGTATGGGCGTCTAGGAATTCAGCCGTTCCGTAGTACACTTCGACCTTCGAGGTCTCAAGCTGCCGAGAGAGCATCGCATTCAGTCCGGTCTTCACGTTCCGTTCGTGCCGGAGGAAGTCAGCAACAGTGGCCTCTCGCCGAAGCGATAAATCCACTCCGTAGAGATCGCGAGATCTCATGCCTGAAAGCATTACAGCTGTCTCACGGAGAGTCTTGCTCGGGACTGTACCTGTGTTAGCGCCTGCGCCGCCCAACTCGTGGTGACTATCCACCAAAGCAACAATCTTGCCAAGCGCGGCGGCAGTGGTGGCGGCACTGAGCCCCGCCGGTCCACCGCCGATCACAACCAGGTCATACGCTTTCGGTTTTCTCATCGTGCGGCTCGGAATCCTTCTGATAACACGTCCTCGAACAGGCGAACGCCTATTCTCGCCGGTAACGACGAAGGGTCCGGCGCGATCGAACGCCCGACTGCTTCGCTGTGAGTCTTACGGAGCTGTTGGTGAGGAAACGAACCTGTTTGCCCGGCTCGATTCGCCTGGCTCGACGGAAATCTTGGCCTCCCGCATCCATTTTGCTACGTGTAAAATCTTTAGGATTTTGATTTGAATCCATGATGGATCAAATTCATACCAGGCAAGGCCGTGCCGTGCCGAACTCGGATGCGCATGATGATTGTTGTGCCAGCCTTCGCCAAAGGTGACAGAGGCAACCCACCAATTATTGCGAGAATCGTCGTGTGTCGCAAACCGGCGTGAGCCCCACATATGAGTAGCGGAGTTTACCAACCACGTGGTATGCAGGCCGAAAACAACCCGGAGGCAGATGCCCCAGAGCACCAATGGAAAGCCGGCGGTCAGGTAGAGCACGATTCCGAGCACAACCATCGGAATCCAATGATAGTTGTTCAACCAAACGTAGAAGCGGTGCTTTGCTAAATCGGGCGCATACTTGGACATCTTGCGAGTGTTGCTGTGATTAGCTTCTCCAAAAAGAAGCCATCCTGCGTGCGCCCACCAGGCGCCATCGCGAGGCGAATGTGGATCACCGGGACGATCGGCGTTTTGATGATGGATGCGATGGGTAGCGACCCAGGAGATTGGCCCTCCTTCGAGTGTGAGTGTGCCACAAACGGCAAAGAAATATTCGAGCAGCAAAGGCACCTTGTAAGACCGATGCGTGAGCAGTCGATGATAGCCCATGCTGATGCCGAGACCGGTCGCGAGCCAGTAGAGGAAGACCGCGGCGGCAAGCAGACGCCAGTTGAACATAAACATCGCCGCAAGAGCCCCGAGATGGAATAGTGCCATCACGATTGTGACGGGCCAGTTAGGGCGTTGGCCGTTGGAAATCCTCGACACGTGTGCGCTCATGGATGCCACCTCGATTCGCAGTCACTGTCACTGTAAACGAGATTTCGTCGGGCGCTTGTAAGACTTGTGTAATTTCAAACGCGAAGCAAGATTGCGGTAGCGGGTTGGCACTCGGATCGTGGCCAATGGCAGGGCGCCATAATGAGAACGGACTAGTCAAGAAGGATTCGGTACCCGCAGCTGCCCCGGCGAGGACTGCTTGCAGTTGCTGTTTAGCAAACCAGGACCGCGGACCTGTTAAGAGGACGATGCATATGATGCGGTTCGGTATTCCGCATAGTTCGATTACGTTCAGTCTCTTGAAGCGAATAGCCACAGAGTGGAGCATAGATAACGCTCCTCGTTGGAGCGCCTCCGTGGCGTTCTACACCCTACTTTCCCTTGCGCCACTTCTGTTCCTTATGGTTGCGATTGCTGGCTTTGTCTATGGCAAGAAAGTGGCGCAAGGGCAGTTGGTCTTGAGCCTGCGGGATCTGGCGGGTTCTGGTGTGGGTCCGGCAATTCAGATTTTGCTTACGAGTCCGCGCAAGCC
>CAVPNO010000084.1:0-98933 GCA_963706455.1 uncultured Acidobacteriota bacterium | reverse complement strand
ACCTTTATCACGACGGCCTTGGAAAACGGCGCGACGCTCGATGATGTTCAGCGTGCCGCCGGCCACAGCGAGCCGGGCACCACTAAACTCTATGACCGCCGGGGCTATAATCCGGAGAAGTCGGCGAGCTTCTTTGCGTCGTACTGGTTTCGTGAACTTGTCTATCTGGAGACCAAAGCCCATTTTGGCAAGCAGTGGTGGATCGAAGCGGAACAGGCTCTTTCGCGCAGCGGTGCTCCGGGCATCCCTGCAGACAGGTCTCTCAGGGGTGACAAAAAGCATCCTCACATGGCGACACCAGCTGACCCCTCGTAGTCAAAGGGCGCTCGACTATCAAGAAATTCTTGAATACTGCCATCGGTGCCTAACGGCGGTAGCCTACGTCATCCTCGATTCCTCTCAACAAACATTGCGGGTCAGTATTTCAGCCTTGTACCCCGTCCAGGAATTATCGACATAGCCGAAGCATTCTATTACGCGTGTGGAAACCTGTTTACGTTCTCCTAGCGCGACCAAATGGAAAAAGCACAAGAGCCGCCCCCCGGCTTTCGAATTGAAGACGTCGAAGCACTCGATCCTCAGTTCGAGGCGATCGCTGCGCAGTGGCCGCACTACATAATCCCGTCAGGACATGCGTTCGCGCCTCCGCTCGCCATTTTGCTTCCGAAACCAGAATTTAGCGGAAGTGACAACCGCGAGTAGCAGGCGAGCATTTCGTGCTTGCTCCGTTGCCGGAAAGCCACTTGCGTCCTCTTGGCTTGGGTCGCATAATTTGCAAATGGAACTGTGGACGAATTACATCACCGAAATGCACCAGGCCTTCGGCTATCTCTTCGCCAACTGGGTACCTCAGGACAAAATCGCGCTGGGTGACTACGGTCGGTTCCAGAAGGGCGTTTTTCACCGCGACGGCAGACTAGAGGAACTTAATATCAAGGTACAGCGCGGAGCGCCCGACGAAGCACGTGCGCTATATCAATACCATTCCAAAAATTCGAGCTCCGCGCAGCTCAAGCTCCGCGGCTCGGGAAGGTTGGCCGAGGCGAGAGCCAAAGCTGGCCTGGAAATCAAGTTTACCGACGCGAATTCTGTCTTTTTCAACGCAGCGGGTTGTGCACTGAGTACAGTGACCAACCTCTCTGCAATCGGCGATGAAGTACGCGGCAGGCTCGAAAATGATACCTGGGATTACGACTGGGTGGTCGTCACATCCTTGATCGAAGCGAAATCGACGACGGCGATAATCTCAACCTCCAGTCATGGGGCCATTGTGTTCAACGCCGAATGCGATGTGCCCCACATCGACCTCGCTGACGCGGCCCTGAAACTCGGAGTCACTTCCGAATCCAACATCGGCCTTAAGCTCGTAACCGAGCCCAACTGCTTTCCGCTCTTTGCATGCCATAAGGCGCATTGGCGGATTCTTGGCAAACCCGGCTGGCAGACCAAGTTGCTACGGGAGGAGGATGAACGGTCTGAGACGGCCGCCCAGATCCGGTCGCTCCGGATATCCGGCGAGATGGATATCAACGAGTTCGATTTCGTTGAGATGGAAAGAGGCTAAGGGAATGGCCGCCGTCGTTCCCCCCTGCTGCACACGAAGTGTTGAGAAGTGGTATCGAAGCTTCCTCGCAATCCGTGGCGGGCATCATAACGAGGCGATGACGCGCTATTTCCTCGAAGCAAACCGGGATCTTGCACCGGTGTTCGGAGATATTCTTGGAAACGTGGAGTTCCGCGTGGCCGCGTCGAAATCCATCGGCCAAGCCAGGATGCAGCCGCTGAGCTGCTCCAGCTGCGGAACCCATGTGGCGCTCGTCATCTTGGGCCTGCCCTTCATGCTCTTGCTTTTCCGTCTCCAGGTCATTTTCCATTCCATGATCGAAAGCTGGGAGGTCATACCGGAAAGCTCCAAGCTACACCGTGAGCGTATCAAATGGCACGAGCCTGGTGATTTTCAGGTCAGGCAACTCCGCCTCGGCCTAGACATGTATCTTGGCGAGAAGGATATTTCTCACGAGGGCATGCGTGAGTTGTTGACCCCACTTGACCAAGGCAGTCCCGAGTCTAAGAGAGTATGCTTGGAATCCATGCGTGTCGCAGAATCATGGGGAGTCGCACATGAATTCTTCCATGTCTGCGCCGGATCGCACGGCCACGCTGCATTTCCTCAATTCGCGCCGTTAGTCGGTTTCTACGAGGATGCCCTCAAGTTTGCTTCCAGCTTTTGCGAGCAGGTCTGCTCGCACAACGGGCTGCAGCCTCACGTCGGCCGTAATTGGCTTGAAGAGTTCCAAGCTGATCTGATGGCCTGCAAAATGTTGATCATCGGCATCGCCGACCGGTGGTACCGCGATGTGGACGCTTTCAAGTTTGAGCCGAAAGACGCGCGTTTTCAGGCAGCGCGCGTTCTCTTGAACGGCGTCGCAGCGGCATTCGAGGCCATCTATTGGGTTGACGTTCAGCGGGCTTCTGCGGTCACGCCCGAAAATGTGAGATCGTCGTCACATCCTCCGCATCACCTCCGCTGGAAGGTGATCACAGATTACGTGAAAGCGATAACTGGACTTCAGGATGGCACGGTGCTCAGGCAAACTGAAGTGTTTGCGATTTTGTCTCACCGTCTTTCCGTCGCATACGAGAGCAAAGTCAAGAAGGTCGAGTCATGACGGCGCTTACCGCCCATAACCTCTTTTATGGGAGGGAAGCTGCAAATGGCAAAGAATGTTTAAATTTGTTAATCATTCGCGCCGGTTGCCAAAGTGAGCGCTGCCGGGCAAAACGATCCCGGCGCACCAACACTCACAATTCGGTTATCAATTCGATCTCGCCGTTTACTATTTCGTCGGCTTGAGATCTTAGGAATTGAAATCGATGAATGGCGGAAGATTGTTTAGTGCGATTCTGCCAGCAACCACATGATTGGGCCGCAAAAGGACGCCAACCCGGAATTTGTCGAAAACCTTCGCAAACAACACAAAAGTGGCTTGAGCAAGTCCATTCTCGCTATGATATTTCATGGAAAATGCGGAATCGCGACGAATTCCCGGCAGCAGTCAGAACTAAACTGGCGCAGAGGGTGCGTTATCTCTGCTCGAAGCCCGATTGCGGAGCGCCTACGGCTGGGCCGAAGGATGACCCATACGGCGCTGTAAACATCGGCGTTGCCGGACACATTAGTGGTGCAGCTCCGGGTGGTCCCCGTTACAACCCTAATCTCACACTGGAACAGCGCCGCGACATCGAAAATGGAATCTGGCTTTGCCAAAACTGTGGCAAGCTCATCGACAGCGACGAGCCGAGATTCACTGAGGTTCTTCTTCGCGCGTGGAAAACGCTGGCGGAGGATCATGCCAGACAATCTCTGGGGAAAACAGCGGCTGCTTACGTCGTTGAGAAGGTCCCTTTTCTGGAACTGTATCTGGAGCTTGACGGAGAGGGGATAAACCCCGACTACTACACGCACGACCCTGTGAGGCGATTTGTCATTGGTCTGCGCAATGCAGGGAAGGCAATCGCCAAGTTTCCTTCCATTAGGTTCAGCTTCGCTGCGGGGCTCGCACTCGATCCCTTCGGAATCGATGGCAACATCGGCTATGGACTATCTCCTAGTCCATCCGAGCAGGGTTGGGCCGGGTTTCACGGTGGCAGTGACCGCATCATCCATTCCGGTCAACTGCTGAAAATCACGAAGCTTCTTCAACGTGGTGAGAACAAGGGGGACTTTGGAATCAGCGTCACGGAGTACCCCCATCTCTATCGTTACGGTTCTGGCAGACCGACCCATCATCGTTGGGTTTTCAACCGCGTCCGTTTCGTCTGTGAAATCTCTGCAGAGGGCATACCGACTGTCACATCTCCGTTAACAGTTGCCCCTTGCGTCCGATAACGGAATTTATCGGAAGTGACAAGAACAGGGAACGCAGGCCATTTAACCAGCTTGCCAGTTGAGATAGAAATGCAACAATGACCGACGCTCACTCGCAGCCACCTGGACAATCCTGCTAGCATGAATCCGTTCAGAGCTATTGATGCCATCGACGCCGACAGCCTTTTGCCGGTTGGCGAAGTGAAGGAAAGCGGGCTACGCACTAGATGGGTGAATTTCGGATGGACGAAGGCAAAGTCGTTTACATTCTTGGAGCTGGATTTTCCATCCCTGCTGGAGCGCCGACACAGGCGCAAATCTTAAGCGATATTTTTGATCTTGATTTAGGTCCGGGCCGAGCCGAAGAAGCAAAGGCCAAGCTACTGGATTTCATGCAGCGAGATCTGCGCATCCGACCTGAAGAAATCCCTCAGGTCGCTCTGGAAGACGTCTATACCCCTATCGACCGGTGCATCGCGGATGGCACTGCGCTGAAGAGCAAGAGCGCCATAGAGCTGGCAGAAATACGAGAGCACCTTGGCTATCTTATTTCCCTCGCAATTTCGCGTCGCATCTCACTCCGGCAGGAATCACCACCTCCTCTGAACCCGTACATTCGCAAGTTTGCGAGCTATATTGCTGCCAAGTCAGCCAAACGCGCGGAACTTGCCGCGAATGCGACAGATTCTTCCCTCGCGAAAGAATATGATCCGCTCTCCATCATTTCGCTGAATTGGGACATCCTCCTCGATAATGCACTGCATCGCGCGCTTGAGGAGCGTGACCCAGACATAATTGGAGACTATGACCCGTTCGGGGTCGTGGATTATTGCTGTTACATCAGTTCGCTGGATGCCGGCGACATGCGTATACGCTCCGGCCTTTGGAGCCTAGGATGCCGCGGTTACAACGTGAAGCTTCTGAAACTGCACGGATCAATGAACTGGCTGCAGTGCCCAAACTGCCAGAGACTTTTCGTCCAGTTCGGTGTTAAGGGACAAATTCTGGAACGTGTAGGCCGTGAGAATTGTCGCCATTGCAGGAGATCCGGATACGAAAACTTGCTTGCCGGATCGCTGGTGATGCCCACCTTCCTGAAGGATCTGAGCAATTTCCAAATAAAGCTTGTGTGGCAGAATGCGGGCGTTGAACTGATGGAGGCGCGCCGCCTCGTGTTTATCGGCTACTCTCTGCCTCATGCGGACTTTGAATTCCGGCAGCTTCTATCCCGTATGGTTCATCAGGACGCCAAGATCGAGGTCGTTCTTTATGAAGGAACACGTGATGAGGACAAACGACGGTATAAAGCTGAAGAAGACCGCTATCGCCAGTTCTTCGGCGACCGTCAGATGAAATTTCATTCAGCCGGAATAGTAGATTTTGTCGAGAAGAATGTGCTCTCTTAGGGCGCAGTAGATACAGGACCCGCTTTATGACGGCAGAAGCGATTCAACAATCGCCTGCTTTCCCGAGATTGCGATAATCTGAGCCCCCGCGGTGGCTGGATCTGTGTGATCTTCACATCCCTGCAAACCTCCGTAGATCATGAATCGCCACGCAGTGAATCCCGGGTCATCGGTTGCCTGTACTCCTTCATACATGAATGTACCGTCGCCCAGATTCCGGGACACGCGATCACGCGCGTTGCGCTTGAATATCAGGTTGTCGTATAACGCTTCGCCGGCTTTGGTCACGGTGAGTGATCGGACCATGTAGCCGGCTTGAAGATAAATTCGCCGGTGGTGCCGCCCGATTCCTCCAATTTCGATATGACTTCTTTGCTTTTCGGGCCTATATCGTTTGCGGAGGTGACGACGTGAAGTTCACTCCGTTAAGGTCAATTTACTTTAAACGGCTTTCCAGTTCAGCGTTCCTCTTTTGCAATTCAGCGTTGCTCTTTTGCAATTCGGCGTTGCTCTTTTCCAATCCTCGGTGCTCTGTCTTTGAGATCGTCTCATTATGGAGATCTCCTGGAGAGCTTTGTAGGTCGCAATGCCACCCAAAAACCCTGTCAATAGAGTTCCGAGGAACCAGATCACCACGTTATCTTCCACTATCTTCTTCAGTTCCAAGGGATTCTCCTTCCTAGATGACATCTGGAAACCCACCGAAGGGCCTCGGCGGATTTCTCCGGAAGAGATATACAACATCCGACGGAATGCGATCGGCAAATATTAGAGCTTGGCGCTCACAAACAGAAGACCCTTTCGCGAGTTGTCCAACGAGTGGGCAGCGCAAATCTGTCCGGGCCGAGGTGACCAACCATCGTACAATGATCGCGCAACCACCGCAGTCGTGAATGCTGACCCGTTCATGAAGGCCAAATCCTCGAAAAGCAGTCCGACTTAGTGAGTGCTGCCCCTGTTAACCCCTGTTAGCGAAAGTTGAGGTGCACGCGTTTCGTGAACTCCGATTTGTTCGGCAGGTTGCGTTACCTTTCCAACCGGTAATTCGTCCTTTCCAGAACATCTTGCCGCCCTGCGCAGACGACTCGGTTTGTCGCAGCGGAAGATGGCCGCGACGCTGGGTGTTGATCCGGCCACAGTGAAGGGCTTGGAAGCGGGGCGGCATCAGCCCACGCAAAGGAACTCGGATCTGATCGGAAGGATTCTTCAAAGCTGGTAGCGGTGGCGATTGGTCAGCCGCCGGGGAATCATTGCATTCCTGGATGATCCTGGGTCGATTGCGGGAGGAATCCGTGCTAGTGAGGAGTTCAGTAGAACCCGGCTTCCAAGAGCGGGGAAAGGTACCCGGATCTCGCCGTTAATATTCGTCAGGGGACGTCGGCGACCCGTTCGGTTTGGATCACTTGCCGGTTTCGTCGATCTTGCGAACGAACCGGGTCATCCCCACGCCGGAAGCCGATGTGATCTTGTTCGTGTCTTTAAAAACAGTCCAGTTGAATACTGCCTCGGTCAGCGTCTTCAGCGAGGGATCAATGACGGCAAAGCGCACCTTCTCCCCGGCGAAAAGCCTATAGCCCGTGCCGGCCACCCCCGGTGCACCAGCGCCCGCCGCCGGTAGAGATCCCTGCCCCAGGCTGGAGGAACGGCGCGGAGATTATGAGCCGATCAGTCGCGGCGGCGATCAGTTCGGTGAGGACCCCCAGAGTTTGTCGACAGCGGGCAGAGTACGCCAGGGGTGCAATCATCTCAGCGGGAGCCGTAATGACCAAATCTGTCGATGAAGTGTTGGCCTCGGTCTGCACGCTAAACACTGAGGCCCTCCCAGTACCCGACAACGCGCCGCTGAAGAATAGGGTCCGTTCCGCCGAAGAGGAAAGCACGATTCAGGTTTAGGTTGAAGTAGCGGCAACTCGTTTCGGCAAGGTAGGCGCAGGCATGGCACGCGCCGTCACGGTCTCTGCAAACCGGATCGTAGATACATTGGCCCTGGGACTGGACCGAAAGAAGCCAGTCCGTGAAAGACTGTTCGTATAGAGCTGTCAGGGCACCAATAGTTGCCCCAAACCGATGATTGCAGTAAATCGAAACCGTCAACGCACGCGGCAGTATGTACTCCGAGATGCTTGTCATATCCAGGCCACACAACACAGCTGCTTGGCGGACACACAGATGCGCAAGGGAGTGCAGCAGGCCGAAAACGAGTCGGAGTTCGTCGTTGCCACGGATGGTCTCGCGCAAATTAGCGCCTGCGAATAGTTGAACCAAATAAGACCTCGCGGACATTGATGGATTGGTTCCGGCGGGAACCGCAGGTGCTAAACCATTGGTGCGAAGCCACTGAAGGACCGACTCCGGGTCGAGCCTGACAGAAATGGCATCGGCCCGTATACGATCGGCGAATATGGGCAGACGGCCAGAAAAATTCGGATCTGACGGAAAGGCATTGAGGCGACAATCGTTGGGCGTGTAGGCAGTCCTGCTGAATCCATAGGTCGCCGTGACGATGGGAAAGTCAGAATAGAGAAATACATCTTTTAGTCCCAGTCGCGTGGCGGTAGCGCGCGCTCCCGGGGGCGCTCCGGCGTCCGATAGCCCAACCGGGCGGCCGATCTCGAATGGCAGGAGCGCCTCCAGCATCTCCTGACCCGCCTCTTCCCATACCGGTGCCGGCACGCCGGAAGCTGTCACGAGATCCTGGGTGATGGTGACCGGATTGCCAGCACTCTGTTCGCGCCTGCGCCGCTGCAGCAAACTGGCCAGCTCCTGCGCCATTTGCTCGGGCGATAGCTCATTGTTTGTCTGACGCGCGAGCAGGCTTTCAACATCCGATCCGGAGAGCGTGGCATCAGTTGCGCCAGGGGCCCCAGCCGATGGGGAAAAGCTGCTGAGCGCGCGATTTACCACGCCCGGCAGGCCTAGGTACTTGGCCGCTGTGACATACTGCCAGCCGTTGACCGACAGAAAACTGTTCAGTTCGCGGCTCGGTGTATTTAACAACACAGCACTGTGCGCATAGAAGGTACGCCCGGCGCGATGAACTTCGACATCCATATTGCGAAGCTTGGGATCGTTACCAGGCCACTGGCACGCGTTGCATCGGCCTGCGAACAGGGTTTGCGCTGCGCCGCAGGATGGGGACCGGCAAACCCACCGGAAGTTCGACAGACGCTCGCTTCCGCGTGTGTCGAGCGCCATCCGAAGGTTGTTTCCGCAGCGGCGGCAGGCAGGCGGGATCAACGGCGCGATGGCACCGCAGCGATGCACTTTAACAAAACGAATCTGGAGAAGCCTTCCGGATCTGCAGACCTGACAGCGGTTGGTTTGAGGGAGGGTGCGCCCCGTTCTGTCCACAACGACGCCGCAGGAACGATTCTGACACCAAAACACGTTCGGAAACAGGGACGACCGAACCTCCTCCGGCTCGACAAGCACAAAGCGGGACGGATCGCGAAGCACGTCGTCGCGAAGCACGGGCCTCATATCGCTTTGCCAGGCGCGGGCCTGCTCGCTGACCTTCAGCAGGACCATGGACGTGTTCAGGTCGTTGATGGCAGTACCCCGAATAACGTCCACCCGTGCGATGACAGCCACTTTTTCAAAATCGAAAGTGCGACCGGGAAGGTAATTATAAAGAACCTGTTGTTTGCCGCGTGTCATTGATCGCATTGGTAAAAGCCTCCTTCCTACACCTGCCGCTGACGGGTGGCCCAGTTGGAACCGTCGTCATCGAGCGTGATTCCTATCGGCTCGTCAACATCACGCAGGCTTCGCATGGGTTTTGGGATGAGGGCTTCCGAGACGAATTTGGAACTCCCGGCCGCGACGATCTGATCCAGGAACTGCTGGACCCGAAGACGGATCTCTCCCTGAAACGTCAGTTCTCCGACTGACGTGGCATTGGATACCTGATAGGCTTCCTCCAGGAAGGAAACGAAGTCGGCGGCCCGGATGCTGCCGTCAGCAATGCGCTGCCTCAGGAAATCCAGCATATAGTAGCGCTCCGGTGTCGTCCCCGCAGGTGCAGCCGACGCCAGGCGCTGCAGGAGAATCGCCATAAACAAGCCTGGCAAAGTCCGGTTAACGCTAAAGCGGGCCCACCGGTTGATCGCAACGGGCTCTACAAGACGCCCCAGGTACTCATGATACTTGGCGAAATAGCTGAAGTGGCTGCGATCCCTCTCGCGAATCGGATGCAGGAGCGTGAAAACAACCCCGACATGGGAGCGTCCCACACGAGAAGACGCCTGGATATACTCAGCCGTCTGTCGCGGCATGCCGTAGAACAACATGGCATTGAGACGATCGATATCCACGCCGTGGCTGATCATGCTCGTCGCCAGCACGCAATCCGGTGCCGCGCCGGGCGCGGCGGTTTCAAGTCTCTCCAGTATTCGTGTCACGTCATCGGTACGCGTGCTTCCCTTGAGTTCGAACTTGTTGAGCGCGGGCAGTTGATCCTGTTCCAGATTGGGGTTGAGGTCGCCCTCGATATCATTGGCAACGGAGTCAAGGTCGCGTTGCGCGAGAAAATATGTGAGAGACGTGCGGTACAAATCGAGCGCAGAAGCCCAGGCAGAGGTTCCAGGCGATAACGTTCCGCCAAAGGGGTTGGCAGCGCCGGAAGGCAGTCTTTCCATCCGGTCAATGGTGCGGTGATAGGCTTCGATCAGTTCGAGGACTGTGTTAAACAGCGTTTTGTTGTGGGGAAGAATGCCGACATAGAGCCGTTGTGGATAAGCCTGCGTCTCGATATAAAACGACTCCGTCAATGTCGGACCGAGGCCGGGGAATACTCGTGCCTGAGACGGGTCGCGCCCGTACAGGTGCTGAATCTGGCGTTCAAAGGCCTCGACGGTAGCCGATGAAGCAATAATCTTCAGGGGCGCGGTGTCGCCAAAATCGCGACGCAGCCGTTGAAGGAAAGTCTCATAGTGTCCATCAAAGGTGCCCAGTCCCTCTTTCAGAAGGTGGAGTTCGTCCTGAATGAACAGAGAAGGCCCGCTGAGGTTTGCCGGTACGCGCTTATCGAGCAGCTTGGGATTGGTGCAGTCCTTTTGACTGCATTTGCCCTTATAGAAACCGTGGAGCCGGCATCGCCCATCGACGCGGCCAAACAGCTGCGAGAATTTTCGCTGGTTTCCGATAGCGGCCAGCTTGTCGATGGTTCCGACGATAACCGTGGGCAGGTACCGGTAAATCTCGTTATCGACCACCATGACGGGAAGATGGCCTGAAGGAAAAGCGCAAGATGGGTTCGAGCAGACGTGCAAGACGCGAACAGTACTAGGATCAAAATCGATCCTGACCGACTTCGTTCGACACGCCGGACAGTAGATGACGCGCTTCCATTCTTCGCGTTCGCGTGGATCATTCGCCTTCGCCCATGCGGCCTCGACCTCGGGACTGACACGATTGGCCAATTGCGGATTGGCGATCTCGTTTGGGGAGCCGCCCTCTCCGACGAAGTACCCGATGGAGAACCCGTCAACGTCGGGCGAATGCAACCGGGGATCGCTTTGCGACCGGCGCACAAGATCCGCAATTCCGATGATATCGGCGATTCTTTGCGTTTGCTGAAGTGTCAGGAGCCGCAACGGAAATCGCGTCCACGCGGTTACGCCCAACCGTTTGCCGCGCAACCTGTCGAAGAAACAGTGAAAGATCAGGGCTCCGAGGTAAGCCTCGGTCTTGCCGCCGCCGGTCGGGAAGTACACGATGTCGACCACCTGTCGTTCAGCCATGTCGGTGCTGTCGGAGGTTGCCAGTGCGGTCATTCCAGGAAGCTGACTGACGACGAAGACGATCTGGAATAAACGCCAGCGGTCGCGGCCCCGGCCCGATCCGGCCCGGAAGAACGTCCTGTTCGTAAGGCAGAACGCCAGGAGCGCATCCGGGTTCTGGCGCAGGAGTTCGATTCCCCGCCGGAATCTCGTGATCTCCTCATCAAACCGTCCGAAATCCCGGTCAAATTCCTGGCCATAGCGTGCTTCCCAGCTTGGATCGTTCGCGCAATACGTTGCACGGCACTCTTGCCACGTCTGACGGTAGCCATCCATCGCGGAAAGAATCCGGTCCAGGACCGGCAAGGGTACGGATGAGAGCTCATCGAAAAGAGCGGCCGGTTCCGTCTGAGTGGTGAGCCGGGGTTGCCGATAGGTCGGTATGTGGGTGGAGGATATGGTGGAAGGAGCCGACGCGTCGCGTTCCAGGCCGCAGTTGAACCCGCGTCCCCAGATGAGGCGGTCATAGCGGAATCCCCGAGGGGCAAGGTCGAGTTCGAAGGGTAAGAGCGTATTTCTTTGGAACGTCAGACAAAATCGCGTATCAAAGATGAACGGCTCCCGGTGAGGGCTTCCATCGTCTAGAGATCCGTTGACCAGTTCCAGCGAGAACAGCAGAGGGCTATTGTCCGCCGCCGCCTGCTCGGAGAGAGTCGCGTTAACGATCCATGCCCAGCTTGGCGGAACTTCCACCGTCAGGCCGTCCAGAAACGATCGGTACGCGGCTTGGCTCTGCAGCGCCTGCACTGGCACTTGAATCTTGGCGGCTGGGCCTCCACTCGTTCTGATCCGCTCCGGGTCGGCCATGGCGACGGCCACGGCTCTCTGCATTTCACGGTCGAGCGCTGTGAGCAACGGATCAGTATCGACGGCCCATGTGCTGGACGGATCGCGGGTCAGTATAAGCTGTGCCGCTGTCGCGCAGGGCACTTTGCGAAATCGGATGAACAGGCTGTCATTGGGGGCGCGGGGCGTCCGCCTCCCCGCGCCAGAGCCAGCGACCGGTGGCGGTGGAGGTGGTGCGTTACTATCAGTGCCTTGTCCAGAGTCGTCATCATCCACGGGTTCATTGCCCTCGCCAACTGCGTCTACTGTGGCACCCGCCTCGGGCGATCCCTCCCCTGCCTCCTCTTGCGCTTCTGATTCGAGCCGCTGAGAGGGGTCGGCTGCGGGGAAGACCTGCTGAAGATGTTTTTGTTGCTGGTCAAGGCTCGGGAAGACCCGATAATACACCGACCAAGAGACCTCCGCCTCAACAACCATTGGCTGTTCCAGCGGCTGTAATCGAAACTGGCCGCCCATGGCAAAGGGTGCTATTTTGGATTGCATTTCGATCTGTCCTACCGATCCGACGGGAGCAGCGCGCAGCGCAGTCTGGACTGACCGCAGATTTCCGATGAAGTACACGTCTCGCGGATAATTCCGATTGCACTCAGGCGCGCTGGCGCCGGTGCCAAAGTCCCGGACGGTTGCGACGAGGTATTCAGCCAGGAGAGTCTCTTCCGTGTTCTGATTCGAAACCGCCATTTCAGCTCCTTTCAAGCTGACCGAGTCTGGATTTGAAAATGGGTCCCGAAACAGAACGTTTATCCGTGACCCGCAGCAGCATCAGGGAGCTGCGAAAGTCGTCGAAGGTAATTCCCAAGTCGGCGTCAATAATATCTTGATCTGCCGATGATTCGGCACCGAAAGCCTGACTGCGAAGCCACGAGTTGAGCCTGCGGGAAAGCGCACGGTGGCAGCCGCCCAGCCGCTTGGCGGCTGCGTGAATCCTCTTGTAGTTCGATACGACGAACGGCACCTGCAGAACGCTGCCCAGGCGCAACAGGTCCTGCGGGTCGTCAGGACAGAGGATTTCGCCGAGGAGCCAGAGACGAACCGCCGGGTAGGATATCGTACTGCCCTCCTCCTGCAGCGCTCTGTGTAAGGATGTGAGCGGGCTCGACACGCGGCGTCCGTACGAGTAATACGCTTGCGCGATTTCATCTTGCCATCTATTTACCAGTGCCACGTGAAGCGCAAAACTCGGATGGCTGTGCACGCGCGAGATAAGAAGATCGTAAAAACTCTGGCGGCGCTCGCCATAGATCAGAAGGACCCGATCATGAACTCGGATGGCGCTGATGTACCGTTGCTCGATGGCGGGCCCCTCGGGTGAGGAAATCATCATATACAGCCGTTCGTCAGGCGCAAAGACACCGTACCAGCCCTGCTCGAATGACAGATGAACGGCGTTGGAACACCAATCATCGACATCAGTAGGGCCATCCGAGGCGGTCTCGCCTGAGGATGAAACGATGGTCGCGGCTCCCTCGTCGCCGCTTGTTTCGCTGAAGAGTTTGGAAAGCTCGTCCGCCGCATCAAAGCCTTGAAGCAGCGACCGATCATAGGGCCTGGAATCCGTCTTCCGGCCTGAGCCGACATCAAACTCGACGCTTCGCCGCTGCACGACACGGTGTGTGTCAGGCGGCTGTGCGTCCAGGCGTTCCTTTCCACTTACTGCTCGCAGAGAAGTAGTCAGATACTCAGGATCGGGATTGCACCTCGACGCCCACTCTACGACCCGGCGAGACAGGCTGCGCTCCTGATATTCGTACGCCAGCAAGTCGACGCTCCTATGGGAAAAGCACGGCAACAGGTTACCCGTGATATAAGGGCTGGGAACCCCCGCGAGAAGCACGGCGCCCTTGCATGTCCCCGCCGTTTGTGCTGTCTGCGAATCAGTATTCGCCGCAAAAAGCTCGATGTCTCGTAGTTCGCTGAGGGTCACCGGGATCGTGCCGATCTCTGCTAAGTCCGATTCGGTAATGTTGTAGTAAGCCAGGAGCGCCAACAAAAATAACTGCCTGCGGGATCTGCTCGTGAAAGTAAGGTAGCGAGTCTCGCGGTTCTTAGGCTCGTCCAAAATCAGCGTGCCCAGGGCGCGCCAAAGCGGGGGAGAGGTCTGGCGCATCGTTTCGACCGCAGCGGCGCTGAGCGATTCCGCTGCTTGTAACTTTGCGACGATCTCTTGGTAACCCGTTGCGCAATGGGCCTGAAAGCTTTTGCAGGATTGCCGCAGGTAATGGAAGGACCTAAGGCCGTAGAGTTTCTGGGCTTCGGCTTCATGAAAGTCCACGGGCACGGCCAGAGCCTCAACGCCGCGCAGAAACCGCCAGTGCGCAAGGACGGCCGCGCGCGGCAGACTGTTTTCATTCGTGCGCGTGGCCGCAAGCTCCTGAACGGCCCGGCGTAAATCGGCGCTGACGGCATCGATTCCAGAGCCGCCGAGCACAAAGGGCTGAATGGTCGTCTCGGCGACCTGATGCCCGGACACGCTGTTGCCGTTGCCCGGCGAACCAATCGGAGCATGCAAGACCTGACCAGCCAAGGGCCAGATGTGAACCAAGCCGGCACGCTTGAAAACACTCACGGCGTCCGACAAGGGATTGAGCCCCCAGCCAATCACGGGAATCTGACGGTCGCGGGCAAGGGCAAGAACTTGGGCAAGCCATGGGACCCTCGCCTGATCGCCGATATCGATGGCCACCCAGTCGGGCTTCTCCCTATCCAGTACCGCTTGTGGTTCTGCGGGCGCATAGACCGTGATCACTTCAGGCGTATGCGATGAGTCGCTGGCGGCTTGCGCCGCCCGGCTGCTTGTGGCGACGCTGTGTCCCAGTCGTCCAAGATTGTACTGAGGGAAGGCCTCGGAAAACTTCATCTGCCAGGAACTCAGCCTTACCGATGCGAGCTGCTCCCGGATGCCAACATGAGTGCCAAAGTAGACGACGCGCTGACGGCAACTGGAGGAGCCGGGAACACGTCGGCGATGGAGCCACGAGTGAAGCAAACCCGTGACCAGCAGGATGGCCCGGCGATACTCGGCAAAATCCGGCAACACGACGAGCAGGCGCTGCCGTCGCTCCAGAGCCGACCAGACTAGCGCCGAACTTTGCTGGTCCGTTTTGTCGCACACGGTCTTACCTCCATTGACCGTCAGAAGTCCACGATCCCAAATGCTCCTAAAGGCAAGCGCAGTCTGCGCGGGCAGGTCCTTGCAGGCCTGTTCTATCCATGTTCCGAATTCGGAAGGACTGCTCACGGGACCTTCTTGGAGGACACATGCGGCGCATCAGGAAGCAGACTCTTTAGTGAAACAATACTGAGCCAGGCGTCAGCAGCGAGCTCAGGATAGTGTTGTTTGAGCACACGCATGAGAGTAGTTCTGTTAGCGAAACCATCACGGTGCGCATCCATGTCAGTCAGTTCGCTGGCCAGACAGTGCCGAATTCCCGTCAATTCCGCTACTATCTCTTTTCGGCCACACTGAAGAATGAGCGGGCCGGTTGGAAGGAACAGCCGACCGGTTCGAATCGTTGTCGTTTTCTCGCCTCCGGCAAAGGCTTCGAGGTATTTTGAATTCATGAGCAGACGAGGCATGGTCCAGGATTCTGGCTTGAGTCGGAGCTTCTGCTGAAATGTGCCTCCATCGTAAACGTGGTATTCCGTTGAACTCGATAACTGCAATACGACATCGGGACAAAGACTTCCCAGAAACGCCTCAGGCTGAGAGGACGCGACGACGAGTACCGCGCTCAGTTTCTTTGTTAACGACCGGAGACGAAGCGATACAACATTTGCTGTGAGACTATCCAGATTCGCGCAGAATTCATCTGCGATCCATACATTAGCGCCGCCGGAGATGAGCCGAGCGAGAGATGCTCGGTATTGCTGGCCATTGCTTAGTTCATCGAAGCGCTTGAGGTAAATGAAAGCGTCCGAGAGCCCGACCGTGCCCATCAAATGGAGGGCGTCAGAAACATCGCTGAAACCGACAACCTCGATCAGCGGCTTGGAAGACCGAATCGGTCCGAGGCTTCCCGGCTTGAAGTTGCGCGGAACGGTGAAAGCGGCGGTACGCCCCGTCAATCCATTCGACAAGATGGAAAGCAGGCTAGTCTTACCGGACCCTGAGGGGCCGGTGATCAGGACCACCTGACCAGGAGCCATCTCCAAGGAAAGCTTCCGAAGAATCTCCTGGTTCATGAGTTCGGGCGAGATCCCAAACGCCTTTTGAACTAGGTGTGTCTTCTGGGTTCGGCGAACCACAGAGCTATATGAAAGCGAGAGATCACGAAGCCGTAGGGGCCCTTTGAGAGGCTCGATTTTGGGCGGCATCGGATAGTTGCCATTAGTTATTCCAAGCTCCTGCACTCGCCGTTCCACGAAAGCTTGGGCATTCTCCGTCAATCCCTTAAGGAAGGTCGGTTTCGGAAGGCTCAGCAGATTGGTGAACAACGCATAATTCTTGAGAGTGGGCCTCTTTTCCAGGACGCGAAACCGCTCCATGAGGTCGTCGATGGACCAGTTCTCGCGACGCATCAACGCGGCCGCACTAGTCATGCGGGAGATCTGTTGATCCACGATGCCGCAGGCCTCCTCATGGACTACATCACCGTTAACACGTGTCTGATTGTCGAGGAGGTAGCGCAAATCCTTCGCAACGCGCCGCAGATTGCCTTCTGTTTCTCCAATGAATATCATTCCCGCGCGCTGCGAAAATGGTACAAACTTCAGCATATCCGCTGAAATCTCCATGAACTGCGGCTTGAGTTTAGCGACCTGCCAATGGTCTTTGGCGAAAGCACACGCGTGACTCACAAGTACTCGGCCAAGACTCAGCCCACGGAATTCCGGGAAGACAACACATCGGGCGATGCGCACAAACAAGTGAATGTAGCGTCGCAGGGTCGGCATATCCCAGGCGTCCCAACTGATGTTCCCGTCGATAAAAGGGGAATTAACTACTACTGAACGCGCCTTGTTCATGTAAAAGGGCGTCGCCAACTCTATGTACCCAACCACTGCGGGGTACATCGGATGAAAACAGCGTGCGATGAGCTTCGCAGTCCGCCCATGAAGAGACTTACCGCGATAATGCAGGTCAGCGAGAGCTTGGTACGCCTCAAACTCGCCTTCGCTCGTTATTTCTTTGATCAAGATGTCAAGACGAAGATTGCCGACCTCCAGAACCTCGCGTGCTGTATAGGAGGGAGTGAGTATAGCAGCTCCATTTTGGCACTCGACTGATAGATGGTTCAGGGTCTTGAGAATGATGTCACCGGTCGAGACACATGCAGACCTTGGAAGGAGAAAACGCCCAGAATTCGGTCGTACACGTATCTCCTTGAGATGACCTCGCCATTCTACCGAGGTGACCCTCAAGCGTTCGGGATTTGCCGTCTGCTGCACAGTATTGAGCTTGGTTTGCCCTAATTGATTGATTCCAAAGTATTGTATCCTGTATTGAGGCGCTCGTGATTAACGAGTACTGATCTTGAGTCAAAGTGGCAAAATCGAGAAATCGATTGCGCCGAGAGTAAAAGTGAGTCGCTGTGCTGCGCGCCCCCTCAATGTAGCATGCTCGCAACAAAAAAGAGGAGCATCTCTAATATAGAGAGCCCCTCAAATGGTGATGGCCGGTTATTGCGCCTCCAGGACCTTCTTGGCCTGTTGGAGCTTGGCAAGTTCGCGTTCCTCGCGGGCAAGCTCTTTGCGCATTCCGGCGACTTTCTCTTCTTGCTTGCCGATCTGTTCAAGAACGATCTCGACAGGAGTTTTTTTGATCCATGGCTTGCGGCCGGAGGTTGCTGTGGAGTTCGATGGTACAGCTTGTGTCGCGGCTGGCGTTCCAGGCGACGTGGGTTTCTGTGCGGTCATAAGCCCTCCTTTGGGCGAGTGGGTTGGTTGTGAAAGAGCTTGACTCCTACGAAAGCAGGAGCAATACGCTGCGAATAATGGTGAGCTGCGCTTCGATACCGTCGAGCGCACCGAGTGCGGCGCGATGTTCCCCGGCTTCGAGGTCGTTCGCCGCGATTCTCAGCCGTTCGAGAATCTGGGCGTTCACCGCCTTGGCGTGGGAGAGGACGCGCTCACGGATCGCCTCGTCCGGATCGGGTGATTGGGTACTTGTTTGTATCATGTGGTCCTTTCTTTTATTCAGTTAGCTGTGGTTGCGGTTGTCGAAAGAGATAATTCCCTTCGATGGTAGTGCGGCGTGTGAAGCGAAACCGCTCCCTCGCCTACGGGTAATGCTGCGGGTAGTTCTGCCCGTAGCGCGCTGCGGAAATGCCCTTGCAAATGCTCGGCATTTGCGCCTTTTGCGCAGCCTGACATTCTTCTCTCTCCGCTAGTCGTCGTTGCTATCCGTCCGCTTCCAGAGCGCACGGATCAATTCCTGGAGCCAATCGGGCAGCTTGGTCCAGAAGAGCCAGAGGGCGGCCAGAAGCGCCCCAAGGGACACCAGGGCTTCGCGTGACGCCGTTGTACGGATAAGGGCAATCAGAAGCCAGAGGGAAGCAGAAAAGAGCACGAGGCCGATTCCGAGACGAACTAGGATGGCGAGCAATCGCCAACTCATGGGGATTCTCGGCTGCGGTGTGGAGAGTTCACGACTGCCGCACCTCGCGCAGACCTCTGCGCCGCGCGGGTTCGCGTGCAATCGCGGACAGAGTTTCACGTCATAGCTCCGTCCGCATTGGTTGCAGAAGAGCGGTTCTCCCTCGGTCATCCGTCCGCATTGGTAGCAATACTTCATAGCGGTGTTTCGAAGAGTTTTATTGGTTGGTTGTCTCCTGACCGGAACCAGACGGGCGCAAAGAAGTCGCTCTGAACGGACGCGAGGGTGGCGAACCAGAAAATCTTTTGCGTGATTGCGCTCGTTGTCTTCCTGATCGAATGCAGCCTGCGCTCGGAGTTCGCAAGGACGAGGGTCCGGAAGCGCTCATGCCCGAAATGCTCGCGATACTTCCCGGAGAGCGCAAACTCCAAATAGTGCTCGGCCTTCCGCTTCCAGATCGTTTGCGACTCGTGCCCGAGGTCCACTTCGAGAAAGCACGAGGCGATCCCTCCGGGTGTCATGAACTCCACATAGCCGTCGGGGATCAGGCGAATCCCCGGCACCACGGGCTCATGAAAGCTCTGCCAGCGATGGAATGTCATCTGTGGAATCGGGATCACGCCGTACTTCAACGTACAATAGATGGCGTTCACCGCTAGCTGGTGCCCGACGAAGTAGTCGGCGACAAGAACGGCATCCTGTGGGCGGCGCGGACCTCGGCAGGGCACCTGAGCTGCCTGCGCGCCTTTTGACGAGAGAACGTAGAGCGCTTTCCTACCGCCACCGGAACCAAGAAAGAATCGTCGGAGCATTCCAGCACGGGTGAGTGCAAGCAACCGGACATTTGCGCGAGAGGTGGAACCGAATCCGGCCACTATTTTCGCCTGCTCGCGGTCCACCACCCGCATCACTGCAAGTTCCCGGAGGAGATGCAGATCGCGTGGCTGGAGGATGATCTGGTCATTCCCACCCATGGAGTACGTCGTCTGCCGCGCGGATGAGTGCCGCGTGTCGCTCCGTGATCTCCGCTTCGACCTCTATGCGGGGGCGGGCGTACCGAGCGCTTGCGCGATTCACGAGTCCTTCAACGCCGACGCGCGGGTTTGCAATCCGGAGTGTGCTTCCTTCTCGCCAATGGTTAGCGCCGCTTTTCACGACAAAATGCCGGGGTGGAAGATTCTTCAGGCGCTCGGCGAGGGATTTTCCGCCGTCGAGTGCCTGGGCGATTATCACGGCATCTCCGGGAGACAACTGGAAAAAAATGTGAGTGCCGACCGAGAGGATTGCCGCGCGTGTTGCATCCGGGTACTGACCGAGAAATTGGTTAGCGGTAACGACCGAGACGCCGAATTTGCGGGCCTCCGAGAGCACGGTTTCAATGTCCGTGTCGTAGGCCGCGAAATTCTGTACTTCGTCTACATAGATCGTGAAGAGACTCCGCTCCCTGCGCGAAAAGAGCGCATGCTTGCCCACGGTGAAGAGCAGCGTTCCCAATGTGAGTGACTGCTCTCCGAGCTTCCCTTTCTCTAGATTCGCAATGATCCAATGGCCCTTGTCCATCGCCTCCGTCATCCTGAAGGTTGATTGGCGCTGTCCCACGATATGTCGGAAGCTCGGATCGGCGGTGAAGGCCGATGTCTTGTTCAAGATCGGCTCCCGCATCACGGCTTGCATCGGCTCACTCGCCGTGTCGTAGCGCAACTCGAAGTAATGACGGACTTCAGCGTTCGGCGTCTTCGTGAGGCACTGGGCGCGGAATGCTTTGTGCGTGAGAAGCGGCGCAAGTTCGAGGAGCGTAAGGCTGTTCGCCGAGAGCACGTACAAGGCATTGCGGAGGAGTTCATCCGTTCGCGCGCCGAAGTGGTCCAGGCCCCAACGCCGCTTCAACACCTGCGCGAACTCAGCACTGTGAAGGAAACTCGCTTCCTCCGCTTCGAGAGGATTCAGACCTGCAGAGAACTCCTTGTCGGCGGGCGCGATGTAGATCAGGCGGTCATGAAGTTCATAACCGAGTGTCATCTCGTGCGCGGCTATCACGCTGAGAAGAAAAGGTGCGGCATCGCCGTGCAGATCGAAGTACAGAATGCCGCGGCCCGCTTCGATGTCCTGTTGAGCCAAGAACCGAAGCAGTGAGCTTTTGCCGCTCCCGGTCTTTCCGAGCACTGCAATATGCATGGTGCGCCGCGTGGTACTCAGTCTCACCGGTTCCCGGGTCACCGCTTCCTCGACGACATGAAGGCCGAGCGTTACGCCCTGACTACTTCGATTCCCTCTGGTCCGCCCGTGTATGCGGTTCCAGAGCGAAGAGATGAGTTTTTCGAGAAGGGTGAGCATGTGCGGAGATGACGTGAAGGGAATCTCAGTAGTTGGTGATGATGACCTCTTGGTAGCGGCGACCGGCCGCCCTCTGTGCCGAGTAGTGGAGATCAATATCCCGGATCACGAAGCCCTCAAAGAACGCCCGGACTTGTGGCACGTCATTAAGTGACAGGAGAAACTTGCCCTGCACGGTCTTGAGCCGCTCGGCCAATTGTGCGAAGTCTGCCGGCTCGAAATTGTGCCGGTACAGTTTGCGGCCATAGTAGGGCGGATCGAGGTAGAAGAACGTCGTGGGGCGGTCGTACCGCTTGAGCACTTGCTCATAGGGCAACGATTCTATCTGGACGCGCGCGAGCCGCTTGTGGGCTGCTTCGATGGTTTCGGGGAGGCGCTCCAGGTTGAAGCTCGGCGGTTGCGTGACGTTTGCGCTGTAGTCCAGGTTGCGGACGAGTCCCGCGTAGCAGTTCTTGAGGAGATACATGTACCGGGCGGCACGCTGGATGTCGGTGAGCGTGCTCGGATCGGTTGCTTTGAGCAACGCGTGCCATGCGCGGCTTCGCACCATGAAGCGGAAATATCGGATGAACTCTTCATAATGCTGCTGGCAGACCCGATAGAGGTTCACGATCTCGCCGTCGAGATCGTTAAGCACCTCGACTTTCGACGGCTCCTTGTGAAAGAACACTTGAGCACCTCCGGCGAAGGCCTCGACATATGTCGTATGGTCCGGGAAAAGAGCGATGAGGGGTTTCGCAATAACCCGTTTGCCGCCGATGTAGGAAAGCGGTCCGATCATGTCTGGTAAAAGCTGGATTTTTGACCTTCGCAAGGGACGCTTCGACTCGACCTTATTTTTTATCGAAGCGTCCTGCACGTCATCATAAGGCGGGTGCGTATGAATGAAAGACGCTGATTCGTGCGCTGGAGGTAACGATGGGGACATGATGTGAAGAGCCCATATCGGAGACTTGACGAAAGTTGAGTGACATCCCAGATCAACTGCATGTATAGCCGATCAAAGCAGACGTGGAGGCATTGACACGCCCCGTCAATGTCTTAAAGTGAAGATGAATCGAAAACAAGCCCATGAACAAACCACAGGAAATATCAATCGAAGAATGGAAGGAAATCATGCAGGTGACGGAGGTTCGAGAGTCTTGGGGAATTGACAATGAGACGCCAGAAGAATTCGCAGATATGGTGTACGGAGTGAAATTCAAGTTCATGAGCGGAAGTCCTGGCTACGTCGGAGACATATTCATTTTGCAGGGCGATACCTTGACCGGGGACTCTCCGTTTGTTCTCCTGAGACATAAAGGACTATTGACGTTAGCTGATTGATAGCGGATCCACCGCTCGGACCAGTGGAGTCTCGCCCATACCGTTAACAACTCTTCGGTAGCTTCGGTGTTAATCGCACCGATTCTCTATATTGTTCGCGACGAAAGGAGTATTGGTTCTCGATGTTTTCATCGCTTCGGACCATCGCAGGCGCAGATATGAAAGGAATGGGCCGCTCGTTCTTTCAGGCACGAGGAGCACCGCCGCAACGGAAGGAGAAAACATTGCGGCCACGCCACCTTCCCTCATCGCATGGCGAGCACCCGCCGAGCGACCCAAGTTCAATCTACGCCGATCACAATACGAAACCAAGACGCTGATTCGTGCGTCTGGAGTCATGGTCTCCACATGCACATTCCAGCGTCTTGCGAGGGCAATGAGCGCCGTGTACCCTCTCCCGTATGAATGAAAAAGAAATCGGGGACTTGTATCCAGGGCTCTCCGATGAGGAGCGAACGATTGCTGTGGAGAACCTCGACCGGTATCTTGAACTCGCCTGGGAGATATTCGAAGACGTACAGGCACGGGAATGGGATGGGTTGACCGGATCCGAATCGAGTCCTACGATTCAAGGAAAGGTCGATTCCTCAATAAACTAATTTCACCACACATTTGAATCAGTATTTTGGTTACATACGAGTCTCCACCACAAAACAGGGCGAACGCAGCGTCTCGCTTCCCGAACAGAGGAGCGCAATCGAGCGCTGTGCCGCTCGCTCGGACATGACCATTGTCCGGTGGTTCGAGGAACAGCAGACGGCGGCCAAAAAAGGCAGGCCGGTATGGAACATGATGCTTCGGGAACTGCGCAAGGGAAATGCGCGCGGCGTCGTGATCCACAAGATCGACCGGAGCGCTCGAAACCTCAAAGACTGGGCCGACCTCGGCGAGTTGATCGACGGCGGCGTTGAGGTTCACTTCGCGAATGAGGCGCTCGATCTCCATTCGCGCGGCGGGAGGCTTTCGGCGGACATCCAGGCAGTCGTCGCGTCGGATTACATCCGCAATCTGCGCGAGGAAACCAAGAAAGGCATCTACGGGCGATTGAAGCAGGGCTACTATCCATTGCCCGCCCCAATTGGATACTGCGATAACGGCGCGGCAAAGCCAAAGACGATCAATCCTGAAAAAGGGCCGCTCGTGAAGAAAGCATTCGAACTGTACGGCTCGGGTCAGTGGAGCATCCCCACGCTCGTCGAGGAACTCTCTCGCGGGGACTGAGAAATCGCACCGGAGGAAGCGTCACTCGGACGGGGCTCCATACCATCCTCCGTAATCCCTTCTACACAGGGGTTATGCGCATCCGTGCCACTGGGCAAACCTACGAAGGAAACCACGAGGCGCTCATATCGAGAAGCTTGTTTGACAGTGTGCAGGATATTCTTCACGGCCGTGTCGGTACCAGAGTGAATGTCCATGATTTTCCCTTTCGGCGGTTTATCTCCTGCGTCGGCTGCGGGAACTCACTGATTGGAGAACTCCAAAAGGGTCACGTCTACTACCGGTGTCACACAAAGGCATGTCCGAGTACGTGCATCCGAGAAGAGGCCGCAAGCGAACTGGTTTCCCTCAAGCTCCGTGCCCTTAGATTCTCAGAACGAGAAAAGGCACAACTTATGGAGCGGATCACCGAGTTGAAGGCTGCATGGATTACTGGCCGGGAACAGGAGCTTCAGAGCCTCAAAATCAAAGTCGAGCAGGTGACGGAGCGGCTGACCCGCCTAACCGATGCTTATCTCGAAGGAGCGCTAGACCGCGAGATGTTTGAGGAGCGAAAGACCGCGCTCATCGCTGAGCGGCGGGCACTCAGCGACCGGCGAGGCCGATTACGAGGCAAATCGTACTTCCGTGCCGGATGAGCTACGGAAATTTGTCGAACTCGCGGGAAGTGCGTATTCCTTGTACAAAGAAGCATCTGCCGCGAAAAAGCGCCGATTACTCAGAACCGTCATGTCGAACTGCACCATACAGCAAAAAAGTGTCGAGTTTACTTGGCGTCCACCGTTCCGGGAGGTCGCGGAACGCGAAAAAGAAACAGATGGTGCCCCGTCTAAGGAGATAGGTCGAACTTCTGCCCTGCTCGTTGACCGCCTCTTTGCCTTCTTTGCAGAACATTCAGAGATCATCGACTTTTCGATGGCGGACTAACTCCTCGGTATGCGACCAAACACGTTGCGGACCGCGGCTTCGTCTATGACGACGATTTGTGCATCACATGAAACGTAGGGCTAACTTTCAGCGACGGTTCCAACAGATCGCACTTCCATCAGAGTATCAGTGGATGAGTTCGGAAGAGTTGGAACCGCTCAGATATGCCTTTTCTCATTCCTTGAGACCTCTAACGCCCCACATGCAAGTTTGGTGCCCCATACGGGACAGTCTTGGAACCAATTGGCCGATGAGATTGAGAAATTCGCTGATCTCTTCCGAGAATGTGACCTAAGAACTTGTTGAAATAGGTACCCGTCTGCGTCGGAGGTTGGCAGCCATTCGTCTAACAGACATGCGTGGAGATGAGCGGGATCAGGACGGTATGTTCAGCTATATATCGTTGGAGCATCGCGTGCCTCAGGATCATCCATTGCGGGCCGTTCGCAAGCTGACGGATGCTGTGCTGCGGACGTTGAGTCCGGAGTTCGATGTGTTGTATGCCGACTCCGGCCGTCCCTCGATTGCACCGGAGTACATTCTGCGGGCGCTTTTATTGCAGGTGTTTTACTCAGTGCGCTCAGAGCGTTTGCTGGTCGAGCAGATCGACTACAACCTGCTGTTCCGCTGGTTTGTGGGCCTTGGCATGGACGACGCGGTGTGGAACCATGCGGTGTTCTCCAAGAACCGCGATCGGTTGTTGACCTCGGATGTGGCGCAGCGGTTCTTCGCCGAGGTGAACAAGCAGGCGAAGAAGTTCATGTCCGACGAGCACTTCACTGTCGATGGAACGCTGATTCAGGCCTGGGCCTCCCAGAAGAGCTTTCGCTCCAAGGATGGCTCCGACGATGACGATGGTACGGACTTTCGCGGACAGAAGCGCAGCAACGATACGCATCAGTCAAGCACCGATCCGGATGCGCGGTTGTACAAGAAGAGTTATGGCAAGGAATCGAAGCTGAGTTATCTGGGTCATGCGCTGGTGGAAAACCGCAACGGTCTGATCGCCGCGGCGATGGTGACGCACGCCGACGGTTATGCCGAGCGCGATGCAGCGCTGTTGATGCTGGCGGAAAAGCAAAAGGGCCGCTCACGCCGCATCACGGTGGGCGCCGACAAGGCTTACGACACGAAGGATTTCGTCAGCACGGTGCGGGAGTTGAACGTGACGCCGCACGTTACCAAGAACGACAAAAGCCGCACCAGCAACCTGGACCGGAGAACCACGCGGCAACCTGGCTATGCGATCAGTCTGAGCCGCCGATGGCTGATTGAAAAGGGATTCGGATGGCTGAAGCAAACCGGCCCGCTGCGCCAGGTCAAGTTGCGAGGCCTGGAGAAAGTGGACTGGCTGTTCGTCTTCAGTTGCGCGGTGCACAACCTGATCCGGCTGCCGCGACTGATGGCTCAACCACCGGATATGCTCCGGGAGAAGTGTGCCTGAGCAACGGTTGCGAGCCTCGGGGATGATTCCTTGAGGCTCGCAAACACCTATAAACACCAGCAAGAACTGTACTTCAAACAGATTTCGAACAGGAAGAAATGAAAATCGCCAGGAAAGACGTCGCAATCAGGCGAATTTCAACGAGTTCCTAAAGGTCACGAAATTAGAAAGCAGAAATCACCGTGCGTATTTTCGAATGTCTTGCCAAGACGCCGACATGTGCACCGGGAGACAATTGATTGCTTATTGTGCATAACGGTGGGAAAGGTCGAGAAGCCAACCAATCCCACCGTGATGAAAGATGTAAAGAAAGAGCGAGGTTACGCTCGGGTCTGCGGATCGAAGGAACGAACGTAGCGCCCACATTCAAACGTATGCTTCTTTAGGCGATCTCCTCGAAAACGCCCTGCTCCATAGATTTCTCGCCCTTGAGCTTGAGGAGATCTCGTATGGCCTCGGTTTCCCTTTGGGCTTCGGCGGCTACCTTGCCGGCGCTCCCAACGGTCTCATACTCGAGCGCAACTGAGAGTTTAGATAACTTCTCGTTTGGATCAAACCACGTCGTAGTCTCATCATCGATTACTTTCCCAAGAGTCTTGCCTTCGGAAGGCCTGATACCGGCGACCTTTTGATCTAAGTTCACGTTCGCCGCAATAGTCCTTACTCCGCCCGCGATGAGATTATTGGCCACTCTTTTTGTGGCCTCTTTAAGCACTTCCAGATCGCAGAAGATGTCCTCCGTCGATTTACCGCTCGGCAATCTCCGTATCTGCAGCTTCTTTTGCTTGACCTCACGCTGGCAGGTCTTATTGAGCTGGGTCTCGAGGTTCTCGCCCGCCTTGTCTCCATCCATAACGGCAACGACAGCCCTACCCTCCGAAAGCATGAGCTTCGCCATGGCTACATAGTTCTCGGAACTTCCAGCGTCGACAATGCTCAGATCATTGAGATCGACGTCTATCTTGCCTTCTTGCTTCAATTTTTTGATCGCGTCGATGAGGTAAATGACATCTGACGGCCCTTCCACGAGTAACGTCTTCTCGGCAATCAAGAAATTATTGCTCAAAAGAATGCCGAGTGACTCCCGCACCGATTTCCAATTCTTGACGAAAGGCTTTTGATCGATCTCCGTTCCTGCTTTTGTCTTGCTGATTACTCGATTTCGGTCGGGATAATTCTTGTTGATGAGAAACAACGAATGCGTCGTATACACCAGCTGGCTCTTGTCCGCAATCGCTTCAAAGCTCTTCTGAAGATCAAGCTGAGCCTGAGGGTGAAGATAAGTCCCGGGCTCGTCAAATAAGTAAATGTACGACCTGCTCGGAGTCTTCTGCGTTCGGGCATAGATGATCATCGAGAGCAGGAAGTATGTCTTGAAGCCGGACGACCTGAGTGACGGCCGCGTGTATTGTGCGTTAATCGAGGGGTCGAGAATCTTAATCACAACGTGGTCGCCCTTCGTGCCTGTATACTCGAATTTCCATTTCAAGTCATTGCCTTGTTTCCACTTGTCATTCAGGATGGTCGTGAGTCTGACCGACGCTTCATCCAAGAGCTTCGAATTCTTGTCGGTCTGTGCAAAGATTGTGTCCTTCATATCCCAGAGTCCGGCTAGTCTGAAGATGCCCTGCATGAACTCGAAGCTGTCCGTTGTCAGTTCCGCCAAACTGATCTCATCCGTCAGGTTGTTAGTCGGCGGCGAAAAGAGCTCGACGCGCGGCCGCAGCTTCAAAACGTCAGCTTCATTCGAGACAGGAATTTTGAAGGGAAGGCTCGCAACTTTGACCTCATTGAGCCTACTGTCACGGACGTAGACAATCTCTCCTTCGTTGTTGAGCGGCAAGCTCTTAACTTCTTCGACAGGTTTTGCAGGAACTGTCGCCGCCGCAGCCACTTCAGCATCGGTTGGTGTGACATCGAGTAGCGCCACGGCGATGGGCTGAGGCTTTATCTCAAGCTCTTGAAGCTCTGTCATCAACTCTTGGTCCGGCTTAAAGTGCCAACAGAGAACCGCTGCACCATTAGCTGGCAAATCCCAATTGTCATCATCCGGCACCAGCTTTCGTTCGTCGTTCAGGCATTGAATTGCGTCCAAAAGATTCGATTTGCCGTGATCATTCGCTCCAATCAAAATGGTTATCTTGTCATCTACCCGGAGTGCTTCCTCTTTCTTCACGGACCGGAAACCCTGCACGGTGAGCTTCTTCAGTTGCATCGTCATGTCTTTTCCCACACAATTGTCCCTAATTTGAATGGGGCATTCCACTCCAAAAATGGAAATCGCCTTCCCGACTCCCCAGGCGACTACCGGCCCCGTTGTCCGCGTAGCCGTACATCCCCGTTTGTGCTTGCGAAGCAAGGTCTTTGCGCCACCTGTGCGCCCACCGGGAATACCCCAAAAGATTGATTCTGTTGTGGGCCATGTCTGAAGTATAGCTCTGACTCCAGTTTTGTCACCCTCCTATAACAAACTGGCTATGATCAGTCGCCTCCATTGTCATCCCCTGATGGTAGGAGAGCTGCCGCAGTACCCCTCCGTCGGTCCCTCGTATTTTTGTTTCGATTGGCGGCTCGTTCAAGAGTCCTGGGCCAACTGATGAGGGACCGGCGGAGAGGCCGGTGGATCATATGCTAGGAAATTTCCGCTGCCAATAGGCTATACCCGTTGCAATTGCATCGAAGACGATCATCCCATGCGCTTCCGGTTGCCACTTCTTTCGCTTGAGCGGCAAGCGGACAATCAGTTCGGGGAAAATCCCCACTATCGCGGAGGCGATCTCCTCCTTAGTTCGCACATGGAAAGTGCGAAAAGCAGACTGGATTTCATCCCGCCCAAGGACATACATTGGGATCCCATGCTCTTTCGTCGCCGACCGGATCGCTTTGAGGATTGGCACGCCAATGGCGTTGCTAGGCAACTTCATAAGCCGCTGCGGTCTTGTTACGACACACGCCGGTGAACCACGCCGGAGGAGTTCCGCCATTTTCAGTTGTATCCATTCCGCGCGCTTGCGACACTCCGCCGGGACAGTGTTTACTCCCCAGTCGAGCAGCCGTCTTGGACCCACGAAGAGCGCGTATCCGATCCTGCTGTGTCGTACATCGAGCGCAAGGATCTGCGTTTCCTCAGAGTATCTCATTTGTTAAATCAGTTAATCGTGGCGTCTCTTCGCTCGTTGAACCACACGAGCTTTATCGCACTGACATTCGCCTTATTTCCTCGCGCGGTGCTGTTCTGGAGTACATGCTCAAGAGCCGAGAGCCTTTCCTCGATGCCTTGTGCGATGGTCTCGTACAGCCCCGGAAACAATTCGGTAATCGGAATCCGAAAGATAGCTTGATAAGATAGCGCGGCCATGAGCGACGGGAGCTGGCTGGATCGTTCATGACGGCCGATCTGCGTCCTGGTAATAAACCCAGCAATTTCCGCCAATTCACGCCGACTGAAACCAGATTTAAGCCGATGAGATCGAAGGTAGCTTGCGACTGCGGACATGGGGTGGTGATATCAAGGAACCATTTGTTTTCTGCGACCTTTGGACTAAGCGTAACAAAGCTGCGGATTCGCTCAAGACGCCGACATGATCTTCCAAAGTCACATTTTTTGATACTCTTTTGGCGTTTTCCCCATCTCCGGCCTGCTATGTACCCGATTGCCAAGGAATCACGAAGCTTTCGATGTGGATAACATCTCAACAATGTCGGGATCCTTTCGGGCAGACTTAATGGTCACGCTTACCGATTGGGACTCGCCACCAACGTAAAGGGTCACATTGCCAGTCTGGCGGGTGGATCCAGGTGTTTTATAGCTGTTGAGCAAAGCGCTGAGATGGGACCTTATGAGTTTTGGGAAGCTGGTTAATAGTCAGTCTCTACCGCATAAGCAATATCACACATACGGTAGTTGTGATCAGTATCTGTTGGTGGAGATACATTCTAACCCACCGTATCGAGAGAGCGCTGGAAATCCACCACACTAGGCCCGTATGTAATAACGCGATGACAATCCAGACCAACGCTTCGCCCCAAATGGTCCTGACCAATAATGGAAGGACACATATCCAGCAGGCGATATTGATGACTACAGCCGAGATTGCACTCTTCGCCCGACTTGTCCTGATAGGAAACGTAATGATTCCTGCTTGTCGGTCACCATTAATATCTCGAATATCCATCAGAATCTCTTTTTCTAGGGAAAAGAAGAAGATTCCCCAAACGACAGAGGCAGGGCTTCCCCACCCCGATGTCACTGTCATCGCCAGAACAGGAATGAGAGTCACCGCGACCGCGATGGTAAGATTCTTCAGGTACCAGACCCTCTTCAAATGTGTCGAGTACGCAGAAACAAGAAACAGCATAACAACCACCACGACCGAGCCCTGGGCCGAAGGAAGCAGGGTCGCACAGATAATCGCAGTGATCGCACAGACGCAATACACCGCGACAGCTGACCTTCGGGAGACGGAGCCCGATGCAACTGGTCGAGCTCGATTATTGATTTGGTCCTCATATATATCGAGACGATCATTAAGGGAGAATCCTGCTGCAATCGCACAAAATGTCGCGGCTGAAGCAAGCACTGCCGAATGACCTGGTGCACCTCCGCTTACTTTAATGATTAAGTACGACAGCAATGCGCCATTTAGAGATGAAAAGACTCGGACAAGATAGCAATACGAGTAGATGCGAGCTATTAGTCTATAAGTGTCCGCGAAAAGCAGGAGCCCATCTTGCGGAGCGTCTGGGGAATCAGGTTCGTGTCGAACGAGAAGTTCTGGTTGAAAATCTCCTTTATGGAGTAGATCTTTGCCATTAACAAAGAAGAGTATCGTAGATACAAAGAGAACTCCAGAGCCGCAAACTAGATTTATAGCAGTCCTCCATGACTGTGGAAGCGATGAAGGAAGGTGCCCAAGAAGTTCAACTAAACTTTGGTACCGGTGTGGTTCAAGTAAGTAATAATAGATGACTCCCACGTCAAACGCTGCCAGGGCTTGTAGGGTCGCTTGTCGCTCCCATCGCGCATAGTACCGGCCAAGTGCCAGCTCTCTATATTTTCGCTTCAACTGTTGATCCTTTGCCACGACGATTAGACCAAACGCGCTCAAAATCATGTAACGATAAGGGATCAGAGCCTCGAAGAACAACACAAATGGCAGTGAGGCCATTCCGATCATGCCAAAAAGGGAGTGCAGGGACCCACCCGCACCCTCTCCGATCGGTTCTATAAACCGTTTGTAGAATTCAAAGGTTCCTACCGTCATCACCAACAAGCCGAGCAGTAGTGGAATATCAGCTGTCGTCGGAATAAGCGGAATTCCCGTCTGCGTTATCTGTTTATGCAGAAAGCATCCGAGTAGTTCAACAAATATAAGCACGACTGCAAAACTGAACAGTCCCCGATTGCCTAGGTCAACTGCCAAGACCCCGTCGCGCTTAGTTGCTCCCTCGATGTGAAACTGCGGCTCCGGAGTCTTCTTGTCCTCGTCCATGACTAACTCCTCAGTGTTGAGCTAACACCCGCGTGGGGCGTTAGTGCAACGTGCGCTCTCGCCTCATGAGTTCCACGACATTCCTGCTCGCAATGGTTTGAGTTTCGAGCGTGGATGCTGCCGACTCCATGCAATTGATGTAATAGATTCCTTTTGACAAGAGAAAAGGGCTGCGCGGTATCGATGGAGTAAATATTGGATACGCCTTCCATCGAATTCTTTTGATATCGCTGATGTTGTTAAATAACGGCGCGACCAACTTGTCGGGTAGTTCATCTCGGGATTGCAACTTATAGACGCGTTGCGAACCTGATGGGCAGGGTCCGACTGGATTAATGACCGAGAAGGGAACGTCGCTCTCCGTCGTTAATACTATCTCAGGCAAAAGAGCGTTCCTCGGAAGTCCGAATGCATCGGCTGCCAATTTGCCGGCCACGCACGTTACGTGTGCTATCTGAGAGTCTCGGTTTTTCGGAACCTGTATCAAGCCATCCGCCGCTGAAATCTCGATTTGTGCGGTGTCGAGTGGCACAGCAAGGATAACGGCGTCGAAGAAGGTTATACCCCCAGCATCCTTAAGCGCGATGCCGCCATGTCCTTCGCTTCGGACTGACTCAACTCTACGCCCCATGCGTACAGACGCATCTGCGGCTTTGAGGAGATTCTCGCATAGGAGCTGGTTTCCCCCACGAATGGACAGTACCCGTCCTCCGCCAACGTTGCCGCCCGCCAGTGCTACTAATCCCGCAAAAGCATTGATTGTTCCGGGCTGATTAAATATCGCCCTACAAATAGGATCGCAAATTTCATGACTCACGCGCCGGGAAACATTATTTTCATCCAAGAACTCATAAAGAGTTTGATTCAGGAGTTCATCTAGTCCAGCCTTGCGAAGTAGCTCGACTGGGTCAGCAAAAGCACGGTGTGCAGACTGCAACTCATGTACAGAACGCCACCGACGGAGCGTTTCATCGACTCTTCGCTTTACGCGAACAAGCGAAATGCCGTACTGAAAGGCGAGCTTGAGTTGGGCAAGTAGCCCATCGCCTGATGCCCTCCAAAGGAATCGTCGTCCATCCCAGGCGCCAACGGTCGATGGCCTAGTAGCATCTCTGCCTTCAGCTGCTGTAGGTTCCAACGAAACGGCATCGATCAAGTCGATCAATGTGCTGTTATCCGAGTGTACGAACGTGGCTCCGAGCTCAACCGGGACGCCCGCAAAGGTTATGCTGTTTATTCTTCCTCCAATCCTGGCCTCGGCTTCGTAGATACTGACGCGTGCATGAGGAAATGTTTTGCGCACGAAATAGGCAGCAGAACACCCTGCAATTCCAGTACCTACGATTCCGATATGTGGTGCCAGTTGTGACATGGGTGAATAGCACAGCAACAGAGGGGACGGTATCGCACGTTGGCGATTCCTTCTTATGAAGGGAATGATGACTTGACTATATTATAGCCTTTGAACCTGTCAATTCCATCCGCGTAGATTATTGCCGCTTTGATTTCGCAATTTGAATCCATGTCGCCGAGGGATCAACAAAAATCGCATCCGCAGGCCGGGACGCATTCGGGCGCATCGAGGATGTCTGGGGGTCCTACAACCGCGTCTTCTCTCTGCCGCCAAATTCGCTACGATTT
This sequence comes from uncultured Acidobacteriota bacterium, assembly GCA_963706455.1. GTDB lineage: Bacteria > Acidobacteriota > Terriglobia > Terriglobales > Acidobacteriaceae > Telmatobacter. Next base: position 66,113 of record CAVPNO010000084.1, on the reverse strand, counting down.
ACCCCGGAGGAGAGCGACCAATGGCGTAGCCTCCACTCCGTGGTAGTATGATCGGCAGATTTCTTCCATCCCCCATGTAGCCCACGAATCAGCGAAAGGGGCGATTTCAATGGCACAACTTGGCAAAGAAGCGACGGTAATTTCCCATTGGCATCACCCTATCGACAACTTCGACACTTCCACCATGGAGTTCTACGCTGCGGTGGAACAGGCACTTCAGCCTAAGCAAATTCCCGATTATTACGTTTCCCGAATCGACTGGCGCGAGGGCGGATTGCTCACTGCACGGCGGGAATATCTGCGCATTGGGCGCGGGAAGCTTGCTTTCGACATCTGCGCAGCACCATTCGGCACCGGGTTTTTCTTCTCGTGGTGGCTTGCAGAACTTCCGCCCTCGCACTCCCTCTTGTGGTTCTTCCTGATTCTTATCTCAGGGATTGTGGTCTTTGGGGTATGCGTGGCCCAGTTAGGGATTGCAGGTGTGTTTATGGGACCCCTGGTCGTGGTCGGCGTGTTGTGTGCGCTCGGATATTTTCTCCGCGATGGACAACTCGGACCCGAGGCGGAAGACGTGGTCTTGGCGATCCCAGTTTTTGGCATCGTTTACGAGAAACTGTTCAAGCCATCCAGCTATTACAAGGTTGACACGACTCTCATGTTTCAATCAGTCGTGCACACCGCAGTGCTCGAAGTGGTGGATAAGGTAATGTCGGCCAAAGGCGCTCGCGCGCTCACCGAGCTTGAGCGGAAACCGATCATGTGGGAGTTCTATCAACGCTAGGTTAGTGCATGCACGGAAAGGAAGAATACGCTCCCCTCGACCACGTGCTTCCGCTCACACGGGAGGAGCGGCTCACTGCGCAGTTCTACGATTGGGAGCGGCGCGGACGCGGCTGGCAACTCTGGAGTTATCCCGTCGAGCTTGAGCCGCCATTCCGTCCTTTCTTCTACCATTACGTCGATCCCGGGCCTGCCGTCGATGATGCCCGCAAGCCTACCTTCCTCAGTTCGTTCATTGACGGGATTCTGCGGCGAGGCCCCGGTCCCGTCCCGCCTCCACCGCTCGAAGAGGAGCCTGAATCCGAGCCTGAGCCGTTCTGCGACGACGGGGCGATCCTGGAATTTCAAGTCGCCTTGCCTGCGGGAACGAAGGTAGCAAAGGAGGCGGCTGAGCGGCTGCTCACGAGCCTTACCTATGCCTCGCGCCCCATTGGCTTCGAGGTTGTCGGCGTTAAGGATGTCATCCATACCCAGTTCGCCTGTGCGGAGAATGACCGGGCATTGCTCACTCAACAGATCGCCGCGCATTTTCCTGAATCCGTCGTGACCGAGCGCGAGGAGTTTCTCGCGGGACAATGGGACCGCGAGAAGCCGTCCGTTATCATCGACTTCGGCCTGTCGCGCGAGTACATGATTCCGCTGCGGACGGTGCGCGGCTTCGAAATTGATCCCTTGATCGGGATCATGGGTGCACTCGCGGGCCTGCGCGAAGGCGAAACGGGGCTGCTGCAATTACTCTTTCAGGCCACGCGCTCTCCGTGGGCCGAAAGCATGGTGCGCGCCGCGATGAACGATGAGGGCAAATCGTTCTTCCCCGATGCACCGGAGATGGTTGCGCAGACACGGGAGAAGGTCGCGCAGCCGCTGTACGCTGTCGTTCTCCGCGTCGCCGCGCAAGCGGATACCAAGGCGCGCGCATGGGAGATCGTGCGAGCTATGGGCGGCTCACTCACGCAATTTACGAATCCGACGAACAACGAACTCATACCTCTCGCAAATGACGGGTATGACGAAGCCGATCATGCGGCGGATGTGTGCAATCGCACGACGCACCGTTCCGGGATGCTCCTCAATGCCGATGAACTGGCTTCCTTGGCGCATCTGCCATCCGCATCTGTCCGCGTCTCGCAACTCAAGCGCGAAGATGCCCGGACCAAAGCCGCACCACAGATTGTCCAAGGACATTCGTTCATCCTGGGTGAGAACACGTATGCGGGGAAGTCGGTGCCCGTAACGCTCTCGGCAGAGCAGCGGTCGCAGCACTGCTATATGATCGGCGCTTCCGGGACCGGCAAATCGACACTCCTGCTCAACCTCATCCTCCAGGACATCGAACGCGGTGAAGGGGTAGCGGTCCTCGATCCCCACGGCGATCTGATCGATGAAATCCTGGGGCGCATCCCGGAACGACGGCACGGGGATGTAGTGCTCCTTGATCCGTCGGACGAAGCGTATCCCGTGGGCTTCAACGTCCTCAAGGCCCATTCGGAGGTCGAAAAGAACCTGCTCGGCTCCGATCTTGTCGCCGTCTTCCGCAGGCTATCCACGAGCTGGGGCGACCAGATGACGTCGGTCCTGGGGAACGCCGTGCTTGCATTTCTCGAAAACACCGAGGGCGGGAGCTTGGTGGACCTTCGGCGATTTCTCGTAGACATTGGCTTTCGAGCGAAGTTTTTGAAGACGGTACGTGACCCGGAGATTGTCTACTACTGGGAGAAAAGCTTTCCACTCTTGGTCGGAAAGCCGCAGGGGCCGATTCTCACACGCCTCGATACCTTTCTCCGGCCCAAGCTCATCCGGTACATGGTGGCTCAAAAAGAAAATCGCTTTGACCTCGGCACGGTTATGAATGAGGGAAAGATTTTTCTTGCAAAGCTCTCGCAGGGTGCCATCGGAGAAGAAAACGCCTACCTCCTGGGTTCGCTCCTTGTCTCCAAGTTCCACCAGCTCGCCTTGAGCCGCCAAGAGATCGCCGTAGCCCTGCGCCGCAACTTCTATCTCTACATCGACGAGTTCCACAATTTTGTGACGCCATCGATGGCCTCCATCCTTTCGGGTGCCCGCAAGTATCGTCTGGGCCTCATCCTCGCCCATCAGGAACTCCAGCAGCTCGTGAGCCGTGATGCTGACGTCGCGAGCGCGGTAATCGCGAACCCGTATACACGTATTTGCTTCCGGCTCGGAGACTACGATGCCAAAAGGCTCGCGGATGGATTCTCCTATTTCGAGTCCAAGGACCTCCAAAACCTCCAAGTGGGCGAAGCCATTTGCCGGGTGGAGCGAGCCGAGTTCGACTTCAATCTCAAGACCCATCGGCTCCCGGCCGTTGAATCGGCGGCGGAGCAGTGTCGCGCGCGGATCATCGCGCTCTCGCGGGAACGGTATGCAATGCCCCGTGCGGATGTCGAGGCGGCGCTCGCGCCAGCGGAACTGGCTCCTGTGGATGTGCCGAGCGCCTCGGCTCCACGCCCGCGCGAGTCGGTTCCCTCACAAGTGCCATTCGCCCCGTCCCCGCGAGCGGCGCAACCCTCGCCTCCATCGCCGCCGCCCGCGCGAACGAAGGTGGCTTCTGTCCCCCCGTCCGAAGGTCGTGGTGGACCGCAGCACAAATACCTTCAGGAGCTCGTGAAGCGCTGGGCGTCGGGCAAGGGGTACAAGACCACGGTTGAAAAGCAGATTCTTGACGGCCTCGGTTCCGTCGACGTTGCGCTTGAGAAGGAGGGAATCTCCATCGCCTGTGAGATAACCGTCACAACGACGGTCGAACATGAGATCGGAAACATCCAGAAATGCCTGGCCGCGGGATTCGGATACGTGACCCTCATTACGCCGGACCGCAAGGTGATCGCGAAGGCGAGAGACGCCGTGAATGCCGCGTTGGGCGCTGCGGAGTCCAAACGGGTTCGTATCCTCACGCCGGAAGACTTCTTTGCATTCGTGGAATCCCTGGAGGCCGATGCTGCAGGACGCGTGGAGACCGTGCGCGGCTACAAGGTCAAGGTGGCGTATCAACCGATAGCGGAGGGTGAACAGAAGGCCAGAAAGCAGGCGATCTCCGAGGTGATTTATGGGGCACTCAAAAAGTTAAAAAAGCCGCGCAAGTGATTCAATACAATATCGTTAATATGCTTGCATTCGCGCGCATCCCGCTGTACCATCCTCTCTCTTGAATCGGAGGTTCTGATGCGTAGCACGGTGCATCACGAGGGAAACTCTCAAAAGTCCGTGGGGATCTGGATTCGGGTCTCCACCGAGGATCAGGCGAGGGGAGAAAGCCCGGAACACCACGAGAAGCGCGCCCGCGATTATGCCGCGCTCAAGAACTGGCACGTCCGCGAGGTCTACCACCTTGAAGCCGTGAGCGGAAAATCGGTGATGGGCCAGCCCGAGACCCAGCGGATGCTCAAGGACATTAGGTCCGGCCACGTCACCGGCCTCGTTTTTTCGAAGCTCGCCCGCCTTGCCCGGAACACCCGGGAACTCCTCGAATTCGCCGATATCTTCCTCGCGCAGGGCGCGGACCTCATCTCACTCCACGAATCCATCGACACAACGACCCCCGCCGGAAGGCTTTTCTACACGATGATCGCGGCTATGGCCCAATGGGAGCGCGAAGAGATCGCCGAGCGTGTCGCCGCTTCGGTCTCCGTCCGCGCGAAACTCGGAAAGCCGTTGGGAGGTCAGGCGCCCTTTGGCTATGAGTGGAAGGACCGCCGACTCACCCCGCATCTAGACGAAGCGCCCGTGCGCAAACTGATCTATGAACTCTTCCTCCAACATCAGCGGAAAAAGACAGTCGCCCGCCTCCTGAACGATGCGGGCCATCGCACGCGCACCGGCGCGCGATTCTCCGACACGACAGTCGAACGGCTCCTCCGTGATCCAACCGCGAAGGGTGAACGACGTGCCAATTACACGAAGAGTCTCGGTGACGGCAAACGGTGGGGCCTGAAGCCGGAATCCGAGTGGGTCATTACGTCGGTCGAGCCCATTGTCTCAGCCGAACTCTGGGAACAATGCAATCAGTACCTCAAGGACAGGGAAAACGGAAGGAAGCCAGCCCGGAAGGCGGTCCATCTCTTTGCCGGACTCGCATATTGCACCTGTGGCGCGAAAATGTACGTGCCCTCGAACTCGCCAAAATATATCTGCTATACCTGCCGCAACAAAATCCCCGTGACTGACCTCGAAGGCGTCTTCCACGAACAACTCAAATCCTTCTTCTTTTCTTCGTCCGACATAACCGCATACCTGGAAACGGCGGACCACACGATCAAGGAGAAGCAGGAACTCCTCGTATCCCTAGAGACCGAAGCGCAGAAAGCCCAGCGCGAGATGGATAAGCTCTACCAGCTCTATCAGGCCGACGAGATCAGCCGGGACGGATTCGGAGTCCGCTACCGCCCCCTCGAAGAGCGCCTGAAACAGATTACCGACCAGATACCCCACCTCCAGGGCGAGATCGACTTTCTCAAAGTCCAGTACCTATCAAGCGATGAGATTCTCTCCGAAGCGCGGGACATCTATTCCCGGTGGCCTGAACTAGAACAGACCGAGAAGCGCCAAATCATTGAAAACATTCTGCAAAAAATCGTGATCGGCCAAGAAGACGTCTCGATCAGCCTTGCCTATTTACCGTCTACCGCTGAAATCATGACAGAAAAGCAACGCAACTTCAGGGATTCATGGCGGCCGCCAGCATGAAGCGCGAAGGAAAATTCAGCGACATGCTGGCGCGCGCGATGGTCACGGTGTAATCCTCGAGCGGCTGGCGCATCACTTCAAGCACGTTGCGGGGGAACTCCGGCAGCTCATCGAGGAACAGGAGACCGTTGTGGGCCAGCGAAACCTCGCCCGGCCGCGGAATCACGCCGCCGCCGATGAGGCCGGCGTCGGAGATGGTGTGGTGCGGCGAGCGAAACGGCCGCTGGGTGACTAGGCCCGCCGCGGCATCGAGCACGCCGGCGACGGAATGAATCTTGGTGGTTTCGAGAGCCTCGTCAAAAGTGAGAGGCGCCAGGATCGACGGCAGGCGCTTGGCGAGCATGGTCTTGCCCGAGCCGGGCGGCCCGATCATGAGAATGTTGTGGCTGCCCGCGGCGGCCACTTCGAGCGCGCGCTTGGCGGTTTGCTGGCCGCGCACATCCTTGAAGTCGACGCTGAAGTGCTGCAGTTCATTCAGCAGGGTTGCCGTCGAAACGTGAAACGGTTCGCGCTGGATCACGCCCACGACAGCGGAGTTGAGCAGTTCGAGCACATCCATCAGCGACGACACCGGGTAGACATTCACCCCCTCGACCACCGCCGCCTCGGGCGCATTGGCCGCGGGAAGGATGAGGTTGGGAATGTTCTTCTCGCGCGCCATGATGGCGACCGGCAGCATGCCCGCGATGGGGCGCACGCTGCCGTCGAGGCCCAGTTCGCCGACCAGAAGAAAACGGCTGAGATTCTCGATGCGCAGAGCGCCGTAGGCGCCCAGGATGCCCACGGCGATGGGCAGATCGAATCCCGAGCCTTCCTTTTTGAGATCGGCCGGCGCCAGGTTGATGGTGATGTGCGTGGGTGGAATCAGATACCCGGAGTTCTTGATCGCGGCGCGCACGCGATCGCGGCTCTCGCGCACCGCCGCATCGGGAAGGCCCACGGTGTGGAAGTGATCTTCATTGGAAACTACGCCGCTGTAATCGACTTCCACGTCAATCAGATTGGCGTCGATGCCGTAAACGGCTGCGCTGAGGGCCTTGAAAAGCATACCGGTGGATTGCTGCGAGTGTACCAGAAAGCTGTGCAGAGGTCAGTGATCAGTGAACAGCGGCCGGCCTGGGCTGACACCACCGTCCACTGTTCATTGCGTACCGGTCACCGTCCAACAATCTCAGTGACAACGAGTCGAATGCTCATATTGCGGACCATGGGCTCAGGGCCCTAGCGAACTACGACGTGCATCACGGCTCGCATGCCCTTCAGGATGGATTCGAGCCCTGTGAAGAGATGAGCGGCATCGGCGGCGAACAGGAAGAAAACGGCATGCACAACGTTGATGCGAGGTTCCCGGCGCTGAAGCCATTGATTCATCCAATCGGTGAAATGCCGGATTCGCGTCAGAAGAATTACGGTTCCAGGCCCGAGAATGAAAGAGCCGGCAATGTCACTGGGATAGTGGAACCCGAAGGCAACACGCACCAGGCCGACGGTCAGCAATGACCACAGGATCGCGATGCTTCCCGCGAGCCGGCTTTCAAGAAATACGACCGTGGAAACAGCAAAGAAGAGGGTTGCGGTATCACTTGGAAACGATCCCTGGCGATCCCATCGATGGGCGAGATCTTGCAACCCGTCCATGCTTCGGAGATGGAGGGCGGGATCCAGGAACGGCCGGATGTGAAGCGGGAGAACATACTGAAGCCATACCGAGATGATGGTGGCCAGGGCGGCTGCCAGCATACCCACCATCATGCGGCCGCGGCGGTTGTCCGTGCGGGGCGCAAACCAGAGTGCAACCAGGGGAACGAAGACCGGAATCCCTCGGACGTAGAGGTTCGCTCCTGCTGCATAGAGCAATCGTGCGCCGAGGTCATGGGCCGGAACCAGGGCGTTCAGGTGCAGAACGATATTGAGATCACAGTTTCCGGTCATTGCACCCGGCTTGACCCGCAAGCAACGGCTTTTCTTCGAACGTCTTTCCAGGAGCATATCGGTCGCTGACAGACTTTGGAAATGATCTGGATCACAGATTGTCCGCCCAGATCTACTGGCGGCGAATAGAATCTCCCTGTGAGCACGAGCCTCTTCGATCTATACAAAGTCGGTGTCGGTCCTTCGAGTTCGCACACCATGGGCCCGATGCGAGCCGCGTGCCGCTTCGCCCAGGGGCTTGCCGAACATGGAGTCCTGCCCGGCGTCGAACGCGTGCAGGCTGAGCTATATGGCTCTCTGGCGCTTACCGGGCTGGGCCACGGAACCGATCGCGCGGTGCTGCTGGGATTGTCGGGCAACGAGCCGTCGACCATTGATCCCGCCACCATGGCGCCCACCGTGGCTTCTATTCGCGAGAGCGGACAGATTTGTCTCGCGGGGCGCCGCCCCATTCCCTTCGCCGAGACGCGCGACCTGCTGTTTCACCGTTCGATCATGTTTCCGCCCGGCGCTCATACGCAGCATCCCAACGGACTGCGGTTGACCGCGTATGACCGTGACGGGTCGGCGATCGAAGAGAGAACGTTCTTTTCGATTGGGGGCGGGTTCATCACCGAGGACGCGGCGGGCGGTGCGCAATCGGGGCTCCAGCCGGAGAAGGCGGATCGCCCCGTCCCCTATCCCTTCCGCAGCGCGGCGGAACTGCTGGAGAGGGCGAGCGCACACGGGCTTACCATCAGCGAGCTGATGCTGCGCAACGAGGCCGCCCTTGCGGCAACCGTGGAAGGGCAAAGCGCGGAGGAGGTGGTGCGCGCCGGCGTCGACCGCATCTGGCAGGCGATGCGCGACTGCATCGACCGGGGCATCCTGACGGAAGGCATTCTTCCCGGCGGCTTGAATGTGCGGCGCAGGGCTCGCGGTCTTGCGCGGCGGCTGCGCGAGAAAGAAAGCGCAGGCAAGGCGAGCGATCCGCTGGCTCCTCTCGACTGGGTGACGGTGTACGCCATGGCGGTGAACGAAGAGAATGCGGCGGGTGGCCGCGTGGTGACCGCTCCGACCAATGGAGCCGCGGGCGTGGTGCCGGCCGTGGGGCGTTACTACGAGCGCTTTATCCCCGAAGCCGATCACGAAGGCATCGTGCGCTACTTCCTCACATCGGCGGCGATCGGCATTCTTTACAAGGAGAATGCATCCATCAGCGGCGCGGAGGTTGGTTGCCAGGGAGAAGTGGGTGTGGCGTGTTCGATGGCCGCGGGCGGATTGACAGCGGCGCTGGGTGGCACCAACGGGCAGATTGAACACGCCGCCGAGATTGCCATGGAGCACAACCTTGGCATGACCTGCGACCCGATCGGCGGCCTGGTGCAGATCCCGTGCATCGAGCGTAACGCGATGGGCGCCGTGAAAGCGGTGCACGCTTCGCGCATTGCGCTCAACGAGCAGGAGAGCCACAAGGTGTCGCTCGATCAGGTCATCCGCACCATGTACCTCACCGGGCTCGATATGCAATCGCGCTACAAGGAAACCAGCCTCGCCGGGCTTGCGCTGAACATCATCGAATGCTGAGGGGACGGCCAACTTGCCATCCGAGAATAACAGCGATCTGCAATCAATCCCGCTCTCCGCGCCATCCCCACCGAGTCCCGTCGCTCCTGTCTGGCATACGGTGCTGCTCATGGCGGGCATCGTGCTGCTGTCGCTGGCCGGGGCCGCGGAGCTCACCGGGGCGCATGTGGAGGTCAACCGCATGCAGACCTATGCCTTCACCGCCGGGACCGAGTTGTGCTTGTTGGCGTGGGTCTATTTTGGGCTGAGGCTGAGAAGAGTTCCTTTCTGGTCCTTGCTCGGGTCCGTTTCCGGAAGCCTTCGCTCCATCGCAATCGACATCGGCATCGCCTTTGCCTTCTGGATCGCGTCCTTGTTCGTTCTGGCCAACATCGGCTTGTTCTGGACCGTGATTGAAGCGGCCGTCAGGCATCAGCCGCTTTTCACTCCCGGCAGGCAACTCGCGCCCGATGCCGCGCAACAACAAACCCTGCACACCCTCACCCAACTGGCGCCGGCAAATGGACGAGAGATTCTGGCGTGGATCGGGCTGTGCATTCTGGCCGGCATCGCGGAAGAGACCGTATTTCGCGGCTATTTGCAGCGCCAGTTCACCGCGTGGGCGCGGGGCGCGGCCGCTGTGGGCGTAGCCGTCTCCGCATTGATGTTTGGCCTGGCCCATGGATATCAGGGCTTGCGCAACATGGTCATGCTCGCGGTATTCGGAGCGATGTTCAGCTCGCTCGCTCTTTTTCGGCGCAGCCTGCGTCCCGGAATTTTCGCGCACAGCTGGCACGATCTGATCGCGGGTCTGGTGCTCGCATCCTTGAGAGCCCTTCACAAGCTGTGACCTCGATGCGCATTCTCGACGCGCGAAAGAAAAAATTGTTGCCACTTTTTCCACCTGCATGTCGTTTTTTTCTTGACACTGCTGCTGCATGAATCTATACATTCACTCAACTGCAATTTGTAATTGCAGAATCGATGCAACCCATCGAAAAAGGGAGAATAGGCAAATGGCAACTAAAAAGGCAGCCAAGAAGGCACCCGCCAAGAAGGCAGCAAAGAAAGCCGCGAAGAAAAAGTAGCGGTAGAACCAACCTAAAAGGCAACACTCCAGGGGGCGCTTCCAGCGCCCCCTGGGTGTTTTGGGGCAATCATTCGGGTTGTCCACTCCGTGGCCGCACATCGACAAGACCCGCGCCGGCAGCGGATTTCCCCATGCCAGGCTCTAAAATTGATTATGCAGGGAACTCGATGACGCGCCGCCGCTGGATCGCCGAACGATGGGACGAAGCCACGGCAATCATTGCGGGCGCCCAGGCAGAGCACATGGCCCGCGTGTTGCGCGCCAGGCCCGGCATGGAGGCCGACGTGGTGGCGGGCGGGCACGTCTTTCACGCGCAGGTGGCCGCGGTGGCCCCCGACGAGGTCCGCTTCAACCTCATTGCCGAGCTCGAAGCCGATCCCGCGCTTCCCGTTACGTTGGTCATCTCCATCTACAAGTTCGATCGCATGGAGTGGGCGCTGGAGAAGGCGACCGAGATGGGCGTGGCCGCCGTGGCTCCGGTGATTGCGCGCAGGACCGACAAGCACCTGGGCATTGCAGCGGCGAACCGCGCCGAGCGATGGCGACGCATCGCGCACGAAGCCGCACAGCAGGCGCGGCGATCGGATGTGCCGGTCATCTGCGATCCGGTTCCGTTAAGCGAGCGCGTCAGGGCCGAGGCTGTGGGGACGCGCATTGTCATGGCCGAACAGGAGCGCACCACCACGCTGCGCGCCATCGTTGGTGAGGCCGCCGCGGCTGCGCAGATCGAAATGCCGGTGCTGGAGATTGCCATCGGCCCCGAGGGAGGATGGGCGCCGGAAGAAGAAGCGCTCTTCGACGCCAACGGATGGAGAGCCGCTTCGCTGGGGCCGCGCATCCTGCGCGCGGAGACGGCGGCGATCGCCGCGCTGGCGGTGGTGGCGTCGCTGCTGGAGTAAACCCACCAGTCGCGCCCCGCGGTGTTCGTTCGCTACAGCGACACGCCGCGCTTCCAGGGAATGAAGTCGTTCTGGCCCAGGAGTTCGGCCTTGGTTTGACGGCCGCCGGCGACTTCGATACAGAGTTCCAGCAACTGCTCGGCGCATTCCGGGATCGTGGTCTTGCCCGTGACGATTCCACCGGCATCGAAATCGATGATGTCGCCCATGCGCTCGGCAAGCGATGTGTTGGTCGAGATCTTGATCACCGGCGCGACCGGATTTCCGGTGGGCGTACCCAGCCCGGTAGTGAAGAGAACCAGATTCGCGCCGGAACCGGCTTGCGCGGTCACGCATTCGACGTCATTGCCCGGGGTGCAGAGAAGCGTGAGGCCCGGCGTGGTCGCGTAATGGGGAAAATCGAGCACATCGCGCACCGGCGCCACGCCGCCTTTGCGCGCCGCGCCCGCCGACTTGATGGCATCGGTGATCAATCCGTCGTCAATGTTCCCCGGCGACGGATTCATCTCGAATCCGGAGTGCACGGCCTTGGCGCGCGCCGAATACGCCTGCATCAGGTCGTAGAAGCGCTGGGCCAGCTCGTCGGTGACGCAGCGATTGATCAGCTCCTGCTCCACTCCGTGCAATTCGGGAAATTCCGATAGCAGCGTTTTCCCTCCCATCTCGCCCAGCAGGTCGGAGACATAGCCGAGGGTGGGATTGGCGGAGATGCCGCTGAATCCGTCGGAGCCTCCGCACTTCAATCCAACCGTCAGGGCGGAGACCGGCGCGGGTGCGCGCTGCGCCTGGTTGGCAACCTGGAGCGCAGCGAAGGTCTCATCGAGAGCGCGGCCCATCAGTGCGGATTCACGGCCGGACTTCTGCTGATCGAAGACCAGGACCGGCTTGGTCATGGCAGGATCGCGCGCGCGCAGCTCATCCATCAGGATGGCGGCCTGCGCGTTCTGGCATCCCAGGCTCAGCACCGTGGCGCCGGCGACGTTGGGATGATGAATGTACCCGGCCAGCAACCCGCAGAGCGCCTGCGCATCCTGGCGCGTGCCGCCGCAGCCTCCCTGGTGGGTCAGGAAGCGAATGCCGTCGAGGTTGGGAAAGACGCGGTCGGAACGCGACGGTGCAACCGTGTCCTCGGTCCCGCCTCCGTCTCCGCTGGTTCGCTGCTCCACCAGCCGGCGTACGTATTGCCGGTAAGAATTATGCGAGCTTCCGTAGCCGAGTTCTTCCTCGAGGGCTTCGCGCATGCGGTCCACGTTCCGGTTCTCGCAAAAGACCAGGGGCAGAACCAGCCAGTAATTGCGCGTGCCCACCTGGCCGTCAGAGCGGCGAAAGCCCATGAATGCGCGCTCGCTCCACGCTGTGGCATTGGGCAGAGCGAACGAAACCGGATGGCGCGCGGCGGTGTAGGGATCGGTGCGATGGCGCACGTTGCGCGTGGAAAGGAGTCCGCCGCGCGGTATTGCCTGGGTCGCTTCGCCAACCACCATGCCATACATGCGGACCAGCTCGCCGGGCTTCAGGTCCGCGAGCGCAAGCTTTTGCTTGGCGGGAATGTTTTCGGCCACGGGACACGCATCGGAAGCGGGAGGGTGCCCGTAATGCACAAGCGTTCCGGCGGCGAGGGGTGCGAGCGCCACCAGGACGTTATCGCGGGGATCAATTTGCAAGGCGGTTTCCGGCATGGGGAATGTTCCTTCGACAACCACAACACGACCACCTCTCAAGGATATAACCCAGCGCATGCCCGTCAGCCTCCGCCGATCGTCTATGATCGATGCGTCGCGCGCGTGCCGCCGAAGGGAGAAAAAATGAAGGCAGTCATGCTGGAGGGGCCGGGACAGGCGCAACTGGCGTCAGTGGCCGAGCCGCGCATCACGAGCGAGGACGAGATTCTGCTCGAGGTGCGCAGGATCGGGTTATGCGGCACGGATCTGAATTCCTATCGCGGGCGGAATCCGCTGATTTCGTTTCCGCGCATCCCCGGACATGAGGTTGCGGCCACGGTGGCGGCGCTGAATCCTAAGTATCCCGAATGGCAGCCGGGCACGCCGGTCACGTTGTCGCCCTACAAGAACTGCGGCCAGTGCGCGGCGTGCCGCCGCAATCGGCCCAATGCCTGCCGTTTCAACCAGACGCTCGGCGTGCAGCGCGACGGCGCGCTCACTGAATGGATTGCCGCGCCGGCGCAAAAGCTCTTCCGGGCCAACCTGTCGCTGAAAGAACTGTGCCTGGTGGAGCCGCTCACGGTGGGGTTTCATGCCACCGCGCGCGGGCGCGTCGCGGCCGAGGATACCGTCGCGGTGTTTGGCTGCGGAGGCGTGGGACTGGGCGCCGTGGCGGCGGCTGCATTCAAGGGCGCCCGGGTGATCGGAGTGGATCTGGATGACGCCAAGCTGGCCACCGCGCGCAAGGCAGGCGCGGGGCAGACGATCAACTCCGCGAATGAGGATCTGCACGACACGCTGGAGCAGATGACGGATGGCCGCGGACCCGATGTGATTATCGAGGCAATCGGCTCGCGGCAGACGTTTCGCGCCGCGGTGGACGAGGTTGCCTACGCGGGCCGCGTGGTCTACATCGGCTTCGCCAAGGAGGAGGTGGCTTACGAGACGCGCCTCTTCGTGCTGAAAGAAGTGGATATTCTCGGCTCGCGCAACGCGCTGCCGGAGGATTTCCTGGCCGTGATCCAGTTGCTTGAGGCCCGCCGGTTTCCCGTGGAAGATGCGGTGACCCACGTGGTCCCCATGGAGGAAGCGCCACGCATCCTGGAAGCCTGGAACCACGAGCCGACGCGCTTTGGAAAAATCATGATCGAAGTAAGGTGAAAGCGAGCCGGCGAGAACGTCTGCCCCAGGCGCCGATTGTGTGACCCAGGAAAGCACGCCGCCTCGAACCCCGCCATTGCATCCTCACCAGGGATGGGTGAAGCGGAGCAGCAATCCCGCAAGCGCTGCACCGAGCAGCGGCCCAACGATCGGGATCGGGGCATAGCGCCAGTTCGAACCGCCCTTGCCGGGAATGGGAAGCAGCGCGTGCGCCAGCCGCGGGCCGAGGTCGCGGGCGGGATTGATGGCGTATCCCGTGGTCCCGCCGAGCGAGAGCCCGATGCCCCACACAAGTGAGCCCACCAGCCACGGCCCGATGCCGGCGGCCGGTCCCTTTTCCGCAACGCCGGGCGAGAAGATGGCTCCCGCCACCACGACCAGCACTGCGGTGCCAATGACTTCGCTGATGAGGTTGGCCCACGGCTTATAGACCGCGGGCGCAGTGCAGAAGACACCAAGCTTGGCGCGCGGGTCCGGCGTCTGGCTCCAGTGGGGCGCGTAGTGGAGGGTCATCAGCGATGCGCCGCAAAAGGCGCCCAGCATTTGCGCCGACCAGAGCCAGAGCACGTTGCTCCAGTTGCCGCTGACGACGGCCCCGGCCAGCGTGACCGCGGGATTGATAGCGGCATCGCGGCTGCCGAATCCCTGCGCGACCATCACGCCGCACATCACCGCCAGCGCCCAGCCCGTAGCGATTACGATCCAGCCGGAATCTGCCGCATAGGATTTTCGCAACGTGACGCCTGCGTTCACGCCGTTGCCCAGAAGGATGAGCACCAGCGTGCCCAGGAATTCGCCTAGCCAGGGAGAATGCATGCTTGCTCCTACGATCTGATGCCGCCGGGACACGGGGGCCTGCGTGGTTACTGCTTCAGAACCATGTCTTCTGCCGGTATTGCCGGTAATCGTCGCCGAACTTCTCTTCGAGCACCTGCGCCTCTTTGCGGCTGCGATGGACCTGGACGGGAATGAGGACGGCAAACGAGAGCAACCACCAGGGCTGCCCGGTAAAGAGGATGATGCCCACGATCACCAGCGAGCCAAACACGTAGATCGGGTTACGAATGCGCGAGTAGAGGCCGGCGGTGACAAGAATCGAGGCCTTGGCGCTGCCGCTGAAGGCGCTCCCCAGTTGCAGGCGAGCGATCACAAACAACACCAGCGCCGGAGCCACGATCGAGATTCCGGCAATGCGCCACGGCGTCCAGACCATGCCGCGCGACCCGACTACGAAGATGGCGGCGGCTGCGAGAATCACCACCAGGGTTGCAACATTGAGTCTCATAAAGTTTCCGGGACCGCAAGTATTCTCCACTGCGCGGGCAGGTTTCGCCAAGAGGCGCCCGGCGAAAGTCTCATGGATGGCCAGGCGCTTCGCCGGCATAGCGATTCCAGTGATCGAGCAACTCCTTCACCACCGCGTGACCGACCGCGTACGCGGCCTCGAGAGAGGGCAGGTAGGCGCTATAGGCCCCGATGCGCTGGTGGGCGAGGCTGTCGGCGGCGGTCATCCCGCGGGGCTGCTGGTCGAAATTGCTCACCGTGCGCAACACGAGGATGCGGTTCCAGTCCACGCGGCCGGCATTGGCCAGCCCGCGCAGCGACTGGAGCGTGCCCGTGTCCTCCATGGCCGTGGTGGCGAACTGTCCCTTGCCATCGGTGAAGTAGCGCATCCACTCGGCGGCCCAGGCATCGGATAGCTTCCCATGCCAGTAGGTGGAGGAGGAGACCTCGTCGCCCAGCATCACCACTGGCGGTTGCTGCGCGGCGGCCCCGTCGAAATGGCTGCGCATCTCGTTCAGGCGCTCGGAATCGGCCAGCGGCGCGCTGTTCGTCAGATGGAAGGCCCAGCTCGCCAGTTCGCCGTTCAGCGAATAGACCTGGCCGTCCAGCGGCGCCGCGGGCGCTTCGAATGGTCGTGTCTTGCGCAAAGGGATGTATCCGGTGGTCCATTCCGCCGGCATTTCGCGCGCGTCGATTTCATAGCCCAGGTCGCCGTCGACCACCCATCGCGCCCAGGCGGCCGAGCCCAGCGAAATACGATCCGGGCTGCCTCCCGCGATGCCCGCAATCAGCCAATAGGCATGGCTGAAGTCAAAACGGGGATCGAGACCGAGGGCCATGATGGTCGCCGCCGCATGCGCGGTGCCCTGGCCGGTGAGCACGGCCATCTCGCCCTGGCCATTCATGCGCACCGCGTGATAGCCGGCGGGAAGCGGGTACACGCGGTCGAGATGATCGCGTTCCACCCAGTATTGCAACTCGCCGGGCTGGTCGCCGGTGTCGTTGCCCACTTCGAACATGGCCACCACCACCACCTTGACGGGGATCGGCCTGGATCTGGCTGCGCCGATATGTCCGGCCGCCAGGCAAGAGACCATGCAAACCAACGCGCGGAATTTCATTGAATGCGATGGTAAATGGAAGCAGTGGTGAGTGATCAGTGGTCAGAGTTTGCCAATAGATGAAGCGGAGATGACTTCAGGCGATCGTCTGCGTCTTCGCCGGAATGCACCTCGTCTTAAGGTCAGCTTAAGGTTGTAGTGGTATTCTTCACTGGTTTTTGGACGGAGCCTGACATGACTACACACAAAATCTCCTCGTTTGTTTGGCTGCCGATGATAGCTGCGGCGGCTGTGGTTCTTCTCATCGCTTCCCCGGCCCCGGTCACGGCGCAGCAGCCGTACCACGTCCTCGATCACTGGAAGCTGGGCGGTGACGGCTTTTGGGATTACATGCTGGCCGATCCATCGACACATCGGCTCTATATCACCCACGGAGCGCGCGTAGAAGTAATTGACGCGCAGACCGGCAAGCCGGTCGGCGCCATTACCGGCCTGCACGGCACGCATGGAGTGGCTCTCGACACTGCCGGCAAGTATGGGTACATCTCCGACGGCGGCGGAAACGCGGTGGTGGTGTTCGATCGCGCGTCGCTCGCCACGGTGGCGACGATTCCCGCCGGCACAAACCCAGACGGAATTGTGTTCGAGCCGGCCACGCAGACCGTATGGGCGTTCAACGGGCGCAGCAAGGACGCGACGGTGATCGACGCGGCAACGCAGAAAGCGGTCGCCACCATCCCCCTGCCGGGCAAGCCCGAGTTCCCGGCCGTGGACGGCAACGGCACCGTGTTCGACAACATCGAGGACAAGAACGAGATCGTGCGCCTGGATGCGCATGCTCGCAAGTTGACGGCGGAATGGCCCGCAGGCTGCGACTCGCCGTCCGGCCTCGCCATCGATACCGCCAGCCATCGTTTGTTCGCCGTCTGCGATGGAAAGAAGATGGCGGTGGTGGATGCGAGCAGCGGAAAAGTGATCGCCACTCCAGCGATCGGCGACGGTCCCGATGCCGCCAACTATTCCCCTGGCAAGAATGTCGCCTTCGCGTCCAGTGGGGACGGCGTTCTTTCAGTGGTGGATGCCTCCAAGCCGGACTATCCAACCATCGAATCGCTTCCCACGCAGCGCGGGGCGCGCACCATGACCTACGATCCCAGCACCGACCGCGCTTACGTGGTCACGGCGGAATTCGGGCCGCGTCCGGCGCCCACGGCGGACAATCCTCGTCCGCGTCCAACGATCCTGCCGGGAAGCTTCACCGTGATTGCCATCGGGCGCTGACCGCTTCCGTCCGAATATGGGTGCCCCAGGTCCCGAGGAGTAGGCTCGAGACCTGGGATTACTTCCCGCTTCCGCACACCTCCAGGATCGCCGCGCCGAACTGCTCCACCTTCCTCGGACCCAGGCCATCAATAGCCAGCAACTGCTTCGCATTCCGCGGTCGTGTGGCGGCCACCCGTTTGAGAGTTTGATCGTTCAGAATGAAGTACGGAGGAAGCTGGAGACGTTTTGCTTCGGCTTTGCACCACTGTTTCAGCCGTTCGGCCAGCGCAGTGGCTTCGTCATTCAATTCGAGTGGCTCGGGCTGCGGAGACTGCGCGCTGCTTGAAGTCTTCTTCTTCCGTTCCCGCGCGGGCGCCTCTCCCGCTCCCCCAAATTCCTCCACGACACCATTGCTGAGCAGAAGCGGCAGCGGCGTCCTGGGGCCGGTTTGTTCGCCGGCTTCGGTCAGGCTGATGCGCCTGTACGGAATCACGCGGCCATCCTTCTCGAACTCGGTATTCTCGACCTCGATGAGCCGGGCGCGCACCATCGCGCTGAGCAATTCTTCGAATTCATCGCGGCTCATCGCGCCCGACCAGGACGACAATTGCTCCCGCAGACCCTTCACCGTCTTGTAGGCCAGCCCGCGCAGAGCCTCCACGATGTCCTGCACCCGCTGCCGCTCCCACGTCGTGGCTCGCCGGAATAGCCGCAGCTCGGCGCCGGCCGGATCGCATATGTCGCACTTGCCGCACCGGCTGCGCGCGTCTTCCTCGTCGCCGAAGTGGCGCACCAGGGCGCTCATCCGGCACTCCTGCGATTCGGTAAACCGGAATACCTTGTCCAGCTGCTCGCGCCGGTACTGGGCCTGGATGGAATAGGTGCGCCTCCAGTCAGGCCGGCCCCGCATCGCGGTTCCTCCGAAGTCCACCCGCGCGCCGCCGTGAATCTCAAGCTTCTCCAGTGCCTTGTCGAATTCCTCCTCGCCCAGCGACGACGCCGCCGCGCGCAGTTGACTCACGGACAGGGGCTCTTCTTTCAGCGCCTGGAACACCGCGGCCAGGTTTTCGACGGGAGGATAGTCGCGGCCCAGCAGAAAATCGTGGGTGCGCTGGTCGGCATAGGAATGCATCAGGTAGGTGCGGCTCAACTGGCTGTCGCGCCCCGCGCGGCCGATCTCCTGGTAGTAGCCTTCCAGAGTGGAGGGAAGCCCGGCATGGACTACGGTGCGGATATCGGCCTTGTCGATCCCCATGCCGAAAGCGATGGTGGCGACGACCACTTCGAGTTCGGCTGACTGGAAGGCCTTCTGCACGCGTTCGCGCGAATCGGCGTCCATGCCGGCGTGGTACGCTGCGGCGCGCAGCCGATCGCCCCCCGGCCTTTCCGACGGACTGGCCGACAATGCGGCAGCCAGTTCCTCCGATTGGCGCCGCGACTGAGCGTAAACGATCGCCGGGCGGCGCGCCTTCCCGGCCAGCAGCTTGCAGAGGATGGAAGAACGCATGGGCACCGGGACCTCGACAACCTCGATGGCGAGATTGTCGCGGCGGAATCCATGAATGAACTTTGCCGGCTTGTCCATTCCCAACTGCTGGACGATGTCCGCCTGCACGGTGGGAGTCGCGGTTGCCGTCAGAGCCAGTATCGGCGCGCGCTCCTCGCCGCTGCCACGCAGCATCGGCAGGCGCTCGCCCATCATGCGATAGTCGGGCCGGAAGTCATGGCCCCACTGCGAAATGCAGTGCGCCTCGTCGACGGCGACCAGGGCCAGGCGGCGCTTGGCGAGCATTTCCGGGAAGCCGCGCACGCGCAGGCGCTCCGGAGCGATGAAGAGAAACTGCAACGAGCCGTTGAGGTAGTCCACGCACGCCTGGCGCGCCATGGCCCGTTCCAGGCCGGAATGAATCCGTGCCACCTTCAGGCCCAGGCCCGCAAGCTTCGCAGCCTGATCCTCCATCAGCGCGATCAGCGGCGAGATCACCAGCGCGGTGCCGCCGCGCACCAGGGCCGGCAGCTGGTAGCACAGCGATTTCCCCGAACCCGTGGGCATCACCAGCAAAAGGTCGCGGCCTGCCACCGCTGCTCGGCACACCGTTTCCTGGTTGGTTCGGAACGCCGGGAAGCCGAACACCGAGCCCAGCAGGCTGGTCAGGGTTCCGGGATGGGTGGAAGAGGTCGACAAAATACTCGAATGGAGCGCGCCGGAAAGGGCGTACTTCATCACTTTACCGCAAGGGCATTCCACCGCATGGGCGCATGCTGTTCGGTGGGACACAGGGAAGAGAGAGGCGCACGCGGGCGATGGTTCGGAAATCCATCAGGCTTGAAAATAGTGTCGCGATCCGGGAAAACTGATATTAAGTTGAATCTGGGCCCCCACACGGAATGCCGCCCGGCATTCCATCATTGTTGAAAGAAGGTTGCGCCGTGTCGATGCAGATCAGTCCGGTAGAGAGTTCTCTTGCGCCGGGCCCGATCGAGGTGAAGCTCGGCTCCCCGGACGCGGGCGAGCCCCGTGTGTTTTCGTCCGCGTTTCGCATCGGCCGGGGCACCGACTGCGAAGTCTGCATTCGCAATGAATTTGTCAGCCGCATTCATGCCGAGGTCACGCCGGAATGGGGTGGATGGCGGATTAAGGATCTGAACAGCAGCAACGGGCTCTTCTGGCATGGTGTTCGAGTTCAGGACGTTCTGGTGACATCCTCCGAAGTGATCAGGCTCGGCGTGGAAGGGCCTGAACTTTCGTTGCAGGTCCGAAGGCCCCCACGCCGGGAACCGCCGGCGCCCGCGAAACCGGCCACTCAGGAGCCGGCCGCGGTTGAGCCATCCAAACCCATGGAGGAGTATGTCAAGCGCTACTTCCGAGACCCGGTGGAAGGCGAAGTGGTGGGCGAGCACACCGGGTATGTGCGCCGCGCCTTCGTCGAGATCCAGGCGCAGCAAAAGGCGGCCCACACGCGACAGAAGCGCGTTCTTCTGTGGGTCATCGGCTCGCTGGCGGCTGTCGGATTGAGCATCGGCGGCTATGCCTTCCACCTGCAACGCGAGGCGCGACACCAGCGCGAGTTGGCACGCGACATCTTTTACGCGATGAAGTCTCTCGACGTGGAGATTGCGGCCGCCGAGCAGCTCGCGCTGACGGCGGATAAAACGAGCGGCCAGGCGGCGGTGGACAAATTCGAAACCCGCCGCACGCAGATGCAGTCCAACTACGACCAGTTTCTCGCCACTCTCCATATCTACGATTCCAGGACCTCCGAGCAGCACCGCTTGATCCTGCGGGTTGCGCGGATCTTTGGGGAGTGCGAACTCGATATGCCCCCGGACTTTGAAAACGAGGTCCTCAAGTACATCAAGTACTGGCAATCGACGGGCCGCTTCGCACGCGATATCCGGCTCGCCCGCGAGAAGGGCTACACGCGTACCATCCCCGGCGCGCTGTTGAGCCGCGGGCTTCCGGTGCAGTTTTTCTACCTGGCCATGCAGGAGAGCGATTTTGATCCGTATCGCAGCGGTCCGATCACCCGGAAGGGCTACGCAAAGGGAATGTGGCAATTCATTCCCGAAACCGGGCTGAAGTATGGCCTGCATCTTGGCCCGCTGGTCGATCTCAACCGGCCCGATCCGGGCGATGAAAGAGACCAGGTGGACAAGGCCACCGATGCGGCGACCCGGTATATGGAGATGCTTTACAGCACCGACGCGCAGGCTTCCGGGCTGCTGGTGATGGCTTGTTACAACTGGGGCGAGGACCAGGTTCTGCCGCTGGTGAGGAGCATGCCGTTGAATCCGCGGCAGCGGAACTTCTGGCGGCTTCTGGCCGAACATCGCAACCAGATTCCGCAGCAGACCTATGATTACGTCTTCTACATCACCTCGGCGGCGGTGATTGGAGAGAATCCCCGGCTGTTCGGGTTCGATTTTGACAATCCTCTCGAGGGTCCTCGCTGAGGGCCAGACTCGCAACATGGGCGTTCCAGGCATGGAAGGAGGGATCGATGGAGGTCACAAAGGATACCGGAATGGTGGACATTGTGAGTCGCCACTCGGTGGACGAAACAGTGGAAAGGCTGAAGGGCCTTCTTGCATCCAAAGGTGTAACGCTGTTCGCGCTTGTCGATCACAGCGGAGAGGCCGAGAAGGTGGGTATGACGATGCGGCCCACGAAGTTGCTGATCTTCGGCAGTCCCAAAGCCGGGACCCCCGTGATGTTAGCGGCACCCACGAGCGCGATCGATCTTCCTCTGAAGATACTTATCCGGGAAAACAGCCATAACGAAGTGCTGGTCACTTACAACAGCCCTGACTATCTGGAGCAGCGCCATGGGATTCAGCATGAATTGGCGCAGAACCTGGCTGTAGTGAAAACGATCGCCGAAAAAGCGGCCGAATAGGCTCGCACGCCGGATTGACGCGCGTGATCTATTGCGCGGAATAGGCCACGCTGGACGAGTGAAGTTCGTTGTTATGGATGTCAAGGTCGATCACCGTAACAATGTGCGACCCCGGCGCCAGGTCGAAGTATCGATTCACGTCGGCTCCCGAATACCAGCCAAGTTTGATGCCGTTATCCCATACCTGCATCTGGCCTACCGGAACAGATTCATTGGCGTGCGCAACGATGTTCACTCCAAACATGCTTACCGCCTGGTGTGAAACCGGCGACAGGATCTGCACCCCATCCACTAATCGCTTCACGTCATAAGTTACCGTAGCCTGGTGCAGGATCTTATAGGAAGAGCTAAGATCGAGCACCGTGGTGGTATGCTTGCCGGGCGTCAGGTTATAGATGGTGTCGACGGCATTCACGTACCAGCCCAGCTTGATGCCGTTATCCCAGACCTGGGTCTGGCTCACCGGCTGGCTTTCCGATGCATTCGCAATCAGGTGAACTGCGCCGGTGATCGTCGCTCCATTTTCCGGAGCTGAAATCACAACGCTGTTCGACGGGCTCTCGGACTTTGCGTTGGTTTGGAAGAAGTCGGCCATCGGCGCGGCATTCTGTGCTGCACCGGGACAGGTGGAGAGCCCCATTGCGACGCAAATCGTCTTCAAAACGTTTTCATTATGATAGGTGATCGCCGACTCATACCCTGGTTTCACCAGCGGACCCATCACCAGTGCGGCAGTACGCCCCCCGCACCCAAGGGGAATCAGCGCCGAACAACGGTTGTCTGTATTCAGATCGCCTTCATCCCATACGATAAACAAAATGCCGTCGCCGCCAGGACCAAATTCCGGACGGGCAAGGATGGGAGGAAGGTTGTCCTCGAGCCATTGGTCGGCGGCCTCGAGAGTGCCATTGTGTGCATCTTCGTCCACGTCCGGCGTGATGAAGGCATAGTTAAACGTATGATCCTTTGCGAAGTCCGTCGCCATTTGCGCATAGGGAACACTGTTCGTATCCTGACCCGTTCCCGGGCAGACGTCGGAAAAGTCGATCAAAGGATTATGCCGGCGATAATAGTCGTTGTTTGTTCCCCCATAAAGGCCCGGAAACCCGGCATAAGGCATGTTCTCTTGATAAGACCTCCAGCTATAGCCATGCTTCCGGAGTTCGCGGACTATGTTGTCCTCATAGTGAGCGCAGGAGGTCGTATCGTTATTCAGCTCTACCGGCGCTCCCGCGACATACCACATCAGTGCGGGAAGAGAGCTGTGCTGGTCGGAATAGAACTGAGTAGCTAACCCGTATCGGTGAATGAGCTGATTGTAGTAAGGCATCTTAGAGTTGCCGACTACATCTTCGTAACTGTGGTTTTCTTCGGCGATCATCCAGACATGCGTCGATCGAGGAACATTCTGGGCTGTGACGGTGGCGGCGACTAACACGCAGGAGAGCAGACAGAAACTCTTTGAAGGCATGCGAGGGGGCCCATTCTATAGAGATTTATCTTTTCAAACGTTCAATGGGAAATCTTGAGGATAGGTATAGGTATACCGCGAGGCTTTGTCAACGAAATTAAGTTCTGATAAATCGAAGCGCCACCTTCACTGCAGCTTCGCATCAATCATGGGCCATCTCCTGCGGGCACGTTTCCTGGAGAAGGCTGTCGATGGCATCGAGCACCGGCTCAAGGTCGGAGACGCTATCCACCACGAAGTGCGCTCCGGCCCGCTCCAGCTCGGCGCGAGCCTCCGCCAGACGGGCTTCCCGTTCACGCTCGCGCAATGCGGCAAATTCTTCGCCCGTGAGGCCGATCCCGTTGCCGGTGCCCGCCACGCCGATGGACCATGCGCCCGCGTTCAGACCTTCAAGGATGTCCGCCGGCGTGTCTCCAGCCTTGGCGATCGCAGTCATGGGATAGACCCCGAGCCGAATGGCGCACTCGAACATCATGAACGGGTGCGGACGGCCGGATCCGACCTCACCCGGAGTCACGCTGCAATCCGGGACGTATCCTTCCTGCGCCGCGGATGCGATGAGCTGATCGACCATTTCGCGCGTGTAGCCGGTGGTGGAACCAATCTTCAGCCCGCGACGGCGGAAGCCGGCAACCGCCTGGGAAACACCCGGGATTACGGCCGAGTAATCCGCGAGGCAGGAGAATTGCATGGGAATGAACTCGGCATACATGGCGTCCACCTCGGGGTCAGCAGGCAGTTTGCCGCGGGTTCGGGCCCAGGCCTCGCGGATGCGCGGCATGGAGAGGATGCCGCGGATGTGCTCCTTCTTCGGCAAGCCCATGTCGTGCCGGACCTCGGGGTCACTCAGCTCAATTCCGTGGGAGGAGAAAAGGCGCTGGAGGGTGCGCGCGGGAGCGACGCTGCCAAAATCGACGGTTGTGCCGGCCCAATCGAGCACCAGGGCCTTCAACCGGTCAGCGCGTGCGGTTTGCGGGGGAACCGCGGGATTCAGAAGTTTCAAGTGGCGCTCCCATTTCCAGCATCGTCTGTTCGGCAAGAGCGAAGGCCATGGTCATTCCGACGCCGCTGGTGACGGTCAGCACCCGGACGTCATCGGCGGGAGCGAACGTCAGCCACGGGTGCGTCGCGTGTTTCGCATAAACTCCATGCCAGAATTCACCAATCTGCAAATTCGGGACCTGCATATGGCGCTGCACAAAGTCGAGGATGAGCCGATAGATCTCGGGATTGTCGAAGATGTTTACGGCCAGTCCGTACTCGTGGCTGTCGCCTATGGTCAACTCGCCGGACGAGGTCTGGGACACCAGCACATGAATCCCATAGCGGTCGAAATCGGGCATTTCGCGTTGAACGCGCACCCGGAGCGCGTGCCGGGATTCGCAGATCTCGAACGCGGGATAATGCAGGAAGGTCAATCCGAAGGCCAGCGCCGGTCCCAGCAGCCAGCCACTGGGCTGGCGCACGGTGCGTAACATCTGCAGTTTGCAGCGGGTCACGCCGTTCTCACGAAAGTTCTCAGGGAAGAGCGTCTGGAAATCATCGCCTCCGGCGACGACGATGTAGTTGGCTTCGCAGCGATGCTCCGGCGTCTTCAGTTTATGGCTGTCGACGCGCTGCACGGGAGTGTTCCAGTAGAACTGGACGCCCAGTTGTTCGGCGAGGAATTTGGGGAACTCGCCCATGACCTGGCGGGGATCGACCGTGAGCTCCGTGGGACTCCACAAGCCGCCCACAAGGCCGTCGGGGCTCAGCGCATGCGAACGAGCGAGCACCTCCTCGGCTGCCAGCCAGGCGCAATCGACGCCTAGCGGCGGAGCCTTGGCAGCAAATTCTTTGCCGACGGCGGCTTCGTCCTGCTGGTATGCCGCATGGATGGACCCGGTTTCGCGGTAATGCAAGCCGGAGTCGCGAAGCGCCTCGAGCCAGATCGAGCGGCTGCGCAGGGCCAGGCGATAGCGCGGACCGCCCGGCAGGCCAATGGGCCAGATCATGCCGAAGTTCCGCAGCGAAGCGCCCAGCGGCGCCGGATTGCGCTCAAAAACCGCTACTTTCAATCCGGACCGCGCCGCAAGGTACGCGTGCGCCATTCCCACGATTCCCGCGCCAACCACGGCCACGTCTGCTGTGAGCGCCTGTCGCAACCCGATTGCATCCTCCGCCCAATGGAAATGAGACGGTGCGCATTGAACTCGGTGCGCCCCGCAGTGGGACCGTTCCATCCAGGTTGGGCTCGCTGGATCTCAGGGAACGTCGAAATGATACAAGGACCCTTACCCACCCGTTTACCGGGTAAAAGTAAGCACCAGTTGAGAGAAATGTGAATCCTGCGTGAATTCACTTACGCAACGATATTTGAAACTCGGGGGTACCCAGGAAAGTTATACCGCGGAAAATGGCTACCCTGGCGCTCTACGACAGTTTAGTCCCACGGGGCTTCATGGATTCGCCGACTGATGGCACGCCGCCATCGTCCTCCCGCGATACCATAGTTTTGGCCATGGCCGTCCCGTGCGGTTTTATGGACAAGTGAGGGCGTCAAACAGCGGATGAGCGAAAAGCGTTGGGTTGTGTTGATAGCGAGTGAGGTGGGGCGTACCGAATCCGTCTCCGACCGCGCCATGGAGCGCCTGGTGGAAGCCATTGGAGACGAAGGGTACGAGGTTGTCCGAACCACTTCGCCCGAAGACGGGCTCGCGCTCGTGACCTCCGATCCCAGCTACTCCGCCGTCCTGCTGGACTGGGACCTGGAGGGGAAATCGCAGTTCGAGGAGCGCGCCGCGCTCGAGATCATTCGCGGCGTCCGTCACCGCAACAAAAAAGTACCGATCTTCCTCATTGCCGACCGGACGCTCGTCTCCGAGCTTCCATTGGAAGTGATCAAACAGGTCTACGAGTACATTCACCTGTTTGGGGACACGCCCGAATTCATCGCCTCGCGTCTCGACACCGCCATCGAGCGCTATCACGAGCAGCTTTTGCCGCCCTACTTCCGGGAACTGCTCAAATACAACGACCAGTCGGCCTACTCCTGGGATGCGCCCGGGCACATGGGAGGGGTTGCCTTCCTCAAGCACCCCATCGGGCAGGAGTTCCATCGCTTCTTCGGGGAGAACCTGCTGCGCTCGGACCTGGGCATCTCATCGGCGCCGCTCGGCTCGTGGCTCGACCACCTGGGGCCGCCGGGGGAATCGGAGCGAAATGCAGCCCGCATCTTCGGCGCGGATTGGACCTTCTTCGTGCTGGGAGGTTCCAGCACGTCCAACCAGATCATCGGCCACGGCGTGATCGCGCAGGACGACATTGTCCTTGCCGATGCCAACTGTCACAAATCCATTTGCCACGCGCTCACCGTCACGGGCGCACGCCCCGTCTACTTCAAGCCCACGCGCAACGGATACGGCATGATCGGCCTGGTGCCGCTGACGCGCTTTTCGGCCCAATCGGTTCAGGAACTGATTGCCCGAAGCCCGTTCGCTGCCGGAGCACGCGGCCCGCAGCCTACGTATGCCGTCGTCACCAACTCCACCTACGACGGGCTCTGCTACAACATCGACCAGGTCGTGAGGCAACTCAGCGATTCTGTCGCCCGGGTGCACTTCGACGAGGCCTGGTATGCCTACGCCAAGTTCCACCCGCTCTACCGCGGCCGCTACGCCATGGGAGTGCCCGATGAAATGGAGAACCGGCCCACCCTCTTCTCCGTGCAGTCGACGCACAAGATGCTCGCCGCCTTCTCCATGGGCTCCATGATTCACGTGAAGCTTTCCGACCGGGCTCCGCTCGAATTCGACCAGTTCAACGAAGCGTTCATGATGCATGGGACCACTTCGCCCTTCTACCCGCTGATTGCGTCGCTGGACGTTGCCGCGGCCATGATGGACGACCCGGCCGGCCCCACCTTGATGGACGAAACCCTGGCCGATGCCATCAGTTTCCGCCAGGCGATGAGTTCCGTCGCGCACCGCCTGCGAACGGAATCGGAGAATGGCAACGGCTGGTTCTTTCGCGTCTACCAGCCGGAGTATGTTGTCGACCCGGAGAGCGGCGCCAAAATTCTTTTTGAGGACGCTGAAGATGAACTGCTCACAACGGAGCCCGGTTGCTGGACTTTGAAACATGGCGAGGAGTGGCACGGCTACCAGGACGCCGACTCGCCCGACGACTACTGCATGCTCGACCCTGCGAAGGTGACCATCCTGACGCCCGGCGTGAACGCCCAGGGCATCATGGCGGACTGGGGCATTCCGGCGGCCATTCTTACCGAGTTTCTCGATTCTCGTCGCGTGGAGATTGCGCGCACCGGCGACTACACGGTTCTTGTGCTGTTTTCGGTGGGAACCTCGAAAGGCAAATGGGGCAGCCTGCTGGAAAACCTGTTCGAGTTCAAGCGCCTTTACGACTCCGAAGCGTCGCTCGAAGAAGCGCTGCCGGAACTGGTCCAGCGATTCCCTGCCCGTTATCGCCATCTTTCGCTTAAAGATCTCTCCGACCAGATGCACAAGGCGATGATCGAACTCAATCTTGCCGGGCTGGTGAACGCTGCTTGCGACGAGGATTTCGACCCCGTCCTGACGCCCTGGCAGACCTATCAGAAACTCGTCCGCCACGAAACGGAGCGTATCCCGTTCCGGCAAATGGCAGGGCGCCTCGCGGCTTCGATGCTCGTCCCCTATCCTCCCGGTATCCCCATGTCCATGCCCGGCGAGCGTCTCGGCAGCGCGGAGTCGCCGGTCATCAAGCTGATCCTGGCCATGGAAGAATTCGGCAAGCGCTTTCCCGGCTTCGAACGCGAGGTCCACGGCATCGAAGTGGAGGAGGGCGGCAATTACACGATGCGGGCGGTGATCGAATAACATGGAGCGACCTCAAGGAGGGTTCCATGGGCATCCAGTCGGATATTTCGCCTTTGGCGGGCAAGCCTGCTCCCAAGAAAATGCTGATCAACCTGGATGATCTCAGGCGGCAATACCTGGAGCGGAAGCCCGACCTGAGCGATCCCACGCAGATGGTCAGCTTTGGAACCAGCGGCCATCGGGGGACATCGTTGAAGGGGACGTTCACCGAGGCGCATGTCCTGGCGATCACCCAGGCAATCTGCGACTACCGGCGCATGCAGGGTACCGACGGCCCGTTGATTATGGGCATGGACACGCACGCGCTGTCGGCTCCGGCGCAGGCGTCGGCCCTCAAGGTTCTGGCCGCAAACGGGGTCGAGACCCTGATCCAGGAACGCGACGGGGTTACGCCGACGCCGGTGGTTTCTCACGCCATCCTGACCTGCAATCGCGGCCGCACGCAGCATCTCGCGGACGGTATCGTCATTACCCCTTCGCACAATCCTCCGGAAGATGGCGGCTTCAAGTACAACCCGCCGAATGGCGGCCCCGCGGATACCGACGTCACCAAGTGGGTGGAGCAGCGGGCGAACGAGTTGCTCCGGGCCGACAATGCCGGCGTGCGGCAGGTAACCTATGCCGAGGCCATCCGCGCCGCCAGCACCCACCAGCAGGACTTTGCGCTTCCCTATATCCAGGACCTGAAAAACACCGTCGACATGGAGGCCATCCGGCATGCTGGTCTCAAGCTGGCAGTCGATCCGCTGGGCGGCGCATTCGAGCCCTATTGGGACCAGGTCAATTCCATCTATGGATTGGAAATTGACGTCGTCAACCGGATCATCGACCCGACCTTCTCGTTCATGACGGTGGACCACGACGGCAAGATCCGCATGGATTGCTCCAGTCCCTACGCGATGGCGAGCCTGCTTCGCCTGAAAGACAAGTACCAGGTGGCCTTCGCCAACGATCCCGATTCCGACCGCCATGGAATCGTCACCCCCGCCGGACTGATGAACCCCAACCATTACCTCGCCGTCGCTATCCAGTATCTGCTGACCCATCGCCCGCAGTGGTCGGAGCGCGCCATTGTCGGCAAGACACTGGTAAGCAGCAGCATGATCGACAGGGTAGTGAACAGCCTGGGCAGAAAGTTTTCGGAAACGCCGGTCGGCTTCAAATGGTTTGTTGCCGGTCTTTTTGACGGGTCGTTTTGTTTTGGCGGCGAAGAGAGCGCGGGCGCCAGCCTGCTGCGGCGCAACGGCACCGTATGGACCACCGACAAAGACGGTCCCATCATGGACCTGGTGGCAGCGGAGATTATGGCCGTCACCGGAAAGGACCCGGGGCAGCATTTCTCCGAACTGACCGCGAAATTCGGCGTGCCCTATTACACGCGCATCGATGCCCCCGCCAACCCGCAGCAGAAGGCCAGGCTGAGCAAGCTCTCCGCCGATTCGGTCAAGGAATCGGAAATAGCGGGCGAAAAGATCACGGCGAAGCTGACCAATGCTCCGGGCAATGGCGCTCCCATTGGAGGGCTAAAAGTAGTGACCGAAAACGGCTGGTTCGCCGCGCGCCCGTCGGGGACGGAAAACCTCTACAAGATCTACGCGGAGAGTTTCAAGGATGAAGCCCATCTGGGAAGGATTGTGGAAGAGGCTCAGCAGATGGTCGCGAATGCGCTCGCCTGAGATCCCCGTCTGGCCGATGCCAATCGCGCTGATTGAGACAGTTTTTTCAAGTAACTTGCAAACGTGTAAATCGGGGGTATAATTGCGACCAATTTAGAGATCATATCGGAACGATCGGTTGACTCTTCTGCAAGACGTCGCTATCCATTGTTCGCGTTGCGATCATCGGATGTCGGGCTGTTGACCATGCCCAGAGGAGACCTTTGACTCGGGGAAGTCTCCCAATGGCCAACGGACCGCAATTGACACCGGCAGACATCGTTGTTGTAGCGCCGTAGTTACAACTCAAACTTCCGACCACTGCCCGCCCATGGACAGAGTGTGGGCGAGAAGCCCCGGGTGTGTTCACATGAATCGCACAATTGTTCTCTTGTGCAGCGCGGCAGCGGTCTGCCTGCTGTTGCCGTTCAGCGCCGTCGCGCAACTGGCCATCACTCCTACAACCACGCTCACCGCGCAAACGTCGAATAACACCAGCACCAGCACCACCTTCCATGCGCAAACCAATGGCAATGCCGGCGCGGGAAATGTGAGTAAATCCTCGATTCGCAACTTGCTGTATCCCGGCTCGACGACCAGGATCTACGCCGCGCTGATGCCGTGGTTCGGCCGCCCTGATCACATGTCGATCGGCTACACCTCGTCCGATCCCACCCAGATCGGCGCGCAGATCAACGACATGCGCAGCCGCGGCTTTCAGGGCGCCATTATCCCGTGGTACGGGTCCAATGTGACCATCAACAGCACCACGGCGATCAATTTCATGGACGCAGCGCAGTCGGCGGGGAATTTCGAATTCTCCATCATGATCGATATGGGCGCGCTCCTGGCCTATGCAGAACAGAACGGATGCGACACCACCGCACAGTTCATCACCGACCTCAACTACATCGCCGCCACATTCTACGGATCGAGCGCCTACTCCCGGGTCAGCGGGCGTCCTGTTGTCTATTTATTCGGGGTCGAGGTGTACGACATTAACTGGACCGAGGTCCGCTCCGCCGTGGCCGGCAATCCCATGCTCATGCTTCGCAACCCGAGCGCATTCAGCGATAGCTATGCCGACGCTGGTTATGCCTGGGTGCAGATCGACCCTTCTAACCCGAACGACATGATGCTCTCCTATCTCGACAGCTTCTACGCCGCCGCGGGCACGTCGTCCAAGTACGCCGTCGGCAACGGCTATAAAGGGTTCGACGACACACAGGCCGCGTGGGGTTCGAACCGCATCGTGAATCAGCAGTGCGGCCTGACCTGGCTCGACACATTCGCCGAAGCCAACAAGCACTATTCCAGCTCCCGCCAGCTCCCGGCTTTCCAGGTGGCAACCTGGAACGATTACGAGGAAGGCACCGAGATTGAAAGCGGCATTGAAAACTGCGTCGACCTCTCGCCTGTCGTCACCGGTTCCACGCTGAGCTGGAGCATCGGCTCCAGGGCCAGCGAGAGCACCATCGACTACTACACCGTATATATCTCCACCGACGGCCAGAACCTGATGAAGCTGGCTGAAGTTGCCGCCGGAACGCACTCGCTGAGTCTTTCGCCGTACAAACTTGCCGCCGGTACCTATGTGCTCTACGTGCAGGCGGTCGGCAAGTCCTCAATCGTGAACCACATGTCCCCCCCGGTATCCTTCAATCCCTCCGACCAGGCGCCGGTAGCAGCGCTTTCGCTCAGCACGACTTCGGGCGCAGCGCCGCTAACGGTGACGGCTTCGAGCGCGAGTTCTCACGATCCCGACGGCAGCATCGCGGCGGTGAAAGTGGACTTCGGAGATGGCGCGGTTCTATCCGGTGGCGCAGGATTTGCCCCTTCGCACACCTACACGGCCGGCGGCCAGTTCACCGTGACCCTCACCGTCCGCGACAACGGCGGAGTTTTCTCAACCGCGCATCAGACCGTCACCGTTGCCTCCGGTCCGGGGGTGACCATTACGTCTCCAGGGAATGGCTCGACGCTCAAGTCGCCGGTGCACGTGGTCGCAACCGGCTTGATTTCCGGGGGCGTTAGCTACATGGAAGTTGTGGTGGACGGCGTGACCCCGCCCGCCTACATTACTGCCGGCTCCAGGGTGGATACGTTTCTGCAGATCTATGCCGGCACGCACACGGTCCGGGTGGTAGCCCACGATACGACCGTGGCGGCGAACTACATCTTTTCCGATATCACCGTCACTACCGGAGCCAATGATGCGCCGCCTTCCGCCCTGCTCACCGTGGAGCCTTCCGGCGGAAATCAGGTGATGGCCTGCACCGCCAAATCCATCGACTCTGATGGATTCATCATTGCCTCCATCGTGAATTTCGGCGACGGCGCCACCGCCGTTGGCCCGACTGCGTTCCACACCTACGCTTCGGCAGGCACGTATCGAGTCTCAGCCACGGTGATGGACAACGTCGGCCTGACCTCCACGACGTACTCCTCGGTGACCGTCGGCAAGACAGGGTCCATCGCAGGCCGTGTCACGAGCGCCGAGGATGGGCACGCCCTCGCCGGCGCTGCGATCTCCACCGGTTCAGCAACCACCACCACCGACAGCAACGGCAATTACAGCTTCAGCTCGCTGCCGGCCGCGACCTACACCTTGACGGCAAGCAGCCCTGGATGGCTTTCCGCTAAGGCGACCGTCACCGTGGCCGCGGGATCCCAATCTACTGAAAACTTTCGCCTCTCCACCGCCGGCGTTCTGCAGGGCAAAGTCACCAGCGCAAGCGGCGCCGGTGTCGGCGGCGCGAAGATCACCTTCACAGGTGGCGTCTTCAACACCACCAGCTCAGTCACCACCGTTGCGTCCGGAAATTACAATACCGGATGGATACCGGCAGGCAGTTACACCGTCTCAACCACCGTCTCTGGAGTTACAAAGACTGCATCGGCTTCCCTATCCGCCGGTGCGACGGCCACTGTGAACTTTACGTTCTGATGCGAATCGGCGGGACCGCGATGCGATCCCGCCGATTCATTCAGGCGTTTGGACTATCGCCCGTCGCCATCCTCGTCCCTATCAACTTTGCTGGAGCTGTTTCGTACCGCGGGAGCGGGGGTTCCCCTGATGCCTTCCCACAGGATCTTGTTGTAGAGTTCGGCGGGAACGCGGTCCTCTTCTGAGAAGTCGAAGCCCTTGGTCTTCTCCGCCCAGTACTGGACATCATGCGTGGGTTTCAGGTCCGGACCCTTGGCGAATATCGTCGTCGTCGAGTCCAGGCCCAGGGTAGTCAATTTCAGCAGGGTGGAGGCGGTGGCCGTATAAGTCCACTTGGGGGACGAGTGGATGTCGAAGACATCCGCCATCGGCCGCGCGAAATAAGTATTCAGGTTAATGTGTTCGGTGCCGAAGATGTCCTCGATGGTGCGCAGCACGCTGGGCTGGGCGTAGCGGGTGCTGACCACGGCGTGCTTCTTCACGTAGGGACCGACAAAGTAAGTCGTGGCCCGATGGGAATTCACGTGGTCGGCGCCGTCCTGCGAATCATCTTCGATGATGATGATGAGCGTCTCCCTGGCGTAGGGGCTGTGCGCCACCGCTTGAACCAGCAGCCCCACGGCGTAGTCGTTATCCGCCTGCTGGAGTTCGGGAGTGTTCACGCCGCCCAGCGCGGAGCTGAAGTTGCCGGTGTGATCGTGGCTGAGGCCGCGAATCATCTCCAGCGACGGCAGGTTGTGGTTGGCGACAAATTGCTGAAACTCGCGGTTCCATTCGTTGAAGCGCCAGTAATCCGGGTAACTCTGATCGTAAGCGCGGAAGTATGGATCGTAGTATCCGTGCTCATACAGGAGTTGATTGGCGGTCGTGGTCTGGATGATGCCGGCCGCATAAGGATCGGAGATGGGATTGGCGATGGTTCCGATGCTGCCGGGAGTATTGGCCATCCACCCGTAGTTGCGCACGGTTCCACCCGCATTCAGCACCGCGTTGAAGATATAGCCCTGCTGGTAGCCGGTGGGGCCGTCGGTAGCGGCGTGGTCGCCGTCACCCGCAAGAATATTGGCCGTGCCGCCCGGCAGCGACGCAGTCTGGGTGGTATAGGGCGTGGTTGCGCCCGTCGGGTCATAGAAGAAGTCGCGCGCCGCGACCGTGTTCAGGTTTCCCGGAATGTTGCGGTTCTGGCCCTCGCCTTCATACGACAGGCCGCGATTGACGCGCGCATAGTTGATCTGCTGGCTGAGCGTCTCGGTGTTGGTCACGCGGCCGCGCATCGACCATGACCACCCATCCATCGAGCCGTCACCGGGATCCATGAAGTTGTCCAGCGTCACGAAGTCCCGGGCGATGCTATGGAAGCTGGGCGTGACCCCCTGGCCAAACAGCGCCAGCGAAGGATCGCCGTTGGAGCCATTGCCCAGATCTCCCAGAATCTGATCGAATGTACGGTTTTCCTTCACAACATAGATGATGTGCTTGATTTTGGTGTGAAGGAACTGCATCACTTCCTTGTCCGATGCGGACTCAGGGGAAGCATATCCGTTGTTGGCCGCCACCTGAGCCGTCAAGTCCGGCAGGTCATCGGTCTCCGGGACCCGCCCGCTGACCAGCGTTGCGTGTTCCAACTGGAATTGATATTGGTTGTTGGCCCGCAGGATGGCCGACTCGGCGGCGTTGCCGCCCGGGAAGGGGCCGCCCGGCGGGGTGATGTACTGAATGAACGCAAAGTTGCCGTAACCGTAGCCGGGGTTTGGACCCGTGTCGCTCTTGCCATTCACGATGTACATCCAGCTGCCGTCGGCGCTGAAAGCAACATCCGTCGGGTCGTACGCGGTGGGGATCAGTCCGATCGTGTGAAAAGCCCGCTCGCCGCTCAGCGGAATCACCGCGATCGAGTTCGAACCGGCATTGACCGCATAGAGCGTCCTGGTGGCGTAGTTGATCGTGACCGCGGTCGTCGCGGCGCCGGTTGTGTTGGGCGGGAAATCGAGACTGGCCGGACCGCGGGTGTCGATCTTGTGCGTGATCCGGTTGCTTGCGGTGTTGATCACGGCCACCTGGTCCTGGTTGTCCTGCGCGACGAACAGCGTGGAACCGTCCGCGCTCAAGGCCATGCCGTTGGGATTGCCATCGAGCGGGATGCGGGCCACCAGCGAGCCGCTCGGGCTGGCAACATTCACGGCAATGACTTCGCGGTCTCGATCGGCGCCGACATAAGCGACGGAGCCCTTCATCACCACGGCGAAGGGAAACGTGCCGCCCTTGGTGCCGGGCGCCGCTCCCGACGTGTAGAAGGGGCGCAGATCGTACTCATAACGCACGGTTGCCGAAGCGGTGTCGATGATGCTGATCGAATCGTTGTAGTTATTGGCAGCCACCAGGGTCTTGCCGTCGGCGGAGACCGCGAGCCCCGCCACGTTCGGCTCGACACCCAGGCCGAGGCCGGTCTTGTTGGCGGCGTTGGAGACACAGCCATTCGGGGCGTGTCCCAGGCTGATGGTGGTCTTCAGCGCGAAGCTGCTGCCGTTGTTGGCGTAGACGTACACCGCATCATCACAGCCCCCGGCGGCATACAGCGTCTGGCTGTCCGGCGACCAGACCAGCCCTACGTGCGCATTGGTTTGCTGCAGAACCTGCTTGAGAGCCGGACTGGTTTTATTCGCGCCGGAAATGTCGTACAAAAATACGAATTGGGTTGAAGCGGAAGCATCGACGTTACCTGCAGAGTTGTAAAGCGAGTTCATGCCCGCGGTCAGGATCGCCAGGGTCTTGCCGTCAGGGCTGGCGACCACCTTGACTGCTTCGCCGGCGACGAATTCCGGATAATTGGGAAGGCCGGGGTTAAGCTCCTGCTGAACAACGCCCGCAAGGACCTCGGGCGTCACGTACAGGCCGGGAGGTGTGGGGGGATGATCGGTATTGGGCACGCGCTGGGCTTGGGGGGACAAGATCAAATCAAACGCAAGCACGGCCAGACTGATCGCACGTTCACTATGGTGAATCCATGTCTTCATATGCACGCTCCGAGGTTGTGAAGGAATGGGGGAATACCTCGCCAAGTGTCTATCGGGAGTCCCAGACCAAGGTCACGAGACAGGATGCGAGTACGCCTGCCTCTGCAATGTGTCATGGGGGACAAGTACACATCTGCGAAGCCAGCTCACTTCGATTGCGGGAACGCAGCCCTGCTGCTGGATCCGCTGCGCTGAATTGGATTTGAAGAGGATTGGGCTACGCTGTTGTTAGCGCCTCGTGAAATCCTTGCGAATGCGCGTTAGAAATTCCATTTCATCGCGAACTGCAGCACCCGCGGACCATTCAGAGCGTTGATGACGAGCAGCCTCCCGAATCCCTGTTGCGGGACCAGGTAGCACTGCTGGTTCTCACTCATGCCGTCGCCGCAGGTTGAGCCGAAAGGTTCGTATTGAATC
Source organism: uncultured Acidobacteriota bacterium (assembly GCA_963706455.1). GTDB lineage: Bacteria > Acidobacteriota > Terriglobia > Terriglobales > Acidobacteriaceae > Telmatobacter. The sequence continues at coordinate 29,976 of CAVPNO010000084.1, read as the reverse complement.
TGGCTCACGCCGGTTCCATTCTGGACGTAGTAATTGGCGTGATTCAGGAGATTGAAGGCCTGCGCTTCAATCCGGATCGAGTGGTGCTCGGTAAGGTTGAAACTGCGTGACAGCCCGAGGTCGATTTGCTGGGTCCAGGGCCCATAAAACGAGTTCAGGCCCGCAAAGGGACTGGGACTGCCGCCGTTGATGCCCAGGGCGGAATTGGCCGTCGCCTGCAAGGCCGCGGTGTTGTTGATCGTATTTTGCGCCGCGCTGTCCGGGCATCCCTGGCTGATGTCGTCGGCGGCGCAGGAAATATTGATCAGTGCGGCATAGGGCCGTCCGGAAGCGAACTGCATCACCGTGCTGATCTTCCAATCCGAGAGAGCCGCCCGTGTGACACCGGCATGCAGCAGGGAGCCGATACCCGGTTCGAAGACCGCGCCCACCGTTAGGCGATGGCGCTGATCGAGAAGATACGGTGCGTGCGTATTGCTGAAATCGAATTGATTATTGAAATCCACGCCCCGTGACGCGATGTTTTTGGCAAGGGTGTACGCGCTCTGAAACGACACCCCGTGGTGAAAGCGCCGCTGAGCCTGAATAAAAAAGGAGTTGTACTGATTCAGGCCGGGGGAAATCAGCTCATTGATCTGGCCGAAGTTCGCGGTCAGGCGCCCCTCCGTCAAAAGACCGGAGTCCAGATTCGGAAGCACGACCGAGCGGCCTCCGGCACACTGGCCCACATTGGTTGTTCCCGCGGGGCAGATCGTGTACCTCGTCATCCCGGTGGGCGGATTCAGATTCAAATCAAACGCGCTCGACGAGATCAGGTGGATTCCGTGCGTCCAGGTGGTTCCCGCCGTAATTACGGTCTCAGGCAGAATCTCGCCCTCGATCTCGAGACTGGCCTGCAGCACGGAGGGAAGGCGGAAATGCGGATCGATCAGGGAAATGTCCGACGCCGAGAACTGCGACAGATCCGTGATCTGCCGGGGAAAGACGGCGGCTTGCTGGTTGGGCGCCAGGTTTGCATCGTAACCAAGCGAGACCGAGGCCTGTTGCGATAACACGCCGTTGGACACTACCGCGTTGCGATAGTTCAGGCCATTCAGGTTTTCGTAGAACATTCCGAATCCGCCGCGGATGACGGTCTTGTTCCATGGCTGAGCGGCAAATCCCAGCCTGGGGACGACCCGCGCATATTGATTGTTAAATTGACCGGTCAACGGGAAAGCCGGGTTTTCGGCGGGCTGGGGATAGATCTGAAAGTCTTCGCGAACGCCGAAGTCGACCGTCAGATGAGGACGGAGCGCGACGGTGTCCTGGAAATAAAATCCCACGTATGGAACATTGAACGAAAACTTCGGCTGGCCGACGCTCTGAAAGAAGTTGTCGTAGATTCCGAGAGCAAAATTGGCGAGGCTGGAAAAAGTATAGGTGCCGCGGAAGGTTCCGTTCTGTGCCTGCGCATCCGGATCGAACCCGCCGAAGGCCAAATCGGTTACATGCGCGTGGGTAAACTCCACCCCCGACTTGAGCGTGTGCCTTCCCCGCAGCCAGGTCACGTGATCGGAGATCTGCTGGAACGCTTCATTGGTGCGGCCGCCGGCAAATCCGGCATTGCCAAGTTCGAGATTGCTTCCGCCTTCGTCCTCGCCTCCCGCGGGGCTCAGTACGATGCTGGGAAGGACCGGGTCGACGAGACCGGTCGGGGTCGAGTATTGATCGTCGCGCGAGAAGCTCGAACGCAACTCGTTCAGCAGGCTGCTGCCGATGGCGCGGCTCCAGCCAAAGCTCGCGTGATAGTCGCGAACAAAGCTGTTGGCCAGGGTGCTGGTGCCGAACAGGGGCGTGTTGCTCGAGGTGATCATCCCGCTGGGGGAATCGAACCGGTTCCAATTCAGGCTGAGATAAAAGCGATCGTCCTTGACATCGTGGTAATCGAACCGGTTGAACACTGACCAGTCATTCCGGTAGCGCTGCTCCACGCCCAGGTTCGATTGGATGGCATGGAGCGCATTCGACACCTGCTGCAGGTAAACCGGATTCGAGGGATCGGGTGAGCGGATGCTTCCCGGGACCGGGAACGAAGCGTTGGGAGCGGGAAGCTGGACGGCATCGGGCACCTGGAAATCGGTCTGGTCCAGGCCGGTGAAAGCGGGATTCACGACGGAGATCGGGCTCTTCTGCCGTTGTTGCTCATAATCGCCAAACAGCCACGCATGATGATGCACAACCGGTCCGCCAAGGCTGCCGCCGAATTGCTGCAGAATATCGACCGGCCGCGGGATTCCGGCGGCCTTATCTACCGCATCGTTGGCCCCGGTTCCGGAATTGCGGTTGTAATAGAAAGCTCCGCCGTGCATGCTGTCGTTCCCGGAGCGGGTTACGACGTTCACAAAACCGGTAGCCGCACCGCCATATTCGGCGCGATACGGCGAAACCGCGACTTGAAATTCCTCGATCGCGTTCTCGCCGAAAACATAAGGAAGCCGCTCGCCGCCGCGCGCCGCCCCGAAGTAATTGCTGGTTGCGCTGGCGCCATCCACAGTAAATGAATTTGTGCCGTTGGCATTGGCGTATCCGGTATCCTGGCCCCCTTCCTCACCGGCGAACGTCACCAACCCCTGTTGACCGTCCGGCGAAGCGTTCGGAACCAGCAAGGCGAAGTCCAGGAATCGGCGTCCGCTCAGAGGCAGATCCTCCAGCATTTCCCGGTCCACGATCGAACTCAGGTCCGATTCCTCCGGCCGCAGCAGCGGAGATTCGCCGTTCACCGTGATCGATTCGCTCGCCGCTCCCGGCTGCAGGCGCACATTTACCGAGGTGGCCTGGCCCACTTCCACATCCACTCCGTCCATCCGCTGAGTACGGAACCCGGCTGCCCTTGCCTCCATGGAATAACTCCCCACGGGCTGCGCGGAAAAAACAAACATGCCGGCGGAATTGGAGATGCGCGCGACCGTGGTGCCGGTGGAATGGGAAATCAGCGTAATGGCGGCGTTGGGGATCACAGCGCCGCTACCGTCGGCTACCACTCCGCGTATGAGGCCGCTATTGACGGCCGTCTGGGCGCTTGCCCAACCGTAACTCAACGCGAGCAACAGGCTCAAACACAGGATGCGGTTCCATCGATAGATCAGGCGCGTAAATCGTGCCATGATTGATCCTCGCTCTTACTTCGTTTATGCGGCGCCGGCCGCTCTCGAATCGGATCGATGTTGATTGGTGAACAAGACCCTCTCCCCGTTATGGGAAGAGGGTCTTGGCTGTCGGACCGTGTTTTCAGTCGTCGAGGTCGGCGGTGGTGGGTGCCGGCTTGTTGAATTCACTCGGGGGGCGAACCGTCTTCTCGCCGGGATAGGGCCGCGTGAACCCAGTGGACATGTACCAGTTGAGGTGGTTGACGGTGTCGGGGTCTTCGGAGTCAGGCCTGGTGAGTTTGCCGGCGAAGATCTCCGACTTCTTCTTGAGCCAGGCCGCTCTCAGCACCTTGACCGCGGGGCTGGCCGTCGTGCTGGCCGGAGTGGGCGTAACGCCCTGGTCCAGCGGGACCTGGTTGGCGACGTGCCGCCATGGCCGGAAGTTCTCCTCCGGCGGCTCGCCCTGGACAAACGCCGTCCGCATCGGCGACGCAATCAGGTCGAACTGGTTCATCGGCTTCAGGCCAAGGATTTGCTCGATCGTGCGCGTCATGTTCACCTGCGTGTAGTAGGTGTGGTCGGTGGGTCCGTTCTGCACCGCGTATGGGCTGATGATATAACCCGGGCTGCGATGACCATCGATGTGGTCGACGCCGTTCTGCGCGTCGTCTTCTTCCAGGAAGATCGCTGACGTGCGCCAGACGCTGCTGTGGCTGATGTAGTCGATAATGCGGCCAATGGCCAGGTCGTTGTCGGCCTGTTCGGCGTCCGCGGTGGGCGGCCCGCCGGTGTGGTCGCACATCACCCACAGGATGCTCAACGTGGGCACCGTGCCGGCCTCCAGGTCTTTTCTGAAGTCCTGCACCCACAGATCGACGCGGAACTGATCGGGGATGCCCAGATCGAAGTACGGAAAGTTTTTGACCAGGTAGTTCGACACGGCCGGGACAGAGGACAGCGACAGGACCGTGTTCTGGTAATACAGCGTCGGCTCTTTCCCGGCTTCGAAGTTCAGCGCGTCAGCATAAAACTGGCTCCAGCTCGGCTCGCTCGTCGACCCGTTCGGCTGCATGTACACATTGTTCTCGACGGCTTCGCCGTAAATCTTCAGCGACAGACCGGCAGCCACGGCTTCCGAGAAGAAGTAGCCCGTTTTCTGATAAGCCATGGCATCGCCCATGTTCCCGCCCGGATAGCTGCGGACCCAGTCCGGCGACTGGATGTCGTCGGCATAGGGCGCCATGGCCTCGGTAATCCACTGGTGACCGTCCGCCGACTGGCGGCTCGGGTCGTAGAAATTGTCGAACAGCGGGAAGCGCTGCACCAGCTTGTGCGCGTTGGGCGTGTCCTTGGCGCCGAACACCGCCAGCGACGCATCGCCATTGCCGGCGGCCACGTCCCCCAGGACCTGATCATAGGTGCGGTTCTCACGTACGATCAGGAACACGTGCTTGATCAGCGACGGGTCGCCGATGTTTTCCGGAAGTGCCACCGGCTTGGTCTCCCGGCTGCCGCCGGACGCAGACTTGATGTTTTGCGTCAGGTCCCAGTGGTTATTCTGGAAAACCTGCCTGGTCATCGCCGCCAGGGTTTCGTGATTCGGCACGGGAACGATGCTGACCGTGCCATTGTCCTGGTGCGTATTCAGATTGCAGACGCCGTGGTCGCACTCGAACGAATTGCGCGCGCCGATGCCCTTGTCGTTGGCCACGATGAGCTCGTTACTGGCTTTGTCGAGCACCACGGAGGCCGGCGCATAGGCGACGGGGATCATGCCCAGGACCGGATTCCCTTCGCGGCCGCCGAGTTCGACCACCCCGATCGCATTGGCGTTGTAGAGCGCCACATAGGCCACCCCTCTCTCTTGATCCACCGCGATCGAGGCCGGTGCCGCGCCATAAGCCGCCTGGTGTTCGCCGGGTACTCCGATCGGCAGCGCAAGATCGATGGTCCGCACCACCTTGTTTGTGCCCGTGTCGATGACCGAGATGGTGTCGCTGTAGGTATTGGCGACCAGCAGATCCCGTCGGTAGAACGCCATTCCGGTGGGATGGAGGCCGGTCGAGATGGTAGCACTTACCGCCATCGATGTCAGATCAACCACGGAAACAGTACCGGTGATTGCGGCGCCCACTACCGGGTCGGCGACAATCTCGGTGCCTGCGGAGTTGACCTGGAAGTCCGACTGCGTGGCCGCCCGGCCGCCCTCGTTACTCACATACGCGGTCTTGCCGTCGCTCGAGATCAGGATGCTGTGCGGCGCGTTGCCCACACGAATCTGTGTGCCCTGCGCCGGCGGCGTCGAGGTCAGATCGATCTGGGCCAGCGTATCGTTCTGGTTCAGCAGGGCGTATGCGCTTTTGCCATCCTTCGAGATCGCCACGCCGCCGGGATACGAAGTGCTGGGGCTATAGAACGATCCGCAGGCGTTGCCATACGAGGCCGGAGGACTGTTGAGGAAGCAGGTGATGAACGAGTTGTTCGGCGCCACGCTGGCCTGGGCGTCGTCACTCAGCATGCCTGAGCTCGACACGTTGGCGATGGTGACGTGGCTGCTGTCCTGGCTGAAAATCAGGTACTTGCCGTCCGTAGAATAGGTGATCCCGCTATAGCTGCCGCTTGGATCTCCGAACGGCATATAGTTCTGCACGACATTGCCGGTTGTGGTGTCGAACACCTCCACCGCCCCGTTGCCATCGGCCGTCGAAGTGCCCAGCGTGAGGACCGCGGCCGTGTGGGTGCTGAGATTGGGATTCAGCGCGATGGCCTTCGCGCGTACCCGGATGCCAAGGTCGACCTGTTTGCCGGCCGGGGTAATGACCTGGCCGCTGCTCACAACCCAGGAGCCGTTCGATAGCGGACCGGTGGTGTAGGTGGGGAACGGAACGGACTGAGCGAGCGCTGGAACCGTCAGCCCCGTCGCCAGCAGGCCGGCGAGCGGACGCAGACTGCGGATCCGAGCATGATTTCGAGCAATTTTTCTGGCCTTTCTTCGGGACATCTATCAACCTCCTTGGATTTTTTGCGGCACGTACCGGAATCAGCCGTGCGACTTTGGGGGTGGAAAAAACACACAAGGATAGGACCGGGCAGTGGTTTGCCCAGGCAACGCGCGATTAGAGGATTTGAGACTTTCTTGATGGGGACTTGACAAGCACTACCGGCGCACCTCAATCGAGTTGCGCCCGAAAATGCCGGCCGTCAGGATGTAATCGAGTAGCACTGGGTGAGCGCGATTTTTTCCGCACCGGCCAGCGCCCCAATCCTTGCAGAGGACTTGTAGCGGGCTTATAACGATCGGGTGAAAATTTTGTTACAGGTAGTGAACTTTTCTTCGGACCTTGTGGCGCGATTCAGACGCATTTTTCTTCGACGAGGTTGTCTCTTCCATTTTGTTTTTTTGTGAGTGGGTAATTTTAGCCCGATCACGAACGCGGGATACTCGCATCCATTTCCAATCCGTCATCGACAAGCTCGCGCAGAGGGCCCAGCCAGGGTTCGTAGCGCCGCCAGCGCCCGACTGAGTTGCGAAAGATCGGCTGCCGGGCCTGCCACTTGCTGGGAGTGTTCACACGCCGCGGATTGCATTCGGGGCGCAAACACGCGTCGTGCCATGTCAGTCCGCAGGCCGCGATGATCCGCCGGATTACCGGTTCAGGCGTGCGTGTCAGTTGCTCATAATCGACCTCGAGGAATCGGTCCGCCGGCAGCAGGCGGCGCCAATGCTCCATGAGCCGCTGGTAATTGCGGAAGTAGTCCGCTAACTCGACGCCTCCGGTCGGAAATGCCAGGCTCGGATGGAAATGCGTTTGATGGATCGACAGTGCCGTATCCACCGCAGCGCGGCGGCAATGAATGATCGTGGCGCGCGGAAATGTGCGATGAATCAACCCGGCCCAGAGAAAATTGAAGGGCATCTTGTCCGTGACTCGCGTCGCCTTGGGCGCGATCCCGCGCAGCACGCCAAGATAGTCCGCCGCCGCCCTGGCGAAGAACAGCGTCTCGGTCTCGGCGGTGCCGGAACTGCGCCACTCCGCCCCGCGGTGGTTCCAGAAATGCAGCTCGCCGCCCGCGCAGGCTTCCGGGTGCATGGATACGATCTGCTCGACCAGCGTTGTGCCCGACCGCGGCATGCCGAGAATCAGCACCGGCGTCGAATCGCGGCTGCCATCGTGTTCTCGCGCGATCCATTCCCGCGTGCAACGGGAAATCAGGCGGTCGATTTCCTTCGAGAAGGCCGCCGGATCAAACAACCCGGAGCCCCGCCGCACGCCGTCTGCGGCGTCGAAATGCCGCATGGCCAGGGCGTAGTCGCCAAGGTCGTCCGCCGCCTTGCCGATCGCCAGGTGAACCCGCAACCGTTGCCCCGCTTCCAGGCCGGGCGTCGCCAGGGACAATTGCATCTGTTCGAGCAGGCCGTCGTCATCGCTCGTGACGGGGCGGCACCGGACCAGTTCGTAGTAGCTTCCCGCCAGCAGCGGCGCATTCTCGATCGCGCGTTGAAAGCATTCGCGGGCTTCATCAAAGCGGCCGAACTCTGCCAGCAGATTGCCCAGCAGCTCGTGCGCCATGGCGCTCTCCGGACCCAGAGCCAGCGTCTGTCGCAGCACCTGTTCGGCTTCCTGATTGCGGTCTTCGGCCAGCAGCGCCCGCGCCTTGCCCAGGCGGCCGAAGCTGCTCTTGCCTCCCGTCGACGCCGCGCGTCGAAAACAGCCGATCGCCTCGTCGCGATGGCCCAGCGTATAGACCAGCGCGCCGGCGCGGAACCAAGCTTCAGCCAGGGTGGGGACTAACTGCGTGGCCCGATCGTATGCGGCGATGGCCCGGCCCATGTCGCCCAATTTCTCCATGGCGATTCCCAGGCGAAAATATGCATCGGCATAGCGCGGGTTGCCCGCGATCGCGCGCTGGAATGCGGCGATGGCATCCACCAGGCGCCCCGTCTCGAGGCAGGCCAGGCCCAGATCGTGCTGGATGCTGGGATTGGACGGCTGCAGTTGCGCCGCATCGCGCAACGGTGCGATCGCCTCGGCGGGCTGCCCGGCCCGAAGCAACTGCGCGGCTAACTGAAGCAAGGGCGCCACCCGATGCGGCGCGGCTAAGTCTGGAGACTGGGGCATGGCGCGAACCTGGTATCGCTGACATCTATGACAAGAACAAGTATTTCAATACTGCGCGGACCACCTGGTCCCGGCACGCGTTCACGGAATCGCGGTCCGTGGCGCAGCGGATCTCGGGCGCCAGCGGACCCTCGTAGGGATCGTCGATGCCGGTGAACCCACGCAGATCGCCCGCCCGCGCTTTCTTGTACAGCCCCTTCGGATCGCGAGCCTCGCAAACGTGCAACGGGGCATCCACGTGAACTTCAACAAAGCGGCCAATCTGTTGGCGCACGTCGTTACGGACGGCTCGATAGGGAGAAATCGCCGCCACCAGGGCGATGATTCCATTACGGGTAAGTAAATGCGCCAGCGACCCGATCCGCCGCACATTCTCATCCCGATCCGCCTTGCTGAAACCTAGATCCGGCCAGAATTGCTTCCGAACCACGTCCGCATCGAGCATCTCCACCCGGTAGCCGTGCCTGCGCAACTCAGCGTGGGCCGACTTGCATATGGTCGTTTTCCCGGCGCCGCTCAGGCCCGTGAACCACACCGTCAGCCCGTGTTGCCCCTGGTCCGCCCAGGGCCCGGCAGACCAGGACTGACGTTCGATCCCGTTGCCCTCGGCGACGATCTTCACACTCGCCATAATTCGGATCACTATACACAGGCTTTGTTTTCGGGCGGTTAAATCTGCGGAGTCACGAACCGTATGGTTTCGCGCAGGCCGTCTGTTGAACTCCCAATCGGAGGTCATGATATGGACTGGAATTTGCATGGAGGATGCAGCGAGTGGGTGGGGAGGCAACTGGTGGCGGGGGACGGGATCGAACCGTCGACCTTGGGGTTATGAAGGGAATTTCGTCCCCAATCTCAAACAACGCTGCCCAATTAGGCCCAAATGACTGTTGGATTTGCGAGTCCCACTGTTGGCACGTTCTGTGTGAATTTGGCTGCAGAATACGGACAGAAGACGGACATTCCGCGCTTCGCTCGCGGCGGTCAGGAACCACCGGATCTACATCCTGGCTCCGGATCCCCGATTCCGGACCAACAAAATCCAGAATTGGTTTGCGCTGCGTGCGCCCTGGCGAGGTTCCAGGTGGGTAGGGTCTCCTGCCTTTCCGTCGGCCGTGATCCGGGGACGCTCCGGTAGCCTGGGGCGTTTGAACTAAGTCGCTGGCGCGACGGGCGCTGCGGCGTAGGCCTCCGAGTGGTCTTCTTGCCGGTATAGGGTGTGGGTCACAAGGAGGTTCACTGTGACCCATCTTCGGCAGTTGATGCTGGATGAACTCCAGCGTCGCAACTACTCCCCAAGCACTGTCCGCTGCTACATCCACGCGGTGGAGGATTTTTCGAAGCACTTCCACCGCTCGCCCGAACGCCTCGGCCCAGGCCATATTCGCGAGTACCAGGTGCACCTGTTTCGGGATCGGAAGTTGTCGGCTGGCACGATCCAGAGCCGTTGTGCTGCTCTGCGGTTTCTCTTCGTCAAGACTCTTCGGCGCCCGTACCTGCTCGATGAGATTCCTTTTCCCAAGCGGCCCAGGAAGCTGCCGACCGTACTCAGTCCAGAAGAGGTGGCGCGGCTGATTGATTCGGCTCGGAACCTGATGCATCGCACTATGCTGATGACGCTCTATGCGACCGGGCTGCGGAGAGCTGAGTTGTGTCACCTGAAGGTCACCGACATCGACAGTGAACGCATGGTTATTCATGTCCATCAAGGCAAGGGCAGCCGCGATCGTGATGTTCTGTTGACCTCGAAGCTTCTGGAGACTCTGCGAGAGTACTGGCGCTGGATGAAGCCGAAGACCTATCTGTTTCCAGGTATGGTGAACAACTGGCGGGCAGATGTGCCCATCACGGAGAAGATCGTCTGGGATGCTGTTGCTCACGCAGCCAGGCAGGCCGGCATCAAGAAGCATGTATCTCCCCATACGCTCCGGCACAGTTTCGCCACTCACATGCTGGAAGCCGGCGCCGATCTGCGCACCATCCAGGTGCTTCTCGGACACTCCAAGCTCGAACACTCGACCGTCTATCTGCACCTGTCACGACGCCACCTGCAGGCGATTCCCAGTCCGCTTGAAGCGATCGAAGTGTCACGTCCCGATGAGATAAAACGCTCCAGGAGACGGATGAAGCGATGAGCCGGCCCACCCTCGAGGTGGCCGACATCGTCCGTAGAACGGGCAACAGTTTCTGGCAACAGCAGCAGTCGCATCTTGCGTGGCCGCATCGCAAGGTACTCGATGCCATCGTCCGCTGCCGCACCGCGGCACTGGGCGGTCACCGCGATCAGTGCGTCCGCTGCGGCCATCAGGCCATCTCGTTCAACTCATGCCGCAACCGGCACTGCCCCAAGTGCCAGGGGAACGCGCGTGCCAAGTGGCTGGCCGCGCGCTCGGCTGAGCTGTTGCCCGTTTCATACTTCCACGTCGTCTTCACGCTGCCGCATGAGCTTTCCGCTCTTGTCCTGCAGAACAAGCAGCTGCTTTACGATCTTCTCTATCGCACCAGCGCTGCCGCGATGCTCGAGCTGGCTCGCGATCCCAGGCACCTGGGAGCCGACATCGGATTCCTCGGCGTGCTCCATACATGGGGGCAGAACCTCGAGCATCATCCCCATATCCACTACATCGTTCCTGCCGGCGGCCTGGCTCTCGACGGTTCCAGATGGATCGAGTCCTCGCCGCGCTTCTTTCTGCCTGTCAGAGCGCTCAGCGAAGTCTTCCGCGGCAAGTTCTGCGAGCAGCTACGTGAACTGTTTCAGCAGAACAGACTGCAGTTCCATGGCTCAGTCGAACAACTTGCCGCACCTGGCGCATTCAGCCACTTACTCTGGCAACTCAGCTTGAAGGACTGGGTGGTCTACGCCAAGCCACCCTTCGGCGGCGCCGAACACGTTCTCAACTACCTGGCCCGCTACACCCATCGCGTCGCTATCTCCAACCATCGGCTCGTGGCCTTCGAGAACGATCGCGTCTCCTTCCGCTGGCGTGACTACGCACACGGCGGCAAGAAGAAGATCATGACCGTTTCCGCTCATGAGTTCCTGCGCCGCTTCCTGCTGCATGTACTGCCAGGCGGCCTGGTGCGCATCCGACACTTCGGACTCTTCGCCAACCGCAGCCGAGGTCCTGCGCTCCAACGTTGCCGCGCTCTGCTCGGCACGACGGCCTGCATCGATCCGCCCGATCCGCCTGGCCTGCGCTGTCCAGCATGCTCCGGCCTTATGTTCGTCGTCGATCGGCTCACCTGCGCCCAGCTTTACTTCCAGTCGAACCTGGCCCCGTCCCAGCCAAGGAGGTGCAGTGTTGACAGCTCATGACAGCCTCACGGACCCCAACTTCAACGCTGTCGTGTTCGCGCACGCTATGCCGGAGTGTGCACTGGCTGCAACCACCAACCACTCAAGGCGCATTTGCGAGTACAACTTCAGCCTCGCCTACCCCGGAATCGGCCTCCGTGCAGCCCGATTCGTTCACCGCGTCGAGTCAACAACCAACAAAGCCATCATCCCGCCGATTGAAATCCCATAGGTAGATCACCGCGCCCGTCCCGCCACCGACTTACTTCAAACGACCCTATCGAAACTGCCCCCAAAAACTCCTGGGCAATCCACCATCGTTGCGTTGGGGCAGTCCCGATAGGGACCTAACGTTTATCAGGAGCAATCCTGGTTGGGAGCGGTTCCTAGATCCCAGATCTCAGAATCGAGACTTGGGGATCATTCCTTTGACGCGACATCGGATAGAGAGACCTTCGATCCAGCAGTCACGCGGTGCACAGTGCGGCTTCGGAGTGCCCAGAATCAGGCCGCTGTCAAGGCGCAGGCGGCGCAGCAGGCCTTGGCGGTTCAACCGGCTCGCTCTCGGATTTTAGCGCTTCGGCGCTTTCGCTGATCCTCGCTCGGAATTCGCGACGAGAGAGATTGGGGCAGGGCTTTGCGGAGGGTTGCAATCGGTGGGGGAATGAGGGCGGATTTGCATGGCACTGCGGCGCTGAAAAAAGCCGGTTGCCAATGCCGAGTACCGACGATAAGAGCGTACAATGGCGGGAGCTTCGAGTTCAACGGCATATTTCGGCCGGAACTTGCGGGTCTTGGCGGGTCGGCGTGCGAGACGTCTTCGTCGCCTGCCACCGCCGCTCGGATCCTTCGACAGCCTATGCGGGAGGTTGATATGCCCATGGGCCGGTTCTCAATCGTCTTGTTCATATGCCTCGCGACGTTCCCCTCCATCCGAGTTCGGGCTCAGTTTTCTGTGTGCAATAAGACGACTGTGCCGATGTTTGTGGCCGTTGGGCATATTGAAGTCTTCACGCAACCGCAATGGCATTCCCAGGGCTGGTGGCACCTCTCCCCGGGTGAATGCAAGGAAGTGTTGCCATCGATCATCGGGACTCATCTAGCGGTTAGTGCAGAAGAGGACAATGGTCCGAGAAGGTGGCCAAGAGATCCGGCGGGAGGTCCGCAATATTGCGTCGTACATAGCGCCTTTGATCGGCCCATAGGTGCCAACTGCGCCGACGGCGAATTCCGCGAATTTCTGGATATTAACTTGGCACTCAACGTGACGAACTACACGTATAATCTCCTCTGCGCTGATTGCCCGCCTCCAAGCGCCTCTCCACTCCCGGTTTCTTCATCTTCGCCTGCCGTTGAGGAGCCATGGCAACAACAGATCGACTGGTGCAAGCACAATTCTGACGCCGGTGGCGCTGTCAACTGTCGGGCCGACTATCTGGTAACCTACCCTGAATGTCTCATCTCGGGCGGAAGACAATGCCTGATGGGAAAAGCGCGGCAGTCTGCACTTGATAACGACTGCGAAAATGCATTTCGGCTCGCCATGATCTGTCAATGCCATAACGACGTGGCAGCCCAGATGATTCAAACTGCTGGAGTCAATAAGGTATGCAACTACCTCGGTCCGCCGACTCCACCCACTGTCTCCTGGCCGCCTCCGAACAAACCATCCAAGCCCAATTATCAGTGGCCGGGGCCGGACTACCCGGTGAGCATGCAGTATTCCTGCAGATATGCAGACGGCAGGAGCGCGGGCGATTGCATTATCACGCAGCACAGCAACGCTTCTTGTGCGGCCGCAAGGCAGGCGATTTTACAAACGGTCCAGTTCAACGGGGATGTTTGCAGGCATTGCCCTGGCTCCACGATAACGGATAACAGTAAATCGCAATTCGGCGCTCCCGAAGACGTGACTGGCGCAGGCCCGTGTGTTGCGCCGTAGTTTCCTTTTCTGCGAGAGCACTGGGGAGAGACCCTATGAAAGATGAAACGTCCGATTCCCAATTCTGGTGGCGCAACGATCCTGACACGGAGCGGCAGGGATTTGGTGTCGTTCTTCATGCGAAGAGCGGCGGTTGGGTTGTGGACCGGACGCTCCATGGATCTCCGGCAGATCTCGCCAACGTTCGACGGGGAGACCTTGTTCAAGCTATTTCAGGGCAGCCGATTGGTGAATCGTTGGCGCGCACGAAGCTAACGGCAGTGATCGAGTTATTGGATAGCGATACTGATCACGATGTCGCCTTCCGGCGCGGAGGGGATTTGGTCGTCGTAAAGATGCGTCCCCGGGTCTTGCGTCAACTCATCGAAGACGAAATGACACAGGGCAACGCGGATGCGACCTACTGTTACTCTTGCCCGAATTGCTACTTTCGAACCGCCGGCGCTGCACAGTGCGGCGATTGTCCAATATCGAATTGCACGGTTGGCTAAGATCCTTGCACGGCTCCGGCACTGCGCGACCATCCAGCAGTTCAGTGACGAATTCCCTCTCGTCAAACAATCGACTTCGTTCTGCTGTGCGGCTACGAGTTCGGATGTGCCGTAATTTTGCTTAGTAAAACTCGTGGGAGGTGACGTGTTTGCCGCGTTTCGCAGCGCATCAGTTTGCCGGTGTCGAATGTGAGTACTACATGACTACCCCGCGCCGTCACATAGGGCATAAGACAGGGTATCGCTTATAGATGTCGTGATCACTGAGTGCATAATCGCCAATGCGCTCATCGAAGCGGGATTAGTAACGATATGTTGGCATGTCGGACGTTTTCCGAAGCAGCGGATTCAGGATTTCCGGGTGGGAATTGGGTCCCGGAGCGCCAAGGATCGCCCCAAAGGGCACAGAACGCCATGGCGGGGTAAGATTCTGTCTGGCTTTCGTGCATTCTGAGCAGCAATGGCCTTTTCGGGGTTTGAAAGGATCGCCGCTCCGCCCGGCACCATGGTCGTCGCGCCGGGCGAAGTGAACAGCAACTGGGCGCACAACCGAAGCTGTTCCATTCCCGTGATGTCTTTGGCTCGCACCAGTGCAATGCGCGAGGATTTCGGCAGAGGGTTCGCGGTTGCAACCAAACACTGCCAGATTCGGTATTACTTGTGTTCCGGAGGAATCCCGGGTGGGTGTAGGGGTCACCCAGGGCTCAAAGGCCACCCAAAAGTCAACCCCGATTCCCCGGCGATGACACTCCGCTAGGGCGGGGAGATGACGGCTCCGGTGCGCGAGCCAGAGTATTCTTATTGGTACTTCAACTGGAATGCCAATGGGCTAGGATTGCTGTGAATTCACTTTTCACCCGACTTTTCAAATACTCCCCTCGTGACGGCCACACTCCATTAGAGAACTTCCTGACCGAGAGCCTCTGCTATTTCCTTAATGGGATGACTGCACTGGATAGACCCTCGCTTGAGCGACTCATTTGCGAGGTTTTATGTGGGTCGAGCGTCCCCGCGGCCCTGCTCGGGAGAATCTCAGACGCCCGGAGCCTGTCGTGGACGCCCCAACAACCAATCCGTTGGGCTGGCGGCCTAGGCTATTTAGACATTTGCCTCACCGCAGATAACGACATCGTCCTCGTGGTCGAGAACAAACTAGGTGCAGGGTTCACGACCCATCAAATCCCAGGCGCAACAGAGGAGACCGACAGCAGTCGCGAGGAGGCAGGATGCGACCAGCTTACTTTCTATGAGAAATACCTTCAGAGCAAGGGCAGAATGGCCGGTCTTGTCCTGTTGACCCACATGAGGGAAGCGCCCATAACGTTTCTCATGGGGCAGAGCGGAAAAAATGGGAACGGAGTTGTGTTTCGGCATGTCTGTCGTTGGGCTGAGGTGCATAGGTGGCTCACCCAATGGCAGTTCATTCCTACATCCACTCCTGCATGGGATTCAGAGGGAGCATTTCTAATGAAGCTGGCGCGGGAACTGGCGCAATTCTTGGAGGAACAAGACATGATTGTTGAAGATTTGAGCGGCGATGACCTCGATGTGATGAAAGCGTTTTATGCCCAGGATGTTCCTCGAAAGATGCGCAGCCTTTTTCTATCATTGCGCAAATCTATCTTGGCGCTGCCCGCATTGGTTACACCCTACGGCGGAGCAAAAGCTACCTTCGACACGACGAACGAGATAGCGTGGGATTGGATCTATTGTTTTGAACAGGAATTGAAATGGTTCATCTGCTGGGGCGTCGCTGGCGCTGGTAGGTACGGACCAATCGCATACGACATCAAATTCGATGAACCGCTGCAGGCCTTCGTTGTTATTGCCACTGACGATCGTGAGATTCCCGTGTCCAAAGTCCGACTTCAATCGCTCGATCGCTTAGGCTGGAAAGCATACGAACTACCAAGCAGCACGAAGCTGCGATTAGTTAAGGCGGTCGCACCCAGTGTGCTCCTCGAAACTGGCAGCACATTCAACCGGGCCTTTGAGAACTGGGCCACCCGGACGGCCAGTGAGGCACTTGAGATACTCCACGCTGCGCATGAAGACATCGATAAGGGCCAAAGCCTGGCAGACTCCATTCACCCGACTGAAGAAACTCATTGACCGGAATCAAATCGCCGATCAGAGCGTCGATCCGATCTTGCACATTCATTGCCCCGACACCTCCGGGGAAACTGCAACAATGCCGGACCGGAGGATGCTGGCTAATGTTGGATGGCCCCTTTGAGGATCTGGACGATGCGGTCAAACACCTGGGCGTCCATGTTGCCTCTGGTGATCCACGGCCGTTGCCGATTCGTCAAGAACGGTACTCGACCAAACTCGGGATCAACGCTTAGCCAATGGGTTTTCGAACGGGTCCCGACAACCTGCACATCTGGTTTCGCCAGCATCTTTTTCGCAAGATGGAAGGAATATTCTTGCGACGCGCAAACAGATTTTGGCGGTATCCTGCATTTCTCCGACGCGTAAGGGAACCATTCAACCACAAGCAAACGCTTCGCAAATTGGCAATCATTCAGACCGACCTCGTGTTGAAGTCTTTCCGTGTACCCGCGCCAATAGTTGGCCACGCCCGTTCTTTGGAAGGCGGCATTAAACGCATAGAACGGACAATCCTGATGTTCATGGCGCGGTTGCGGAAAATCGCGTCCTTGATTTCAGGACGACGATGATCCCCTGCGACAGTGCTGTCATAACCCGGATTGAGGTTGAGTAACACGACCTTGGCGCTTTCCGGATCTCCAATGAACGGCTCGGGAAGCACATTCACCATGAGCCGGTGTTCCCGCCCTGAACTTTCATTGTGTTGTTGGACATAGTCCCGGTCCATCTCAAGAAGATAAAGAGGCCCCGAAGGATTCAAATTGAGCCAAGGATTTTCCATGTTGCCGCGAGTCAAGCCTATCACTGATGGAGGCGGCGGCGTCCGCCCGTCAGCATTACTGAGCCTTGGGTCATAAAAACAAACGCAACCTTGCGGATTGCGCCACGCTTCCCGAGCACTCGCTCGATCAGACGCAAAGGCTATCGAATTTGCGAACAAAAGCTTCTTGGAGGTCGATGTCCGACGTGAGCGCGCCTTTGTACCACTCTACAAATGACAGAAGGGCCGCCTGAAAATTGTTCCGGTACAGGATCTTCCGACTGCCGTCAATTGTCCTTCTGCTCGGAGTCATAGCCCATATCGTCCATCCATTTCTTGTGCGAGCTTCGTGCAATAAGCCGCAGCGCACCCCTTCATAAAAATCTCGCGCAATCCCCTCGGTGAAATCATTATCGAACGGGGTCCTGTTGAGAAGAAAGGAGACGAAGATGTCGCTGCTGCTCGAATATTCATACGGTCCGAGCGGCGGTGATCCCCTACGACTGAAACGGTAGTTCTTGCCTTGCACAGTTGATTCCAGAAACTCCATCAGACTGCACTGGATTGCTACGATTGAGAAACCCTCGCCCTGAAACGTTCCCTCATCCTGAAGAAGCTTGATGGGGTTTAGATACCTGAGCGACAGGCGAGCGTAAAAATAGTCTTGGAAAGCCCTTCTCCAGACTTCTGGATCGCCTCCGGGCACTAACGATTGCCGAAATGCTTTCCAGTCGTCAGTCGTGAGCGATCCGGCAATGTGAATATCGCCGATGCTTCTGTTCATAACTGCTCCCCTTCGACACTGTTTCTGCGCCGATGCGATTGGTATTCCTTGTTTGCATGGGGTTGAACCGTTTCTTCGCTTAATTCCACTCCGATAGATTGATTATCTGGTTTGGTGCTTGGAATCAAGGCTCGCGGCCCGCTCTTGGTTGCTGTCTGACATCTCGTTTTGAATGAAGCGATTGTCTAGCAGAATCGTTGGATCGCCCGGAGGAAGCTGATATTCTGATTGGCCGAGGGAAAGGAACTGATCCGCATGGCAGCAAATCCCGCTCGCGTGTTCACGGCATTCGACTATGACCACGACGAAGGCTTGAGAAATCTGCTCGTGGGCCAATCGAGGCATTCGGATTCGCCGTTCGAGATGCATGACTGGTCCGTGAAAGATCCTTTTTCGGGCGATTGGAAGGCGCGGGTGCGGACCAAGATCCGCAGTGTAGATCAGGTCATCATCATCTGTGGTCAATACACGCACCTACTCGACCAGGCGCCACCCAAAAACTGGACGCTGCGGCGTTTTTAAGGACCGATGTGAACCTCACGGTGCGCACGTTTCCACGTTTCCGCGAAAGGGCTCACAACTTGGGACGGTTCATTGGCCGGGAAGGGACCGGCCACCATGTTTCGTTTTGAGGTTTATAATTTCAGTGTTCCCGCCAGTCCGAGAAAAGGAAAGGCGCATCCTTCGCGCTTTGCTGCCGATGGGCTATTGCATCCGGTCAGAAACCGGCGCCGGTTAAGGATTTGGCAAAGGGAAGTCTAACGGACAAGGAATAGAGCGGGGGTAAGCTAATTGGAGCCAGTGGAAGCCCAGCCATCCTCGCCCCCGGGTCTTCCGACCCCCATCGGGATCTCGCTCGACGCCATCTCAAAGTCCATCGCGGCCTTTGCCATCCTCCTGTACGGCTGCGGCTACCTAATCACATCGATTTATTACTCTGGCTACGGCTTCACAGAGATGGCTCCGCTGCGTCCGCGAATTGTTGCCGCCGGAACCTGGTTCCTGCTGTTCACGGTGGCGCCGTTTGCCCTCATAAAGGGCGTCTTGAAATCTGATCAGTACTTGAAGGCCGAGGGAAAGTGGTGGTTTAAGGTTCCCACTTTCCTCTTCCTTTATTTTTTGGCATGTGTGTTCATCGCCAACCAGGCTCGGTGGATATTTGATCTCGACGCTTACACAGTGCCCGCCAATTCGAGCCTGAGGCCGTGGCAGGCTTGGGCAATCTTCGTCGGGTTCGCTTTATCCGCGATCCTGGTCATATTGGTGCTTAGTTGGAAGCGATTCCCTCGCGCTCTGGCAGCGATCTTTGCGGCTGCGAGTGTAGTCCAGTTGATCTGGTCCTTCGCGCGCGACATATTTGTGCACAGGTACTTTGGGGTGGGTGCAATCACCCTTTGGTTCTTTGCCGTTGGTATCTTTGCCTTTCTCGAGATGCACGTGCGTGGGTGGAAAGTAAAGCTAGGAGATTGGACTTGGTCGACCATCCTCCTGCTGGGAGCGCTTTTGGCTTTTGCGTCCTTCTATTACCCCCACCTCAAGTCGTCATGGGGAGGCGGGACCCCGATTCCGGTAACGATCTACCTCACAAAGGACTCGGTTATCTTGCCTGGCCAAAGCGTCAACGCTTTGCTCATTGATGAGTCGGATTCCGGATTGTACGTGGTTGGCAAGAAGGACAAAAAGGCGACATTCATACCGCACGGCTCGATTGGACTCGTGTATTTTTCTGATAACGTTTCCGACTTCTCTCTCTCAAAGCCGAAATGAGGGCAGCGGTCTGAACTCATCGCACAAGGTTTCGCTGGCCTGATGCGTGGTGCAGATTTCCCCTGGAGGATGAGGTAATGGCGATATTTGGCATTGGTGCACTTTATGATACGGACGTCACAAAAGACTTCCTTTCTAGGAGCGTTGCCTGCGTGGGGTGGAATAAGCGAGATGCGCCCCCAGCGCATGCAATCCTTCGACAGATACGAACAGGTGACCTCATTTTCATAAAGTCCTGGAACCCGCGAAGCGGCTTGATTGTGAAGGCTGTGGGAATCGTGACAGAAGGCAGGGTGCGACCGGTCCGCAATTTGGGCTCTGGAGTTCCGGTCCAGTGGGTTTGGGCAGGCGAAGTCCGAATTGGAAAGCTGAAGGACAAGTGGCCCGTTAGAACAGTTACCCTGTATGAAGAGCAGCATCCTTCAGTCCAGTCTCGGATCATCGCGCTCCTTTTACAACGGCGGGAGAAATTGCTATCGCAGCGGGCAGCTCCTCGCCTGTGATCGGAGCGGAGGGCACGGTCGGGAACAAGACGTTGCCGCCCGCGACATCGAACGAGCCGGTCAGGGCATAGAGAAGCGAGATGGCGCGCGCCGTCTGGGTCGTGTTGGCATGCTGCTCATGACCACTCCATGCATAGTGAAGCTGTCGGCCGGATCCCAGATCAGTTGGGCAGCTTGTTCCAGCTGCTTGCGCGCGATCCAGCAGGTTGCCTCCACCACCTCCGGCGGATAGCGGCGACACAGTTCGGCGTAGAGCGCGAGGTCGGGCGGCACTGTACGGTTCCCGACGCTGTGGCGATCTGAAACTCGCCTTCCAGTGCGAGGTTCGCGCCAGCATGCCCGTAACGACCAGCGGTCGGATCGTAAACGACGAGGCTGTTGGCCGCAGTGTCCCATGCGAGATAGCGGCGCGAGCTCCCGCTATCGGTCAGGTCTCGCTCGATCATCAGGCGACCGGTATCGGTGCGCACCAGGAGAGGTCCGTTACTCCAGTCGCGGACGAAGTTGCGATCATACCGGCCATACTCAATCATCAGATTGGCCAGCCCGAGCGCCAACGCGCCGTCCGTACCAGGCCGTACCCTGAGCCAAATGTCAGCCTTGCTGGCGAGGCCGACATGACGCGGGTCGATCACGATAAGTCGCATCCCGCGCTTCAATGCTTCGATGATGGCCGTTGCGTGCGTCAGCCGGGACATGCTGGGATTGTAGCCCCAGAGAATGAGGCAACCCGTGTTCGCAATATCCGGCATCGCGCCGCCGGCACCTGTACCAACGCTACCGACGCCGTAGGTGTATCGAGTGGCGAAGCCGCGTCCCCATCCGCACAGCTCAAGACTACTGGCGGCGTTGGGCGTGCCGAAGGCATTCATCAACCGCCGGATCCAGCCACCAGCATCCGCCAACGCAGTCGTAGATGGCGACGCTTGGGAGAACGCGACCGCTGCCGGCCCGTGTTGCACCGCGATCCGCCGCATGGCGGAAGCCGTCATATCCAGCGCCTCATGCCAGCTGATGCGCTGCCAGCCCGGGTCCGGTTCGCCCTTCCGGCGCGTTCGTCGGAGTGGATAGAGCAATCGATCAGGGCTGTAGACCAGCTCCGGGGAAGCTCGGCCTTTGGCGCATAGTGCCTGACCAGTGGGATGCGACGGATCGGGTTCGAGCGCTACGAACCGTCCACCCTCGACTATGGCTATGGAGCCGCAGCGCGCAATGCAAAGCGAACAATATGATTTGATCTTCTGCCGCCCAACCTCGCTCGTCATGGCTCGGTCCCAGCGTCATTGTGGAATATTCAACTCGCAATCAAGCTCTAGCAAGAGCCGCTATGAATTGCGACGTTCCGTCCGGGATGGGTCAACCGCGTGGCAAGTGCAGGTCCAGCCATGTCCGCAATGCCCCGTTAGCGACGGTCGGCCCGAAAAAGGCGGCCTGTCGTGAATGGGATGGACCGGCCGCGCTCCCGCCCCCAACGGCTCTCAGAGTGCGCGGGGGGCTTGCCAGGAGAAGGAGCACCGCCATGCCTCGCACGTCCACGGTTCATGCGGTAACCGCCATTGGAATAGATATGGGCAAGAACACACTTCACATCGTCGGCCTCGATTCGCACGGTGCCATCGTGTTGCGAGAGAAGGTCTCGCGCGGACGCATTACGTCGAGGCTTGCAAATCTGCCGCCCTGTCTCATTGGCATCGAAGCGGGGTTGGCGACGCACTACGTGGCTCGTGAGCTTGCCGCGCTTGGCCACGATGTGAAGCAGGTGCCGCCCACGTATGCGAAGCCGTTTCGGCAGGGGCACAAGAATGATTTCCGAGATGCCCACGCAGTGGCCGAGGCGGTGCAGCGGCCGACCACTCGCTTTGTTCCAGCCAAGACCGACGAGCAACTGGATCTGCAAGCGCTGCACCGGGTCCGGTCTCGCCTCGTCAGCGAGCGGACCGCCGTGATCAATCAGATGCGCGGTTTTCTTCTGGAGCGTGGCATTATCGTTCGGCAAGGACTGCGTTTCCTTCGCCAGGGTCTGCCCGACATCCTGGCCAAGCGGACGGACGTTCTTTCACCCCGCATGGGACGCATCGTCGCTGATCTTGCCAGTGACTGGCGGCAGCTCGATGAGCGCATTGAAGCCGTGACCGATGAGATCGAGACGCTGGCAAAAAGTGATGACAGTTGTCGAAGGGTCATGACCGTACCGGGAATCGGCCCGATCATTTCGAGTGCGATGGTTGCGGCGATCGGCAGTGGCGCAGCATTCGCGAGAGGACGAGATTTTTCGGCCTGGATGGGGCTCGTCCCTAAACAGATGTCGACCGGTGACCGAACCATCCTCGGGCGCATCTCCAAGCGCGGCAACGGTTACTTGCGTACGCTGTTCATGCAAGCAGCCCGGGTCATTCTGTTGCGGCCGGCGAGCTGGCCAAAGCATAGCTTCGGGGTCTGGCTCGCTCGCGCCGCACAGCGCCTTCATCCTAACGTTTTGGCCGCGGCTCTCGCCAACAAGCTGGGGCGGATCGCCTGGACCGTGTTGGCCCAGGAGCGCAGCTATGAAGCGCGCGTCACGAAGGCAGCAGCCTAATGAAAACGCTCAAGCTCACCAAAGGGATGGTTGACGGCTCAAGCTGATCCCAAAGCAAGAGTTGGCTTTCCCGCCGAGGTCTGCGAGTCGGAAAGAGGAGATGGAGAAAAGGTCTCGCCAGCGCGTTCGTGATCAGGTGGCCCATCTGGCCTTCGGGGCCGAGTCGTGAACGAGATCGAGCGCGCGCGGATATCCATGATGGCCAGGAGCTTAAAGGCTCCATCAATAGGCCGGATACAGAAGCGCAAGACCAACCTTCTCCAGTCATCATTTTCGGCTTGCAACGCGCGGCCGGTCCATACAGATGGGCCAACAGGAGACATCCGAGGTCCCATCCTCTAGGTTCAAAGGACGCGTCCGCGCGTCCCTACTGCGGCACCCCTGAAGGCGTGGGCGAGATTGTGCCAAGTGTGGACGGCTCCTGGCTGGCAAGAGAATCTCCACGTCGCGCCGCTGGTCGGTGCAGCCATGTGCTCGGCCTGTAGGATGCGGTTCACATGACCGCTGGCCAGAATGCCCTCCGCGGATCAGGTCCCGGTCACAACCGACAATGCAATGGCACAAGTGGGTTGTCCTGACCGCCTCTCCAATCAGAGATTTCGCGGACCACTGGTGGACATTTCGGGCCACGGTCGTCTACAGCAGCCTACGAGCGCTATTCCAACGTTTTCGGCCTGCCGGCATGCATTCTTTGTAGGCTCATGCTAAATTTACCCCTCGTCTACAGCGAGGTCGAAAGACACCGGTGGATTCTTCCCCGAAAGCGCCCCCTCCTCCGTCTGAGTCGAATCTTGATGGAACCGGCGCTTCAAGTGGCCCAAGGCCCAGCGAAAAGAACGCCAATCCTGTTCACTCTGAACCGAGGGAAGAGCAAGCTTGTCCCGTTAGGAGTGAGTACGTCACACCGACCGCTCATGCAGAACTGAAGGACCGAATCAAACGGGATGAGGCCTGGGTGATCTGCTTGACCGGTGCGATGGCGCTGTTTGCATTCTGCAGCGTCGTCGTGGGCTACTTCCAGTGGTCGGTGATGAACGGCCAGCTCGGCGAAATGAAGTCGGCAAGTGCAGACACCAAGCAATTGGTAACCGCCGCCAAGCAGCAAGCCGCCGATACGGCTGCACTGGTACTGCAGACACGGGAGCAAGTAAATCGCACTAATGAACTGGCAGAACGAATGAAGGAACAAGCCGATCAAACCAAGATTATCGCTAGCGAAGCGAAAATTCAAGCGGCGGCTACGCTGCGGACCGCGGAGGCCGCCAGTAAGTCTGCCGATACAGGACAACGGCAGTTGGACCTTTCCGAGAGACCGTGGCTGACCGTGACAGCGACTATGAGAGAAAATCCAACGTTCAATCCCCTAGGGCTCCTGACCATGGTCAACCTGTCGATAACGAATGTTGGGCACACCCCCGCCGCGCTTGTCCTATCGGATGCCCGCCTCATCCTCGATGATTTCCGATACGATGACGACGACTACTTCGCCTTTGAGAAAACATCTGACGCGTTGCGAGAGGCAATGTGTCATGACCTCTTCTTGAATTTCACTCCAACGAAGTCCGGAGCGACGCTATTTCCAGGCGGTAAAGCGTCCGACAACGTCGCCATCGGATTGAACGATAAGCAAGTTAAACATGAAAGTGATTCGGGACACACAGTTGTGCTTCCCGTGTTGATCACTTGCACAGCTTACCATTCTACTTTCAGTGATGAAAAGTACTGGGTGAGCAACATGTATGAGTTGGGCGAAATAATCAGTGGGGAATTTAATGGTATTACGCTTCAAAAAGAATTGAAGCCCGAACAGATGGTTCTCCGGCCAACAGGACTCCCAGTGATCACGAAGTGATTCAACCTCAACAGTGACGAGTTCGCTACGGTTTTTTGGAGGTCTTGGCCTGGCGCCATATGGTCGGCAATCCATCGCGCGGTAAGCCTGTCAAGCTCGTCTAGTTGTGCCTGGGAGTAGTATTCTGGAGCGTAGTCCATGTCGATCCAGTCGATCAAGTATTCCTCGATCCAGTCACTTCGGAAGTCGGGATACTGCTTCTGGATGTGTTGAACGGACTGATCGAGATCAAGCAGTTGTCCGTCGGGCCAGATAAATTTTGCGTTGCTTGGCGTCGAACTGCACGTCCTCCATCAAATCACAGAGAGCGTCTGCGAGTTCGGCAAATTGCTTGCCCTCGGGCGAATGCCTCGAACTCGAGGAGATTGTCGCTTTGCACCACGTCCCTCGGAAGGTCCGTTGAGGGTCACTTGCGACCGGGTCCAACCAGCGGCAGGCCAGCCAATGTCTGCTATGCCTCCGATCGCTACCGAAATGATGAGCCGCTGAAAACGACGAGAAGGGCCACAAGGCGACCAAGTGCATTGCACCAAAATAGCCCACTATTCGATCGCCTCGGCAACCAACTAAAGCCCGAGCGGATTGACATAAATCAAAGCTGCAGTCGGCGCCTGCTGCTACCGGGTGATACTAACCCTGCACCTAAGCGTAACGCGAGGTGATGTCTTTGCGACCTAACGCGCAGAGCTACTTCATCAGGAAAGGGTTCTGCGTGGGGCGCGGCTGCGTTCCCATCGTCATCGAGGCGCTCGATGCGCCGCTAGAATCCCTGTTCTGGCCCGGTACGGGGAAGGCATAGCCAATGATGGCTTTGAAAATCAGACGGTCTGATCCCGGAGTGAAGCCGTAGCCGGCGCCGAGTTGAACATTTACGTCTTTCACTTTGAAATCGGTGACCGCGTACAATTGCTGGCTCTGCTGCGGCAGCGGTAGGAGACTACCTATCCTGCCCCAGTCGGAATAATATTCGAGCCCGATAAATCGATCCTCGCCGAGATTGCGTGCAAGCCGCGCCGCCGGGGCAAAGTCGGCCTCGCCGCCGGGGCCGACGCCGATGTCGACAATCGGATTGACGATGAATTCCCACTCCTTGTTGCGGACGCCGATAATGGGGCGGATCTCCATGTTCCAAGGCGTCGGCGCGAATTGTGGCATCTCGTAGCTGAGTTCGAAATTGACGCCATAGAAGAAGTTGCGCTTGCCGGCGTCCGGCACCGCAAAAAGGGTGCGGAGCTTGGCCCCGTTGGAGAGGAATTCGCCGCTGCCGCTGACCCCAAACGGCAAGTAGAAGCCGGCTTCCCACCAATTGGTAATGCCATAGGCGAATTCGGGGGTGCCTTGCACGCTGCGGTTCGACGTAACCCCGCCCGGGAATTCCGGCTGCTTCTGGCCGATCGCCGCAAAATTCAGGTGTTGTTCATAGCTCCATTGGCCGACATCATTGATATCGGCATTATAAACCTGGATTTCGTCATGGACCTGGTCGACGGCCAAGGCTGGACCGGCGGTCAGCGCCCAAAGAGACGCGGCGACTAAGCAAGCGAGATGGCAGTGGGCAATCACGTTTAAATCACCTCCTGGGCAAACATTTATCGCCGACGTCCGCGCTAAATCAACGCTGGGCGACGGCAAGTGCATGCTTAATGCATGTGATCGAAGCCGAGGAGTTGATCAGAGCCTTCTCGTGGTCAAGCAGACTGAACGGATGTCCTGCAGCATTTGGGGCGCGAAGGCGGCCTCATCTGCCAACGTCGGCCGGACCTCGACACTTTTGTGTCGCTTGATCGCGATAGCGGGCACGGCCGCAACCGGCCAAGAACTCGCCAGGCGGTGGCAGCGACAGCGTTGGAGCGCCAGCCCGCACGACAGGCTGTCGCTGTGATTCAAATAAATGCAAAGGACCGCGTTTCGCTAAAGCCGGGCTCGTCCCGGCCATCAGCCCCAAAAGAGTGAGCGAAACGAGGAGGCGTCCCATTAAGCCTCGCCGTGCCGGTACCACTTTCTTGGAAGAGGCAACTGACTTAGCCGGATCGCCGGTGTGGAATACCGTCGGCGATGCTCGGGAGTAAGCAACACCATTGCGAGTGACGACAAAGAGGGCAAAACTCAACAGGGAAATGCGCCACATAGAACGCCTCCGCTGCCAAGACATATCTATCTCAGTTCCAGAACCCTCAATTGCGATAAGTCAAATCGGCAGGCCGCAGTTTGTGAGGGGTGGCGCCGTGACTTTCACACTAACAAGCTGGCCTCCGGAAGGTATTTAACGCCGATAGCGCGCGGACCGACGTTTGCGATTGCACTGCAGTAAATTCCCCGTCCGCAACGTCGAAATGGGTCATCAACTGCCGCACCGCTTGGTCGCAGTCGTGGCGGCAGTACCCCCGAAACCTGCCGCGCCCACTCCGGGATTACGGAGCGAGAGCCTGCCCCACAGTGCAGCGGGTATGAACCCGTGCCCGACGGTCATCAAAAGCTGATTTCGCGCGTATCAGCAATCGTAAAGACGAACGCCGACAACCGAATGGCCTTGAAGTTTGTCAAGTATCTGTACCGTAGCGCGCTCGAATGCAGCTTCTCGCAACCTGGAAGGAAGATGCCCGGTATTTTGTTCCTCAATACGACGCGCTGCAATCAGCGAACTGACGCCGATTATCCCCGCCTTATTCGCCTTCATGTCGGCGCTATCAGCCTGCGACGCCAGGGCCGCCGCGGTTAAATCGAGCGGGGTTAAAGTGCCATCGGGTTGCGGCTGTTGAACGGAGAACGCTGAGTTTTTCATCCAACCAATAATCATGTCCCCTTCAATAACTGCAAGAAGGAATGCAGAGATCACCGCACCGCTTGGTGAACAACGATCATTGGCTCCAAGCGTTTTGTTCACACTTACAGGCATCCAGCGGTTACCTCGAAGCAACAGGTGGCAACCGGCGATGCGTCGGGGCTGACTGGACATGAGATACTTGAGTTTCGATGCAGCGTCCTGGCGCGGATCGTCCGTTAACTCGCTGAACAATTCTATATATCGCAAAAAATTATGGCTCTGCCGAGAGGTGCATGTGGAGCTCCGGGAGAACGTAGAGGCAAAAAGTCCCAGCGCAAAGTGACATCCTGTAACCAATTCCCCGAATCAGCGTGCCGGAATATAAACGGACCGTAACTTTAGCGCCGCGGCGTTGTCCAAGTAGGCGCGCCATCGTCAAACATGGAGGTCACATGGGTGCCGCCGCCGCTGTCCTTCGGAAAATCATGGCCGTCGCGAGGCCGGAGGCCTTATTGAGTCGCGCCGAGGTGCTTACCCGCTACCGCCATTTGCGAGAAATCAGCAAGCGGCATCATTCCGCCGTGCTGGATTTCCTGGCCAAGGATGCGATCATTTTCCAGGCTCGGCGCATAGGCCTGGCTCAGGGCAAAACGCTAGTCCTCGACAGCATTGACGACTTGAATTTGGCTTTCGACCTTGCGATCCACACCGCACCGAAGGATCGCTCCCGGGCGATTGACCGCTATGCCAGAGCGGCACGGCTGGCGCCGGAGTTTGACGAGTTACTCGTGCTCGAGGCCATGCAGCGCGCGCGCTTCTCTATCATCAGTATTGTGCGCCGGCATCCTATCGCTGGACTGATTGTCAAGGACTTGTTCCGCGGCGTCGAGGTTTGGCTGGTCGATGAGGGTCTTGAGAGTTCGCTCCCGGACGGGGCAGCGTTGGCCACTCGGCTCTTTACGCCCGAAGGCTTCGCCATGACGGCTGGCGTCCTGGTGCCGCTTGACAGCGAACTGATAGAGAATGCAGTTGCCGATACGCCGCAATTACTCCGCAAGCGGCCCGATGAGGTGATAGATGACCGCCGTTTTGCGGAGGCGATCTATCGCGCCGCTCTTGCGAGAGGGATAATGCAGCAGGTCGCCTACCAGGACGGGATCGCCGAATCTGGGTGACCTTGGTGCGAGTACCGCGCTGCAACATCATGCCACTGCGTTTGTCTCAGTTGGGTCAAGACCGTCGTTTCAGCCGAATTCCCGGAATGTCCGGTGTTCCCCCGATAGCGACGCCCGCCCTCAGCTTCGTAGAGTCGAGTTGCGGTAAGTGACGTTAGGTATCAGCGGCAGCTTCGTTCGTTGACTTAATCGGTAGGACGAATTGAAACAGCGAGCCGCTAGTGCCGTCGGAGGAAACGGTCAGTTGACCGCCATGCTGCTCGACGATCATGCGGCAGATGGCAAGCCCCAGCCCCATGCCCTGGGACTTGGTGGTGACGAACGCACCGAAAATCCCCTCGAGCTGCTTTGAGTTCGATGCCAGGCCCGGAGTTTTCCACCTCGACAACAATGGTGTCGCCCCCGTGCAAGGTGGAGCGCACCTGCAGCAGGCGTTCTCGGTCGGTTGTCGTGGCCATGGCCTCGAGCGCATTGTGGGCCAGATTGAAGACGACTTCCCGCAGTTGACCGCCATGGGCGGCGACCTGCGGCAGCTCGGCCGCCAGCTCTGTGCGAATGACGACGCCTCGATCCTGCGCCTCACTGCCGAGCGACCATAGCACGCTGCGGATGATCTCGTTGAGGTCGACCGGGCGGCGCGCCTCATCGGACTTGCGGAATAGCGCCCGAATGCTGTCGAACACCTCGCTCGTGCGATGGCTTTCACCGGTGATCCGATTTAGCGCCGCCTCGATCTCGGCAACGTCGGGCGGCGCCGGCGCAGATAGTTCCGCGCCGCGCCAGCATTGGCGGCGATCGCCGCGAGCGGCTGCCGCACTTCGTGGGCGATCGCGGCCGTGATCGCCTGCGCGTTCATCAGCTTGTTGTCGCGTTCGCGCTCCAACATCATGTTTGAGCGGGTAAGTCGCGCCTCGCTGTCGCGGCCCTCGGCAAACAGCGCGGCCAGTACGAAGGTGCCGAGCGCGATGAATAAGATGGCGGACTGCGCCTGCAGGATGCGATCGGTGAAGGCGATCGTTGCGTCGCCGAAATGGCCGACGCCGAACACGGCGGTGGCGACAAAGGTGATGGATACCAGGAACGCGGCCGCGGCATAGACCGGCCGGCACCGCGCCGTGATCCACAGCAGGATCGGAAACAGCGCGGCGATCAGCAGCACGGTTACCCAAAACTCCGGCGGCAACACGATGACGATTGCGGTCATGATCGCAAGCGCAAGGAGCGCGACCGCGCCTTCGACCAGCTCGCTGTGCGGCAGCGGCCGCCGCAGCGCGGCGGCGAGCCCGATCACCAGCGGCGCCACGATGATGATGCCGATCGCGTCGGAGGCGAACCAATGCTGCCAGCTAGTCAGCATTTCCGCCGATGGCCCGGAGAGAAGCCGATACGTCACCGCACCGCCGATCCCCGAGATAACCGTGCCAACGACCGCCGCGATGAGGAGACCAATCACCTGGCGCAGCCGGTCGAGCGCAAAATCCACACCGAAATAGTGCTCGATCAGCCCGGCTGTGATCAAAGCTTCGGCCGCGTTGCTCACCCCCAACGCGACGCCGGCCCAGAGCGGATCGGCAATAGCGAGATGAACGACGACGGTGGCGCCGATCACGCCGGCCGCGACCGGCCATCGCGCCCAGCGCCCGAGCGCGATTAGCACACCCGAGGAGATGCCGGCCGCCGGCCAGAACACGGCCACACCTTCGGG
>CAVPNO010000083.1:0-80543 GCA_963706455.1 uncultured Acidobacteriota bacterium | reverse complement strand
AGGGAGGCACGATGAGCGCAACGATGGCGCGCGACACAGAGCAGGAAGATTGGCCGGAGCTGCCGCTAGAGGCCTGGCAGGACACTTACGCGACGCTGCACATGTGGACGCAAATGGTGGGCAAGGTGCGGCTGGCGCTGACGCCGCGGATCAATCATTGGTGGGAAGTCCGACTGTACGTAAGCGCGATCGGGCTGACGACTTCGCGGATTCCGTACCCGAGGGCGTTTCGAGCTCGAATACGATTTCATTCGGCACCGGTTGACGATCAAGACCAGTCAGAACGGACCGTGGCGACGGTGGCGCTGAGACCTCGTACGGTGGCGGATTTTTACGCGGAGTTTATGGCGATGCTGGGTTCGCTGGGGATCGCGGTGAAAATTTGGCGGATGCCGGTGGAGATGGCGAATCCGATCCCGTTTGACGAGGACACGCGGCACGCGGCGTACGACGCGGAGAAGGCGAATCGATTCTGGCGGATTCTGGTGACAGCGAACAGATGTTCACGGAGTTTCGCGCGCGATTTATCGGAAAGGTAAGCCCAGTGCACTTTTTCTGGGGGAGCTTCGACCTGGCGGTGACGCGATTTTCGGGCCGGCGGGCGCCGGAGCGGCCGGGGGCGGATCGCGTTACGCGCGAAGCGTATTCGCACGAGGTGAGCAGCGTGGGTTTCTGGCCGGGCGGCGGTGATATAAGGCGCGGCGTTTTATTCGTATGCGGCGCCGGCGCCGGAGGGATTCGGTGCGGCGGTGGTGCGGCCCGGCGCGGCATTTTATAATGCGGGGCTGAAGGAATTTTTGCTGATGTATGACGATGTGCGGAAGGCGGAGCTCCCCGCGCGAGGCTGTCCTCGAGTTTTTACAGAGCACCTATGAGGCGGCGGCGAAGCTCGCGAAATGGGATCGCAAGGAATTGGAGAGAGCGGCCTATTAGAAGATTTTTTTAGTGTTTGCCGCGCCGTGGCACAGGCAACAGCGTGTCGCACCTGCGGCGCTCTGAGTTCTCTGTCAATTTTTCCAGGCCTTTCGGCCTGGGCTAACTTATGCCGCGCCTACGGCGCTGAGTCGGCCCGCGCGACTGGATATTCGCTGGTACGCACATGAAAAGCAGCTCCCTGCCTGCGGCAGGCACGCCTCACCCGCTTAGCGGGTTTTTGGGATGACAATGGCTTCCCTCTACTAACTGCCGCGCCACGAGCTACAAAGATTCTGGAATTCTCCCAGACATTATCAAGTCACTACCGGCAAAGATTCGCCGGCTCTTGCACATCCTGTAAAACCACGAACTAGAAAGATTGCGTCGGGACGTTAGACGCACGCAACGCTAAAAAGAATTGTGGCGCCGAGTGACGTTTACAAACTTTCGTTTTGGCTTGCGCGCTAACAGGCGGAGGGCTGCGCGCGTCTAAGCGGCGTGGAGAAAAACTTGACCTCACAATTTAGAGTTTGTGCGAACTGTGGTGAGACGCGAGCCGGTGAGTGAGCGGATGCTCAACTCCCGCTTGCGACGCGTCACGCACTCAGCAGCGCTGCTCGTCAGTGGCGAGCCTGCTTGCGGGTTGCCATCATACGAACACGGAATTCCAGGAGGGACGAAAGGCCGAGGCTCTGCAGGATTACGATACGGCGCTGGTGTACTACCAGCGCGCGGCGCAGGCAAACCCGACCGACGCGGAATACAAGCTGCGCGAAATGCACATGCGTTACGCGGCAGCGTCTTGGCACGTGGAGCAAGGACGGAAAGCAGTGCAGAAAGCAGATTTGCAGCTGGCGCTTTCGGAATTCGAGAAAGCGGCGGCGATTGATCCATCGAATATGGCAGCCGAGCAACAGGCCAAGAGCACCGCGGAACTGCTGACTGCCGTGAATAACGTCGAAAAGCTGGAGCCGGATGATTCTTCGGAAGACGAAAAGGAAATGCTGGCCGGGCCGCCGCCGAGACTGAAACCGCTTTCCAGGAGCCGCTGAATCTGAAGATGACTAACGATTCGAAGGTGGTGTTCGAAACGATGGCCAAGCTCGCAGGGATTCGTCGATCTCGATCCGGATTACATCTTCGCGCACCGCGTGACGGTGGATTTGCCGGGGGTGACGCTCGAGCAGGGACTGGACGCGGTGTCTTTTGAGAGCAAGGCTTTCTGGAAGCCTTTGACCAGCAGCGTGATCGAGGTGGCGCCAGACAATGCGCAAAAGCGGAAGGATATTGAAGATGAAGTGGTGGGCACATTCTACATTTCCAATTCGCTGACGCAGCAGGATCTGACCGAGATCGTGAATGGGCTGCGGCAACTGCTGGACCTGCACCGGGTGCAGCAGGTGAACGCGCAGAACGCGATCGTGATCCGGGACACGCCGGACAAGTTGGACCTGGCCAGTAAAATTATTCGCGACATTGACAAGGCCAAACCGGAAGTGCTGCTGCATGTGCAGGTGTTGTCCGCCGATCGCGATCGTTTGCGGCAACTCGGGATACTGCCGGGACAAAATGTGTCGCTGACCTTTAATCCGCGCTGCTCCGTGCAGCCGAGCAACAGCGGCTGCAGCAGTTCGTCGACTACTGCGAGCACTACGAGCACGTCGCCGCTCCAGATCACTTTGAATAATTTGCAACATTTGGCGACTGCGGACTACAGCTTGACGTTGCCGGGCGCATCGGCGGAAGCGATCTTGACGGACAGCAAGACGAAAATCATTCAGGACCCGGAAATTCGCGTGACGGACGGCGAAAAGGCCACGTTGAAAATCGGGCAACGCGTGCCGGTGGCGACGGGGAGCACGCAGGCGGCGACGGGGGTGGCTGCCACAACGGCCGTCAGCTCGCTGGTGAACACGCAATTTTCGTACATTGATGTGGGCGTGAACATCGAGGCACAACCGCGGGTGCATCCCGACGGCGAAGTAAGCATGAAGTTGGTGGTAGAGATTTCGTCGGTGGCGAACTTCCAGAACATCGGCGGGATTCAAGAGCCGGTGATCAGCCAGCGGAAGATCGAGCACGAGGTGCGGCTGAAGAATGGCGAAGTGAATATTCTCGGTGGGTTGATCGAGCGGACCGATACGGACAGTCTGAATGGAATACCGGGAGCGGCGGACGTGCCAGGGCTGAAGTATTTGTTCTCGCAAGTCAGCAAGGAAGTGGAGCACGACGAGGTGCTGATCGTGCTGACGCCGCATATTCTGCGTTTTCCGAGCATCAATGCGGAGAATTTGCGGCGGTTGGCGGCGGGGACGGATTCAAACGTGCGCGTATTTCGGCAGGCTGCGAGCGAAGAGCAGGGCAGCGGCGCGGCGCGCGCGGCATCCGCGGCGAGTCCGGTTGCGCTGCATTCGGAATCGCCGTCGGGCACGCAGCTTCTCGAACAAGTTCGGGAACAGCCGGTGAAGGTTGAGGCGGCCTCTGCAAATGGACCGGCTGCGAACGGCGCGCGAGTTGCCCCGCAGCTGCATTTTAATCCTGAGCAGGTGACGTTGAAGAGCGGCGATACGGAAATTGTGGGGATTTCGATTGACAGTGTGAACGACCTTTTTCGATTCCCATGCTGCTGAAGTACGACCCGGCGGTGATTCAGATTACGGAGGTGCGCGACGGTGGCTTTCTTTCCGGGGGCACCCAGGCAGTGGCGATCGTGCAGCGGATTGACGCGCAAAAAGGCGAAGTGATGATTTCCTGCACGCGGGGCCCGCACACGGCGGGAGTGAATGGCAGCGGGACGATTCTGGGATTGGTACTGAAGGGCGTGGCTCCGGGCGACGCACGGATTCAGATTGTGGAGTTGAAGGCGCACGACTCTCAGCAGCGGAGCATTCCGATTACTTCCGGAGAAGCGGCGATACGAGTGCAGTGACGCGAGGGATATACCGTATAGATAGAGAGAGCAAGCCCCATCCGTTCCAAGTGCGGGACGGATGGGGCATTTTGTTTTCTGACGCGCGACTGGCAGACTGGCTGATCGCGGGCTACTGCGCGACCTTTGCCGCTTTCTTTCTGGGCTCGGCGGCTGGCGCGGGCTTCCAGAACGTGGGATCGCCCTTGATCGTTTCCGGGCCGACGTAGCTGATAGCGGGATTCAGGGCGAACAGATTGAGTTCGTCCTGATCCACCGCTTCGGCCATCAGATTGTTGAGCTGCTTCATTCCAT
This sequence comes from uncultured Acidobacteriota bacterium, assembly GCA_963706455.1. Lineage (GTDB taxonomy): Bacteria > Acidobacteriota > Terriglobia > Terriglobales > Acidobacteriaceae > Telmatobacter. The sequence continues at coordinate 76,405 of CAVPNO010000083.1, read as the reverse complement.
CTTTGCCAATCGCTTCGACGAATTTCGGCCCATTGGCGAAATTGGCGTCAATCTGCGCGGCAGACTTCAAGGGAGTGACGTAGATGAAGTAGTGATCGGGGCCGCCATAAACGCGCTCGTACATAGCCCACTGCACGCCTGGAACTTTCGTGTAGGCGTCCTTCACCAGCTTCATGATGGTGGACCAGTCTTCGTCATGGCCGGGCTTGACGTGGAAGACGCCGATTTCGAAGTAGCGGTCGTGCGGGAGGTCGGTGCCGGGGTTCAGGCTGAAGTCGTCGCGCAGGAAGAACATGCTGGTCTCGTAAGATTGCAGCAGGTCGCCATCGGCGACGGCAGCGCGATCGAGCGCGGCGGAAAGCATGGCGTTCTTCTGCTCGGACAACGCCTCTTTTTCCCAGTCGGCGAAGGAATCGTAGCCGGTGAAGAAGAGCGACCGGCTGGGGCCGCTGAGCGCATCCAGGCCGAGATAATACGCGGTGTCTTTCGCGGCGGCCATGGCGCGCACGAAGGCGCTTTCGGTGCGCTGGTGCGGGTTGCCGCTCTTGCCGGGCTTCAAGACTTCGCGGTTAATCACCAGAACTTTTGGAGGCATATTAACGGTCGCGGCGTTTTCCTGCGCCACAGCGACGGTTGCGGGGCCGATGCATAGACAGGTGCCCAACAGAACGGCGGTCAGAACTCTTTTCATTTTGTGCCGACCTCCTCGGCGGAGAGACGTGAACAGACCACTAGCACGGAAGGGCCGAACGGAGATCCCCGCATGGAAACGCCATGAATTGGCTGGGATCGGCGGAAGCGTACTCGGGCGATTGGGTGAAGTCAAGCGAGGGAAACCGAGGCGGTAGGGCGGGTTCCGGTTGCGGTTCTGGTTGGGCATTCAGGTTCGGGCCGTCGGGCCGCAAACGCGAGAAACGGGCTGCGTTTTTTGTACCTGTTAATTCTGCCAATGGTGAACGAATGGGGTGACCGAGTAACGTCCGCGTAAATGAATTCGGTCGCAATCAGCTTCATTACATTGGCGGTCGTTTTTGGAGGCGCTCTCCTTGGCATCGCCCTGCGCGCCGTGTTGCCTCAGAACGAATTGAGTGATGAATCGAGAGATGTTGTGAAGCTTTGCGTGGGCCTGATCGCGACGATGGCCGCCCTGGTTCTTGGTTTGCTGATCGCTTCTGCCAAGTCATCGTTTGACACCCAGAGTGCCGAGCTTACGGAGATGGCAAGCAAAGTGGTATTGCTGGACCGCATCCTCGCGCACTATGGACCTGATGCGAAGGAAGCCCGCGATATACTACGCACCAGCGTCGTCAGCGCTCTCGATTCAGTGTCGTCCACGGACGTTGCGAGCGCTTCGCAATTTGGATCGTCCGCCAATGGCGAAGTTCTCTACGACAAAATCCAGGGACTTTCGCCGAAGGACGATGCACAGCGTTCAATCCAGGCCCAAGCATTGAATATTATGATGGGCCTGGGGCAAACGCGCTGGCTGGTGGCCGCACAAAGGGGTAATTCGGTTTCCGAACCTCTGCTCGTCGTGCTGGTTGCGTGGCTTACAATTATATTCATCAGCTTTGGCCTGTTTGCCCCGCGCACTGTGACCGTGGTCGTCAGCTTGTTAGTCTCCGCGCTTTCGGTTTCCGGCGCGATTTTCCTGATCCTGGAAATGTACTCCCCATATGCAGGACTGATCCACGTTTCCGGCGCGCCGATGCGCGCCGCCCTTGCACATCTAGGCCAGTAGTTACTCCTCGAATAGGGCGTTGGCTTCGGCGAAGGACATCGTGCCGTCGAGCAGCGCGGTGTAGGTGCCGGACTGCGTCAGCTCTTGGGTGATGCGGCGGGTCATGCCGAGCGTGGCGCGCATGATGCCGGAGCCGACGCTGACGCGGGCGACGCCTAATTCGCGAAGGCGCGGGATCGTGGGCGAGTTCGCGCCGGCCAGGATGTTCAGCGGGAATTTCAGGGTTTCGATTACGCGGCGGATTATATTTTCGTCGGCGACACCGGGGAGAAAAACGCAATCAGCGCCCGCCGCGATGTAGGCTTGGAGGCGCTCGCAGGCGCGCTCGAAGCGCGTGGCCGGATCGCCGATACTGAGCAAGAAACACGTCGGTGCGCGCGTTGATCACTACGTTCACACCCAGCCCGGCGGCAATTCGGCGAATCATGGCGATTTTTTCGGTTTGCGCGGCGATGGGCACGAGCGCGCACGATTCATGATCCATGTCCTCGAAATTCAGGCCAACGGCCCCCGCCGCAATCAGGCCCGCGGTGGTTTTGGCGACGTCACCGTAGCCGGATTCCAAATCCGCGGTCATCGGAATGGGCACGGCGGCGCAGATTCTTGCGACGGTTGTGAGCATCAAGTCCTGGGGGATGCGCTCGCCATCTGTATAGCCGAGGGAGAAAGCGATTCCGGCGCTGGTGGTGGCGATTGCCGGGAAGCCGGCTTGTTCGAAGATACGCGCGCTCGAGCAATCCCAGGCGTTGGGTAGCACCAGAATTTCCGGGCCGTGGTGTAACGAACGGAACAACTCCGCCTTTTCGTTCTGAGTTTTCATGGGCACATTATATTCGAACGCGTCGCGTGCGCGCGTGTTTGGATTGTAGTCCGCGATTTCCGGCGCGGGATGTGTGATAGTAATATTAGTGTTACATGAAAGCTTCCTTGCAATTCCCCATGCCGGAAGAACGGCAACGGCGCGTGCAAACAGCATTGTTTCACGGCGCTCGCCTGACGCTGGAAAACCCCGCATATCTTCGCGTGCTGCGCTCGTTGCTGGACGCGCTGCTGGTGCCGGATTTGACGCCGCGCGATTTGACCGTGGCGGCGCTGGGGATCAAGAGTCGCCGTGCTGCTGCTCAGGTCCTGGCGCGCGAGCCGGGCGTGGCCGCCGGCTTGGAAGAATACGCTTACATGCTGCGGCAACGCGGGCGTGAAGGTCACTTTGAAGAAAGAAGATGGCGACATATTTCAGACAGGCGACGTACTGTTGCGCGCGGAGGGCGGGGAGAACAAACTTTTAAGCCTGGAGCGCGTGGGGCTGAATTTATTGCAGCGCATGTGCGGAATCGCGACGGCCACGCAGCGTTTGCAAGAGCGCGCGCTGCGGCAATGCCCTGCCACGCGAATTGTGGGGACGCGCAAGACGCCGTGGGGCCTGCTCGACAAGCGCGCGATATACCTCGGTGGAGGAGGCACGCACCGGTTGGGGTTGGGCGACGGAATCGTGGTGAAGAATAATCACCTGGCGTTGCTCGCGCGCCGGGAAGAGCAGGCTGCGCCGCTGGCTGTGGAGAAAGCGTGGAGGTCACGGCGGCGGTCGCCATTTATCGAGGTGGAAGTGCGCAGCGAAGAAGGCGCGTTGGCTGCCGCGCACGCGTTCAAACGTTTGCGCGCGGAGGCTCCTTCGGCAACGCGGGAATATCCTTGTCTGGTGATGCTCGATAACCTGATGCCGGATGATGTGCGGCAGATTATCGTGGCGATGCGCCGGGAAAAAGTGTGGGAAGGCACGCTGGTGGAAGCCAGCGGCGGAATCACCGAGACGAATATGGAGTTGTACGCGGCCGCGGAAGTAGATGCGATTTCCCTGGGGACGCTGACACATTCGGTGCGCGCGCTGGATTTGAGCCAACGGATCGTGTAGCGGTGTAGCGCGAGCGCGGCGACTGACTGTAGCGTGTTGTTGCGAAATTATTTCGATTGTGCCTTCGCCAGTTCGGCGGATTGCGCGAAAGCTTCCAGTGTGGCTTGGTGCGCTTTGTTGGCGTGCTCCATGGCTTGCCGGGAATGCTCGTTGCCCGTGAAGTGATCCTGCTTGCCGTGACTGACAGCGGCGGCGCGGTGGGCGTGCGCGGCCATTTCGTGGAATTCGGCGGCTCGTTGATGCGAATCGTAGTTCATGATGGCTCCTTCGCCGGATGAATGTTCTTCAGGAAATGCTCGTGCAACGTTAGCGCTTTGCGCTTGCGGTGTCCATCTGGCGATTTCTGTGCGAAACGCACGAGAAGATTTTGTAGCGGCGGTCTTTAGACCGCCATCGGTGATTGCCGCGCCACAGATGGCGTCCGCCGCGGCGGACGCCGCTACGAAACCGCCGGCACTGTCGCAAACGCGAAGCTTCATTGCGAAATATCTTCCAACGCGAGGCCGCGGGTGCGGGGGCCGAAGAGGCCGATGGCGAGGATGACGATGGCCATGGCCGCGGCGATGAAGGCGAAGACGCCGCGCGTGCCGAAATGGCGCAAGAAAAAAGCAATCAGGAAGCTGGTGAAGATGGCGCTGAGGCGGCTCCAGGAATAGACGAAGCCCACGGCTTGTGCGCGAATGCGCGTGGGAAATAGCTCCGCTTGATACGCGTGGAAGGCGATGGACATGCAATTGTTCGCGCAGGTGAGCAGCACGCCGCAGGTGATGCGGCCACCGGATCGAGGTGCGCGGGAACAGTACGCCGAAAATTGCGACGCACGCGGCGGTGAACACGATTTGCCATTTGCGTTCGATGCGATCCGCGACGCGATAGGCCAGCAGCGGTCCGAGCGGCGCACTGAGCGCGATGAGAAAAGAATACTGCAGGCTGTTTGTGGTGGTGATGCCCGTCGCGATCAGCAGCGTGGGCACCCAGGACGCGAACCCGTAGTAACCGATGGTCTGGAAAAAATTGAAGACCATCAGCATGAGCGTGCGTTTGCGGTAAGGCGGGAACGCGCGAGTTCGAGCAGGGTGCCGCGAGTTTCGGCTGGGCGAGATGCGACAAGCGACGCGCCGCGAAAGTTGCGCCGCGGGGGATCCGCTTGCCGCTTCCCTTTCGAGATCTCGCTGGACGCGCGTTTCCATCGCAGCGGTGACGCGTTCGGCTTCGTCGAATTTTCCGTGCGCCATCAGCCAGCGCGGGCTTTCCGGCAAGCCGCGGCGAATGAACCACACGAAAATCGCGCCCAGCGATCCGGCCAGGACCACCCAGCGCCAGCCCTGCAGGCCGAGCGGTTGCTGCGGCACCAGCCACCACGAAAGCAGCGCGACGGCTGGCAGCGCGGTGAATCCCACGATCTGGCTGAGGGCAATCGCGCGGCCGCGCAGTTGCCGCGGCATCAGCTCAGTGATGTAAGTGTCTATCGTGACCAGCTCGACGCCGATGCCCACGCCCGCGATCACGCGCCACAGGACAATTCCCCGCGCCGAGTGTTGGAACGCCATCACGATCGTGGCGGCGGTGTACCACAGCAGCGACGTTGTGAAAATCAAGCGGCGGCCCGAAACGGTCGGCGACGAAACTGAAAACCAAGCGTGCCGACGAGCAGTCCCGCGAAAGTGGCAGCGACGAAGCTGGCAAGTCCGTTGAAACCGAAGAACGCGGCTGACGTGCTGGTGAAGAGGCCGCTGTGCACCAGTCCCGGCCCGACGTAGGCGGTGAAAAATAAGTCGTAATATTCGAACCATCCGCCCAGCGAGAGCAGCAGCACCAGCGACCAGATGTAACGTGTGGCGGGCAGGCGTTCGAGGCGAGCGCGAATCGCACTGGCGCGAAACGGCGTGCACTGCGACGCGAGGACGCCGGGTCGTCGGCGTAAGTCGGGGGAAATGGACGACGGTGGCGGCGACGACTGCGGCATCGCCGCAAGCGTAATCGCTCACGGGCACGAGCACAAGTCGAGTCTCGCTGATCTTTCGCCGGCTCATCTTGCAGAGTCGAAGCGCGACGAAACACGGAGATGCATTACTGGGATTTAGCTTGGAGCTGCACACTAAATGTGGCCTGCCGCTGAATATTCACCGCAACCGGTCGATTTGCGACAGCGCGACACGGCACCCGAATAAAGGGAAAACCCTCGTTGACGAGCACCCTACTCGGAGGAGACAAAGGAAGGGAGCGAGAGCGCAGGTGGGGCCCAGCCCTTAAAATTTTATTAATAAGGTTTCCCAACCCGCGCTCTCATTGTCCCGCGCACATAATCGCGAAAAGCCATCGATTCGGCCATACAGTAAATACCTGAAATTTGGGATAGGGGGCCCCCGGGACTGGGGCGCCTGTTTTGAACGGTGTGCTGTCGGCGGCTGAGCCGTCGCGAGCCGAAAAGCGGCCTCCTCGCGCCTGCTAGATCATAATAATGCGCACTGCTCGCAAAGAGCACGCCGCTTTAGCGCACCTGCAGGCCGTGCTGCTGTGTCGGCGGGGGTACGATGCCGTTCAGGCGCAGATAATAGACGATCTGGCCGTAGTGATCGGTAATGTGCCAGACGGCGATCACCGCCATTCCGAGCTTGGTGTCCGGGCCGCCGTAGCGGCCTTCGACGCGGTCCATCGCGTTTTGCGCGGTGACGGTCGCGAGAATCTTGTTGCCGTAGGCGAAGGAATCTCGCAGATATTGCAGCAGCTCAGCTTTGGTCTTCGCCGGCGCGGGGCCACCTTTTTCGCAGGCTTCCGGAGGAGTCTTGCCCTCGATCTCATTAAAGAAAGCGAAGTTTCCGCAGGCCACGTGCTTGACCTGTTCCGCGAAGGAGCGCACGCCGTCGAAATTGCCGCCGGGCGCGCTGGGAACGTAGGAATATTTTTCGGCTGGCATGGCTTCGGCAACGGAGAGGAATTGGTCTTCGGTATAGCTGAGTATCGCACCGACGCTTTCGGCCGTCGTCTTGGGGATATCTTGCTTCTGCGCATATGCCGGCTCGCCGACGGCAGCAACGGATGCAAGCGTGGCGGCTACGGCCAGCAGGAATCGCGCGGATAGGGATGCAAATTTCATGGTGAACACCTCCGGGAGCTATGCGTGAGGATAACCGAGCACTGCGGGAAATTGAACAGTGGACGTTGTAGCCGCCGGTTGGCTTTCAGGCGGGCGTTGTTGACGTCGTCATTGAACTTGACGTCGCCTTCGGATTTTGTAGCGGCCGGTCCCGTTTTTAGGGACCAGGCAGCCGTTGCGCACGACGCGTTGGCATCGGCGCAGCGCCTTGCGGATTGTCGCTCACGCTGAAACGGCCGCAGCAGACTTGACCCAACGTTCCAACTGGTCGTGGTCCACCAAGCCGGCTTGCTGCGTGACCACGCGGCCGCCAGAGAGCACCACGAAGTTGGGGATACTGTTGACGTTGAAGCGCCCCGCCAGCTGCGGATATTTTTCCGTGTCCACTTTCAACACCACCGCCTTGCCCGCCATGTCCGCCGCGGTGCGCGCCACTTCCGGCGCAGCCGCGACGCATGGCCTGCACCACCCCGCCCAGAAATCCACCAGCACCGCCACAGGGCTATTCTTCACAACCTCATCGAATAATTGCTCGTCCGCGGCAAGAGGTTCCGCGATTGGCGGCAACGCCGATTTGCAAGAACCGCAACGCCCCGCACTGGCGAGAAACTTCGCCGGAATACGGTTCTGCGTATTGCAATGGCTACAGGTGCGAATGACTGGCAAGAGAGGCCTCCATGCGTATGCGCGAAACTGCCTGGCTCATAGGATGCCGCGGAGTAGGTCCGAGTTTCTTATCGAGTCCCGCATGGCCGATGCGTAAATCCCCGGTGACTCGTCGCGCGGCGCAGCGGCAGATGCCCTCCAAAGCCTGGTATTGACTTTCGCTTTTTCTTCGCCTACACTTTTCAGCGATGTGACCCCAACACGCTAGTCACTTTGGAGGAATTTATGGCACTGAACGAAGCATTACTCCCTGAATTCGACGCTGAGATGGCCAATACGCGCAAGACCCTCGAGCGCGTGCCGACCGAAAAATTTTCCTGGAAGCCGCACGAGAAGTCCGGAACGATGGGCTGGCTCGCCAATCATCTCGCGGACGTCCCGGAGTGGGCGGTGTACACCCTGCAGCAAGAGTCGCTGGACATGGCTCCCAACGGAGTCTCGCCCACCCCGCCTCCACCGCCCAAAACCACCAAGGAATTGCTGGCGAAGTTTGACAAAAATGTATCGGCCGCGCGGGCATTGCTGACGAAAGCCAGCGACGCGGAGATGCACAAGAAATGGTCACTTCTAAGCAACGGCGCGACGATCATCGCCATGCCGCGCATCGAGTGCCTGCGCACGTGGGTGATGAACCACGGCATCCATCACCGCGCGCAATTGGGAGTGTATTTGCGGTTGAACAGCATAGCGGTGCCAGCAACCTACGGTCCATCGGCGGACGAAGGCGCGATGTAGCGGATGTAGTTGTCGCGCAGCATTCCGAGCGACGGACTTCCCTGCTGGCAAGCGGCGGGCGGCGGAACTGTTTCTAATCTCCCGCGTTCGAGAGCAAGTGCGCGGGCGACGAGACGCACGTTCCGCCGTCCGACGCCGCTCGCGGCGGCCGCATCCGCCGGGCCTTAGTACGAAACCCTTAGGCCCTCAAAATTGACAATTTCGGTACCAATGGCCCATTTCCCTGCGGCCGCGCTGCTCGCTATTCTCCAAGAGCGCCATCCGCTCCCGGCGCAGGCAGGGGTATGGCTAACGCTATCAGTTCGACTTTCCTTCGCTGGCTGGACGCATCGGATTCCGGGCTAGCGAAGGCGCGCCTGCGCACAAAATTACTGCTCTCGTTGACCCTGCTGATCGCGGCACTCACCTTTGCCACGCTCGCCGTAGTGCGCCACGCCGCCGAAGCCCAGGTGCGCGCCGCCGTGGTGAAAGATGCGCGCAATTCCGTATTGACCTTCCAAAATTTGCGCGCGGAACGCCAGATCCAACTGGAACGCAGCCGCCGAATTGCTGGCAACGCTTCCCGCATTGAAGGAAATGATAGCGGACGACCAAGTCGGGAGAATCCAGGATGCCTCGGAACCAATGTGGCACTCCGGCGACGCGGAACTTTTTGCGCTGGCGGATTGGACGGGGAAAGTCGTCGCGCTGCACACGCTGGTTCCGGGATTTCCACGGGAAGTCGCGGCAGCAGGCGCTAAGTCATTCGTCCGCATCGAACAACGAGGGCGGCTGGTGGTTCGGAGGCGGCCATCTGTATCAGGTTGCGCTGCGCCCGATTCAACTGCGCGGCGAATCTTCAAAAATGTATTTGGGCACGGTAGTCGTTGGGCGCGAGATTGATTCAGGTGTCGCCGCCGAGGTGGCCCGAATCGCGCTGTGCCAGGTGGCGTTCCGCTACGGCGACGAAGCGGTGGTCAGCTCGCTTTCCACGATGGACGACGCCATGGTGGCGATGGGTTCGGTGGGCAAGCCGCAGCCGAACGTGGAAGTGAAGTTCGCCGAGGATGGAGAACTGCTGGTCCAGGGCCCCACCGTGTTTGCCGGGTATTGGCACAAACCGGAGGCGAACGCGGAATGCTTCGACGCGGAGGGATGGTTCAAAACCGGGGATATCGGCCATCTCGATCAGGATGGTTTTCTTTACATTACCGATCGCAAGAAAGAGCTGCTGAAGACTTCGGGCGGCAAGCTGGTGGCTCCGCAACCGATCGAGAACAAGCTGAAGAACAGTATTCTTGTCGGCCAAGCAGCGCTGGTGGGCGACAAGCACAAGTTCGTTTCAGCGATCATCTCGCCGAATTTTTCGGCGCTCGAGGAATGGGCGCGGGCCCGTGAAATCCGCGCCCGCACGCGCGCCGAGCTGTTGAACGACAAGCGCGTGGTGGCGCTCTACGACGCGCTGGTAAAGGAAGTAAATGCAGGGCTGGCCAACTTTGAAACCATCAAGCGCTTCCGGCTCGTGCCGGACGAGTGGTCGCAGGAATCGGGCGAGCTGACACCTTCGATGAAGCTGAAACGGCGCGTCATTACGGAGCGGTATTCGGGGGTGGTCACCGAACTTTACGCGGACGAAGCGACCGCGCACGCCGCAAAGTAGCGCGAAACCCTTGTCCGAGCCCGTTCCCGGCTTGGGATCCCTTGCTCCACAAGCGGCTGAGGCCGCGAAAAAGGGCGCTCCCCAGGCGCCGACCGCGAGGATTCCGCCGAAGAGAATGACGGCATCGATGCTGATGCGGCCTTGGCGAGTCCAGTATGCGTCCGGTTCGAGGTTGAGCCACAGGGCGAACTCGTCAAGCGTGAGGGCCGCGCCGACGCCGTAGCTGATGGACATAAGGCGGCTGAGGAAAATCGACGTCGGAGAATGCGACCGGCCCAGGTCCAGTAGCCAACCATAGCCGACGAGCAGCAGGATGAGAATCCCCCAAACCAGGTGATGGATATGGTGGCCGCGCACCACTACCCATTGGAAGGGGCCTTCGCTGTGGGTGATGAACCGCACCAGGATGCGCACGCCGATAAACGTAACCAGGAAGGATACCGAGGCGAGGAACATCCGCCGGCGAGGCCGGTCGGGAATGGTGCTCCGCACCAGAAAGCCCAGCCGCGTGAGCTGCAGCAGGACGAGCAGTACGACAACGACCAGGCTGGCGAAGGCCAGTAACAGGAAGGTTCCGGTCCCGGGCATAGGTAATTGAACCATTAGCACGCGTTGACCTCGGAGTCCGCAGCCCCTTGTACTCCGCGTGAGCGCGATCACGATTCCCCTTTACAAACGCGGAGTACACTGGTTAAGGCGTCGAGTCCGGACGTTGCCAGACGCGCGGCGTTTGGTCCCGATGACTCACCCCATTTCAGGATTTCTTTTTTCAGGAGAGGCTTCGATGCGAGTTGCTTTGTTGACCGGCGGCGGCGACTGCCCGGGATTGAACGCAGTGATCTACGCGGTGGTGAAGAAGGGGATCAACCATTACGGTGATGAATTCATCGGCTTCCTGAATGGCTGGCGGGGAGTGCTCGATAATCAGTGGATTCCGCTCACGCTGGAAAGCACCGACGGGATCCAGTTAAGAGGCGGCACCATACTGCATTCCTCGCGCACCAATGTGAAGAAAATCCCGGGCGGCATTGACAAGGTGCAGGAAGTACTGAAGGCGAACAAGATCGATGCGCTGATCGCGCTGGGCGGCGACGACACGCAGTCGGTCACACTCTTTTTGGCCGAGCATGGGGTGAATGCCGTGGGCGTGCCCAAGACCATTGATAACGACATCAGCGGCACCGATGCGACCTTCGGATACGACACGGCAGTGATGATCGCCACCGAGGCCATCGACCGCATCCACACCACCGCCGACTCGCACAACCGGGTGATCGTGGTGGAAGTGATGGGCCGCGACGCGGGATGGATCGCCTATGCCTCGGGCGTGGCCGGCGGGGCACACGTGGTCCTGGTTCCGGAAAAGCCTATCGACATCGACCACGTGTGTGCGCTCCTGAAATACAACTACGATCATGGCAAGCACTACGGCGTGGTGGTGGTCGCCGAAGGGTGTCACCTGCCGGAGGGCGGCCAGGTCACCGGATCGAAGGAAGTGGATGCCTTCGGACATGCGCGACTGTCGGGCATCGGGGAAGCGCTGGCCGAACTCATCGAAAAGAAGACCGGGTACGAAACGCGTTCGGTAAACCTGGGACACACCCAGCGCGGCGGCGTGCCCACGGCATATGATCGCCTGCTGGGCCAGCGCTACGGCCTGCACGCCATCGATATGGTGCACCAGCAAAAGTGGGGCCGGATCGCCGTGCTGCGCGGCCCCGAGATCACGGACATTACCATCAAGGAAGCCATCGCCACCAATCGCCGCCTTGACCAGCGCTCCTTCGAGGTGATCGCGGGCGTCGCAGCCAAGGTGTAGCCTCGAGGTTCAAAAATCGCATGGCAATGAGCCATCCTCTCGGTGAGGGTGGCTTTTTGCTTGATACTCGAACGATCGCTGTGAACTACCGGCAGTACATTTCGGGCGATTTCGCGCAGCTCTACGCGATCGAGGAAACGTGTTTTCAGCCGCCCTTTCGTTTTCCGCGCCGATACATGCGCAGCCTGCTGGAAAGCGCGGATACGGTGACATGGATTGGCGAAGAAGAAGGGCAGATGGCCGGATTTGCCATCGCCGACCGAGAGCGGAGGATTGACGGCCTGGTGGCCTATATTCAAACCATCGAGGTTCTGCCGGCGAAACGCGGGCGCGGCATCGGGAGCGAGTTGCTGAGCCGCCTGGAAGGTTCCGCGCGGGACCGAGGCGCTGGGGCGATCTGGCTGCACGTGGATTCAGAGAACGCCAGCGCCATCCGCCTATACGAGTCGCATGGATTTACGTGCCAGGGCCGAAAGGATCGCTATTACCCACAGGGGCGGGCGGCGCTGATTTATCGCAAGGTGATTGAACCGGGCGATTAACCGCACCTGCATTTCTATTCCCAGGTCCCAAAACCAGGGACCTGGGGCACAAACAGATTTCTGATCCCTGCGTTCCAGTTACTGGCCCGCAGCCTGCTTGCCTTCGGATGTAGTGCGGGTGATGAACGCGGCTACCCGATCGTGAAGTTGCTTCAGGCTCTCCTCGCGCACATAGACCATGTGGCCCGACTCATACCAGTCAAATTCGATGTTTTTGGCCAGGGTTTGTGGGATCGGCAGGTGCTTTTCTTCGTACTCCGCCGCGAAGAATGGGGTGGCGAGATCGTAGTAACCGCCGTTGACCATGACCTTGAGGCGCGGGTTCGTCTTGAGGGCCTCTGCCAGATCGGGGGCTACATTCAGGCTGATCGGGTTGCCCCGGTGTTTCAGGTCCCACTCGGAGCCGGCGCCGAACAGCGCCTGCGGCAGATAGGTCTGGCCTTCACCGAACTTGAGATCTTTGCGCACGTAATCGTTGAACAGCGATACATACGCTGAAGAAATGGCCGAGCTCTGGGGATCGTAGTCGGCGGCCTGGCTGAGCGGGTCCATATGCGGCCCGGAGAAGCGTGTGTCGAGGCGGCCTATGGTCATGTTCTGGTCATCCAGCAACATCTTCTCGAACTCACCGCCGTTCACTCGCAGGTTGGCCTTCTCCAGGTAGGCGACGGGCAGGCCGATGTATCCGTGGAGCTTCTCAGCGACGGAATGCTTCTCTTCGTCGGAAAGGTCGGTGCCCTCCGCCAGCGCATGCTCGTAGGGGCCCATGGCGAAGTCCTCCACTTCTTTCAGGAAGGGCTCGAGTGCAGGCGGTTGCGGGGTTGCTTTCTTGTGATACCAGGCGGTGGCGGCATAGGTGGGGAGAGCAAGTTGGTAGGGCAGATCGACTCCGGGGTTGGCGGTCGGCCCGTCGATGTCCGTGGTGAAGTTGAAAATCTGCGAGAGCAGAATGACGCCGTTGATGTCGATGCTCTTGTTGTTTTCCAGAATGTCGGCCAGCACCGCCGAGCGGGTCGTGCCGTAGCTCTCGCCGAAGATGTACTTTGGCGAGTTCCAACGGTTGAATTTCGTGATGAAGCGGGCGATGAAGCGTGCGAAGGCGTTGGCGTCTTCGTCCACGCCCCAGAACGCTTTTTCGGCGTCTTTGCCCATCAGCCGGCCAAAGCCGGTGCCCGGCATATCGACGAACACCACGTCGCTGGTGTCGAGGAGGGTAGAGGCGTTGTCCACCAGCCTGTATGGCGCGGCAGGAACGTGCTGGTCGCCACTGGTCACGACGTGCTTGGGTCCCAGAGAACCCATGTGCAACCATACCGTGGAACTGCCGGGGCCGCCGTTATAGAAGAACGTTATGGGGCGTTCCTCAGGCTTCGCGTCCTTCTTGAGATAAGCGACGTAGGACATACGTGCCGTTGGAGATGCATCCTTGGCTTCTTTGGGCTCCGCGGCGGCCAGCTGGCTGCCCGGCAGGGGTTTGCCGTCCGGGCCCAGTTGGGCGTCCTGGGCGTCAGTCCCGCCCACGGTGATGATGCCTACCGTGGCGTTGTATGCGATCTTTTGCCCGCCCGCCTCGATCGTGCCCGGCGTGGTCATTTCGGTGGGCGGGGCCTTCTCTTCCGTCTTGTCCGCCTTGGCTGCTGGCTTTTCGTCGTCTTCGGCATGAGCAACCGTCCCAGGCAGGAGCACGGCAACCCCCAGCAGGACAACGAGCAAACGTACGCGAACAGGCATCCGGCAATCTCCTTCAATGTGGGTGGAATGGGAAGAGAACAACGATTCAAGTATAGGGTTCGAGCCCTATCCCGCAGAATTCAATTCCTGCGGCTGGTCACAGAAGTCCAATGTACAGGCAAGCACGACGGGATGGGCACGTCATGAGTTCACGATTGGCTCTTGTGCCGGTCAACGATTTGGCCGATTGGCCTGATGCGGCGATAGACCAAGTAGCAATAACCCTTCTCGGTGGGAAAACGGTAAGATCCCGGCGCATCCAGCACATGGACCGCGACGGAGGTCATCTCCCAACCGGTATATTCATCGGCATCGAGAAAGGCAGTCGTGAGTTTATCGAATCCGTTTGCTTCGCCAAACTCACGCACCTTCATGATGTCGACGGTCGTGTGCGGGTCCAGGTTTGAGTTTGCCCAAGCCCACTCCCAGGAGTCGCCCTCAGTGGTTCCAACGATGGATGCATCAATCTCAAGTTTGGGTTTTACCGGATCGGAGAACATGAGAACCGATCGCTCGGCGTCCCAATCCCAACGCTCGTGAAGGCCAAATTTCTTCCTGAACTCATCATTCTTCTCCATCGACTCGTGGACAAGGGGATGCAGGAACTCCTGAAAGCAGTCATCACAAATGGCCATTTCTATTCCCTAATCCCTATTCCTTGTTTTTCTCGAACGGCTGCCTATCGGTGATCCGCGGGCGGTTCTCGGCCTGCAGTTGCTTCGCGATGGCGTCTACTTCGCGGAATACCCGCAGCAGGTTGCCGCCCAGGATTTTGCGGCAATCCTCGGCCGAGTATCCGCGCTCCATCAGCGCTGCCGTGATCTTGGGCAGGTCGGCGACCGAGTCGATGCCATCGGGTAATTGGCCGTCGACACCGTCGAAGTCCGAGCCAAGCCCGACGTGATCGACGCCGGCGACTTTAGCGATGTGGTCGATGTGGTCGATCAGCGCCGACAATGGCGGCCGCGGGATGCGGTCCGCGAACTGCCGCTGGATTTTGGAGATATCCTCGTACTTCGCTTCGCGGCCTTCGGCTTTGGCCTTGTCCTTGTATTCCTGGACGGCCTTGTCGACCTCGGGCTTTTGCGCCTTTTGAGCGTCGCGATAGGCCTGCGAGAGGAACGCCGAATAGTAGTTCACCTGCACGACGCCGCCCTTGGAATCGGGACCGCCGGAGTGGGCCACCGCTCGCAGCATGTCGTCGGTCATGTTGCGGGGCGCATCGCACAGCGCGCGCGCCGAGGAGTGGGAAGCGATGACCGGAGCGCGGCTAATGATCAGCGTGCGGAAGAAGGTGCGGTCGGAAACGTGGGAGATATCAATCATCATGCCCAGGCGGTTCATTTCGTAGACGACGTCCTTGCCGAACTCGGTCAGACCCTCCTTGGTGTGGGGAATGCTGGAATCGTCAATGTCCCCGGAGCTGTCGGCCCAGGCAGTCGAGTTTGACCACGTCAGCGTCATATAGCGCACGCCCAGGGAGTAGTACTGGCGCAGGAGGGCCAGCGAGTCCTCGATGGAGTGTCCGCCTTCGATACCCATCAGCGCCGCCAGCTTATGCTCCCTGTGGGCCAGCTCGATGCCTTCCGGCGTAGCTACAAACATCATCTGGTCTGGATGTTTGGCGACCTGCTGCTTGACGGAGTCGATCAATTCCAGGGTTTTCTTCGCATAATGGCCCTTGTTGATGTTGGGCTCGACCCAGATGGAGAAGAATTCCGCGCCCAGGTTGCCCTTGCGCGCGGATTCGAGATTGAGATTGCCGCCGTTCAGCGGCTGGCCCAGGTCGTAGTTCTCGTCGAGGAAGCGTTGCGGGGTGTCGGCGTGGGTGTCAATGACGATGGCGGAGCGGTGTACAGCTTCGGGGCTGAGCCTGGGCGACGGCTTTGGGGAGGGCCGGGGTGCGGGAGCCGGAGACTGAGCAGATAACAGGACCGCAGGGGCGGCCAGGAGCAGAGCAATTCGAAAGGGAAGGAGCATAGGCTTGGCGCCAGTATAGATGTCTTCGGCGCGATGGCTGAGATGTCAGATCGGCCAAGACATCCCTCATGGGCTAAAGCCCGCAATTTTCCTGGCCTTTTGTGGCACGGCGAAAGCCGTGCCCTTTCAAAACACGACATACGTCGCTTTCAGGGGATGTTTGTGGCGCTGCCGGCGCCCTTGCTGCGCGAAAGCACGTAGGAACGGCGCCGGTTCTTCGAGGCGTGGTCGATCTGTTTCCAGAAAGCGGCGAAGTAATCGATAGCCGAAACCGTGGATACCAAGACGGTAAAATAGCCCGCGGCAATGGCCGTCCACCTCACGGGGATGATCAGCCACCCCCCGAAGTCCCACTGAAACCAGTGATGGGCCAGGATGGACGAGACCACGAAAACGATCTGGACCACCGTCTTGAGCTTTCCCAGGTCGCTGGCCTGGATGGTGAAGCCCTCGGATGCCGCGATGGACCGCAGCCCGGAAATGAGGAACTCGCGCCCGATGATCACCACGGTGATCCAGACCTTGACGATGTCCGGGACATAGGCGACGAGGGCAATCAGGGCGGCGGTGACCATGATTTTGTCGGCCAGCGGGTCCAGCAGCATGCCCATGGTGGTTATCTGGCCGCGTTTACGGGCCAGATAACCGTCCACGCCATCGGTAATGGAGGCCAGGACAAACAGGATCGCTGCCAGGCTTTCCTGCGTGCCTCCGGGGCCCTGCCACGGGAAGTGCGGCGACAGGATCCAGAGGAGCAGCGGGATCATGACGATCCGGCTCATCGTGATGGAATTGGGCAAGTTCACGCGTTTGTGTCCCGCCGGCCGGGCGATCGGTTTGCTTCATTATCGCACTGAGACAGATTCCTCGCCCGTCCACCCCGGGAGGCCCATGCTTTACCATCCATTAGCGATGTGGCTGACGGAAACATCCCTGACTGCGGGCGAGGTTCTGCGCGCTTTCCATCGTGACGAGCCGTATCTCATTCTCGGCTCGGCTTTTACCACCGTAGGCGTGGTCTCCGTCGGCTACTGCGTGATGCGGCGGCGGTTCGACGCGCTGCTGGTCTGGATGGCGGTTTTCGCCCACCTGTACGGGCAACGGCTATGGATGAATTCCGGTCTGCTCCGGATGACCATTCCCGACAGCGAGTTCTTTCGCCGCTTGAGCGCGGCTACCGACTACCTGGTCCCGATTCCGGCGTTTCTGTTTTTTCAGGCCGCAGGATTTCTGGGGCGGTGGGGCAGAAAGATCACGGTGGCGATGGTTGCTCTGTTTGCCGGCCTGGTGGCGGGTACGGTTCTGGCGGGCGCGCTTCCTTCCTTCCGGCTGATCAACAACTCTGTAATCGTGGTAGCTGTGGCGGCGATGATGATACGAATGCTGCTGCTTCGCGGCGACCGAGATTTCACCGTGGTGCGCATCGGGCTGATCAGCTTCGGAGTTCTCTCCCTTTTGGATAATCTCATCCCCGGAATGAAAGTTGAGCCGTACGGGTTTGCGGTTCTTCTTGGTTCATTCGGCTATGTGGCCGCGCGGCGGACGCTGAAGCGCGATGAAGAATATGGCGAGATTCAGCGGGAACTGGCGCTGGCGCGGAGTATCCAGCATTCGCTGCTGCCAGCCGGGTTTCCCGAGTGTGCGGCGTTTCGTATTGCGGCACGCTATGTTCCCATGAACTCCGTGGCAGGCGACCTGTACGACGTGCTCGCATCGGATGGGGAGCACATAGGATTATTGATCGCCGATGTGTCGGGCCACGGCGTGCCGGCGGCGCTGATTGCGTCGATGGTGAAGATGGCCGCCATCTCCCAGCGCGATCATGCGGCGCATCCGGCGGAATTGTTGAGGGGAATGAATCGCGCTCTCTACGGGAACACCCAGGGACAGTACGTGACCGCTGCCTATGCATGGATTGATGCGGAAAATCGGGAGGTGCTCTACGCGGCCGCCGGCCATCCATCCATGCTGCGGTTGAGGGAGGGCAGGGTGACCGAAATCGTCGAGAATGGACTGTTGCTTGCGGCCGTTGATTCGGTAGAGTACGCCGAGACGACCGTCGAACTCGAGCCGGAAGACCGGCTACTCCTTTACACGGATGGCCTGGTGGAAGCGCGCAACGGGGCGGGAGAAATATTTGGCGAAGCAGCACTTAGCGCTGCGTTTGCAGCGAGTGCGCGTCTTTCACCCGCCGAAGCCGCCGACCAGATCATCGCATCCGTGCAGCGATGGTCGCGTACACAGGACGATGATCTGACGATATTGGTCTGCGATTTTGCGGGTGCAGCTACTTCCCGGCCAGGAACTCCGAGCAGCCTCGAAACGCGGTTCTTTGAGAAGCCTTGGCGAGCGTCTGATTAGCCTTGAGCATGGCCTGGCGGTATGTGCTGCTGTCGCGGTTAGCAGCGATCTCCTCCGGAGAGTGGCCGCGCGTCAGGTCTGCCAGCCGGGACTGGTAGAGCGAACGATCGCTGGGATCGACCGTCCCGCAATACGAGGTGATCGCTTCAAAGCGCGCCAGAGATTCCGGATGCAGGCTGGACGAAGGTTTGGTTCGGGCAAATGCGGACAGCAAAACGACTGCGCTTGCGGCGCCTACCGCCAAAAAACTGGCTCTCATGGTTGTCTCCCAAAGGCAAAAAGGTGGCAATTCGAATGGCGGGGAAGTTTCATTTGGAAGTCTTTCTTTCCCCTGAGTCAATGTTGAGGGCGAACGTTCGACTTCATGTTGTCCATAAGCAAACTTTGCCCACCCGCAAACAGGACCGGGCCATCGGCTACTGACCGGGCCGGGAGGCCGTGGCAGAAACCCGCCTGCGAAGGATGGTGCAGGCACTCCGGCCGGCGTTTCATAATGAGAGCGATTGAATCGGGTTGCGCGGCATAAATCGATGGCGGAGACCCGCACTGCCGGGGCTGGTTTCGGGATACTCTTTTCAACCGTCGTGCACCTGTGGCATGATGCTTGAGCTTCGCGCCTCATCCCCGGACGCGAAGTCAGCGTCGTTTTCGTCGTTCACCATCACCCTCTTCACATCCGAGTCCTGGAGGTCATCATGCTCAAAGCACGTGCCTTTCCCCTGCGCGCGGCGATAGCGGCCGTCGCGAGTGTATGCGCAATTGGCCTGTTTCCTGCCGCCCGGGCACAACAAGATCGGCTGGCGGACGTTCCCGAAGTCAAAGTGACGCAGGTGGACATGGATGCCGCACGCGAAGTCCCTCCCGGACGTGTTCATGCGCTGGCCTCGCGCAATCCAGGATCCCGCGAAAAACTCGAAGCCCTTTATCGGGAACGGTCAAGTATCCCTGTGAAATCGAGCACCTCGACCCACGCAGTTACCAGTGACGCGCTTACGGGCCCGGTTTTCTATCCCGCCGATCTGGCAAGCGGCGGAGGGCCGACGCTCGAAACCACCCGGATGCACGCGATCTACGTGAACGCCAAGGGATCGATTGCTTCCAACTGGGGCAACCCGGAGGGTTTCCTGCGCGACCTGAACCGAAGTACGTTTATTCACCTTCTCGACCAGTACGTCGGGACAACAGCCGATGAGCGTTATCCGGTGGGCAGGCGCGCGAGGGTCCATTACGGCACTCCGGGGGCGACGTTGCTTGAGTCGGACATCGTTGCCATCGTGCATGCGGTCGCCGTAGAAACGGGATCGGGGGGGGACCACGTGTATCACGTATTCCTGCCGGAGGGGACGGACACCTGTTTCGATCCCACTCCCCAGAATCCGAATCCGGGGTGCTACTCCCCCGACAACCTGGCGACCATGGCCTTTTGCGCCTATCACGACGCGGTGCAGTTCAGCGACATAGGGATCGCGCTGTTTACCGTCGAGCCGTGGCAGGGGTCGGTGTGCGCAATCGCTACACCGGCGCCGAACGGGGTGCTGGCCGACTCCACGAACAACGTTCTTTCCCATGAAACCTTTGAGACAATCACCGATCCACTGCCGGGACTGGGGTATTTGAATCTGACCGGCGGTATTTTGACCGGGGAGGAAATCGGCGACGAATGTGTAATCTTTAACTTTTTCAGTACTTCACCCGGGGAGTATTCTCCGCCAACGTTCGCCATCAACGGCAAGAACTACGCGGTGCAGCCTGAGTACTCGAATACGTACCACACCTGCGCCACGGTGCCGTAAAGCAGCCAGGGAGGCGTGAAGGGGCCGTTCACTTACCGGCCCTTCACATTGTCTCGACGGATCCGATTGCGCCGCCTGTTCCATTGATCAACCAGGAGGGGGAATGCCAAATCCGACGGATGCCGCACGCGCCGGCGACGTGACGACGCGCATGAACGGCCTGTTGCTAAGCGCGGGAAATGCGGCGAACACCAAGATGAGCTGGTCGGAGTGGTTCGGGGTGACCAGCAACAGTTGGATCTTCTCAGGGTACGGCGCGGACAAGGCCATTGGCGCGGTAAGCGAGTCCGCGCAGGAGGCCGCGGCGGCCAGGATTGCCGCCACGGCGCTGGTGACCACCCTGTCCGGGATCACAGGATTCTGGGTGGTGGGCGCGGTGGGCGCGGTGGCGTTGGAGGTGGTCTCCAAGAAGCTCGAGGACAAAGCCAAGGAGTACATTCCCCAGATCGTATCCAAGATACAGGCTGCGTATGGACGGTTGTTCTTCGGCTCGGGCACACCGGCCGTGCTGCTGAATCCGCCTATCGAGAAGGACCAGGAAGAGCACACCCTGGAAGACACGATGGAGCGGATCAAGAAGAATTCGGCCCTGTTGCAGGACCTGCTGAACAAACT
This sequence comes from uncultured Acidobacteriota bacterium, assembly GCA_963706455.1. Taxonomy (GTDB): domain Bacteria; phylum Acidobacteriota; class Terriglobia; order Terriglobales; family Acidobacteriaceae; genus Telmatobacter. The sequence goes on along the minus strand of CAVPNO010000083.1, from coordinate 55,777 downwards.
GGCCGGCGTGGCGGGCAAGCCGTACTATTGCGACGACGTGTACAGCATCGCGATCCTGGCGCAAAAATGCACCTCGACCAAGGCGGAGCTACAGCGGGACATCACGCTGATGAGGGAGTTTCTTCAGGGGCTGAATACCGATCTGGACAAGATCGATCCGGCCGAAATCAATGACAAGGTGAAGGATCTGGCCAAGGCCATCTGCGGGGCAGGGGGCAACCGGCACTGGGACAATTCCTGGACCACGGCGACGGTAGCCCGGGGATTTCGCTGCAGCAAGGAACATTGTTACGGGCCGAAGTGACGAATCAGCGTCTCTGTGGGCACGATGTTCGCTTCTGGTGCTCAGGCCGTGTCCGACAGGCGAACGATTTCGCTTCAGGAAAGATGCTCTACCAGACCTTGCAGATCTGCTCCGCCGGCCGCACCATCGGCTGGCCGGGTTTGCAGCCAAAGGCCTTCGCGAAATCCGGCATGTTTACGACTACGCCGTTGATGCGGAACTTCGCCGGCGAGTGCGGATCGACATTGGCGCGCATCCGCAGTTCGTCCGGGCGCTCATTGGCGCAATCCCACTGCGCGAATCCCACAAAGAAGCGCTGTTCGGGCGTCAAGCCGTCGACCGGCTGCAGGTTCATTCCGCCGGTCTTGCTTTGCCAGGCCATGAAGGCGAGGATTTCGCCGCCCAGGTCGGCCACGTTCTCGCCCAGGGTCAACTTTCCATTCAGATGAACGTCGGCGACCGAGACGTAGGAGGAATACTGGTCGTCCACGCACTTGGTGCGGGCGTCGAATTTCTCGCGGTCCGCCTTGGTCCACCAATCCTTGAGGTTCCCCGTGGCGTCAAACTGGCTGCCCTCGTCGTCGAACCCGTGGGTCAGCTCGTGGCCGATGGTTCCGCCGGTGTCGCCATAGTTGGGAGCATCGTCGAGTTTGCGGTCGTACACCGGCGGCTGCAACACGCCCGCGGGGAAATTGATATCGTTCATCTGCGGGTTGTAGTAGGCGTCCACCGTTGCCGCGGAGATTTGCCATTCGCCATGGTCCACCGGCTTTCCGATCTTGTCGATCTGGCGATGCAGTTCAAAGCTGCCCGCCCGTTCGACGTTGCCGGCAAAATCATTTGCGGATAGCTTGATGGACGAATAGTCGCGCCACTTGTCGGGATAACCGATCTTGTTTCGGATCGCGGCAAGCTTGACGAGCGCCTGCTTTTTGGTTTCGTCGCTCATCCAGTCCAGGCGATTGATTCGCTCGCGCATCGCGGCCTCGATGCGGTCGACCATGTCGAGGGCATCGACTTTCAACTCCGGCGAAAATGCGACGGCAACGTAGGCCTGTCCGAGCGCTTCGCCGAGGTTGTAGTCCGTGTACTGCACGCAGCGGCGCCAACGCGGCTGCTGTTCCTTGGCTCCTCGCAGGTAGGCGCGGTAGAAGTTGAAGTTCTCATCGACAAAGGGCTGGGAGAGAAAGGGCGAGTACGAATTGGCGAGGTGGAAGCGGAAATATGCCTTCCAATCATCGAGGGGCACGGTGGAAAGCGACTCGTTCAACTGTTTATAGAATTTCGGCGAGTCTACGTTCACGGTTTCGAATTGCGGATACTTCGATTCCCGGTAGAACGCCGGCCAATCGAAAGCCGGAACCAGCTTTTCGAGATCGCCCATTTTCATTTTGTTTTTCAGATTGTAGGGATTGCGCTGTTCCACGCGGGTCCACGAAGCCTTGGCCAGGGCCGTTTCAAGGCTCATTACGGTTTCGGCGTTCTTCTTTGCAACTTCCGGCTTATCGCCGAGCAGTTGGAAGACCTTCGCAATGTGCGCGAGATAGCGCTCTCGAATCTCCTTCGATTTCGCGTCCTCCTTGGTGTAGTAGTCGCGATCTGGAAGGCCGAGGCCTCCCTGGTCGAGGTCGGCGATGACTTGCTCGGAATTATCGGGGTCCTGAGTGGAAGACGCCCCGAAAAGCAAAGTCTGTCCAAACGGCAACGTCTGATGGGCGGTGAGCGGTGCGATGTCGCGGATGGATTTAAGTGCTGCGACGGCGTCCAGTTGCGGCTGAATCGCCGCAAGCCCGCGCGCATTCACGGCAGACTCGTCCATACAAGCGCCATAGAAGTCTCCGATTTCCCGTGTCACCTGGTTGCGGTCCGCGTTCGTTTTGGCGGCCGCGGCAAGGATCCCGCGCAGAAACTGCAGATTCTCCTGGTAGAGCTTCCCGTAAACCGACCAGGAGGTCTCTTCGGGCGGAATGGGGTTCTTCTTCTGCCAGCCACCGCACGAGTACGTGTAGAAATCGACACAGGGATCGACGCTGCGGTCCATCGAAGTCACGTCGAGGCTCGGAGAATACGGCAGTGCCGGTGTGGAGGCCGATTGAGACTGACACGGCACGGACACGAGAACAGCGAAGACCCCGCAGGCGAACGATCGGATCATAATCCTCCTTGTACGGTCAGGGTGAATCACGGTCCATGGTACCGCGATGATGCCATTTGGACATAAGGCCCGACTTAAAGGAAAAGGGACGGGCCGAAGCCCGTCCCCTTCGTAGCCAGATGGTTCCTGATGATTAGGCGTAGATGCCGCGCTGCTTGATTGTGAAGGCCACTCGATCGATGGCCAGCATGTAGGCGGCGATGCGGTTGTTCACGTTGTGAGCCTCGGCGTAGCGTACCACGTCGTCGAAGCTGTCGCGAAGGATGGTCTCCAGTTGCTCGTTGACCTGGGCTTCCTTCCAGAAGTAGCCCTGCCTGTCCTGTACCCATTCGAAGTAGCTGGCCGTGACGCCGCCGGCATTGGCGAGGATGTCGGGCACGATGAAGACCCGCTTATCGGCCAGGATCTCGTCGGCCACCGCGGTGGTAGGGCCGTTGGCGCCTTCCACGACGATGCGGGCCTTGATGCGCTCGGCGTTGCGGCTGGTAATCACATTTTCGGTGGCCGCCGGGATGAGAATGTCACATTCCGACACAATCAGCTCGTCACTGGGCATGGCTTCGGCGCCGCGGAACCCGAGGATGGTGCTGTTGCGATACTTGAATTCGAGGAGCTGGTGGATGTCGATGCCGTTGGGATTGAACAGGCCTCCATCCTTCTCGGCGATGCCGATGATTTTGTATCCATGTTCCATCATCAGGCGGGCGGCGTTGGAGCCGACATTGCCGAATCCCTGGATGATGACGCGGCATCCGTCGATGGGCAGCTTCAGATAGCGCAGCGCTTCATCGCAGACCACCAATACGCCACGTCCGGTGGCTTCCAGGCGGCCGCGCGATCCGCCGATCGTCAGGGGCTTGCCAGTGACCACGCTGGTAACGGTTTGGCGCATGTGCATGGAGTAGGTGTCCATGATCCACGCCATGGTCTGCTCGTTGGTGTTCACGTCGGGCGCGGGGACGTCTTTTTCCGGGCCGATGAACTCGATGATTTCCGAGGTATAACGCCGGGTGATGCGCTCCAGTTCGGTGATGCTGAGCTTTTTGGGATCGCAGATCACACCGCCCTTGGCTCCGCCGAAGGGGATATTCACTACCGCGCACTTCCATGTCATCCAACTGGCCAGGGCCCGGACTTCGTCCAGGGTGCAGTCGGACGAATAGCGGATGCCGCCCTTGGCCGGTCCGCGGGCCTGAGAGTGCTGCACCCGGAAACCGGTGAACACCTCGATGCGCCCATCGTCCATGGTGATGGGAAAGTGCACAATCACTTCGCGTGAGGGAGAGCTGAGGACCCTCCATAGGCCGGGGTCTAGATTTAATTTGCGCGCCGCAAAATCGAAGCGGGCGCTTTGCGCCTCCCAGGGATTGATCTCCTGGTCCAAGGTAATAGATGGGATAGCAACCGCCATACGTTCTCCAATTTCCGATCCCGCCGTGCTGGGCCGAGAGAACTTGTCAGACGGCAAATCATAGACGCGGCAGGGTTTCTTCCGTTTCCACGGATGGGTTTCTGCTCCGGCACTCTACTCGAGTTTGATTCCGCCGGCGGCTGGGCCCGGCACACTCCAAATTTGGCCCAAACCCCAGAGAGTCTAGGCTTTCCAGAACAGGATCGTCAAGCAAGCCCGACACAGGGCAGGAACCTTTGTAATTTACGTGACCGGATCCGGTTGTCCGCCCCTTGGAACCGGGCTGGCGGCGACATCCATTGGAAGTGCCTGGGGAAAAACATTCCTGGAACTACGACGGACAGCAATCCCGGTCTGGCCTGCCTGGATTGCCCGCACCCGGCGCACGCCACTTGATCAATCCGGGCTGCATCATCCACACTTAGTTCACTTTGCAATTGCGGTCCGGGTTAGGCGCTGGGGGTGTGATGCAAGTTGCGGGCAGGGTTTGCCGTTTAATTTTTTTCCTTGATCTGGTGTTTCTCTCCCTTTGCCGGGCGCAGGCTCCGACGACCCAGGCGCCCCTTGTGGTCGCTCCTCCCGCCACGCCTCCGGCGGCGGCTCCCCCGGCTGCCCAGAGCCCGTCCGGCGCGCACCCCCTCATCGCCGAGGACCTGGACGCGTTTTTCGACGGGATCCTCCCCCTCCAGTTGGAACGGAGTGACATCGGCGGCGCGTCTGTCTTTGTAATGAAGGACGGAAATGTCCTCCTTCAGAAGGGGTATGGTTATGCGGATGTGAAGGCGAAAAAGCCGGTCGATCCTCTCACGACCATCTTCCGGCTCGCCTCGATCTCCAAGCTGTTCACCTGGATCTCGGTGATGCAACTTGAGGAGCTGGGAAAGCTGGACCTCGACACCGACGTGAATCACTACCTGGACTTCCAAATCAGGCCGAAGTTCAACAGACCGATTACCCTGCGGAACCTGATGACCCATACGGGAGGATTCGAGGAGGTGCTGGACGACATCATCCTCACCGATTCCCGTAAAAGTGTTTCCTTGCGCGATGACCTGTTTCACAACCAGCCGATGCGGTTGTTTCCTCCCGGCGAAATCCCCGCCTACTCCAATTACGGGGTCGGCCTGGCCGGGTACATCGTGCAGCGCGCTAGCGGCGAGCCGTTCGAGCAGTATGTCGAGGAGCACATCTTTACGCCACTGGGCATGACCCATTCCTCTTTCCATCAGCCGCTCGAAAAGCGCCTGGAGTTCACCGATTCATTCGGGTACCGAGGGAACACCACCAAGCCGCCGGTGGGATTTGAGATTTTCAATCCGGTCGGCGCGGGGGGCGTGTCCTCGTCAGCCGCCGATATGGGCCGCTTCGGCCAGGCGCTGCTGAATGGCGGAGAACTCGACGGCAAGCGCATTCTCAAGCCGGAAACTCTGGCGCTAATGTGGGCGCCGCAGTTTCGGGCCAGCGATCAACTGCCTCCCATTTGCATGGGCTTTTATCAGACGTGGCGCAATAGCCTTCATTGGATTGGCCACGAGGGCGACCTGATTGCGTTCCATAGCCTGTTCTTCGTTGAGCCGCAACAGAAAGTTGTTCTGTTTGTCTCCTATAACTCGTCGGGGGGCGGGGGCCAGCCGCGCCCGGAGATCATCAAGTTCTTTTCCGACCGCTATTTTCCCGGCGCGCCGAGCGCATCGTTTCTCAATCCTTATCCGAAGGACATGCGGGATATCGCCGGAGAGTATTACTCTACCCGGCGCGCGGACAGCACCAAACTGCGCATGTCCAGCCTGTTTAGCGAGCGGAGCGTCAGCGTCGACAAGGAGGGAACACTCACCATTGAAGACTGGAAGGACCTGCGCGGGCATGCAGTGAAGTTCCGTCCCATCGGCAAGGACCTTTGGCAGGCGGAAGACGATCAGGATCGGGTCTTCGCGATCCGCGACAGCAGCAACCGCGTGGTCCGCCTGGCGGTCGGCTTTCCGGGGGTGCAGATTGAGCGCGTCCGCTGGTATGAGAACGCCAACTTTATCGTTCCGGCAATTTTGACCAGTTTCGGAATCTGCGCCCTGGTGTTGCTGGCTACGCTGCTGCGGATCGGCAGGCGCATTTTCTTGCGGCGACGGCCGAAACTGATGCCGCAACCCGGCACTCTCTGGCTCACATTCGCTCCGCGATCGGCGGCTCTGCTTTGGACCTTGTTTCTGGGCAGCCTGTTCACGTTCTTCGCGATCAAAGGCAACGACCTGATGCCCCCCACTCCCGCCTGGTACCGTTGGTTCGTCGTGATCAACTGGGTGACAGGGGTAGCGCTGCTGTTGAGCGTATTCGCGTTGATTTCTGCAATTCGGATCTGGTGGCGTCCCCATACGCGATGGATCACGATGGTCAAGTTCACCCTGGTTGGCGCAGCCTGTCTCATTCTCAGCCTGTTTGCTGCGTACTATCGCCTGATCGGGCCGGCACACCGGATCTAGTGGTCAGTGATCAGTGGTCAGTGATCAGTGATTCCGATCAAACATCGATGTCCCTCCGCGGATCTGGTTTTGGCGGCGAGGCGCAGGGCACAGAATCCGCAGGCGAGTGACCGCTGACCGCTTTTCACTGACCATTGAACACTGATCACTGAACACGGATCACTGACCACGGCTCAGTTACACTGAACCCGTGAAGCCCTCTGAACGCCTCATTCATCCCAGCCGGAAGGAGTTCCTGGCGCTCGCCCGGGAGCACACGCTTGTTCCGGTCTGCCGTACGCTGACCGCGGACCTGGAAACCCCGGTCTCGGCCTTTCTTCGCGCGGCGTGGCAGGAGCGCGAGTGCTTTCTTCTGGAGTCGGTGGAGGGCGGGGAACAGGTGGGGCGGTACACGTTCATCGGCGTCAACCCGTTCAAGCGCATTGTGGCGCGAGGACGGCAGATCGACATTACGGAAGGGAAGCGAACCACGCGCATCGAAGGGGACGTGTTTGCCGTGCTGCGCGAAGCGCTCGGCGGCCACAAGCCGGCGCGGCTGCCAGGGCTGCCGCCGTTTACCGCCGGGGCGGTGGGCATTTTCGCCTACGACGCGGTGCGCCAGATCGAGCGCCTTCCCCAACTGGCCAAAGATGAACTGGGCGTGCCCGATGCGTGCCTCATGTTCTTCGACGAGGTCCTGGCGTTCGATCATGTTCGCAAGGAGATCTGGCTGGTGGTGACGGCGGACGTCACGCTTGACTCGCCGGACCGAGCCTATGCGGCGGCTTGCAAGCGGCTGGGCAAACTCGAGAGGCGGCTGTCGGAGACTCTGCCCAAGCTTGCCAATCGCAAGGAGCACGGAAAACTGAAGGTCACGCATCGCACCCGGAAGCGCGATTACCTTGCGGACGTCGAACGGACGAGGGAATACATCGCGGCAGGCGACGTGTTTCAGGCCGTGATCTCGCAGCGGTTCGATATGGAACCGCAGGTCGACACCTTCCAGGTCTATCGCGCGCTGCGCACCGTGAATCCCAGCCCGTATATGTTTTTCCTCCGGTTTGCAGCGGAGGGACCGCTGGGCGGGCAGACGAAGCCCAGCAAGGGCAGAAAGAGCAGGCAGTCCGCGCCGTTTGAGCTCGCAGGCTCATCGCCGGAATTGCTGGTGCGGGTGCACGGACGCAAGGTGGAGTACCGTCCTATCGCGGGGACGCGGCCGCGGGGCAAGGACGAACAGTCCGACCAGGAACTCGCCGAGGAGATGCTGCACGACGAGAAGGAACGCGCCGAGCACGTGATGCTCGTTGACCTGGGCCGCAACGACGTAGGCCGGGTAAGCGACTACGGCACGGTGAAGGTGGATCGGCTGATGTTCATCGAGCGCTATTCGCACGTGATGCACCTGGTCAGCACCATCGAAGGCAAGCTCCGGCCGGAACTAACGGCCGTAGATGCTCTACGCGCCTGTTTCCCGGCAGGAACGCTTTCCGGGGCGCCCAAGGTGCGGGCCATGGAGATCATCGAAGAACTGGAACCAGCGCGCCGCGGGACCTACGGCGGGGCGGTGTTGTACGCCGATTTTTCCGGCAATCTTGATTCCTGCATCGCCATCCGCTCGCTGCTGGCGAGGAACGGAAAAGGGCATGTCCAGGCGGGAGCCGGAATCGTGGCCGACTCGGTTCCCGAGCGCGAGCACGAAGAATCCATGAACAAGGCCCGCGCCGTGATCCGCGCGATCGAGCGGGCGCGCGAACTCTGACGCGACGACAGGCAGCCGGGTCCGTGCTCCTCTGTTACACTCCCTTGTGCATTTAAGAGGAATCGAAATGGCTACCATTCAGACCGTGGGAATTGCGGGCGCCGGAACCATGGGTTCCGGCATCGCCCATGTGTTTGCGCGCTCCGGCATGCGCGTCATTCTGTGCGATGTGGAACAAAACCTGCTCGATCGCGCGCTGAGCCAGATCCGTGCCAATCTAGGGCGCGAAGCCGCCAAGGGCAAGCTGGCCGAAGCGGACGTGGAAGCAGCGGTGGGCCGCATTGTGCCCGTTACCGATCATGACGCGCTGGCCGGGGCCGATTTTGCCATCGAGGCGGCTACGGAGCGCTTCGAATTGAAGGCCAACCTGTTTCGCCGGCTGGATCGCATTCTTCCCCCCGGCGCGATCCTGGCTACCAACACGTCATCGATTTCGATCACCAAGCTGGCCGCGCAGACGCGCCGCCCCCACCAGGTGATCGGCATGCATTTCTTTAACCCCGTGCCGGTGATGGCGCTGGTTGAAGTCATTCGCGGGTTGGCGACAGACGATGCGACCTACGACCTGGTGCAGGGACTCGCGCTCCGCTTGGGCAAGACTCCGGTCGCGGTGAATGACGCCCCGGGATTTGTTTCCAATCGCGTGCTTATGCCGCTGATCAATGAAGCGGCATATGCGGTGATGGAAGGCGTGGCCACTCCGGAAGCCGTGGACCAGGTCTTCAAGCTGGGCATGGCGCATCCCATGGGCCCGCTCACGCTGGCGGATTTCATCGGCCTCGACGTATGCGTGGACATCATGCGGGTTCTATACGACGGCCTGGGCGATCCCAAGTACCGACCCTGCCCCTTGCTGGTGCGCATGGTGGATGCCGGATGGCTGGGCCGTAAATCGCGCCGCGGGTTCTATAGTTACGACACGTAAGGATGCGAAATGAAGAAGTGAACGCCCGCTGACTGACAAACTTGTTCACTCATTCGCTTTTTTCACTGAACTTCAACGCATAAGCCGTGGCTGGGTCGAAGCTGGCGTGCAGGATGCCCAGGGACTTGAGCTGTTCGAAGCTGGTCTGCCAGCGTTCGGACGACATCCGCCCTATCTGTGCGCCGCTTGAATCGCCGCCATCCACAAAACCGCCCTCGCGTAATTGCTGCGCAGTATACGCCTCCTGCGCCGCGTTGAGGGCCGGATTCAAGGTAAGCAGATAGGCATCGGTCGGGCCGGGGTTGCGAAGATACTCCTGCCAGCCGCGGATGCTGGCGCGGACGAACTTTGCTACCACGTCGGGATTCGCAAGCGCGAAGTCGCGGGTGGTGAACTGCACGCGATAGGGATCGTATCCGGAGGAACTGATCAGCAAGGTTCGCACTTCCGCGCCTCCCTGCCTGGCGTAGAAAGGCTCGCTGGTAACGAAGATCTGCTGTATGTAATTGGGGTCGGCGAGAAAGTTTGCGACCGAAAGCGTGGTCGGGATTTGGTGGACCTGGCGGAGGTTGTAGCGGCTGATCACGTACTTCAGCCACGTGGCGCCCGTTTGCGCGGCCACCGTGCGCCCTTCCAGATCTTTGAAATCATGGATGGGAGAATTCATATGAACCATCACAGCCTGAGGGTCATGCTGCATGGTTGCTGCGACGGCTACGAGGGGCAGCCCGTTGGAATTCCATTCCAGGATCTGATCGCTGGAGCCAAGACCGAAATCCGCTTTGCCGCCGGCCACCTGCTGAGCGATGCTGCCGTACTGGGGGAGCGGAAGGATGGTTACGTCCAGGCCTTCGGCCTTGTAGTAGCCGAGCAGTTGCGCGGTATAGAAACCGCCGTGTTCCGGTTGGGGATACCAATCGAGCTGCAGGCTGACCGGCGTGAGGCCGTTCATCTGCGCGGGCCTGGTGGCCCGGCAGCCAGTAATGATGAATGTGTGGCAGCCGGAAAGGAGCAATGCAGGAATGAATACGCAGGCCAGCACCGGAGAGACAACTTCAGTCGCGCGTCGGAGATTCACGTTCATACGGACATCCTGAAAATGGAAGTAGTTTACTAGTTCAAAATCGGTGCGGAGACTTTCCGGCGTGCGCCTATCAGAGCAACCACCTGCAGGAGGGCCTCGTCGGCATTACGGGCCGCGGCCAATTGCATGCCGCCCGCCGCGCAGGGAATGGCCACCGCCGGCACACCGGCAAGACTGAAAGGCATGGTGTAGCGCAGCAGGCGTTTCCGCGTCTGAGTGTGATCGGCGCCGGCGGCGAGGCGTGGGACGGGCGCCGCCGGGAGCAGGATCAACTCATGAGCCGCAAACAAATCGTCCATGCGCGCACGAAATTCGACATGGCGTCCGCGCAGCGAGGCCATTTCGCTTGTCGTGATATGCGCCCCCCACTCCAGGCGTTCACGGATCGCCGGTTGAATGTGCTCAAAATTGCCCTTGTGAACTCCGGCCGCTTCCCACGCCTGGATAGGCTGGAAGATATCCGACGAATCGGACCACCAGCCGACATCGATTGTGGTGGAGTGCAGGCCGAGAGCTTGCATGTCGCGGATGGTCGTCGCGTAACTCGCCGCGACTTCGGGTTCGCAGTCGTGCAGGAAGCGGTCATCGACAACGGCGAACCGGTTGTATGCGGATATGTGCGCCGGCTCGCGGGGAGCCAGAAAGCTGCCGAAGAGGGGCGCTTCCTCGAGGTCCTGAAAGAGCCAGCCCATGGTATCGAATGACCTGGCCAGATGCGCAGCGCCCAGCCAGTCGCCGCGACCAAGCGACGCACGATAGCCGGCAAGGCCGCACAGCGCGGCGGGGACGCGAATGGAGCCGCCGGTATCCGTGCCGATGGCCGCCACGGCTGAGCCCTCGAGAACGCTGGCGCACGCACCGGACGACGATCCGCCGGTGAGCGCTCCCGTGTCGCCGGGCTGCAGGCAGTCACCGAATTCGGGATTCTCGCCGGTGATGCCGTAGGCCAGCGGGTGCAGGTGAGTCTTGCCGGTGATGACGGCGCCGGCAGCGCGCAGCCGGTCCACCAACCAGGAGTCGCGCGCGGCTTTGCCGTTCAGGTCGCGATAGAACTGTACTCCACAACTGGTAGGGGCTCCGGCCAGGTCGAAACAATCCTTGACCGAGATCGGCAAGCCCCAGAGCGCGTCGCGGCCGTCGCCGAAGGCTCCGCCTTCGGAGAGCGGCATCGCCTCGACGCGCGCGGCTTCGGCGCGTGTCCATGCGGGGTCCTGCCACAGATAGGTATTGCATCCGGGATTCTTATTGGAATTTGCCAAGGCCTGGTTGGCCAGGCGTGTGGGTTGCGTTACGCCATTGGCGAGCGCGCTGCGGAGGGCGCGAATTGAGACCGTATGGACGGCCGGGGAAGCGGTCATAGAAGGATTTTAGAGAAGGAACGGCCGCGCGCAAAACACCCATGGCGAATGCGGATTTTTGTCGAGTGGAGATCGACGGCCATGCTAAGTTCGAGTATGGGAGTTCCATCGACTGTCGTGAGCCGCTCCGCAGGCAGGCCACGGGCTGCCGCAGCTTCTCGAACGGCCTCCGCTTTCGCTCCCGACGCGAGCGTCGACCTGGCCCACATGACCGCGCTGGCTGCCTTCACGGCGCGCTCGATGCTCACTGCCAATCCTCGCCCATTCGGTGCAGCCATTGTGCGCACCGGCTCCGGCCGCCTGCTTCTGCGCGCACTGAATGCGGTGAAGCAGCAATGCGATCCCAGCGCGCACGCTGAAGTCCGGGCGATCCGCCTGGCAACGCGGCGGCTCAGAAAACTCACACTGGCCGGCTACACCCTTTACACCACGTGCGAGCCGTGCCCCATGTGCATGAGCGCGGCGCTTTGGGCAAAGCTCGACCGCATAGTCTACGGGGCGACCATTGCCGACGCCAATCACCATTGCAACCAGATCCAGATACCTGCCGCGGAAGTGGCCGCGCGCAGCGACATGCGTTGCGTGGTCGAAGGTCCCATCCTGCGTGATGAATGCTATGCTCTGTTTACTCATCCCCGGATGCTGCGGGCATTCCGCCTCTGGTCCACCCGGAAGGATTGATGGAACCCATGTCTCAGAATCGAGACCTGGGACACACGCACCCGTTCAATGAGGTCTTCCCCATGCAGGACGGAATCGCAATCGAGCTGTCGCAACTGGTCGCCGATCCGGGGCGGGTGTTAACCGCGCCGGCCATCCTCGACCGGCTGTCGCACGACTTCTACTGGTACTCGCCGGTCCTTCGCCCGCAGCTCGCCGGCAAAATGGGAGATGTAGCCGTGCAGCCTGTCAGCGTGGAGGAGGTGCTTGCGGTGATGCGCTTCGCCAGGCGCCATGAGATACCGGTGACGGTACGCGGCGCAGGGACGGGCAACTACGGCCAATGTGTTCCTCTTCGGGGCGGCATCGTGCTTGATCTCTCTCTGATGGACAAGCTGGAGGATATTACCGGGGACGGTGTCGCCGTGTGCCAGCCGGGCCTGCGCCTAGGCGTGCTCGAAACCGAGGCGCGCCGGCAGGGCTGGGAATTGCGCATGTATCCATCGACGCTGGTAAAGGCCTCGGTGGGCGGATTTCTTGGCGGAGGGTCGGGCGGCATCGGCTCGGTTGCGCACGGGCAACTGCGGGACTTCGACAACGTGCGTGCCTTCGAGGTGGCCACGATGGAGGAGGAACCTCGGGTGGTTCTGCACGAAGGGCGGGCCGTTCACGAGATTCTGCACGCGTGGGGAACCAACGGAGTGCTCACCCGTATCTGGTTTGCGCTCGCGCGGGCGGTTGATTGGGCGCAATTCACCGCGACGTTCGATACGTACGAACAGGGATTTACGTTCGGTGAAAGTGTTGCAGTCAGTCCCGCCTGGACCAAACGCCTGGTCACGGTCTTCGAGTGGCCGATCCCTTCCTTCTTTACGCCCGTGAAAAAAATTGTGCGCGAAGGCAAGACACTGGTGCTGATCATGATTGCCTATGCTCAGCTGGATGCGCTGCGCAGGGATGCGGAGCAGGCGGGCGGGGAAGTCACGTTCACCGGAGCCTACGAAGGCCCGCGTACACAGCCGCTGCTGAGCGACTACACGTGGAACCACACCACGCTCTGGGCCATGAAGGCTGATCCCGCATACACCTACCTGCAATGTGGATTCTCTCCCACCGAATGCCGTGAACAGTTCCGGCTGCTGCGCGAACGCTACGGCACCGACATCCTGTTCCATATCGAATTCATGAAGAACGGCGAAGGCGTCGTCATCCCGGGCGCGATTCCGGTAGTGCGCTTCACGACCGAAGATCGCCTGGCGGACATGATCGCGTACTGCCGGTCGATCGGGGTTTTTGTCGCCAATCCGCATGTGAATTACCTTGAGGATGCGGGCCGATTCCGCGCCGACAACATCCAGTTACGCGCCAAGGAGCGATACGATCCGCGCGGCCTGCTGAATCCGGGCAAGATGATCACCTTCCACAAGGAGGCGGTGGCGCGGTGAAGACCTGGATTCCCGAAGCGCGCAATTTTTCCTACTTGTCGTGGAAGGAGGTGGATGCCCTGCCGAGGGCGACTACGCTGCTGATTCTTCCCACGGCGGCTATCGAGCAGCACGGTCATCATCTTCCGCTAGCGACCGACACGTTGATCAACAACCTGCTGCTGGGCAAGGCTCTCGAGCGCATCCCTAACGAATTGCCGGTCTTCGCGTTGCCGCCGGTCTGCTATGGCAAGAGCAACGAGCACCTCGGATTTCCAGGCACTCTATCGGTCAGCGCGCAGACATTTCTGGCGGTGGTGCGCGATCTGGGCGCGAGCATTGCGGCTGCGGGATTCAAGAAAATGGTCCTGTACAACACGCATGGCGGCAACACATCGCTGGTGGATGTGCTGGCGCGCGACCTGCGCGCCGAGTTTGGTTTGCGGACGTTCTCGCTATCCGGCTCGGGCGGCCTCGCGTTTGACGGCGTGAGCGCACAGGAGCGGACGTACGGCTTTCACGCGGGCGAGGTCGAAACGGCGTTCCTGTTGTACGCCGCGCCGCAACTGGTGCGGGCGGGCGAGTACACGACGAATTACATCGCGCGCGTCGATCAGCCGGAGTTGCTCAAGCCCGAGGGTTCGGCCGCCAACTTTGCCTGGCTGACGAGGGACATCGCGCCCAGCGGGGTGTTAGGTGATCCAACAGCAGCCACGGCGGAGAATGGCGGGCGCTGGGTCAACGAGGCATCCGCGCGGATCGCGGAGATTCTGGTGGCCATGTACAACTTCGAGCCGAGGCATGGTGCCTGAGGATGACTTTTGTCGATTTTGGTTCCGGGGTACGGCTAGAGCGCGGCCGTGAGTGCCTGCTGAGCGATGGCGTCACGCTGGTCTCGGATCACTACTACCCCGGCGGCGAAGGCCCGTGGCCCACACTGTTGATGCGCCAGCCGTATGGGCGCGATATCGCTTCGACCGTCGTATATGCGCACCCGGCGTGGTTTGCACGGCACGGATATCACGTTGCCATTCAGGATGTGCGCGGACGCGGCGGTTCGGGAGGCGAGTTCTATCCCTTCCGGCATGAAGCACGCGATGGGGCCGAGGCGATTGCCTGGTTGCGCGGGCATCCAGCGTGCAACGGGCGGATCGGGATGTACGGCTTTTCCTACCAGGGCGCGACGCAATTGCTGGCTGCCGCCGAGCAGCCGGAGGGGCTTGTCTGCATTGCGCCGCATATGACGGCTGCCGATCTTTACCACGGCTGGTTCTATCACCACGGAGCGCTGCGGCTGAGTTCAACACTGGGATGGGGCATCCAGATGCTGCGCGAAGACGCGCGCCGCAAGCATCTGCGCGAAGCCAGCGACCAGCTGGAATCGGCGTGGAGCAACATTCGCGCGCAAGCGCAGTTTGTTCCGTATGCGCGCCATCCGGCCATCGCCGATTCCGGATTGCCTGGGTATGTGCGCGATTGGCTCTCGCATCGCGAGCCAGACGATTACTGGGCGGACATGGACATCAGCCGGCGCTGCGATCGCATTCAGATTCCTGCGCTTCACCTTGGCGGGTGGTTCGATACATATCTTGAAGGCTCGATTGCCGGCTATCGCGCGCTTCGCGAGCGTGCGGGATCGAAGTTCGCGCGCGATCATCAGTATCTGATTGTCGGACCATGGGTGCATATCCCTTGGGGCGACCGTGCGGGCGATGCGATTTTCGGTCCGGCTGCAAATCTCAACTCGGATGAGGTCCTTCTGCGCTGGTTCAATCACTGGCTGAAGGATTCGGGCGAATTCGCATCCGAGCCGCGCATTCGCTACTTAGCTCCTGGTCCCAACGAATGGCGGACTGCCGATGGGTGGCCCGCTGCCGATTATGCGCTCCACTTGCATAGCCGAGGCAACGCGAATTCGCGCAAAGGAGATGGCGCGCTAACGACGAACGCTCCGAGCCTTTTCGAGCCTTGCGACGTGTTTGTCTACGACCCGGAAGTCCCCGTCACGGCACCGGGCGGTCCGCAGGCGCTGAGCGGCCCCGTCGATCAGGCGATGCTCGAATTGGGCAATAACCTGCTCGTTTATACGTCCCCGCCGGTGATTCGTGAGCTGGAAGTATTCGGACAGCCGCGTGTCAGGCTATTTGCGGCTACCTCCGCGGGGAATGCCGATTTCACTGCCAAGCTGGTACGCGTCCGGCAAAGTGGGTGCGCCGAGTTCCTGTGTGTCGGCATTGCGCGCAGCTCGTGGCTGTTCCGCGAGACAAGTTACGCCCCCGATGAGATCCACGCATGGGAATTCACGATGGAGCCGACCGCATTTGTGCTGGCGCCCGGCGAACGGCTGCGCCTGGAAATCGCCAGCTCCGCTTTTCCCCTTTACGATCGCAACCCATCGACGGCCACGCCGCCCCAGCTTGCCGACAACTGGACATGGTCGCGCTCCACGCAGCGCGTGCTGCACACTGCGGAGCATCCGTCGGCGCTCTACCTGCCCGTGAAAGGAACCCCGGGATGGTGACCGCGCCGACATCAGTGACGGTTCCGGAGATCGCATTCCAGGGGGTGAGCAAGCGCTTTCGCAGCGCCGCGGTCGCACTCGAGAACCTTTCGCTCACCATTCAACGTGGAGAATTCGTTACGTTCCTGGGCCCGTCGGGCTGTGGCAAATCGACGCTCCTGAAGCTGGTGGCAGGCTTGAGCCCGGTCAGCGAAGGCCAGGTGCGAGTGAACGGGATGACGCCTGAGAATGCGCGCGAGATGATGAGCTTCATTTTTCAGGATGCGACCCTGATGCCCTGGCGCACGGTGGAGCAGAACGTGGGGCTGGGTCTGGAACTGGAACACGCGGCGCGCTCGCTGCGCAGGGAACGAGTCGCGCGCATGCTGGAACTAGTGGGATTGAGCCAGGTCCAGCATCGCTACCCGCGCCAGCTTTCGGGCGGCATGAAAATGCGCGTATCCATTGCGCGTGCCCTGGTCACCCGCCCGCGCATCTTGTTGATGGACGAACCCTTCGCGGCGCTCGACGAAATAGCCCGCGACCGGCTTAATGAAGAACTCCTGCGCCTGCACGCCGAGCAGAAATGGACCGTCCTGTTTGTGACCCATTCGGTGGCCGAAGCGGTATTTCTGTCTTCGCGCGTGGTGATTCTGGCCGCGCATCCGGGTCGCATCGCGCATGAGGTACCGATCGACCTGCCCTGGCCGAGAACGGCGGAGACGCGCGAGTCGATCGAATTTGAAGCAGCCGTGACGCATGCGTCACGGCTGCTGCGGGGAGTGGTCCAGGCATGAACAAGCAGATCGTGATTGCGCTCAAAAGCCTGGCCGTGCTTCTGTTCCTGCTCGGTGTGTGGCAAACGATGGTGAGTCTATACCATGTTCCGCGCTATATCCTTCCGGGACCCCTGGCGGTGTTATCGGCAGCACGCGAGCGCTTCCCATCTCTGCTGAATTCCTTGTCGATCACGGCGGAAGAAGCCGCGGGAGGGCTCGCAGCCGGCATCATTGCCGGCGTGGCTGTGGCCATGGTGTTTGCCCAGTGGCGCTGGTTGCGGCAATTAGTCTATCCCTACACGATCTTGCTGCAGACGGTGCCGATCCTGGCGATTGCTCCCCTGGTGATACTGTGGATGGGCGCCGGGATTCCAGCGGTGATGGTGGTGACGTTCATCATCTGCCTCGCGCCGATCATTGCCAACACCACGCAGGGGCTTATCAGCGTGGACGAGAACCTGGTGCACCTGTTTATGATGCACAAGGCCACGCCGGCGCAGATCATGTTCAAGCTGCGACTGCCGAACGCCATGCCGAGTTTTTTTGTCGGGATTCGCATCGCCGCCGGCATCAGTGTCATCGGGGGATTGACAGGGGAACTGTTCGCCGGTTCGACGCGCGTGGGCGAGGGTGGCCTAGGTTATGCAATTCTCTACGCCAACACTCAAATGGAAACCGCCTACATGTTTGCCCTGGTGCTGGCGGCAACGGTGCTGGGGTTCGGTTTCTTTTTCGTGGTGATGTTTTTTGAATGGATGATGCTGCACAATTGGCATGAGTCGAGCCGGGCGCAATTGGCGGAGTGAGCGACCAGCAGGTCCTTCGTCCGTTCCTGCGCCAGGTTGCTGAAGATGACCGCCTTTGGATGCGAGAGGTTATTCGATGTTGAGGTTGGAATCGGAAACCGGGTGGTGGCTGATCAGGCACCCCGACCATGCGCGCCTTGCCGGAGCGTTTGCAGCGGCCTGGGGCAACGAGAAATTCCGCAAGCCCGAGCCCCGCGAGCGTGTGCTCTATGGAATAGCCGTCCACGATGACGGATGGGCCGAGCGCGATGCGCATCCCACCATTACCCGTCAGGGAAAGCCTTCTGCTTTCTCCTGCGAATTGGTCGGCAAGTACGCCGCCTTCGAGGAGATCGATATTGCCGACTATCTTGCGGTGCGCGACCGCGCCGTGCGGATGATTGCGGACAAGGACCCATATGCGGGCATGCTGATTTCGATGCACACCTACAGCCTGCTCAGCGAACACGCGGACCGCTCGACTATTGCGCCCGACGGCCTGGCCCTGCTGGATGCGTTCCTCGACCAGCAGCGTTCCTTCCAGGAGGCGTTGTTTTCTGCGATCGCGATTGATGGTTCGCTCACGCTCCTGGAACGGTCGGAGCAGACCATTCGGGAACACTTCCGGTTGTTGCAGGCCTGCGACAATCTGTCGCTGCTGAGTTGCGTGGCGTTTGCCCAGCCGGCCCATTTACTGCATCCGCTGCCATTGAATGACGGATCCACCAGCGAAGTGCGCGTGCTTCCGGCCGAGCCGTGGCACTTCCGGCTCGAGCCCTGGCCGTTTGCCGATGAGCAACTGACCTTCGAGTTTCCCGCACGGCATGTTGAAGGGAAGAGGTTCGACTCGTCGCCGGAGCTCGAAAAGGCGTTTCTGTCCGCGAACGAGGAACGACTCTCGGTGAAGTTGAGCAAGGGAGCCCAAACCCACCCTAGCGGAGCCAGGGTGGGGTAGCTGCTGCAGAGCCCGCTGCAGGCTGATTAGCCTAAAAGTCGAACCGGAGCGACATCTGGATCTGACGCGGGCTGCCGATGGTGTGGGTGATGATCCCCAGGCCGCCCGGGCAGTTGTAAAAGCTGCTATTGGTCTGGGAACCGTTAGCCTGGCAACCTGTGGGCAACGGAGTGGTGCCCGTTGCCGGGAAGGCGTTGTAGTTCTGGTTCTGCGATACTTCGTTTCCGGGGACATCGAGGCTCGTGGTGTTGGTCAGGTTGTACACGTCGAAGGTGTACTTCAGCGAGTACCTCTCCTTCAGGTTGAGGACTTTGACGAGCGAAGCGTCGGCGCGCTTCTGGAACGCCTGGCGGAAGATGTTGCGCTGACCAGTGGTGAAGCCGGTTTCGAATGGGTCGTTGCTGGGGATGGCGCCGTTCAGGTCGCCGGGGTTCAAGATCGGCAGCGTGAAGCACTCGGGTTTGAGCGCCGTGACGCCGGTGACCGGGAACCACGCGCCGGACGCCTTGGTAAGAGCGTTCTTTGCCGTGCATCCGCTGGCGAGCGGAACGATAGGGTTGGTGATGCCGTCGGCGGTCGAATAGTAAATGCTGCCTACGGAGCCGGAAAAGTCGATCACGCTGTAGGGCTGGCCGCTCTGCAGCACAGTCAGGCCGGTGAGCGCCCAGTCATTGACAACCTTGCCCAGGAGGGAGCTCTTGCGGGCAGTGTCGGGAACCCGAAGCACGTAATTGAAGTTGAGGACGTGAGTGCGGTCGAAATCGGCCGAGCCGTAGGATTCGCGTAGATTGAGCGGGTTGTTGCCGTTGTAGAAAAGACCGAGGCCGCTCTGTTCGTCGAGCGTATGGGAGTAGGTGTAGGAAGCGCCGACCTGGATGCCGTGGCTCAGGCGCTTGTCCACGTGAAGCTGGACGGCATCGTACGCGTCGACACCGGCGGCGGCATAGGTGATGGACTCGGCAGCATAGCCGATAAACGGCACGCGGAGGTCTACGTTCCCGCCCTCATAGTTGGAAAGATAGGGGGTGCCGTCGGGCAGATCGATGGGCGGGCCGAAGTTCGGCTCGCTGACGGTATAGCCGTAGGTGTACTTCTGCTGGTAGGGGCTTCCCCCCAGGGCCGGGTTCGACGCGGAGGCGATATTCGGCTGGTTGAAAGGCACGGGGATGACCTGGTGCCGGCCGCGGTTGCCTACGTAGCCCAGTTCGATGGCCAGATCGTTGCGCGGCTGCCACTGGAAATCGAGCGTGTAGTTCATGGTGTATGGCAGCTTGTTTTTGCGGTCGTAGACGCCGAGGGAAATCGGCCGTCCGAAGTTCATGATGCCGCCGGCGTTGGGCAGGTAGTTGTTGAGGTCGGAAGCTTTGGGATTGTTGGGCGGGGCCAGCAGCGATGTGCCGTAGGGGTTTTCCAGGTTGCCCGCAGCATTGCTGCCGCCACAGGTGATGACATAGCCCAGATAGTAGTAGGTGGATTGGACCGGGCAGCTGGATGCATTCACGAAAGGCAGCTGTTGGTTGACGCCGAAGGGCCCGCCGGTTACCGTGCCGATGGCATATCCGGGCGAAAAGTAGCTGAAGAGCTCGCCGCGATCGTAGTACATGCCGCCCCCGGCGCGGACCACCACCTTGTTGTGGAAGAATCCCGGCTGCCAGGCCGCGCCCAACCGGGGAGCGATGCCCCACTGACGGCCGGTGAGAGTGGTGGGGCTCACGCCCTGGGTGCCGTTCTTGTTGTTGCCGGCAATGATCAGGCCCGTGTTTTCGATGGTGTCGGAGGGAATGTCGTACTTGTACGTGCCGGCGTCAAAGTTGAAGATGCGGCCGTATTTCTCGGTGAGCCCGCCGTCCCAGTCATAGCGCACGCCCGCAGTCAGCGACAGCGACGGCTTGATTTGCCACTTGTCCTGGAAATAGGTGCCCAACTGGTTGGCGCGATAGTAACGGCTGGCATTGCCCTGCAGGAACGAACTCACATAGAAACCCGTGGAGGAGCTTCCGGGCGTTACCTGGCCTTGGACAAACTGGCTGAAGTCATCTGTGGCAACGGTGCCCAAACCGGTTCGCTTGTCGATGGTATTGAGCTGCGTATAGCTATAGCTGGCGCCGAAGCTTATGGTGTGTTTGCCGAGAATCCAGATGGCGCTGCCCGAGGGGGACCAGCGATTCTGGAATACTCCTGTGTTGGCCGCCTGTCCCTCCGCGTTGGGGCCGATATTCAGGATCGCCGTGGACGTGCCCAGAGGCTGATAGACGCCCAGCACGTTGTAGATGGAAACGCCGGGGAAATAGCTCGACCCGAAGACGTTGATCGAGCCGCTCGGATAGGATCCGCCGGGAATCGAAGCCGGTCCGAAGGGCTGCTCGTTATCGCCCCAGATCTTTTCGCGGATAAATCCGAACGTCTGAGCGGTGCTCAGGTTGGTTTTCAGATTCAGCGTATTGATGATCGAAGCGACCTGCGCGCCTGAATCGAGATGCTCGGAAAAACCCGGGATGCTGGAATACGAATACGGTGCAATCGCGGGGTCGTGCTGATAGAAGTATTTCAGCGCGAGGGTGTCTCTGCCGGTGGCGTTGTAATCAAGATTGGCGACGGCCATGTCGGCTTTGAACCGGCCGGTGCCGGGAAGAAACGCGTTGTCGATGTGAGCGACCGTAGGCGTGGTTCCCAAGGCAGCCAGCGCATCATTGGGGATGAGCCATTTGCCCGGCTCCCCGGGCAGCGCCGGGCTGTTGAACAAGGCAAGAGCCGTCCCGTCGATTTGCGCGGCGGTGATGGTGCTGCCGTTAATCGCGCTGAAGGAATTGTTGGCGAGGGTGGCCAATCCCCCTGGATCGCGGTTGGTATCGCTCAGGCCCACGGGAACATCCATGACCGAGTCGCCGATTTCCTGGTCCGAGACTTGCAGATGCTGATAGGCCACGAACCCGAAAAGCTTGTCTTTGATGATCGGGCCGCCGATGTCGGCTCCGGCCACATAGCGATGCAGCTGCGGCACCTTGTTGTAGGCGGGAATGTCGGGGTCCTGGTTGAAGAAGAACGGAGCGGCGTTGAGCCAGCTGCTGCCGCGATGGATATAGGTCGATCCATGAAACTGGTTGGTGCCTGACGCGGTACTCATGTCGATGTGCGCGCCCGACGTGGAGCCCTGCTGAGCGTCGTACATTGAAGCGTTGACGCGGACTTCAGAAAGCGTCTCCGGCGCCGGCGTGGGGATCGCATTGCCGATGGACAGGTACACGGAGGCAAGCGTCTGAATTACTCCCCCGGCCCCGGTGGTGCTGGAAACGCCCGAGCTGTTGATAACGCGCGCCGAGGGAACCTGGCTGGTGCTTTTGCCATTGAACAGGTTGCTGGCGTCCACGCCGTTCAGCAGGAAGCTGTTCGAAGTATCGCGCTGGCCATTGGACCAGATGGGAGCGTTGCCCAGGCCGCTGACTGCGCCCGTTCCACCGGGCAATTCCGCATTGACGCCGGTAGAAAGAATCGCAACCCCGGTGAAGCTTCCGGTCGACAACGGCACCGATTCAATTTGCGAAGTGTCCAGCACGTAGCCATTGGTGGTGTCGACGGCATTCATCAAGGGGGTGGCATCGACCTCAATGGTTTCGCCCTTGGCCGCCGCCACGCGCAATTGGGCATTCACAGTCGCGGTGCGGTTGGCCTGCACGGCGATGTGCGGCGTCTTCTGGATATCGAACCCGTCGGCGGTGAAAGTTAGGGTGTAACTCCCGATAGGCAGATTCACGAAGGAATAAACGCCGGAGCCGTTGGTCTGGGTGGTGCGGGTGAACGCGGTGTTCTCATCGAGAACCGATACCGAAGCAGTGGTGATGATGTTGCCGGTCGGGTCGGTGATTTCCCCGGTAATGCCGCCGAGGGTCTGCTGTGCCAGGGCGTAGGAACCACACAGAGCGATAGCCGCCGCGATTGCCAGCAGCCTGACGAACAGGGAAGGCGTAGTGCGCATGGAATACCTCAATCTGTCGGCCTCGGAAATAGGGATTTCCCCTCGGGTCTTTTGAGTGTCTCAGAAGCCCTGGCGGGAAATGAAGTTGCGTGATTCGGTGGAACCCTCAAAAAGGAAGTGAGGAAGAAATACGGATTCAAGTATTGCTGGTTGAGGTTAGTGGGGTGCGGACTTGAACCAAGAAGTTAGCTATAGGATAACGGCTGCGAAGTAATTTTCAATGGAAAATTATCGTCGCCCGCTTGTGGTGGGCGCCGCGATTGTGCATGGCATTTATAAGGATTGCATGATGAAAATGGCGGAAACGGCACCGAGCTTCCATCGGAATCTGAGGTCCGCTGCCAACTCATCACCGTGTTCGTTCGCTTACAACATGCTGCTACCCAAGCGCTTAGCCGGGTTGCGCGCGATGAGTGGCTGGTTAAGCCGGAGGCGACCGGTGGCACGATTCGAGGCAGCGTTCTTTACATGCATAAAGATTTCCGGAATTGGCAGAAGAGAATCAAAGCCCATGTTCGGAATCAGATTTGACCTTTTTTCCACAATTCTCCATATCATTCGTGACAAAACGTGGCGCCCGCAGGATGAACGCGCACGAGAATCCGGCGATTGCACCAGGATCAGGGACGGCCGTGAACCGGGAACAACTCTCTCGCGGGCAGGACCTGCTTGCTGAGCGCGGCGCAAACGGTGTGGACCGGCTCGTTCACCACCTGCGACAACCTGAGGCGCATGGCCACGCTGCACAGGATATAAGCGTGGACGTCGCTGAACCCCCAGCGAGTGACGAGAAGGTCGATCATGCGGTGGGTGGCCGCGCGCGCGGCTTCAGCCAGATCGGTTCCGGTTTCGGCCACGACCCAGGCCTCGGAGCTCGCGTCGGGGGCGACGGAATCGCTTGCCTCGACGATGGGTCCGGCGAGCGGCTGGTGCTTGTGCAGGCGAAAGCGCAGGGTTACGTCGAGCGGGCACTCGATGCCGTTGATGCACACTTCGCCATCGCCCTGGGCCGCATGGCCGTCGCCGCAGCTGAACAGCGCGCCGGAATTATAGACCGGAAGGTAGAGCCTGGAACCGGCACAGAGTTCACGCACGTCGAGATTGCCGCCGAAGGGGCCGGGCGGGCGGGTGCGGAAGGCGCCATCCTCGCCGCGTGCCACGCCCATGACTCCGAGAAACGGGCGGAGCGGCACGACCGCCGGGAACAGGGATTTGGTGGATTCGCCGTCAAGCCGCCAGTGAAAAAGATACGGAGTCCGAAAGCGATAATTCAGAAAGCCCAGGCCCTCGACGATGCTCGACCATCCCCATCCAAAGTGGCGTGTCGAGAGCACGTCGATCTCGAGCGCGTCGCCGGGCTCGGCGCCCTGGATCCAGATGGGCCCAGTAAGCGCGTGGATGCGGGTGCGATCGATGGCCAGGTACTGCTCCGTAGTCATCGCGGGAAACACCTGGCTGCCGCTCGCGTCGACGCATGCGATTTGCACCTCGTCGCCGGAGTCGATATGCAGCCGCGGCGCGAGCGAGCGGTCCCACACCGAGTGGGTTGGCTCGGCGGCGAGAATGTGCTCTTTCATGACTCTGTGACGCGGACCGTTATCTGCACTTCGACCAGGGCATTGCGCGGCAGAGCGCTGACGCCGATGGCCGCGCGGACGTGGCGGCCCGCTTCGCCAAAGACCTTGACCAGCAGGTCCGACGCGCCGTTGATCACCGCGGGCGAATCGTGGAATCCTTGCGCGGCGTTGACGTAGCCGTTCAACGTCAGGACCTCGGCCACGCGGTCCAGCGAGCCTAGCGTGCGTTTCAGGACAGCTAATTGGGTGAGCGCGCAAGCCTGGGCTGCGGCATAGCCGTCCTCGACTGTGCGGTCCGCGCCGGCCAAGCCGGTGATGATTCCATTCGGGCCGGTAGAGATGACACCGGAGAGGTACAGGACGGCGCCCGCTTGTTTGGCGGGCACATAATTGCCGCCCGGGGACGGCGCCGGCGGCAGCGACAGGCCCAGCGCGGCCAGGTTCTCTTCAGGTGTGGGACTGGGGCTCATGTGCATTGAATGTAGCACGGTGGGGGGAGGAATTTGCTTGGCCCGGCGGGACGCTCACGTTAGCATGAGCCATGCTTCGAGTGTGCGTGTTGGGAGTGGCGGCGATGCTGCTGTCTGCCGCGCCGGCGGACGACTGGAGAACCCTTCTGAACACGGGGCGGTCTTCGCCGGGCGACCTCGAACTGGGCGGCGAGCTGGCCGGCATCCACCCCAGCGACAAAGACCCTTCGCTGGGGGCGCCGGGCATCCAGGCGGGCCAGACACGTTACGTGAGCTACGAAGACCTGCTGCGGTTGCCGCAGGAGACCTACACCATCGCCGATGATTCGAATTTTCAGGGAAAGACGGAGATTGGCGGCGTAGCTCTTTCCACGCTGGCCGAAACGTTCGGCGCGACCACGGACATGTTGGTCGCGATCTGCAACGACCAGTACCAGACCCACTACCCGGCCGATTACATTACCGCACACCATCCGCTGCTGGTGCTGCGTATCAATGGCCAGGACCGCGATCATTGGCCGACAACGACCGCGGGCGATTCGCTGGGACCGTTTCTCATTTCCCACCCGCAATTCAAGCCGTCATTCAAGGTGCTTTCGCACGAGGATGAGCCGCAGATTCCCTATGGAGTGGTGAGGATTGATTTTCGAAAAACTTCAGAAGTGTTCGGTGCCATCCAGCCATCGGGGAAATGGGAAACAGACTCGCCGATCGGGATGGGTTACGTTATCGCACGCCAGGATTGCTTCCGCTGTCACAATATGGGGGCCGAAGGCGGAACCATGGCACAGCGTACCTGGCGGCAACTGGCGGCCATAGCCGACAAGCATCCCGAGCGATTCCGCGCCATCATCCGCAATCCCGCCGCCGTGGCGCCGGGCGCAAAAATGCCCGGCCAGCCCGGCTATGATGAGGCGACTTTGGACGCGCTGACGGCGTATTTCAAGACGTTCGCCGGTTCGACGGCAAATGAGGGTGCCGGGCCAACGAAAGACGCGAAACAATGATTACGCGTACTGCGAAGGTGTTGCTGCTCGCCGGGATCGCCCTGTTCTACACCCTGGTCGTGTTCAACAATCTCACCGATTTCTACTCCAATTACCATTTCGTGCAACACGTGTTGACGATGGACTCGACGTTTCCGGGGAACCACGGTATGTGGCGGGCGATGCCCTCGCCGGCATTCCACATGGTCTTCTACATCTCCATCATCGCGTGGGAAGCGGGGACGATGATCCTGCTCTGGTGGGGCACGGCGCGGCTGGTTCGCGTGCTGCGCGGGCCCGCCGCGGTGTTCAACCTGGCCAAGCGAGTGCCGGTGATGGCGCTGACCCTCTCTATGTTGATGTGGCTGGTTGCGTTCCTGACCATCGGGGCAGAGTGGTTCCTGATGTGGCAGTCGCATACATGGAACGGGCAGGAACCCGCGTTTCGTATGTTTGCGGTGGTCGGGCTGGTGCTCCTCATCCTGGTACAGCCCGATAGCGACCTTCAACCGTAGGTCCCTCTCACCTCTCCAACAACATGAGACGCGGGGGACCAGTCATCCATCCACAATGACAACCGCCTGCTTGCGCCGAAGAAGATACACCCCGATGCCAACAGCGATGTACGCGAGATAGATGTAAGGAATGCGTGCGTGGGCAGAATCGCTGCCGGAGCGAAGATCGAAAATCGTAATCAGCACGATTACCACCACGGTGATGGCGCTGACGGCGGTTACCGCATGGGAGTGCTGGCCCAGCGCAGATCTGGCGAACGGCAGGGCAACGGCCACCAGCGCGTAAGCCGTAAGAAATCCGAACACCGAAAGAGAGCCGGCGAGGTCATAGATCGCGGGACCATCCACGCCGTAATGCCACATCAAGGCCGTAGACAGGAACATCGCGCCGGCAGAGAAAGCCACGGCCATCCCAGGGGTACCGTGCCGCCCGCTGGTTTGCGCAAAAGCGGGCGGGAGCAGCCTGCCATGCGCCATCTTCATGAGAACTCGCGAGGCCGCGGTGGTGCAGGCCAGCACGCAGGCGAACACGCTGATGAACGCGCCCAGGTCGATGCCCACTCCGAGGGGAGATACGCCCGCGCGCCCGGCCAGGATGTGCAGCGGGCTGGTGGTCTCGCTCAGCTTTCCTGACGCGCCGCGAAACCCCAGAACTTCAGAGTACGAGCAGAGCATGAAGAAGGCGCCTGCCAGCAGGGCGCATTGCAGCACGGCGCGCGGGATGGTGCGGAGCGGATTGCGAGCTTCGACGCCCAGCGTGGTGGCGCTCTCGAACCCCACAAAGCTGAAGATCGCCAGCACCAGCGCCGGCCCCAGCGACGAAACGTGAGCTCCCTTGAGCGTGAATTGATCGCGGTCGAATTGCAGCCCGAAATGAAATACGAGCACGAACAGGACGATGAGGATCAGGCTCACCGATGCGACCTCGATCCAGAGCATCAGTTCCGCCGAGAGCTTCACGTCCCGGTAAGCGATCCATCCCGCAACGCCGCAAACGAAAGCAAGCATGGGCATGGCAGGAGGCGCCCAATGGAAGAACTGCTGGATCAGGACGCTGGCATAGTAGAGCGCCCCGCCGGCTACCGAAGCGCCAGTGGCCACATACGCCAGAAGCAGTCCCCACGCGGCGGTTACGCCATAGATCGGCGGCAGAGTATTGGCCGTGTAGGAATAAAGCGATCCCGGTGATGCCGAGAGACGGGCGAACCGGCTTACGCAAAAACCCACCAAAAAGATGGCTCCCATGGCCAGCAGGTAGACAAACCACGTTGCGTTGCCGGCCAGCGCGAACACCAAGGGAATGGTCAACGATGGCGACGTGGAGGGCGCGACCGCAGATACCGATTGTGCGAGCGTCTCCACGGGACCGAGTACGCCGGCGTGCAAACCATAATTCCTGACGTCCGCATTGGCCGGGTACACCTTCGCCGTGGTGGTCGTCGGATCGGTCACTGGCATCCCTCTGTCTGTCCGGATTGCGCTTCAGGTTGTTTTAGTCTTGCTCGATGGTAAGCCTCCGGTCAAGGAGAAGCCATTACACTGGGGCAATGCCAGTCGCCGCCATTATCCTCGCCGCGGGGGAAAGCCGCCGCCTTGGCCGTCCTAAGCAACTAGTTACGTGGCAGGGAGAAACGCTGCTGAACCGCGCGATCCGCATGGCGACGGAAGCCGCCGTGTCTCCCGTGCTCGTAATTCTCGGTGCGCAATTCGAGGCAGTTCGCGCGTCGATTGAATCGCCGAGCGCCATTCCGGTCCACAACGACCACTGGAGGCAGGGGATGGGGAGCTCCATCGAGACCGGTATGCGCGCGCTTCACGTCTGCGCACCCGATGCGGCCGGAGTGGTGCTGATGGGCTGCGATCAGCCGCGGCTGACCACGGATCATCTGCGCGCGCTGCTGGCGCCTTTCGCCTCGGCGGATTCGCCGCTCATCGTCGCTTCGTCATACGCGGGGGTACAAGGGGTCCCCGCATTGTTCCCGCGCGATACTTTTGCCGAGCTGCGCTCCCTTCGCGGAGAGAAGGGCGCGCGATCGGTTATCGAGCAAGCTTCTTGCCCGATTGTCGCGATTGAATTCGAGGGTGGGGGAGTGGATATCGATGCACCGGAAGATCTGGCGCAACTGCAGTAATCGTGCATTGGAAGGTTCGGTATTCACCCATCCTGTTAGCGCTCGAGGGTCGCCTCGATGTAGCCGTGAGGCTCGTCGATGGGCATAAAGATGTGGTTCGGATTGTCCTGGCCGAAAGGACTCAGGTCCGCAAGCAGGTGATGCAGGTTGGGCATGGTCAGCTTGATCCGCGTGATTTCCGGGGCCGTCTCCAGAGCCGCTTTGCCCATATCGAACAGGGTGTGCTGCACGCTCATGCTGTCGTGCGCCGCAAACGTCTTGAGCAGCGCACCGAGAATTCGCAATCGAACCTCGGCGTAGTTGGGTGTGCCGGACGCATAATGCCACAGCACCGTGGCGCTGGTGCCGAAGATGCGGTCGGTCGCCGGTTTGAGCGTCGTCAGGCGATCCTTGATGAATCCGGTAAAGGCCGACCGGGTTGTCTTCAGCATCGTCAATCCGTCAATGCCGGAAGCGACTTCCCATTTGCCATTCTTCTCGCGGCTTGCAGAAACCGTGTTCAGCTCGGGGCCGCAGAGCCTGAACGTGGTGGGCTCCGCGCCGCCGTCGCAGTGCATTCGTTCCCAAGCCTTCTCGTCGATCTCGATGCTCGTCTTCGAGACTTGCGGATTGTTGGAAAGGAGATAATCGCCAAGCTCGATCGCGAACTCTTCGATGGTGGCCGCCTTCGAATCGCGCGCGAGCGAGTACACGGTATTCTTCATTGTGTCGGTGGGAAGGATCCTGCTGTTGTCGGCCAGGTTGAAACTCGATTCGAAGTCTCCTTCGAGCAACACGCGCACGGTCCATTCCTGGAAGTCGTGCCAGTCGCCGCGCCGAGTGATCCGCGACAGGCGCACCCGCGACTTGCCATAACAATTCTCGCCCAGTCGTGCCATCAGCTTCCTCGATACGTGGTGTAACCGTTGTCGGTCAGCAACAGCGGCATGTGATAGTGCGCATCATTGCGACACTCGAAGGTCACGGCGATCTCTGGATAAATGCTGGAACGCTCCTGCCGCCGGAAATATTCGTCCGTCGAAAACGTGAGGCGGTATACACCCGCTGAAATATCCTGCGCCAGATTGCGGCAGCGGCCATCGCCGTCAGTGGCGGTCTCCGCCAGCAGCAGCCATGAGTCCTCGTCGTGTTTTTCCAGTCTCACGCCGATGCCGGCGGCTGGCTTGCCCAGTGCCGTGTCCAGGACGTGGGTCGTGATTCCGCTCATTCCGCCAGCCATTTCCCGAGGCGAATCTGCATGATTTCGCGCTGCTGTTCGGCCGCCTCGCGCAATTCCTGCTGCCGGTCATTTGACAGGCGCCTTCGAAGGATGGCAAGCATCTCTTCGGCGCTCTTGCCGGTCGCACAAACAATATACGAGAAGCCGAAGATTTGCTCGTAAAGAGCGTTGCCTTGTGCCAATTCAGTGAGCACCTGCGGTGGTGCGAGTGCGGTCGACGATTGTTCCTGCTGCGACCAGTCAGCGGCCGTTGTTTGCATTGATCTGGCTTTGCGCTCACCAATCCGGGGATGGGCCGCGAAGGCTTCGATCCAGTCCGGCTCTTCCATGGTGCTCCAGACCTGATCGGCGGCGCGGCGCACCTCTCCCACACTGTTAGACGGGCGAAGGGCGACCATGGCCTCAGCCCATCTACGCGCGGAGCAGCAGGCCAGCATGGCGGCCAACGCGGTTGCTTCGTCCGCCTGGTTCCATTGCGCAAGAACGCTGTTCATCGCGCAGGTTCCGGGCGCTGGAGTTCGGTGAGGAACTCTTGAAGCAGGTTGGCGGCCACGTGCTTGCGGTATTCGGCGGTGGAACGAATGTCGTCGATGGGAAGCACCTCGGCCAGCAGGGCCGCTCGTCCCGCGCTCATGGCAGCGGAATCGGGATGCTTCCCGCGCAGCGCATCTTCGGTACGATAGAGCCGGGTGGGAAAGGCCGCCAGGCTCGCCGCGCCCAGGCGCAGTTCGTGGATGATGCCGTCTGCAAGCAGGGCCGTTCCGCCCAGCGCAACCTTGGCGATGGCCATGGCTCGCCGAGTGCCCACTTTGCGAAGATACTGCCGGTGCTGCGCGAACCGGCGGGGAATGTGAATTGCATAGAGAAGCTCGTCGGCGGCCAGTACGTTCTTCTTGTAACCGGTGTGGAAGTCGCTGTAGGGGATCCGGCGCGAACCGCGCACGGAGATTAGTTCGACCTCGGCGTCATAAGCGAGCAGGGCCGGAGAGGAGTCGGCGGCCGGCGATCCATTCACAAGGTTGCCGCCCAGAGTGGCGCGCGTCTGGTTTGCGATCGACCCGATCCAGGCGGCGGACCTGGCGAGCAGGGGAAGGTCGGAGGCAACGATGGCGTGGTTGCGGATGTCGGTGAAGGTGGCGCCGGCGCCGATGGCAATCGAACCCGGCCGGCTCGTAATAAAGCGCAGCTCGGAGACGCCCCACAGACTGACGAGTTTCGACGCAGGCAGGCGGCCGGCGGCATGCGCGACCATCAACTCGGTGCCGCCCGCGATGGGCGTCCATTGGCCCGGCTCCTCCGCAATCAAGCGAAGCACCGCGGCGAGGCTGCCGGGAGCGATCATCTGGTGTGTCTCGGCGTTACCGCGCATGCCTGCTTGGCTCCGATGGGGAAGCGGCGGCGATCACCGACTCGAAGATGCGGATGAAGCCGGTACACCGGCACAGGTTGCCTGACAGACCTTCGCGTATTTCGGCCATCGTGGGGTGGGGGTTGCGTTCCAGCAGATAGGTTGCAGCGATCAGCATTCCGGGAGTGCAGATGCCGCATTGCGCTCCGCCACATTCGAGAAAGGCACGCTGCAGGGGGTGCATCTCGCCGTCGCACGCCAGCCCCTCAACGGTTTGCACGGTTGCGCCGTCGGCCTGCAACACGGGCACCAGGCAACTGTTCACCAGCTCGCCGTTCATCCGCACCGAGCAGGAACCACACTCGCCCTCGCCGCAGCCTTCCTTGGTGCCGGTCAGGCGCAGGTCTTCGCGCAGGACGTCGAGCAGGCGCTTCATCGGAGGAACCTGCACCTCGCGAGAGTCTCCATTGACAGTGAAACGAATTGCCGGCCAGGGGGCGTTCATACCGAGGCGGGCTCCTCAACAGCGGAAGTTGCGGAGAGCTTCGCGAACAGGTCCTCGGGCAAGAGGGGAATCGCCGGGAAGCCGACGCCGGTCGCGTTCCGGATGGCATTCAAGATGGCCGGCGCAGGACCGTCGTGCGGCAGCTCGCCGATGCCCTTGGCTCCGAAGGCCCCGTATTCAAAGGGAATCTCTTCGAAGTAAACATGGATGGGCGGGATGTCCTCGGCGGTGGGCATGATGTAGTTGGTCATCTGGTTATTGGCCATGCGGCCGTTCTGCCACACCACTTTTTCGTAAAGCGCGTAGCCGATGCCTTGCGCGATGCCTCCTTCGATCTGGCCGCCCGCGAGCACGGGATTCAAAACGCGTCCCACTTCCTGCGCCGACCAGAACTCTTCAACCTCGGCGGAGTAGGTAACGGTGTCGACCGCAACCTGCGCGACCTGCACGCACCAGGAATAGGCGCCGTAGGCTTCGCCGTGGTACGTCTCGTCGTCCCAATAGATGTTGGGTGGCGGCTCGTAGCGGCAGAGCGAGACCACCTCTCCGTGCCCGGCGCGATAGCGTTCGCATGCGGCAAAGAACTGATCGCTGGTGAATTCTTCTTCGAGGCCGGCATGCTCGCGGAGCATTTGAAGGAGCTGAGCCCCGGCACGCTGGATGAGGCGGCCGACGACCATGGATGTGCGCGATGCCACAGTGGGACCGCTATTGGGGATGAGACCCGTATCGGGCGGGGCCATGATCACATCGCGGTAGTCGACTCCGATGGATTCGGCTGCGATCTGCGTCAGGATGGTGTTGGTGCCCTGGCCGAACTCGGTGCTCGAGACCAGCACGCGCACTCTGCCTTCAGGAGTCACATCCACGCCGGCGAGCGAGTTGAGATAGCGTTCGCCGGAACCCGTAAAGCCGGACCCGTGAAAGAACGCGGAGACGGCGATGCCGCGTTTCACAGCGTTGCCCTGGTTCTCTTTCGCGAAGCGGGCACGGCGTGCATGATAGTCGCTCTCCGCCAGCGCACGGTCGAGAAGTCGATCGAGAATGATCGGATCTCGCATCAGCTGTTCGGTGGCCGTGGTGTCGCCGGTGTGGAGGAAGTTTCTGCGGCGCAGGTCGATGGGGTCCATGCCGATGGCGGCAGCGATCTCATCCATGTGGCGCTCGATGGCGAAGATGGCCTGCGGCGCGCCGAAACCGCGAAAGGCTCCGTAGGGGACCGTGTTCGTGGCCCAGGCGCGAGATCGCACGCGCACGTTGGGGCATACATACGGTCCGGTTGAGTGCAAGGTGGCGCGCGACAAGACGGTGGAGGAAAGCGTCGCGTAGGCTCCGCCATCGGTGGCCACTTCGATCTCCATGGCCAGGAGCTTTCCGTTGGCATCGAGAGCGGTGCGATGGCGTACGCGCGACGGGTGGCGCTTGGTGGTGGCCGCCAAATCCTCCATACGGTCGTAGACCAGCTTGACCGGATGACCGCTCTTCATGGCCAGCAGCGCGGCGTGCGCGCCGATCGTGGAAGGATAATCCTCCTTGCCGCCAAAGGCGCCGCCGGTCTCCGCCTGGATGACGCGCACCTTGTCTTCGGGGAGGTTCATGACGGCCATGAGCGACTTGTGCACGTAGAACGGGCACTGCAGCGAACCCCAGACGATGACGCCGTCGCCCGGGTTGTATGTCGCAATGGCGCCGTTGTTCTCGATGTAAAGATGTTCCTGGGCACCGGTGCGGTATTCGCCTTCGATGATATGCGCGGCGCCCGCCCACGCTGAATCCACATCGCCCTTCTGGAGCAAGAAGCTTTTAAGGAGGTTGTCTTCGCCCCAGATGATGGAGTCATGCCGCTCGCTTTCCTCAATGGTGAAAACGGGCGGAAGCGGATCGTATTCGATGCGGACCGCAGCGGCGGCTTCGCGCAGCTTGTGCTTGTTTGGGTGAGCGAGCAGCACCACGGCTTCGTCGCAATGATTTACGCGGCCGTCGGCCAGGCACGGCTGGTCGTCGTAGATGAGCCGGATGAGGTTTTTGCCGGGAATGTCGAACGCGGTGACCACCGCGAATTCGCTCCAGTGGATGCGCGGATCGAAGTGGATGGCGCGAATGATCCCTCGCGGGATGGTGCTCCGCACAGTGGCTCCGTGCCACATTCCTTCGAGTTCGAGATCGTCCACATAGCGCGCACGGCCCAGCAATTTGTCCACGCCTTCCTTGCGGAAGACGGGCTCGCCGACGATGCGGGTTTTGGTGGTGGTGCTCATGGCGGGGAAGCCGGAAGCTCGGACGGATTGAGGGTTAGGATACAACGGGCCGAGCAGATTGGAAAAGCAAGCGGGTCAAAGAACGTTAACTTGCCAGCTTCGCCAACGTCCTCGACAGCACGTGAACACCGCTGCCGATCCATTCTGGCGAGGCATATTCGTCGGGCCGGTGGCTTACTCCGCCGCGGCAGGGTATGAACAGCATGGCCGCCGGCGCGATGCGCGCGACGAACAGGGAGTCATGGTAGGCGCGGCTGACCATCTTTTTGCAGGTCTTGGACGCGGCCTTTGCGGAGTCTTCCAGCGCCTGCAAAATTTCTTCATCGCAGGTAGCAGGCGGGTCTGCATTCACCAGTTCGGTAGTGATGCCTACGCCGCGCCGGGAGGACACATCGGCGCATGCAGCGCACAGACTTTCGGTCACTCCATCGCGGCGCGCCGCATCTATATCGCGGATATCCGTCTCGAGGCGCACACGCGAGGGGATGCTGTTGACCGCGCCGGGAAACACGTCGCAGATGCCGACCGTGCCCACGGTGTCGACGGCACCGGTCGATTTGGCCGCGGCTTCGAGCGCCAGGATCAGTTCCGCCGCCGCAGCCAGTGCGTCCTTGCGGCCGGGCATGAGCCGCGCTCCGGCGTGGCCGCCTTCGCCTTCGATCAGAATGCGCATGCTGGCCGGCGCCGCAATGTGGGTAACGAGGCCAAGATCGACGCCTTCCTGCTCGAGCATTGGCCCCTGCTCGATGTGGAGTTCAATAAATTTCTCGAAGCGGCCGGCGCGCAGAGCGACGGATTCGAGGGTTCCGCTGAATCCCGCCGCGGTACGCAATTCCTCGAGTCCGCGGTCTTTTTTATCGCGCAGGGCGCGCGCCTGAGCCGGCGTCAACACGCCGGCCATCATGCGGCTTCCCAGGCAGCCGATGCCGAAGCGCGTTGGCTCCTCGGCGGTGAAGATGACCAGTTCGATGGACCGGCGTGGCGCGAACCCGAGTTTCTGCAGGACCCGAATCGCTTCCAGGCCGCCCAGCACGCCCACGCAGCCGTCATACAACCCGGCATTGGGGATGGCGTCGATATGCGAGCCGGTGCCGATGGGGGCCAGATCCGGCTCGGATCCCCGCCAGCGCGCAAACGTATTGCCGACTGCGTCCTCGGTGATGGTCAGGCCGGCGGTGCTGCATAACGATTTCACGTAGGCGCGGGCGCGCAGGTCGGCCTCGGTGAAAACGACCCGTGTCACCACCGGCGGCTCGGCTTCCGAAATCTGCGCCAGCGTTTGCAACTCCGCAATCATGTCCTCGATGCTTAACGGGGGACGAGTGGTGGTCATACGATCACCTTCCTAATGGATGCCGCCGCCAATCTTTGTAGATGAGGTACTTGGCCGGCTGCTTGCCGATGGCGCCGAACCACTGCGGGCAGTAGGGAGCCATCCAGATGAAGTCGCCGGCCTGGACCGGGTACCACGAATCGCCCAGCCGGTAGATGCCGCCGCCTTCGAGCATCAGCAGGCCATGCTCCATCACGTGAATCTCCACCATGCTGAGGGCAGCGCCGGGATCGTAGGTCATGGTGTTCACGGCGAAATCGCAGGCGGGACCGTCGGGCATAAGCGCGCGAACGCGCAGTGCCGCATCGCCCATCAACGGCACGTCGGCGACGGTTGATTCGTTGCCGACCGTGATCTGCGGGCTGTGGGCATCCTCCGCCGGCTCGTAAGGCTTTTCGATGATCACCGCTCTCGTCTTTTGCGCTGCGCGGACGGTGTGCCCGGCGCCTTGGGGCAGATACGCAAATCCGCGTTCCCCGAGGAGGTGATCGCCGCTCTCGGTGTGCAACTGCAGCTGGCCTTCCAAAACAAACAGGAATCGCTGCGCCGGCGCAGGACCGAGAACGCCACCGGCCAAAAATTCCGCCGTCATCTGCGTGAAGCCCGCTCCCATTCGGGGCGCGGCGTGGATGATGAAATCCACGCCATCCGCACCGGGCAGGGGCGTGCGAACAAACGTGTCCGGCGTTTGGACCAGGTGATCGGCCTTAAGGCTGCTACGAGTGGATCCGAGATGATGCACGTGACCTCGCGGGAATCGGGAACGTTGCGGCGTGTGGGTCGATTTTACGGCATCCTGTCGTGGGGTTGATCAGGCTCGAAATTCGGATGCGAGGCGCATCAGGAACTGCCGGGCGACGTGAAGTGCTGCTTCCACGTCTTGTTCGAGCACGGTTTCAGAAGGGTGATGGCTGATGCCCCCGGGACTGCGCAGGAACAACATTCCGGCGGGCAGGCGGGTGGCCATGACCATGGCGTCGTGGCCGGCGCCGCTGGGCATGGTGCGCGCGGGGAAGCCGGCGGCTTCGACAGCGGCGGCGAGGCAGGCCGTAATGCGCTCATCCATGGGAACGGCGGCGCTATTGACTTGTCGGGTGCATTCCACAGTGAGGCCGCGGCGAGCGGCGATTTCCTGGGCGCATGCGACGAGTTCTTCGACAGCGACTTCGCGTTCGTGGTTGACCGCGTGGCGCACGTCGAGACTGACCCGCGCGCGGCCTGGAATGACATTGGTGGCGTTGGGTTCGAGTCCAATTTTTCCCACCGTGGCGACGAGCCCGTCGCTCCGGTTGGCGAGCGCTTCAACGGCGGAGATCCATTCGGCGGCGGCTGCGAGGGCATCGCGGCGAAGGCGCATGGGGGTTGTGCCCGCATGGTTGGCCTGACCCGCAAACTCCAGAGTCAAGCGCGTCTGGCCTACGATGCTACTGACAACTGCGACGCTGAGACCTTCGGCCTCAAGCACGGGACCCTGCTCGATATGGAATTCGACGTAGGCAGCGGCATCCTCGCTGATGCGAGCTTCGTCAATCAACGCGGGATCGAGGCCGAAGGTACGAATGGCCTGGTCGAGCGTGATGCCCTCGGCATCCTTGAGGTCGAGGAGGGCGGGGGTGAAACGGCCGACGACCGCACGGCTGCCGATGACCGGAATGCCGAAGCGAACGCCTTCTTCTTCGGAGAATGCGATGACCTCGATGGGCGCGGGGAATGCGATTTCGCGGGCGATTTCGACGCACTCGATGGCAAGCATGACGCCAAGCACGCCGTCGTAGGCGCCGGCGTCGGGGACGGTGTCGATGTGCGAGCCGAGGATCATGCGGCGGGGGGCAGCGTTGGGGGGATTCCAGAGGCCGCGCAGGTTGCCGACGGCGTCCAAGCGGACATCCATGCCGAGAGAGAGCATCCGGCGGCGCAGGTGCTCATGCACGTCGCGCACCGGCGGCGTGAGAAAGCGGCGCGTAGTGCGACCCGGCTCCTCGGTCATGGTGGCCAGGTGCCGGCACTCAGCGATGGCTCGCAGCGCCCGGTCTCTCATGAGCGAACCAGCTCCCGGCCGCGGGGAGTGCCGACAAAGAAGTCGTTGCCTGCCAGCGGCTCGCCGCGGCTGTAGACGAGCGCGCCGCGCAGCCATGTTTCCAACACCCGCCCGCGCAGGTGCGCACCTAGGTAGGGTGAAAGCTTGTGGCGAAAGTTGAGTTGATCCTCGGTGACGGTCCATTCGGCATCCGGGTCGAAGACCACGATGTCCGCATCGGCGCCGGGCGTGAAGCGGCCCTTCTGTGCACCGAACCCGGCAAGGCGCGCAGGGGCTGCGGCCATCCATTGCGCCAGGTGCTCGAGGCCGGCGCCCGAGCCCAGGCCGCGGCGGAACATTGCGGTCCACATGATGGGCAGCGCCAGTCCCAGGCTGCTGATCCCGCCCCACGCCTGGTCCCAGCAGCCCGCATCGCGACGCTTCAATGCCGGCGGGCAGGGAGAATGGTCGGTGGCGACCATATCGATGACGCCGTCCGCCAGGGCTCCCCACAACGCCTCGCGATTGGCAGTTCCACGGATGGGCGGCGCGCACTTGAACTCCGTGGCGCCATCGGGTATGTCTTCCGCTGCGAACCACAGATAGTGCGGGCAGGTCTCCACCGTGACGGGAACACCCCTTCCTCGTGCCTCGGCGAGAAGCGGCAGGGCGTGGGCGCTGGAGAGGTGCACGATGTGCATCGGCGCTTCGAACTCCTCGGCCAGGCGAATGAGCATAGAAATGGCCTCGATCTCGGCTTCCTCGGGACGGGACGCAAGGAAAGTGGAGTACTTGCGCCAGTCCGCGCCGGCGGCCTGGAGAGCGGCAGTGGCAGCGTCAATCGGTGCGGCAAGTTCCGCATGCGCGAGCAGCGGCAGACCGCTCCCGTGGAGGCTGGTCAGCGCGGCACTCAGGTGCGCCTCCTCGACCCAGGCGAAACCATCGATCCCCGAATGCACCAGGAAGCATTTGAATCCCGGTACGCCCGCGGCGGCCAGCGAGGCAAGGGCATCGACATTGCCGCGCACCACGCCGCCCCAGGCAGCCCAGTCGACCCACGTCTTGCCGCTGGCGGCCGCGCGCTTTTTCTCCAGAGCGGGCAGATTCACGATTTCCGGAGTGCAGTTCAGCGGCATATCCACCAGCAAGGTCACGCCCCCGGACGCCGCGGCGCGCGTTGCCGTGGTGAAGCCTTCCCACTCCGTGCGGCCGGGCTCGTTGATGTGCACATGCGAGTCCACCAGCCCGGGAAGGAGCACGTAATCGCCGAAGTCG
This sequence comes from uncultured Acidobacteriota bacterium, assembly GCA_963706455.1. Taxonomy (GTDB): domain Bacteria; phylum Acidobacteriota; class Terriglobia; order Terriglobales; family Acidobacteriaceae; genus Telmatobacter. The sequence goes on along the minus strand of CAVPNO010000083.1, from coordinate 17,638 downwards.
TACAGGCGCGCGACGGCAGGCACTTCGTCCCAGCCGCACACACCGGTGATGCGTTCGTGCTCCACCAGCAGCGTGGCGGGAACAAGACCCCCGGGGGTGAGCACACGAGTGGAGCGAAATGCGTTTGCCATACCGTGTTTTACTTTCGCCGCTTGGAGTTTCTGTAGAGCAAATCGAAGCCTACCTCACCCTAGCAGAGCCAGGATGGGCACCAGCGACAGGGTTCAAAACCTCCCTGAAAATGCTCTGGATTAGTTTCCCAGGGCGGCCTGCAGTTCCTCCCGGGTGGGCTGGGAAATCGAAAGCCGTTCACGATTCTCAACCAGCGCTGACCGAGTCGAGGCTACCACTTCCGGATCGGTATACACCTCGAGCGGCTTCTGCGCCATCGCGTGAATCCTCCACAAGGCGCGAAACGCGGTCGGGTCGAACTGGGCTGCGGCGCGCACATCCGCATAGGTCACCCGGTCCTCTCTTGCTCGGACCCCGTCCGGCGCGGGTGTCCCGAAGATGATATGCCGCAGCATCGCCATACGACCGCCGTCGACGGATGCCTGCTCCTCGTAAAACGGCGCGATGTGCTCGCCGACGAACGCGTCCATGGCCATCGCCTGCGCGGTCCAGTGAGTGCCGAATTGGCGAAGGATGTCGCGCAGGGTCAGTGCCTCCCACAGGGCGAAGCTCAGCCCGCGGCCCAGCGTGGGATTGGTGGTGCACACTGAATCGCCCAGGGCGTGAAAGCCCGTGGCCACAGGAGCACCGTCGACTACCAGGCGACGCAGGGTGTTCTGCAAGCCGCCCATGGTGAACACCTCCGTGATGGGCTCGAGGACATCCAGCCAGGCGGCGTAAATCGGTATTGTTCGTAAAACCGCGGTGAACACCTCGGGGTCGCGGACCGTCCGAAAGCGGTGATCGATTGCCAGCGGCGCCACGGCCATCTGCATCTTGCCGTTGTCGGCGCCCCAGATGCCGGCATTGAACTCATTCAGTCCCGCGACGATGCGCGTGGCGGGCAGACCTGGCGCGCTCGCTCGAGCCCGGACGCGGTAGTGCCGGCTGAAATAGGCAATGCCGCACTCGGCCCGCTGCATGCACGGGGGTCGCGTACCAATTTCCTTGAGCCATGAGTCGATCGCCGACCGGCAGCCGGTCGCGTCGATTACCATATCCGCCGCAATCGTGGCGCCATCCCGCATGCGTACGCCCGTCACCTGAGGCGGACGGCCAGGGTGGGCGAGCAGGCCGCTCACCCTTGTTCCGGATCGCATGGTTACTCCAGGCTCGACGGCAATTGCCTTGCGCAGAACCCAGTCGATGGTCGATCGCCGGGTCATCAGCAGGGTGAGGCGCTCGTCCCCGGGCCGGGCCGAATGGTCGGCCAGGGTGGGTGACATCTGGGTCCAGAGCGGAGCCACGATTACGCCGGCGGCCAGCAGGGCATCATGGACGTCGGGAAGGTGCTCAGCCAGCAGTTCGCGGCACTTGGCCATGATGATGTGCGGTTGCACGATCTGCGGCGCGCCCATCCGGAACGCTGACGCTGCCGCCGATTCAACGTCCGGCGCCAGCTCGAGGTTTTCCCGTTCCAACAGCAGAATTTCATGCCCGGCTTGCGCCAGGATAAGCGCGGCAAACATACCCGCCGCGCTTCCGCCTGCGATAACAACCTTCAATGGGATTTCCTCAGGGAAGCTTCGCGCTCCTTAGTCTACCCCTGAGGTGAGGGGGAGAGGCGGTATCAGGGCGACGGGAGAGACCCCAACGACAGCCGGCCGGGAAGGCGGCGTTATCGATCAGCCGGCGGAGATAAAGAAATTACTGACCCACGGCCAGAACGGCGAGGAGGAGAATCCAGGCCGCTCCGAGAGTGTGCCAGTACCAGGCGGTGGCATCCACGGCGATCTGGCGGAACTCGACCTTGCGCAGCCATCCAAGAGCGCACAGGCAGAGCGTGAGGGCAAGCACGCCCAGGAACAGGTGGACAGCGTGCAGTCCGGTGACCAGGTAGAAGAAATAGCTGGCCGGGGTCGACCAGTGATCGAAGGCAAATCCCTGTGCAGTGAGTTGTTTCCAGGCGATGGCCTGGCCGGTGAGGAAGAGCGCGCCCAGGCCCAGGGTCACGCCGACCCAGGGCAGAGTCCGGCGCAGGGCCGGCCGTCCCAGCCCCAGCCACTCCTCCAGCACGTCGATTTCGCGGAAGATGTTGCGGCGGCCGATTTCCATGGCCAGGCTCGAGAGCAGCAGAACGGCGGTATTCAGGTAGACGATAGGCGGAAGCATGATGGGATGCCAATCGCCGATCATCTCGTGGCTGCGGGGATCCATGTGGATCCCGGCCTGGCGGGCGAAGAACAGCACCACCAGGGCGGCAAAAAACATCATGTCGCCGGCCAGCCCGAAGAAGACAAAAAAGCGAATACGATGCAGGCGTTCGCGCGGACCCCGGCGCTGGCTTTGCCAGTCGTCGTCGCCTCCGCCTCCTCCGCCGCCCGTGGGGCGCCGGTCAACGGGAGGTTTTCCGCCAATTCCTGGTTCTTTCCGTTCGATTTCCGCTGGGGCGCGCGTGAAGGTAACGGGCATTGGGAAGCCTCGGAGATGCCTGTAGAGAGAGATTACTCTTACCCATGATTGGACGCACGTGGAAACATCAAAGATGTCGCGTTTTACACAGACGGCGGTTGATATGACGCAAAAACGTCGGCGCAGGGGGATTGATACGCCGCAACGACCCGGAGAACCTCACTGCTCCTTTAACGATTTGTCTGCATTTCCGGGCGCGCTGATGACAGATTCTACAAACAATTTATGGATGCGCCGGTCAGATGAAAGTTCCGGATGAAATGTGGCTGCCAGGAGGTTGCCATGGCGGACGAGCACCGGGAAACCTTCCCTCCGGGCGAGCACTTCGATTTCCGGGCCGGTGGCGACGATCCGGGGGGCGCGAATGAAGACCATTTCCAGCGGGCCGCCGGGCAACGCGGTGGGTTCCACCAGGATCGCGGAATCGATCTGGCGTCCATAGGCGTTGCGTTCCACCACGGCGTCCAGGAGTCCCAGGCTGCGCTGCGCCGGGTGGCGCACGTCGCGGGCCAGCAGGATCGCGCCCGCGCAGGTGCCGAACACGGGCCGCGCGGCACCGAATTCCTTGAGCGACTCGAAGAGGCCGCGCCGTTCGAGGAACTTCAACATGGTGGTCGATTCGCCGCCGGGGAGGATCAGGCCGTCGATGTTTTCCAATTCTTCAGGATTGCGAATCTCGACCGGTTCGGCGCCGGAGTCGAGGAGCGCTTCGGCGTGGGCGGCATAATCTCCCTGGATGGCGAGCACGCCGATACGTGGGCGCGCCGGCGGCCTGATCGACAACTCGCTTTCTTTCGCTGACCGCATTTCCACGACGCTCGGCGTCCTTTCGCCATCAATGGAGCAAGAGGGTTCAAGAGAGGCGAATGCCGGAGATGCTGGCGCATCTCCGGCATCATGTTGGTTTGAATGACAAGCGCCGCCTGGACCCCGGCGCTACCAGCCGCGCGTTTGCAGCAATTGCGATTCCTCGATGGCCGCGGCGGCCAGACCTTTCATGGTGCCGGTCACCTGCTCGCTGACTTCGGCCAGGATCTTGGGATCGTTGTAATGGGTCGTGGCGATCACGATGGCCTTGGCGCGGGAGACGGCTTCTTCGTGTTCCTTAGGATTGCGCGGTGTGCCCACGTCTTCACGGCCGCACAGCCCGACCTCGGCTTCCCGCTCCGTCCAGTTTTCAACGTCGAGCGGCGTGGCGCGCTCTTTCATGAAGATGCCCGAGCCCACGAAGATGGCCTCGGCGCCGAGCTGCATCATCAGGGCCGCGTCGGCGGGCGTGGCGATGCCTCCGGCGGAAAAGTTTGGTACGGGAAGCTTGCCGGATGCGGCGACCATGCGGATCAGCTCATAGGGAGCCTGGTGCTCCTTGGCGGCGGCATACAGTTCCTGTTCGCTGAGAACGGTGAGCGCCTTCATCTCGCGAACGATCTGGCGCATGTGCTGGACAGCGTGGACCACGTCGCCGGTTCCCGCCTCGCCCTTGGTGCGGATCATGGCCGCGCCTTCGGCGATGCGGCGCAGAGCTTCGCCGAGATTGCGCGCGCCGCATACGAAGGGCGTGGTGAAGGCGTGCTTGTCGATGTGGTGCGCCTCGTCGGCCGGGGTCAGGACTTCGCTTTCGTCGATGAAGTCGACGCCGATTTGCTGGAGGATCTGGGCTTCGGCGAAGTGTCCGATCCGGGCCTTGGCCATGACGGGGATGGAGACGGCGTCGATGATGCCCTTGATGAGCTTGGCGTTGGCCATGCGGGCCACGCCACCCTCGGCGCGGATCATGGCGGGCACGCGCTCGAGAGCCATAACGGAGGCAGCGCCCGCCTCCTCGGCGATGCGCGCTTGTTCCACGCTCATCACGTCCATGATGACTCCGCCCTTGAGCATCTCGGCGAGGCCCACCTTCAGGCGCAGGCCGGTCCCTGTAAAACTCTTGTTTCCATTGTGTTCTGACATTTTCGTGGCCTCGAATCGGCGCCCGGGTGCGCGCCGCGCAGCATGATGCCGGTAAGTATCAGTGTAACAGCGAAGCGAATGGGCCGCGTACCGCTAAAACGGGCGGCGGGCAGGCGTGAAGGCAGCGCGATCCGGATTTCTTAAGCCCTTCCAATCCGGGGTGCCGTTTTCTTGGTCACCCTGCTGCATCGTTGCCGGGCATGTCCACTGCATCACCATCCGTGCCCCAGCCGGTTGCGGTTGCCGAACCGTCTGGGGCCCGCGAACAGGCGCTGGTTCCGGCAGTCACACCCCACGAATCCGAGTTGCTGAATCCGCAACACTCGGCGGCGGCACGGCTTCCGGTCGAGGTGGATGTGGCTATCCCGCTGAGGGAATTTCGGGTTCGGAATCTGCTGGCGCTCGAACCGGGAACAGTTGTGGCGTCGCAATGGGGCCATGGGGAGGATGTGCCTCTCGGCTCCCGCGATGTGCAGCTGGCGTGGAGCGAGTTCGAAGTGGCGGAAACCAGGTTGGCGGTTCGTCTGACCCGGCTGGTCTGACGCGGCCGGAATCGACGCGTGGAAAGGGAACAGGCATTGGCACAGGGCAGAACGAAACTTACATTGGAAAGACTCCATCCGGGCGGCCTGGCGGGCTGGCTGTGGATGCGTTTCCGCGGGCAATCCAAGCCGCGTCCGAGCCTGGCGCTCCTGGAGAGGATTACCCTGGCGCCGCGGCAAACGCTGGCGCTGGTGGAAGCCGAGGGGCGCAGGTTCCTGATCGCGACCTCCGCCGACGGCTCGCCGACATTCTGCGCGCTCGGCCCGGAGGCGGGTGCGCGGCAGACCCCGGCGCGAAAGAGGGTGTCATGGTAGCTCTGGTGCTGGCCTCGCGCGCGGCATCGACGGCCTCGACGCCATTTCTGCCCGATCTGAATGCCAAACTGCAGCCTTCGAACTCCGCGCCCTGGACAATCCTGTTTGTTCTCACGCTGATCACGCTGCTGCCGGCCATCCTGATGGCGATGACGCCCCTGGTGCGGCTGCTGGTGGTGTTTCATTTCCTGCGCCAGGCGCTGGGGACGCAGACCGCGCCTTCGAACCCCACGCTGCTGGGGCTGGCGCTGATGATGACCTGGTTCCTGATGACCCCGGTGCTGACCCAGGTGGACCAGCAGGCGGTTGAGCCGTACCGCGCCGGACAGATCAGCGGCATGGACGCGATCGGCCGCGGTGCGGAGCCGGTGAAGCACTTCATGCTGCGGTATGCCCGGGAAAAGGACCTGGCGCTGTTCACGGCGGCCGGGCAGATCGCGCGGCCGAACACGCCCGACGATTTGCCCATGCGCGTTGTGGTCCCGGCGTACATTCTTTCCGAATTAAAGGCGGGATTCGCCATCGGCGCGGTGCTGTTTCTGCCGTTTCTACTGATCGACATTGTCACCGCCTCGATCACCACATCCATCGGGATGTTTCAGCTCCCTCCGGTGGTGGTTTCGACGCCGTTGAAGATTCTGCTGTTCGTGATGGTGGATGGATGGAACCTGCTGGCCAATTCGCTGTTGAAGAGTTTTTGAGCAGCGGTTGACTGAATTCGATGTTCGGCAAGTTGGCGCCGCATTGTGGCATAGAGAGTTAAAAAGCCAGCGGGCGGTTTTCGACGGGGAGATGGAGACGACGTGAATCCGGACATGGTGGCGGAGCTGCTGCGGCAGTTGATGAAGGAATCGATGCTGGTGGCGGCGCCAGTGCTGGTTGCCGCGGTCCTGCTCAGCTTTGTCTTCAGCCTTGCGCAGACGCTGACCAGCCTGCAGGACCAGTCGCTGACGACCGTGCCGCGCCTGCTGGCCGTGGGGGTGATCCTGCTGGCCGGCATGCCCTGGTTCCTGGGACGGCTGGCAGATTACACCCGCTTGCTGCTGGTGGATTTGCGCCATTACCTGGGATAGAAGCAGCTTCTAGCTACTAGCTTCTAGCTTCTAGCTCCATTGAGGTGGAACGAGCGGAGGTTGGAACCAGCAACCAGGGGCTAGGAGCTAGCGGCTAGAAGCTAGGAGCTGTTTTGACAGACTGGGGCATATTTCTGAGCGCGATGACGCTGGCGCTGGTGCGGGTGAGCGGGATGATGGTGTTCGCCCCGTTCTTCTCTTCAAGCGCCCTGCCCATGCGGACCAAGGCGGTGCTGGTGCTCGCGATTGCTTTTCTCCTTGCGCCGGTGGTGGCGGGGCTGCCCAACGCGCATGCCGAAATCGGGTTCGAGGCACTGCTGGGCGAGCTGGCTATCGGGCTGGTTTATGGATTGAGCCTGGCGCTACTCAGCGAGATGCTGCTGTTTGCGGGCCAGATCGCGGGAGTTCAGTTCAGCTTTTCGCTGGTCAACCTGCTGGATCCTTCCACGAACATCGAGACGCCTCTACTAGGTAACCTCTTTCAACTGATGGGCACGCTGGTGATTATCGCCGCGGGCCTGGACCGGATCCTGCTGGCATCGATGATGCGCAGCTTCCGGGTTGTGCCGCTGGGCGGCTACGCCGTCGCCGCGGCGACCGGGCCCGCCATCGCGAGGGCGGCGAGCGGGATCTTTCTCGCCGGCCTGGAACTGGCCGCGCCGGTTCTGGCCGCCACCATGCTGGTGGAAATCGCGGTGGCCCTGGTGGGCCGGCTCAGCCCGCAGCTGCCGGTAATGGCGCTGACTGTGCCTCTCAAAACGCTTACCGGGTTTGGGATCCTTGCCGGGTCGCTGGCTTTGTGGCCGCGCTTCATCGAGGCGCGCTTTGCCGGGCTGCTGGATATGGCCGAGAGACTGATCGCCGCGCCCGCCGGAGCGGGGAGATAGACGATGCCGGGCGATCGCACCGAACAGGCCACTCCGCACCGCCGCGAAAAAGCGCGCCGGGAAGGCGACATCCTGCATAGCCGGGAGCTGACCGCGGCTGCCGCAACTCTGGCCGGGGTGCTGGCGCTGGGAATGCTGGGGCCGCGACTGCTGGCCGGCTGGCGCGATGCGTTCGCGGGATTTCTCGCTGAGGGTGCGAGCGGCAATTGGGAATCGGCCGGTTCGTGGGCGGCGGGGATCCGCCGGCTGGCAGTGGAGGTTCTGAGTCCTGTGGCGCTGGTGATGGCGGCGGTGGCGGCCGCGGCGCTGATCTCCGGAGTGGTGCAGACCGGAGGCGTCAGCATTCATCCCGGTTCGGTGGGATTCAAATTCGATCGCGTGAACCCGCTGACTAATATCCGGAACCTGTTTTCGCTGCGCGCGGCGTCGCGGCTGGGCAAGTCGCTGGTGCCGGTGGCGCTGCTCTCGGTGTTTGCCGTTCAGCGGATCGCACGCCAGCTCGAGATTCCTCCATTCTCCACGGCGCGACTCGAATTGCTGGGCGCGGATGTTTTCGGATTGCTCCAGGCTGCCGCCTGGCTGATGTTTGGGTGGGCCACGATTGATTATCTGCTGGAGTGGCGGAGTCGCGAATCGCGGCTGAGGATGAGCAAAGACGATATGCGCGAGGAGCTGAAGGAGACCGAGGGGTCGCCGCAGATCCGCAGCCGCATCCGCGGCCTGCAGCGCCAGATGCGTCGCCGCAAGGTGAAGGCCGATGTGTCCCGCGCGGCCGTAGTACTGACCAATCCCACGCATTATGCCGTGGCCCTGGGCTTCGATTTCGCAGAAATGGATGCGCCGCGGGTGCTGGCCAAGGGGCGCAATCTGCTGGCCGAGGAGATCAAGGCTGAGGCCCGCTGGGCGGGCGTGCCCATCGTCGAGAACCCGCCGCTGGCGCGGTCCCTGTACCGCTCGGTCGAGGTGGGCCAGGCGATCCCTGTGGATCTCTATGCCGCGGTGGCGACCATTCTGGCCTACCTCTACCGGCAGCGGGTGGAAGGGGAACTGCGGGAGCGGCGGGCGCGCGAAGCCGCCGCCCGGGCGCGGGCCGCCGCCCATTTCGAACGGAACAAGATCGGCGCCGCAGGCAGCCGGGGAGGCCCAAGATGAGCACCACCGCGCTTGCCCCCGACACTCTTCCGGCACTGTCCGTCCTGGAACGGTTCCGCGAATACGTGCTTCCGCTGGGCGCCATCAGCGTGATCTTCGTGATGATGGTGCCTCTGCCGGCGCCGGCGCTGGATTTCCTGTTGGCCCTGTCGATGGCGGCGTCGATCATCGTGTTCCTGTCCGCCGTGCAGATCCGCAGAGCGGTGGAGCTGTCAGTGTTTCCTACGCTTCTTCTGCTGCTGACCCTGTTCCGCCTCTCGCTCAACATCGCCTCCAGCCGGCGCATCCTGCTGCACGGCTCGGAGGGCACAGCGGCTGCCGGCAAGGTGATCGAGGCTTTCGGGCAATTCGTGGTGGGCGGCAACTACGTGGTGGGCTTCGTGCTCTTCCTGGCTTTGATCGCCATCCAGTTCCTGGTGGTTTCGCACGGCGCTGTGCGCACGGCGGAGGTGACGGCGCGGTTCACGCTCGATGCGCTGCCGGGAAAGCAGATGGCCATCGATGCGGACATGAATGCCGGGTTGATCGACGAAGCCGAAGCCCGGCGGCGCCGCCAGGCGATTGCCCGCGAAGCGGAATTCTACGGCGCGATGGATGGAGCGGCGCGGTTCAACCAGCGCGATTCGCTGGCCACGATCCTGATCACCGCGATCAACATCGTGGCGGGTTTGCTGATCGGGACGCTGCAACAAGGAATCGACCTGGGAGAAGCCGTCCGCACATACACGATTCTGACGGTGGGCGACGGGCTGGTGACCATGATTCCGTCGCTGCTGGTGTCGGTGGCCGGCGGCATCACGCTGACGCGGGCCAACTCGGCGGGGATGCTGGGGGGCGAGATCCGACAGCAACTGCTGGCGCGACCGGCGACGCTCTACCTGGCCAGCGTGGTGACGGGGGCCATGTGCCTGGTTCCGGGGCTGCCCAAGATTGCCTTCCTGGTGGTTTCCGGAGGCCTTTTTTGGATGGGGCAGCGCCTGGCCTCGCGGGGGCCGTCGGTATCAGCTGCGGAACAGGCGCCGGCAGACAAGAAGAAAGGCGAACCGGCGCCCGGTTCCGATCTGGCGCAACTGCTGCGGCTCGAAGACCTGACATTGGAGATCGGATTTCAACTGATTCCGCTGGTCGATGAGAAGCAAGGCGGACAACTGCTGAACCGAGTGCGTTCGCTGCGGCGCCATCTCTCGGCAGAGCTCGGATTTCTTGTTCCTCCCGTGCACATCTCCGACAACCTGCGCCTGAAACCGCGCGAGTATCTGTTTTCGCTGCGGGGGATCGAGATCGGCCGTTGGCAGACCGAGGGGCCGCAACTGCTGGCGGTGTCTGGCGACGCGGGCCGGCGGCCGCTGGCCGGCAAGGAAACGCGCGAGCCCGCCTTCGGCGTTCCGGCCATCTGGATCGCGCCGAATCTTGAAGACCAGGCCATCGCAGCGGGCTATTCGGTCGTCGATGCGACCACGGTGATCACCACGCATCTCGGCGAGCTGATTCGCCGGCACGCGTGGGAGTTGCTGGGCCGCGCCGAAATCAAGCGCCTGCTGGATTCTCTGAATGACTCGCATCCAAAACTTCTCGAAGAGCTTGTGCCCAAGCTGCTGACTCTGGGCGAAGTGGCGCGGGTGCTCGAACAATTGCTGAGGGAGCGGGTGTCGATTCGCGACCTGGGCGCCATTCTCGAAGCGCTGCTGGAAACTGCGTCACGCGACAAGTCCACCGAGGGCCTGGTGGAGGCTTCGCGCCAGGCCATCGGGCGGCGCCTGGTGCAGCCGTTGCTGGATCCGGAAGGCCAGTTGCCGGTTCTGCTCCTGGACCCGGCGCTGGAAGAAGAGATTGCGGCCGCGGTCGCTCCGGAAACCGGTCAGCGCCTGCTGGCCGCGACGGCGGCTTCGGGGACGCCTCTGCTTCGGCGGTTGGTCGACTCTGTGAATCGTCTTATCGGTTCCGGCTCCCCGGTGGTCCCGCCCGTGCTTCTTATTTGCAGTCCGGCCCGTTACCAGGTCAAGCGCTGGCTGGAACCGTTTCTTCCTCGCCTGTCGGTCCTGGCGGCGGGCGAGATTCCGCCCGAAGTCCGGCTGCGGCCTGTGGGGACCGTGCGTTGAAAAGGCAGTTACGGGAGGGTGCCCGGTTTCTGTGGAGACGAAAAGTCGCGGGGATGGGGCACAAAAGTAAGAGGACACACAGGAGTCAACGGGGGTGAAGAAAATGGATGGGGCCATCGCAGCGGCAGGGCAAGGCAGGCGCAGGAGCGGCTATGCTGCGCCTCCTGGCGACGGGTATCCGCCGTCGGCAGGAGGTGCCGGCAGTCTGACTCCGGAGCAGGAGAATATTTTGCTCGAGCATCTGCCCATCGTCCGCTACCTGGCCCGCCGGATTCACGAGCGTCTTCCTCAGCATGTGGACATGGAAGACCTGGTTTCGGCCGGGGTGGTCGGCCTGATGGACGCATTTTCGAAATTCGATCCGGACAAGAAGGTGCAATTCCGCAGCTATGCGCAGTTTCGCATTCGCGGAGCGATCATCGACAGCCTTCGCACGCTCGACTGGAGCCCGCGGGAACTGCGGCGCAAGGGCCGGGCCGTGGAGGAGTCGATCCGGGTACTGACGGCGCGGCTGGGTCGGGCGCCGGGAGAAGCCGAGGTGGCCTCGGAGATGGAGTTGAGCCTGGAGGCATACCAGCAGCTGCTGGGCGAACTGAAGGGGCTCGAGATCGGCACGCTGCATCTGGAGCGGAATGAAGATTCGGGCGACGAGGAACTGGCGTACATACCCGGGCGTCCCGATGAGGATCCCCTGTTCCGTTGCCTGCGCGGCGAGCTCGAAGAACGCCTGGCCGAGGCGATCAATCAGCTGCCCGACCGCGAGCGCCTGGTGATGACGCTCTATTACTACGAGGAGATGACCATGCGGGAGATCGGGCTGGCGCTGGGGGTGGTTGAGTCGCGCGTCTCGCAGGTGCATGCCTCCGCGGTGATGCATCTGCGGGCGGCCTTGAAGGATCTGGCCATGCGGGGGGCGTTCGACAAATCACCCCAGGGGAAGGCCGGGGTGCGCCTGGCGTCGTCCGGCCCGCCGCGACGGGCCTGACCAGTGAAACCGGCCCTGGCAGAGCCGGAACGGAGCAAACGGTACCCGGCTGGCCGGAACGACAAAACAGGGAGAGGGTATGGAGAAAAGACTTCGTCAGGACGAGATTGACGCGCTTTTCGAGGCGGCGCGCGCCTCCATTCCCGATGCTCCGCACACTGAGGGGAAGGACCGTGTATCGCCGTACAACTTTTCCTCTGCCGGCCAGATTTCGACTGACCAGTTGCGCGCCATCAGCATCCTCAATGACCTGTTCGCGCGCAACCTGACGCACAACCTGGCGGCGTGGTTGCGCACCCGGTTTCAGGTCAACCTGGTTTCTGCTGAACAAATCCCATTCAACGAGTTCCTGCTTAGAATTCCCGAGATCAGCTACGTGGCCTCTGTGCGTCTCGAGCCGCTCGGGGCGCTCTCGGTTCTGCAGCTGGACCTGGCGCTGGCCCCTCCCATGATCGACCTGCTGCTGGGAGGCGATGGCCGCGAAGGGCCGCTGAGGGAGTTGACCGACATTGAAGAGGCCATCCTCGGTTCGGTGGTCGAGATCATCTGCCGCGAACTCACGGCGGCCTGGCAGCCGGTATGCCTCAGCTTCAACTTCGAGCGCCGCCAGATGCAGACCCAGGTGGCGCGGGTGATCCCGGTGAACGAGAAGACCCTTTGCCTGAGCTTCGAGATCCGCATGCCGCGCAGCTCGGGAGTGCTGAACCTGGCCTTTCCCGCCGTGGTTTCGAACACCATCCTGCGCCGCCTGACGTCGGATTGGGGCCGGCGACGCCGGCATGCCCCCGAGATTCGCGCGCGTATGGAAGCATCCGCGCGCCGCATTCCATTCGGCGCCAGCCTGCAACTGCCCCCGGTGCGTCTGCCAGCGACCGTGGTGGAGAACCTGGCGCCGGGCGATGTTCTGCGTCTGGGCGTGAGCGCCAGCGCCCAGCCTGGCTGGTGGGCGGGCGGACAGTTCCTTGCCCACGCTCAGCCGGTTCGCCAGGGCGCTCACCGGGCGGCGCGCATCGAGAACCGGATGGAGAAAGCCGAGCCATGATCGCCTACCTTGAATGCTGGACACAGACGGCAACCACCTTGTTAGCCCAGGCGCTGGCCGGAGAACCCGAGTTGGTCGAGTCGTTTCCCCGGCCAATGGCTTCGGGATCCTTCGGATGGGAAGCCACTCTCGAAGGAGACAAGGCGGGCCGCTTTTCGGTGACCGTCGATGCGGCAATTCTGGATGCGCCGCTGCTGGGAGAGGGACGGGATCAAAAGGCAGCGTGGGGGGAATTGTTGCGGGAGACCGCGGAGGCCGCCTCGGGCGAATTCCTGGCCCGGACGGGCAAGACCTGCCGGGTGACGGGATTTGCTTCCGCGAATGCCACCAGCCAGGTCACGCAGGCGTTCCAGCTGCGCTCCGGAGATCGCGCCTGGACCATCCTTGTCCGCGACGAGACCTCGGAACGGGCGAGCGCGCAAGAGGAAAGGCCTGCGGCGCCCGAACCGGTAATGACCGAACGGACCGCGGCGCCGCCCGGATCCCGGGACAATCCGCCCGGGATGAGCCCGGGCCTGGAACTGATGCTGGACGTGGAACTGGAGGCCACGCTGCGCTTCGGCTGCCGCGAGATGCCGCTGGGCGAATTGCTCGAACTGGGCCCCGGGGACGTGGTCGAACTCGACCGGCATGTCTCGGACCCGGTGGACCTGATCGTGGGCGACAAGATCGTGGCCCGCGGGGACGTGGTCCTGGTGAACGGCAACTTCGGCCTGAGGGTGACCGAAGTGGCCGCGCCACGCCGGCGGCTGGAGAGTATACGATGCCTGTTCTGATCCGTGGACGGTGGACGACGAGTAGGGAGCCGGCGCCGTTGCGCGCGCCTGGCGATCGGGACAGGCGCGCGATTCCATCTGCCGCCGGCCCGGGGCGCCCGCGCGCCGGGGTGCGGCTCCTCGAAGCCTGTTCGAATCCCCACTGCGCCACCGGATGGCTGCACCTCTGGCGGAGCCGTTCGACGCCGGTATTTGAGGGCGGCTGGACGTGTTCGGCCGATTGTACCCGGGACCGGATCCAGGCCGCCGTCTGGAGGGAGCTTGACGGCCATTCCGGCTCTGCGGACGTCTACCGCCATCGGATCCCGCTGGGGCTGGTGATGATGGAGCAGGGCTGGATTACGGCGCAGCGATTGAAGCAGGCGCTAGAGGCCCAAAGGTCCTCGGGCGACGGGCGGCTGGGCGATCACCTGGTCAGGCTGGGAATCAGCGAGCACCTGGTGGCGCGCGCCCTGAGCCTGCAGTGGAGTTGCCCGTTGCTGGCTGTCGATTTTCATGACCCGCACTCGGTGGCGTCGCTGCTGCCGCGGTTTTTTGTCGATGCCTTCGGGGCCTTGCCGCTGCGGGTGGCAGCCGGAAGGCTGGTCTACCTGGGTTTCGAGGAGCGGCTCGATCCGGTGCTGGCGCTGGCTTTGGAGCGCCAGAGCGGATTGCGGGTGGAAAGCGGCGTGGTGCGGGGATCCGAATTCAGGGGAGCCCTCGCGCGGATGTTGCGAGTGCCCTTTCCCAGGGTGGAGCTGCTGGAGGCGGCCTCGGAGCCGGCGCTGGTGCGCGCGCTTGCCCAGGCCATCGAGCGCGCAGGCCCGGTGGAATCCAGGCTGGCTCGTGTGCACGACTGCCTGTGGCTGCGGATGTGGAACCGGGCCGAGCCGGGGACATTGCCCGACATCGGCTCGGTGCAGGACGTGATCGCCTCCGTAGGCGCCTGATCCGGGTTCAGTAGATGGGGGAGGGTTGATTTTAGATTGCGCACGCAGGCGGAATGACGAACAGGGAACGTTCAGGGTTCGCGCGGGCGCTTTCAATTGAAGAACCATTTTCCACCGCCGATAAGAGGCAAGAGGGGGCTGGGGATGAGAGAAGTCCGGGCTTTGATCGTGGATGATTCCTCGGTGATGCGCAAGATCGTGGAGCGTTCGCTTCGCCAGGCAGGACTGGAGTTGCTGGTGGTGCACGAGGCGGGCACGGGGGCTGAAGGGCTGGAAGTGCTGAGTGCCCACAACGTGGACTTGATTCTGTCCGATATCAATATGCCGTCGATGGATGGGCTGGAGTTCGTACGCCAGATCCGGTCGCGGAAGCTGGCCGCGGGTGTGCCAGTGGTGATGATCACGACCGAGTCGAGTGAAGAGCATGTGAAGCAGGCGATCGAGGCCGGGGCACGCGGGTACATTCGCAAACCGTTCACCGCCGAACAGGTAAAGGAGCGGGTGCTACCGCTGGTGTCGGTATCCGTTCAATAGTTCGTAGTTCCTTGCGGCGCGAAATTCCTGGTTTTGAACGACGATGCCGGTCGGACAAGTTCGGCGTGCCGCCGAGAACCTGGTGACGCAGGGCTATGGCAGCCAGTTCCTGCGCGACCCGACGCCGGGCGCCGACCGGCGCAACCGCCGCGTCACCCTCCGCCGCATCACGCCGCTGCTCGCCGGAAGGTAGCCGCGCCTCACACGCGAACGCCGGGTGAGCCTGCGGCAGAACATAGTCGTCCTCGCCGCGCGCGTAGCCTTTGACCTCGTTGGCCTCATCGACGGGCTTGCCCGTTTCGGCATCGACGTAATGGCTCTGAATTCAATTGCCGGTGCGACGGTTCAGGACGTGAAACCGAACCTTTTCCTCTTCGCTCGTCGCCGACATCATCGCCACCGGGCAAGTGACGAGGCTGAGCTTCATGTAGCCCTTCCAGAATGGGCGCGCGGCCATCCAAAGGTCCTTCCGTTTACCTGCCCCAGCGCGCCGACTTGTCGGCGCTCCTCAGACTGTCAATCTTTCCAGCTTCACGCCAGTTAACGGCGCTATCCTGCGAAACCGAATTTCCGCGCCTTATGTTCCGGTTGTGTACAATTTATCACCCTGCTTGCAGGATTGGAATAGGGATTCGCGGGATGATGGGACCTCACCGGAAAGTAAACTGGCGCCGTCGCGGCGCCTATGAGGGAGCAGGACAGGACGATGACGCAAATCGATTGTCTGATCGAGGTCGCCAAAAAACTGAGAGAGGCCCGCGCCCTCGGGGAACGAAGCTCGGACCGAGCGCTCGTGTATTTCATCGACATGACCATCGCCCATGTCTGCAACTCGCTGGACGCGCGCTCGGAGACCGACGCGCGCCGAGGACAATCACGCGAGCCCCATCAAAGCCGCCGCGTGAGCGCTCGGAGGCGTTTCGCCTCCGCGCTCAGCGACCTCCGCCGACCTCTATCGAGTCGGAGATTTGGACCCGCGACCCGCCAGGATTGATCCCGGCGCCCTCGCGAGCTTGCGCGACAATCGCTAACCCAGGGCGAACTCAACAGCGCCGTGGCGAGCCCGCGGCCTCGGAAAGGCCCTCCCCTCCAAAAAGCCCGACGCCTGTACACAAACGCGCCGTTCAGGCACAACGCCGCGTCCTCGCGCACGCGGACCTCCGCCTTCCGGAATTTTCGCATGGCTCGCAACTCGACGCTCAATGTCCCGGTCGGGATCATCGCCGCGATCATGATTTGCGTCGCCGCCTCTCAGGCGAGCGACGTGTTCGCGCCCTTGGCGTTAGCGCTCTTCATCATCGCGCTGGTCTGGCCTTTGCAGTCCTGGCTGCAGGCCCGGATGCCGGCGCTCCTCGCGCTCGCCGTCACGATGACCTTGACCGTCGCCGTCTGTATCGCCTTCGCCTCGCTCGTCGCATGGGGATTTGGCCGCGTCGGCACTATCCGTTACTCGCCGATACCGCGCGCTACCAGGCGATCTACGAGCGAGCGATCGACTGGCTCGACGACCGCGGAATTTCCGTCGCCGGGCTATGGAGCGCAGCACTTCAACGTCGGCTGGCTCCTGCATTGGGCGAGCCAGATCACCGGCCGCGTCAATACGACTCTCAGCTTCTGGCTGATCGCGCTTCTCTACGTCATCTTAGGTCTCATGGAAGTCGACGTCCTGCGCCGACGCGCCCGGGCCTCTCGTCCAACCCGAAACCGCTCGGATCCTCCTGCAGGGCAGCGCGGCGACGGCGGTCAAGATCCGCAAGTATATGGAAGTGCGCACGCTGATGAGCGTGGCGACCGGCGTTCTCGTCGGCGCGTCGCCCGGCGGCCGGACTGCCTTTCGCCCTCGAATGGGGCGTGATCGCCTTCGCACTCAACTACATTCCGTTCATCGGCCCCTTCATCGCCACCCTGTTTCCAACCTTGGTGGCGATAACTCAGTTCGAATCGTGGGAAGCCGTCGTCGGCGTCTTCGTCTGCCTCAACGTCATTCAGTTCGTCGTCGGCAGCTACATCGAACCGCGCGTGTCCGGCGCCATGCTGGCCATGTCGCCGACGGTCGTGTTGCTGGCCGTTTTCTTTGTGGACTTACCTGTCGGGGCCTGTTCGGCGCCTTCATCGGCGTCCCGATCGTCATCGCGATCGTCACCTTCTGCGCGTACCATCCGTCCAGCCGCTGGATCGCTGACCTCTCGGCGGGCCGGTGGAGAAGACGATCCTGGCGCAGGTATAAAGGCGATGCGGCGTTGGATTGGATCGGCCTTAGTTTCGTCTTAGTTCCGCGCCTCTAATAACTTCAGACCCTTAGGACCCCTTATAGTTCCGCGCTCGAAAACTGAAGCGTTTGAATGCTGACTTCGCCTTCCGAGTGAATTAGTAACGCCGATAAACAGCGATTACAACCGGTAAATTATAACTCTACTCCCGTGGGGCAAGATCAACCCGCTCGGCGCCATAAGCGCCGAGCCCCCGTCCGGCCCGGGCCCAAGCGCGTGGACGTAGAAATGGGTCGGCTTGATTCCGGCGCCATCACCGGCGACGGCGCGGGAGACGATCCCTGAGCTTCCCGCAGGCGCCGATCCAGTCGATATGCCGGTGCCCGTGCATCGAGTCGATGAACTCGTTCGGCGTCGAACTGAGCACGCGCTGAAACCAGCTGCCGTTGATGAGGGCCGTGCCGATCCGCTCGGAGAAGGCAGCGAGTGCGGCATCGGATATTCGATCAAATGATGATGCAGCCCGACGATCCATCGCGCCTGGGGATAATGATCGTGTTG
>CAVPNO010000082.1:0-71029 GCA_963706455.1 uncultured Acidobacteriota bacterium | reverse complement strand
GATTGCCGTAATTGGCGAGCTTCTCCTTGTCGAGCTTCTGATAGACGCCGGCGAGGATCTGGCGGGCGAAGAACGGATTGGCCGAGGGTACGACAAGGTCGTAGCCGGAATGGCCGGCCATCAGCTTCGCCTCGAGCACCTCGTTGCTGTCATAAATGTCGTAGTCGACTTTGATTCCGGTCTCGGTCTCGAAGCGCTTGATGGTGTCTTCGGCGATGTAGTCCGACCAGTTGTAGATGTTGAGGGTGTTGTCCTCTTGCGCACGCGCCGCGCCGGCGGCGAGCAGGAGAAGCAAGGCGGCGAGCGGGCGGACGATCATCGGTATCCTCGAGAAACGCGGCAGCATTGAACGGACCGGGTCCGGGCTTGTCAATCCGGCGGCCGCGGCCCGGGGCCCATCGTCATCGCGGCAATCTCTTGCTTCGCGGTGCCGCTCGTGGCATGAGCCCGCGCATTCCCCGGCCCCGCCGCGGAAGAACCGAGCACGAGGGCGGCGATCCATGAGACGGCCGGGAGAAGCCGACGCGCCCTTGTGGCGGTCCATGCTGATGTTCTTGTTCCGCAGCTACGTGGCCGGCAACATGCTGCAGTCGCTGGCCGGCACGATGGGCGCCGTCTATTACGGACAGATGATCGGCGTGTCCGCGCTCGCGGCGGCGGCGGCATCTTTTCGATCTTCTTCTTCCTGATCTCATTCCTGGTCGGCTTCTCCAATGCCGCGGCGGTGCTGGTCGGGCAGGCCTTTGGCGCGGCGGATGGAGAGCGGGTCAGGGTCGCGGGGACGACGCTGACGATCTGCGCGCTATCGGGCGCGGTGGTTGCCGCGGTCTGCGGCGTGCTCGCGCGCGGCATCCTCGCAGCGATAGGCACGCCGCCGATATTCTCTCGGCCGCTCTCGCCTATTCGCGAGTGATGTTCGTCTTCACGCCGCTGCTGTTCGTCTTCATCGCCTACAGCACGCTGCTACGCGGCGTCGGCGACACGCGCTCGCCGTTCTATGCGCTGCTCGTCAGCACCGCGCTCTCTCTGATTCTCGTCCCAAGCCTGATCCGCGGCTGGGCCGGCCTGCCGCGGCTCGGCATCACCAGCGGCCCATATAGCGCGGCCGCGGCCTATCTCGTGTCACTCGGCTGGCTCTTCATCCACCTGTGGCGCATCGGCGACCCGCTGGCGCCCGACCGCGCGCTCTTCGCTGAGTTCCGGATCGATCGGCCGATCCTCAAGACGCTCCTCAGCCTCGGCGTGCCGACTGGCATGCAGATCGTCCTGGTCTCGCTGTCCGAGGTCGCCGTCATCTTCTTTGTAAACGCCTTCGGCTCCGACGCCGCCGCCACCTATGGCGCGGTCAACCAGATCGTCGGCTATGTTCAGTTCCCGGCAATCAGCGTCGGTATCGCGGCATCGATCTTCGGCGCCCAGGCGATCGGCGCCGGCCGCGCCGGGCAGCTGCCGCATATCACGCGCACGGCAATCTGCTTGAGCCTGGCGATGGGGGGCTGCCTCATCGCCCCCCTCTATCTGTTCTCCCGCACGGTCGTGGCCTGGTTCATCGACGCGCCCGATACTGCGGCGATCGCGGTGCGCCTTCTGGAGATCACGCTCTGGAGCTATCTCGTTTTCGGGGTGTCGCAGGTGCTGCAGGGGGTGATGCGCGGCAGCGGTACCGTGCTGTGGCCAACGGTCCTCTCCATCTCGACGATCTGGGGCGTCGAGGTGCCGGTGGCCTATGTCTTGTCCCACCGCATCGGTCTCGACGGGGTCTGGATCGCCTATCCCGTCGCTTTCGCCACGGGCCTAATGCTCCAGATACTCTTCTACGCCTTGGTTTGGCACAGGCGCACGCATGCGCGGCTGCTCTGAGGCGTACCGCCAACACCCCCGGAGCCACACTGAGGAAATGGGATTCGAATCCTATATCCCGTTGCCTCCTGGCACCAAGATCGACGCTCAGGATCTATTTCCCGCGAAAGATATCTTCGTCACCATTGGCGATGTCGCGGCGATCACAAAGATCGAGGCCGTGCTGGTGCGTCGCAACCGACAATTCGACATACGGTATGGAGGCGACATTGCGTATGGTGACCTTCGTGAAAGCCCCACCATTCTGGTCGGCGCACACAACAACTCCTGGACCCTTACCATGACTGAGAGTTTGCGTTATGTCTTCGATGGACGTAGCGCCATTGTGGACCGCTCGGACCCTCGAAAGCGCTGGTCCAGCAACTCTGACTTCACAGAGGACTATGCGATCGTGTCGCGAGTCTTGAACTCCAAGGCCGGCACGACAGTGATTGTGGCTGCAGGAGTGGGATACCCGGGTACACAAGCCGCTGCTGAGTTCGTTACCAATCCGCAGTCCATTTCGGCGTTGGTCAAGTCCTTCCCCAAAGGCTGGGAAAAGAAAAACATACAAATCGTTTTGCATACTACCGCCACAAACCAGCGTGCCGGCGCTCCGGACGTCGTTGCCGTCTATTGCTGGTAGACGGATGGATAGGCGCCGATATAGCTTTCATGAACTGATCAACTGATCCACACGAAGCATCGGAACCCGGTACGTTGACTACGATTCTCATGGTTGCTCTCCGTTTAAAGAAATCGAAGAGAGAGCCCAGAATCATTCCAGTCTTCTTGAGGGCGAGAGCTTTCCCACTGGACGGACTACTGCTGGTCGGGCGAGGCAGCTACTCAAGAGGAAACCCTGCGTCGGACCGCGATCTGAAACGCTGATCGATAAGAAGCGGGGTTGGTTCGCATTTCGCGATGAAATGCGGATGTGAAATGGCTCTGGCTTACAAAGCCAAGTTCGAGGGCAATCTCTACCAACGGAAGCAATGTCTTTACCAGAAAACACGCCTTCTCAACCAAGAAGACTGGAATGATTCTGGGCTCTCTCTTCTATTTCTTTAAACGGAGAGCAACCCGTCGCAACATCACAAAGCGGTATGGACTGCAAACCATCGTTTGCCGGAAAAGCCGCGTGAACTGGTGAGTCCCCAGTGCCGATTTGTTTTGCAAGGTCGCGGACGCGAATGCCAGAAGGCAGAGAGTGCTCGATGACTTCCAGAGCGTTGCGAATCTGGCGTGCCGACAACTGGCCTTTCACCTGCCGAGGACTTGGCTGCGAACTCCAGCGCCGAACCAGATGCCCGGTCAATACGACCCCTACCGCCTCCACAAGTAATGGATCGCGGACGGGCCCCTGTAAGAGCTCGCCGCGAAGAACCATTCCCATGGACAATAACTGGGTCGACCGCGCAGGGAGCGCTGATGATTTCGGAGGATGGCCGTTTCAGAAGTTCGTCGGCGGCTTGTTCAATATACGCCTGGCTGAAAACGGTGGCGAGAGACTCAGCGCCATCGCTTTTTCTTCCATGAGGCATTCCTGAAGGGTGCAACGAAAAATAAGTTGGGAAAACCCCACACGGCTTTCGTCGTTCCAGGCGGTGAATGCGCGACAAAAGTCATGCTGATCTGGATCCCAGGATGTTCGTGTTCAGGTATGCCCATGTCGGTCGGACCGACCACAGTCATATCGGGCAAATTGACTGCAATAGGAATCCCGGATCTCCAGGTCGCGGTTTGTGGAGAAGACGACATGCCACATTCTACCTTTCCTTGCACCAATTACCTTTCGGATTAGTCATTGGACCCTCTTCGAGGGACTCTCCAGATCCCGGGTCTTCGTGGCGCATTTGATTCACGGTTATCCTCTCTCTTTCCTGGACGCGATCCTCAGTGTCAATGTAGTTCCCAGTACATTGGTCCTGGCCGCGCCTCCTGCGGGAGCCCGCTGCAGATAGTACAGATCAAGAAGCAGGCGACGGTTCAACCGAGTGCCACCGCCAGCCTGGAAGCGATTCTGGTTCCAGCTTCCGGCAGTGACATTGAAGAAGACTTCATCATCAGTAAAGAAATGCCATCGGCCGTGTGCTCCTAGAGGCCTATCAAGGAAGACTCTGTTCCGGTAGCGAACGGGGGAGTCGCCGTATCCAATTAACTTCTCAAACCGATTCCGGTCCGAGAGCGTAAACCGCATCAAACGGACCGTCGCGGATATTGCGATCAGCGGAAGATGGACCTTATCTGGAAGCTGGGGAACGTCCGCAAAAAGGTAGCCTCCGGTCAATGTAAGATGCGATCGCAATGGCATATCGACGGTGATTCCAGTGGCCGCAAGTTGCGGATTCGGCAGGTGTGTATCCGTTCGCGCCAGCACCGGAACCAGAAAATCGGCATTCCGCCATGTCGCTCTAAAGTCAACCTCGTTCCACTGCTGGAAGCTCTGAGCGCTAGCCAGGACAGGTAGAAAGAGCCAACAAAACAGTACGGCTGATCGCATTAGACTCTCCCCTCTTTCTGAAGTAGTTCGCTCATGGCTCTTAAGACTTGGCCATCTCGTAGAGAATTCCGATTGCCTGTCGAGCATGGGCCTCGCGGAAATCTCCCGCCAATTCGCCTGCCAGCGTCATCACCGAGACTGTCGTCGCCCCTGCTTTCGCCATGCGCTGCAGCGCAGCCTGCTCGGTACGCTCGCTCATTCCCCCGCAGGCGTCAAGCACGACATAAACCCTGTAGCCTTGATCTGTGGCGGTCAGCGCAGGGAGTTGCACGGCGAGTTCCGTCGCAACCCCGGAAATGAGAAGAGTTTTTCGTCCCGTAGATTCGATTGCGGAAAGAACCTCGCTATTCAGAAAGGAATCACAAGTCGTTCGGTGAAACGTTGGAAGAACGCCCAGCCCCTCGGTGATCTCCGCCAGCATGTTTGCGGAACTTCCGTCCCCGGCGCGAATTCCGGACACGATCGCAGGAATTTCAAAGAGTTTCGCAAGCTTCGCGAGTGCCAGGACTCCAACCTTCAAACGGTCAAGCGGGTTGGTTTGCGTGAGTTCAACGATTCCAGCTTGAAGGTCGGCGAAGAGAATCACCGCTTCCTGCGAATTGATCCGTGAGTTTGCGTTGTCCATGAAAACCTGTCCTTTCGTGGGCCTGGATTTCACACCTCTTGCGCCGAGGCCGACCCGACAAGCTTGGCGACTCTTGCTTGCGCTTGTTCGCTGATGAAGCTCTTTTCTTCGCGCAGGACCGTAAATGAGCATGTAGTCTCGCGGGCAAGCATGATTGCGCCTGTGATTATGGCCGCAACGCCGACTGTCCCGGTGAAGAAAGCAACAGTGAAACTGATCCCAACTCCCCACTCCATCCGCGCGGACCCAAGCACCGCGCCAATCAGCGAGATTAGCGTGCTCGCTACAAAAGCTGCGACCGCTGTATAGAAGCAGGTAAGCGCTCTTACGATCAGGAGGGTGCGAGTCTCGCCTGATTCCAATTGACGAATGCGGAAGCGAAGTTCTGCTTCCGCGAGACCCTCCCCTCTCTCCACCAGATCGGCCAACTCATGCATCCGGTCGACTGCGCGGCCGTAGCGATTTCCGGTCCCAAACAGCAGAACGCAAGATGCGTTGGTAAGAACCGCAGGCGCCGAAATAAACGTTAGTATCGCGAAAGGGTTCGACGGCAGCTCCATTTTTCAAGCCTCCTTGTAACTGCGGCTAGGGCCGGCAGTCGACGAATGCGTATTGTCTGGTTGCATCTCCAACAAGCACGTAACCATGCGAAAAGCTTGGAATACCCGTGAAAGACTGCGAATCGGCAGCGTCGTGCCGCTCTTCAGACCCTATAATCCGAAGGTAAGCGCGGAACGATGATCCGGGAAGTACGCACAAATATGTAAGCCCTGGAGCGACCCCATGAAAAACCACTTCGGATGCCCCGTGCAGGCTACCTCAAATGTCATGGCCGGAAAATGGAAGGTGGTAATTGTCTGGCATCTGGGGTTCGGTTCGCGCCGTTTTGCCGAAATCCGCGATCTCTTGCCGGGTGTAAGTGAAAAGGTGTTGACCGCTCAACTTCGAGAATTGGAACACGATGGCATCCTGTGCCGGCTCGCTAAGGAGAGCGTGCCGCCCCGCGTGGACTACATGTTGAGCGATGCCGGGAAGGAACTTATCCCGGTAATGGAGGCTATGTGTGGCTGGGGCACCAAACACTTGGGCGTTGCGCCGACATTACCGCCAATTGGGAAGGTGCAATCCGAGTCTCCCGGCACCTCGACCGCTAAATGAGTCGGGAGGAGGAGAATCTGTCTAGTCGTTCAGGTACAGGTTGAAAGCTCCTAAGGGTCGCGGCCAGCCGAACCCGATGAATTGAGCACGAAGCGAACTCGCTAAACTACTGCGCTTCCGCTGCTTCATAAGCTTTTCAAACGTTAGGTCCGCCGGTATTCCATTTATCGAGCGTTTTTTGTCAAATTTCGTGCAAGTCCAAGCCTCTGCTGCATGCCGTACCTGGTTCGAAGGCATCCTCTGGCTCGCACCCGGTTCGCGGCGATCAGAGCGCGTTCCTTCGCATAGAGAGCCTCCCGCGTGAGCTCCTCAGGTTCAGTCACCAGGAAATTCACATACTCTTTGGTCATCGGATGTATTGGTCCCGGAAACCGTCGACGCAAGTGAATCCAGCAGGAGCTGGGGACTGTGGAGCCAACGAGAGGTGTCTTCCTCAACGGCACTGCGCTCCGATTGCATCCGTACGAAGGTGAGTGCCAGGAAATCGCTACGTGGCTAGGCGCGAGATCTAGTCACCAGGTCGATTCATTGATTACTAAAGGTCTACAACTTTGGTGCAGATTGCCCTGGAAAGCGGTTGATGAATCAGCATTCGCGCCGATAATCAGCTGTAAGGAAAACTATCACTTCGACGTCTCAAGGCCACCCCGTGCTGGGATGCTAAGGATGCGAGCACGCCCTTTTGAGGAGATCGTGGTTTATTCCCCCAATTTCCGACCGACACGCATTTCGGGTTTTCGAGCGCGCCTGGTCTCTCTCGGTTCCACCGCCGCCTTGTTCTTCCTCGCGAGTACGGCGTCGTGCCAGCGTGTGCAGGCCAGGCTTTTTGACCAACGGGACGGACTTGGGAACCCTTCGATCACTGCGCTGGCTCAGGATGGCGCAGGCTATCTCTGGGTGGGCTCACAGAACGGACTCTTCCGCTACGACGGCAGCTACTTCCGTGAATTTGGAAGAGCCGACGGCTTTCGCACACCAAATATCTCCAATCTGCTCGTGGACACATCCGGTACGCTCTGGGCAGGTTCGCGAGAAGGCCTCTATCACTGGGATGGCGAGGTTTTTCACGAGCTCCTCTACCAAGGGGCGAGCTTGCACGTCGGAATGAACTCGATGCTCGCTTCCTCCAGTTCGGGTGAGGTGATCTTGATGTCAAATGCGGGTCCGCTATCGATCACGTTCGACATAGCATCCCGACAATGGACGGCAAAGCCGTACGGCAAGCTGCATCCCGGATTTCCCAGTGTGGACGATCCCAACGGCATGGCGCTCGACGCCGAGCAGCATCTCTGGTTCGGTTCCGGCAGCGGCATTTGCATGTACGGTCCGACCGGGATACGCACGTTCGGCGCGGCGCAGGGAGTTCCGTCGGATTTCTATGTGTCGATGTTCCGCGCCGGAAACGGACAAATGTGGGCGCGCGGACGCAAACATGTCGTCACTTGGCGACCCGGGGACCCCAAGGTGCGCGATCTTACTTCCGCCTTTCCGGCAGATATCAATACGGTTTCCCGACGCTTCGCTGAAGACAGTTTCGGCAATATTCTGAGCCCCACCGCAAGCGGGTTCGCCACGTGGAACGGTTCGCAATGGTCCGAAACCAAGACCACTACTCTGGGCCCCATTGACGGAGCGACGGCTCTGCTCACCGACCGCGAGGGTGCAGTTTGGATCGGCACTCCGACTTCGGGCCTCCTGCAGACGCTTGGATACCGCCAATGGGAGAACTACGGGGCGGAAGAAGGGCTTCATGCGCCGGCAATCTTCGGGATTGTCAGAGACTCGAGTGGACAGTTGTGGTTCGGCGACAACCTTGGCGCGAATACGCTCCGGCCCGGTAGCGGGCCGCATCCGGAAGATCCAACTCAGGCAGGAGCGGGCGCGACACAAAGCCTGGCCGCTGACCACGAGGGCGGCATGTGGATTGCCTCGACTCTCGGCAGCATCGTCCATATGAACGCGCATCACGCTGTGGACATTCGCATCTCTCAGGACACGTATAACTACCGCATTCGCGTCGATAGCGTCGGAACACTCTGGATTGGCACAGCATCCGGGCTATTTACAGCGACCTGCGTTCCGCGCCGTCATTGCATTCCGCGGGCCGTCCTCCCGGGTCCAATCGCAATTAAGGTGGACGACTTCATCTTTGACCCCGACGTAGCAGGCAGTGTGAACCATGTTCCAGGAATCTGGATTGTGGGGAACCACGGGCTCGATCACCTGGTAGATGGCAGTCTCACGCATGTTGAGGTTCCCGATGTTCCCAATCGTTTCGATCTGATTTCGCCAGCGCCTGACGGTTCGTTGTGGCTGGCGGGCATTGCGCCCGGAGTGATTCGTGTCCGCATCGTGGGCGGAAAGGCAGCCATAGCCGAAAGGCGCGCGCGGCCGACGCTCACATCGGATTACATCGAGTTTATAGACACCGATCATCTCGGCCGGCTTTGGGCAGGCACCGATCATGGTGTCAACGTCGTCAGCCAAGGGAAGATTTACAGCATCACAGATGAGGACGGCCTCATCTGGAACGACATGGATGGCAAATCCTTCTTTGAGGATTCTGACGGCTCTATCTGGATAGGCACCGGAAAGGGGCTTTCGCATCTTCTCGACCCTGCCGCGGCACTCGTGCGCAGGCCATTTGCCGCCCGGATTGAGCCGCTTCGCTACGATGAAGTAACAATTAGCGGACAGTCCACTCGATGGAAGGGCGGTACGGTCACGCTTCGATTCAGCGCGACAACTTTCCGAGGCAATCGCTCGCTCCTCTATCACTACTGGCTCGAAGGATTCGATAGTCATGAGATTGTAACCAGGACGCCCTTCGTCCGCTTCCAAAAACTGCCGCCAGGCTCATATACACTGCATGTCGTGGTCGAAGATCCGGCCCGACACGTCCTTTCTTCACCAGCGTCATATCAATTTACGCTGACAGCGCCGTGGTGGCGTACGCTGTGGTTCTACTTTCTGCTTGGAATGTTCGGGCTGGGGCTCGTGGTACTCGGTTGGCGCCGGAGCCACCGCGCGCTACTCCACCAGCGTCAGAAATTGCAGCGTGTTGTGGATGAACGGACGCAGGAGCTACGGGAGTTGGCAACCCACGACGGCCTCACCCATCTGCTCAATCGGAGCGCCATTCTCTCCGCGCTTGCCGCCGAGTGCGAACAGGCACGCGAACGGAGTGCCGGCGTGTGTATCGCGCTGATCGACTTGGATCACTTCAAGGAAGTAAACGACACATTCGGCCATCTCGCTGGGGACGAAGTGTTGCGCCAGACAGCTGCGCGCCTTGCCGGAGCCGTGCGCAATACCGATGCGTTGGGTCGATACGGCGGCGAGGAATTCCTCATTATCTTCCGAGATGCCCCACAAGAGTGTGGGCTGGAACGCTGCGAAGATATCCGCCAATCGCTTTTGAGCGAGGCAATCGTGTTCGAACAACACAAGCTCAAGATCACTTGCAGCATAGGCCTCGCCTGGAGCCGGGCCGAAGATGATGCTGTTACCAATCTGCTGGTCCGGGCCGACCACGCAATGTACCAAGCCAAAGCCAAGGGGCGCAACCGCGTAGAATCAGGGCTGGCCGTCCGCGTTTAAGAGCTCTATCGCCGTTGCCAACTCAAGTATGGCATCGCTTGGCTTTGCCCAATCGAGCTGGTTCAATCAGGCCGCGTCTATCGTACGTCACCCTTACAAACGGAAAGTTTGATCCAGGGACACGGCCTCCATCGAGGTCCTAAAGGCTTTGCGCGCGAACCGTTGTCGCCGCAGAATCGTCAACGATCTCACTCCCTGTGAAGAGCGCGAACCGTAACGACTGATTCTCTACCAAAAGTTCACATACGATGTGCTGTAGGCGCACCACAGTGGCCTGCAAGTCTTCGAGTGATAGATCTTGCTTGCGAGCGGGATCATGGTCTTGGTGATCAATCCGCCGCCGTGAAGCCGAGGTGCGAAACTCGTATCGCCAATGGATCGTGTGTTTTCGGCAGTGGCGCGTGACGCCGTCTGAGTGAGATTGCTAAGTTCAATCACCCGCCGAGGTCGGCTGAGATTGAACAGCATAGGCGCCACGCCTATTCCTGGCCAGGTACGGCGTTGGCAAGGTTGTAGTCAAGGTACATTTCGAGATAGTTACAACGCCACGAGGCTGGTCCAATCGAACATCGCGCTAACAACTGACCAAGCTTCTCATTGACGCGCCGGCATACTCATCCACTGATAAAGCTGGTGTCAGATGAGCACCCTACAAGTAGGGCCACACGCCGACCATCTGCATAACATTTTGCACCGGGCGGAGTGCCTGTTCATTTTCGGCGCGCGTGAGCATATTACCTGGCCTTTCGGTCACATTTGCGAGCCAGACTCCTGAAAGCCCAAGCGCTCTCGTGTTGAACTGGAGGGCAGAGACGTTGACCGAACCCATTGAGTCCTCTGTCGAATCCGCATCTCTGTCGTAATTGGGAGAATCTTGCAGGAGGCTTCTGCCTGGAAGGCCTGCAGTGTGAAGGCAAATCCATCCGTAAACGTCAAGAAGCCCGGAGAGATGCTGATGGATTTGAATGCGTCCACTGCGCGAAACAAATCTTCGAATGGTTTCTCCATCTCCCGATGTCCAGCGAGCGGGAATCGTGTGATCGTGGCCTGCGCCCCAATTCATGACCAGAGCGCAAACGAAGTTCGGAAGCTCCGTCCGATGCTGTTCTACATAAGCCCGGGAACCCAATAAGCCCTGCTCTTCTCCGGTGAACAGCACGAAGCGGATGG
This sequence comes from uncultured Acidobacteriota bacterium, assembly GCA_963706455.1. Classification (GTDB taxonomy): domain Bacteria; phylum Acidobacteriota; class Terriglobia; order Terriglobales; family Acidobacteriaceae; genus Telmatobacter. The sequence continues at coordinate 60,134 of CAVPNO010000082.1, read as the reverse complement.
TCCTCTCGGAACGAACACTCCGATGAAACGCTCACTCCTTCCCCGACAGCCGGACAGGGTACCCCGCTGGCTTTCCTGACGGCACCAATGCTCGTCGCGAACAGGTGTCTGTGCGCTTTACCTTTTGACTCGGCACTATGACAAGTTGGTTGGATCTGCCGGCAACGTGGTGCACTTTTGTTGCGTCACCTCCGGTGATCGATTGACCGAAGCTCAATCCCCTTGCCCGTCGGGCCCGCCGGCTTCACAAACGAATCAGCCATAACTGTTCTCAAAGCGCAGCTCCTCGAAACCGGTGCGGGAGTCTCCGCTTTCTTTGGGATCTCGGGGCATGTGGCGCCTGAACGGACAACGGCGATGAGAATTCGGCTGCCGTGCCGGACGCATTAGACGTTGGGCCGCAGAGGATGGCGATGCTGCCATTTCACGGACTCCTGATTCGTTGCATCTAATCTAACGGAGTAGTGCTTCTATCGTCCTGCCTTTCCGCCTCGGGACCGCTCGCATCCAGCCCTCCGCATCTAATCGACATGAGGTACCGCGCAATGTTGATTCGCCTTGGATACGACATCCGATTTCAGGTTCCGGCCAGTGTCGCCATAGTAGCGCTTCTCAACGTCCATCCTTCGCGCGCCCATGATCTTCTCGAGCCGGACGAATTGCAGACCGAACCCAAACTTTCGATCACTCACTACATCGACAGTTTTGGGAATCGCTGCGCAAGGTTCGTTGCGCCTCCAGGACCACTTCGTCTGACCAGCTCCACACTCATTCGAAGCTCAGACGACCCCGATGAAGTCAACTGGTCGGCCTGCGAATTGCCGGTGGGTGACTTGCCGAATGACGTCCTCATTCACTTGCTCAGTAGCCGCTATTGCGAGGTCGATCGCCTTTCGGGCATTGCTCATGCTTTGTTTGGGAAGGTCGAACACGGCTGGGGTCGCGTGCAAGCCATTTGCGATTGGGTCAACACCAGGATAGAGTTCGATTATCAACAAGCCCGTCCCAGCAGGACCGCCCTGGATGTATATAACGAGTGCGTCGGCGTATGTCGCGATTATCAGCATCTTGCCATCGCCTTTTGCCGTGCACTCAACATTCCCGCCCGTTATGCCACGGGATATCTCGGCGATATCGGCGTTCCACCGCGCCCCCCCATGGACTTCAGCGCATGGTTCGAGGCCTTTCTCGACAACCGCTGGTGGACATTTGATGCCCGCAATAATCAGCCGCGGGTTGGCCGCGTCCTGATGGCAACAGGCCGCGACGCCGCCGATGTCGCCATGACCACTTCTTTTGGGCAAGCCGACCTGTGCTATTTTTCGGTGGTGACCGACGAAGAGACGCTTGTCCACCTCGACCAATAGGCGGGTCACGCCATCACGATTCGATCGCCTCCAGGTCAACGGCGACTTTAAGAGTATGAACCCCGCCTCCAAGTATCAAGCCGTGGAGAGGGCTCACGTCGCCGAAGTCCCGGCCCCACGCAAGTGTCACGTGACCTGAGGAAGGGGCAACGTTGTTGGTGGGATCCACGTCAAGCCAGCCGGCTCCCGGACAATACGCAGACACCCACGCGTGGGAGGCATCCGCACCCACGAGCCGCGGCTGTCCGGGAGGCGGATAGGTGCGAAGATATCCGCTGACATAACGAGCCGCAAGATGGATGGAACGAAGACAGGCGATCTGTACGTGCGCAAAGTCCTGGCAAACGCCGCGCCGTTTCTGAAAAACCTCCTCCACGGGCGTTCGGACATTCGTCGCCTTTGATTCAAAGCGAAAGTCCGCGTGGATCCGCGCTGTCAAGTCCAGAAGCGAATCATGCATCGGCCGCCGGTTGGTGAACGACTGCAGCGCATACGCGGCAAACTCCGGCTTGAGCCGGATGCGCGAAGACTCAAATCGAAACTGGTTGGCCTCTAGGGCGGCGGGATCGTGACCTTTCTTGACGGTGTTGGCGACCTCTTCCCAGGGAGGCGACTCCCGTGGCCAGGCTGGCGCGTTCTCTTCCATCACCACTTCACTCCTCGCTTCCACGACCAATTCATTGTGCGGTTCTTCCACGGTGAAGAAACAAAGGTGGTTTCCGAAATAATCTACTCGCTCGGTAATCATCGCCGGATGTGGCTTTATTTGCAGTTCGCTCTGGGCTAACCGGTGGCGCGGCAGAGAGCGCGGTTTCAGGCACGCCACATGGTTGCCGACGGAGACCGGATATTTGTACTTATAAGTGGTCCGGTGAATAATTTTGTAGATCATAGGCCTATTGCGATCGGCAACGTGCGAGCGTGGCTGAAGTACCGGCTCGATAAATTATCGGACCACGAAGGAAGCAGTCGCTCTAATCCTTGCAGGAAATTTTCAAGCCGGTGCAGGCCATCAGCGCCGTTTGCGCCGGTTGCGGCGCCGGGCAACGGGTAGCTTAACTTCTGAAGATCGAAACTGTGTAATAACGCCAGTGCATCCCGCATCGCCTGCAGGTCTTCCGGCAGGGATCGAGGCAGCCGCTGATAAAGGTCGACGAGGTGCTTCAGTTGGAAGTCGAGCGACCGTGGGTTGCTCTCATCCGCCATCAGCACATCGAGCACGGCCAACGGCTGCAGCGTCGTGTAGTACCGCGAGCGATAGGTCATCGAGCTGTCGGCCACTTCCAGTAAGCACTCCAGGAGCGGCCATTCCACTTCGCTCAATGGCCGGCTGATCTGCCCGAGTTCCCGGGTCAGATAGATGGCGCGCTCCAGACGCCGGCCGATGCTCAGGAACAACCAGCCTAAGCCGCGCGTGGTGTTTTCGCGTTCCATCCCGGAAAATGCGGAGAGCAACTCCAGGCAAAGGTTCAGGATGGCGGGATACTCGCTGAATTGCGCACTGCGTTCCTCCGGAACCGAATCCCGCAGCTGGCCGATCAGGATCATCATGTCCGCCGATAACCTCTCGCGAACACCGCCGCCGACGCGGGCGACTTCCGCTAGCGTAAAGGCCAGGCTGTCGGTACGCTTGACATCGGTAATTACGGAGACCAGTTCTTGTTCGAATTGCAGCAAAGTGGGGCGCTTGTTTTTGCCCCGGGGCAACTTGCTCTGCCGTGAGTTCAGGCAACCGTGAAGCCGGCGCAGGTAGTCGAGCTCCGCTTCGTCGGCGCGCCGCACGCGGGTCACCATGGAGCGTACGATCCGGGCGGTATTTTCAGCGCGCTCCACATAACGTCCAAGCCAAAACACGCGGTCAGCAACGCTGCTTGGCACTCCGGGCGAATCGCGGCGCAACGCGACCGGTTGATTGCGTGGGTGCAGCATGCTGAATGTGTCCACGGGGCCATCCCACAACACCCAAGCGTCCTTGCTGTGCCCGCCGCGCTGCATGGAGACGACCGATCCTTGCGCTCCGGCGACGCGCACCAATCCTCCAGGAATCGCGGTCCACCCGTTGCCTGTATTCAGAACGTAAGTTCGCAATACCACGCTGCGCGATTGAAAGAGTCCGTTATCCCAGACCGGCGCAGTGGACAAATTGACCTGTTCCTGGGCCACATATTCATGGGGCTCGCATCGCAGTTGCTCGGCGAGCTTTGCTTTTTCGGCCGGCTCGAGCCCGGCTCCGAAGACGGGCTCCATGCCGCGGGACGGAAAAGCCGGCTTTACCACAACCTGATCCAGATGATTGAGAACCCAGTCAAGAGCGTACGGTTGTCCGCACCACCAGGTCGCAACGGACGGAAGCTTGAGATTCTCGCCCGTCATGTACCGCGAAAGGCCGGGAAGAAAAGGCATGATCGCAGCAGTCTCGATGACCCCGCTGCCCAGGGCATTTGCCACGCTTACGTTTCCCGCCACGATGGCGCCAACCAGGCCGGGCACGCCAAGGAGAGAATCGCTGCGTAACTCCAAAGGATCGCAAAAGCTATCGTCCACGCGGCGCAGAATCACATCCACTTGATCGAGCCCGTCCACGGTCTTGAGATACACGCGCCGATCGCGCACCGTGAGGTCCGCTCCCTCGACGAGTGTGAATCCCAGGTACCGAGCAAGGTAGGAGTGCTCGAAGTAGGTCTCGTTGTGCGGGCCGGGCGTCATCAGGACGATACGCGGATTACCGCATGAGGCGAGGGACGCAAGCGCATCGCGTTGCGCCCGGAAGAAGGGTGCGAGCCTTACCACATTCGAGTTGCGGAAGACATGGGGCAGAATGTCGGCGACGATGGTGCGATTTTCCAACGCATAGCCGCTGCCCGAAGGCGCCTGGGTACGGTCGGCTAGGACCCACCATTGGCCATCGGGCGAACGAGCCAGATCGACCGCCAGCATGTGGAGATAACTATGGGCGGGGACACGCACACCCACCATTGGCCGAAGAAATGCGGGGTTGGCATAGAGAAGCTCGGAGGGAAAACGACCGCTGGTTAGCAGATCCTGAGGGCCGTACAGATCCTGAAGGACGAGGCTCAATAATTGCGCGCGTTGAATAATCGCTCTCTCCACAAAACGCCACTCCTCAGCGGAGATGAGGAAAGGAACAATATCGATTTCCCACGGCCGGTTTGCCCCCAGCGGATCGCTGTAAATGTTATAGGTGATGCCGTTCTCGCGGATGCGCCGTTCCGCGCGCAGACATCGCCGCCCCAACTCATCGGGCCCGATGTCGCGAAGGGATTCCATCAAGTGCGCCCAATGCGGCCGGGGCGTGACGCCGTCCGCCGATAATTCGTCATACGCATTCCCGTAACGCAGGGGAATTTGATAGAGATCGGCCGTCATGACAAAGACCCCCGCGTTTCGATCCGGTTCTTTGGTGCGGGCGGCGGAATCCGCAAGTCGAGAGTTCCGGGGAAAATGGGGTTGGCTTCAGACTCCGGGATTTCTGTAAAATCGAGCGGCGGGGAGATGACCTGAAAACGCTCCTGGCGCCGGCCTTCGGCCTCAGCCGCGTTGACCGGCCGGCCGGAATAGCTGCGGCCATCGGGCGGTTCAACATGATAAGTACATTGGCCGATGCAACGTTGCATCCAGTGGTCAATTAGCTGGAACATCAGGGGCGCATGCACGGGAACGGTGGGGTGTAACGTCGCCGACAACGCCCGCGCACGATATCGAACGCCACCTATCAAGACACCTGCTTCGGCTCCCGGTTGCATGGGCACGCGGCGTCCATTACAAGAAACCGCGAAGCGGGACTCGGTGGCTGCTCCCGATACTCTAACCTGGATCCGCTCCAGCGATGAGTCAACACTGCGAACCGTTCGACCGGAAACTGTCTCTTCCGCGAGGACGTTCCAGGGCTCGAGCGCGCGACGTAATTCAAGTTCGACTCCATCCGCTTTGATTGCACCGATCTTCGGGAAGCGAAATTCCAGTTGAGAAGCAAACCAGTCGTCTTCAAAATCGAAGCCGGAATGCCGCAGCTGCATGAGCACGTCCGCGAGGTCGCGTTTGAGAAAATACGGGAGCATAAAACGGTCATGGAGCGCGACGCCCCAGCGGACCAGGCAGCCATCAAACGGCGTTTTCCAGAACATGCAGACCAAGGCCCGAATCAGCAGCATCTGGAGAAGACCCATTCTCACATGGGGCGCCATTTCGAATGCTCGTAATTCGAGCAAGCCTAGTTGCAAACCGAGACCCGGGGGCGGAAAAAGCTTGTCAACGCAGAACTCGGCGCGATGCGTGTTTCCGGTTACATCGACCAGGAGATTGCGGAACAAGGCGTCCACAATTCGCGGTGAGCAATCGCGGACATGCATCTGATCGAAGGCAATTTCCAACTCGTACAAAGCGTCCATGCGGGCTTCATCTACACGAGGATACTGGCTCGTGGGACCGACGTATGTCCCGGAAAACAGGTAGGACAGGGACGGATGATTCTGCCAGAACGCCACCATGCTGCGCAGTAGATCCGGGCGCCGCAGGAGGGGACTGTCCCGCACGGTGGCTCCCCCAATCACGATGTGACTGCCGCCTCCCGTGGCATTATGTCCGCCGCCGGGATCGAACTTTTCGGCCGTCAGGCGGTGACGGCGGGCTTCTTCGTCAAGGATGGTATTGATGTCTTCGAGTTCGTCCCAGTTCGCGGCCGGCGGCAGGTTCACTTCAAGAACCCCGGGATCGGGAGTAACGCTGAACGATCGCATCCGCGGATCGAGCGATGGCGGGTAGCCCTCCACCCAGACCGGCATATTCAGAAACCGGCACGTGTCTTCGACCGCACTGACCATGTCGAGATAGTCGGCAAGAACCGGTGCATAGGGCAAAAACACATGCAGGCGGCCTTCCCGCGCCTCCACGCACAGAGCCGGACGGATTAACTCCGGCGCTTCGTCGGCGGCGCGCGACACAGCCGGAAGAGGATCGGCCGCCGGAGCGATGTCGAACAGTTCCATGCGCCGCGCCGCAACCGGCGGGAGCCTGACCCGGTCATTGAATGGCGCCGGCTCGAACTCGTATTCGAGTTCATCGGGAGCAACCCAGGGCACAGCTTCGGTCGGGATGCGATAGCCAATGGGTGAATCGCCTGCCATGAGGATGAGACGTTCGGGAAAGGTGAACCACAATTGGCTCGACCAGCATATATGGCCCTCCGGCTGCCGGCGGCGAATAGGCAGGATGTAGCCCGCTGGATCCTCCGGCGCGCTGTCCGGGTTGAAAGCCGCCAGTACGTTTTGCGAGCTCACCTCAAGACGACGGGTCAGGGCCTCCAGAAATCTGGACGCATCGGCCGGCCCAAAACCGAAGTCCTGATCTTCGCTTGCGATAAAGCGGAAATCCTCCCACACAGGGACGCCGTCTGAACGCCAGAAGCAACTCAGCGCCCATCGGGGAAGGGGCTCACCTGGATACCATTTCCCCTGCCCGTAGTGGAGCAAGGCTCCGGGCGCGATTCTCTTCCGAAGACCCTGGATGAGACCCATCCCACAGCGCCGCTTCAAGGGCCCCACGGCTTCCAGATTCCACTCGGGGCTCTCGGCTTCGTCGATGCCCACGTAGGTGGGCTCGGCGCCCATGGTCAGGCGTACATCCTGCGCCTTCAACTCCCGGTCCACGCGGTGCGCGAGTTGTCTAACCCGCAACCACTCTTCGTCGGAAATCGGTTTGGACGGCCGTCGTGACTCATTCAAACGGCGAACAGATATGGAGTAGCTGAAGTTCGTACTGGGCAGCGCCGCCGTGCCTTCGATGGGCGCGGCTTGCCGAGCCGTGGGGGTACAGGCCAGCGGGATATGGCCCTCGCCGGCAAACAGGCCCGAGGTCGGGTCCAATCCAATCCAACCAGCGCCCGGTAAGTATGCCTCTGCCCAGGCATGCAGGTCCGCTGAGTCGGCTTTCGGGCCGTCGTTGTTGCCAGGCAACCCGCTTTCGCCAACGGCAAGTTGAATGAGATACCCGGAGACGAACCGTGATGCGATTCCCAGGTTCCGCAGGCACTCGACCAGAAGCCATGCGGAATCGCGACACGAGCCAGAGCGCTTCTCCAGCGTCTCCTCGCTCGTCTGAAGCCCCGGAGCCAGTCTGGGCATGTAGGCGATATCGTCACGGACTCTTCGGTTCAGCTTCAATAGAAAACTGATCGTCCCGCACCTCTCGCCTTCGAACTCGGAAAGAAACGCCCCGAGCTGCGGACCAGGCGAATCCACCGACCGATAAGGCTCGAGATCTTTGGCCAGCCCCACCTCGTAAGAGAAGGGGTATTCCTCAACGCCCGGCTCAAGGAGGAATTTAAATGGATTAATCGGTGATAGATCCGCCATCAGGTTCACTTCGACCTGAAATTCGGTCGTCTTCTGCGGAAACAGAACACGCGCAATCCGATTGGAATGAGGATCCATGTGCCAGTTGAGGAGATGGTCAGGCGGAGTGAGGTCAAGCGAATAACTAAGAACGGGAACTCGGGAATGGGGTGCGGGATGCAACCGAATTACCTGCGGTCCGAGAGCTATAGCCTTCTCGTACCGATAGAGGGTTCGATGATTGAGTGTCACTAGAATTCCCATCCGCCCCCATGTGGACCTCGATCCGATCAATCGCCGCCCGTCACTTGACACCCGAGGCCTCGTCCGAGCGAACGTCCCGCCAAAACCCGTATCTAAGAAGACGTTAGCACATAAGTTAACGGTCTGAAATCGATGACCCCGATTACAGCACGTTGCAGGTTGCACAGCGAGCGCTGTCGAGACCTGATATGGAGTGACTTTGTCAATTGCTGCGAATCTGTGGGGTGTGTTTTTTGCCGTTGCTTTTTCCGCTCGTCGTGCACAGAGCCAGCAGCAGTCGGGGCAGGTTTGAGCGACGATTTGATCAGTCTGATATTCGCATAATCGTGATCCGTAGAGGGGGCTGCCCCTTTAGTGAGACATACAGTTAAGACTCAGTTCGCCGTTCGCTGCAAAATTGTCGACCGGCAAGACCACTTTAATGCATTCTGAGCGCGGCCGGTGAAGCGGAGGCCGGCCTCTGCTCCTGCGCTTCGACGGATGTCCTGAGAGTAGAAACGAGAAGCCAAGAGAAGAGAAGGATCAAAAGATAGTAATCAGGAGAGAGAGGCCGAGTTTTGATTGATATATTTCTCTTCGGCAAAACAAACAGGTGCGCGTCGGGAATCCATGTACGTCAGAAAAATCCATCAAAATGAACCAAGACACTAGCCTCCACGCATACGAGCCGCTTCCTTGTTCGATTAAATATTCGGCGAACAATGTTAGCGCTGGATTGGGAGGCAAAGCAAAAGTTAACTTGACGAACAGTCAGAGGCATTCAGGAGGATCCAGCCTCTACGTACTTTCTGAGCAAGAGAGTCGTGGTGAGAGATGAGACGATAAGCAATGGACGAAAGTATTCCCGCTGTTGAGGCGCTGCTGCTTTCCAATACGTGCCCAAAAGTTGGCCGGTCCTGTGACCGGCCAACGCCGCGAAGAATCTCTTAATTAGTGATTGTTACCTGGGTCCCGTTGATCGTTGTCAGTTTCACGGCCACGGGCTCTCGATACGTGCATGCAAGGTCCTGCAAGAAACGCAGCGCCACCGCTTCGCCCAGCAGAATGGACGAGTCGGTATCCGTGCGCCAGTGAATTCCAGCATGGATGCCGTGACCGAACGAGACGTTGTGCGCGAGCTTATGCAGTTCGCCAGCGAGCGTCAGGTTGCCGGGCGCCCCTGTTCCTGGTTGCCCCGTCCACGGCATCAGCGCCGTCCCATCGTAATTCGGCATTACTGGATTCGCGAACACATAGTTGTCGGCATCATAGAAGAACTTGAGGCCGGTGATGCATGCTCCCGCCACCGTCCCGTGCCCCGTCGGATACGCCGGATGAGTCGGCGAGCCTTCCGGGAAGGGCTGCGAAAGCAGGTAGCTGCCGTATTTGTGGTGGCTGGCTTTGAGAGCCTTCGACTTAAATACGAACGCGTCCGGCGTCGCGCCAAACGACTTCCCATTGTTAATCAGGTGAACCAGGCCAGCGCCCGCCTCAGGCCGATGGCGAAGATGCACCACCCACTTCTGATACCAGACTGCGTTCAATGCGCACTTCGCCACTTCGCCAAGCACCGCCGCAACGTCCGGTCCGCCAAATGTTCCAAAGGGCTTCTGCGCCATCGCCGTGGCATAAGGTCCCGTAGGGTTCGCGGAAACTTTCAGGGACTCTAGCACCAGGAAGGCAGTGAAGTACGCTTGGTACAACTCGTCAACATGTGTCCACGCCGAAAGTCCACGGCCGTCGCGCAGGTAGCGCGGAACCGTTTCCTCCTGGTTGGAGAATTGTGTCGATATCCCTTGCTGGATCTGGTACCACGAGGCTTCGTCGGTCATATAATCCACGCCCGCGCGATACGTGATGTAGCGCTGATCATATGCCGCCGCCCCAAATCTCGTGGGCGTCACCAGCAGTTGCGAAATATACGGGCCAGTCGTCTCACCCGCGAAGCCCCCGCGAAAAAGTACTTCGGGCGTCACTTTGCCAGCGCTCGTGGGGCCTTGATAGCCCGGGGCCCCGGATAGCTCTTTGGCCGCGTCATGGGCGACTGAACTGTTCTCGTAGTCGAGAAACGCCGTATCGCGCAGCAACGAAGCCCAATACAACTCCACCAGCTCCGTCGCATAGAGTTGACTCCTAACAGATGGGGGCGCCGGCACTTGCGGATCGCCGAACGAGCTGCTGTCTGCTCCGCAGAACACCCGCGCGTACGCGCCCATTGGGCCATTCTGTTTTGCCGTCCCTCCTTTCGGCACCATCTCGAAATCGGAAAACTTCCCCGACGCGATCGCCGCCTGAAACTTGGCGAAGGCCGTCGGGTCCACCACTCCTTCGCTTGCCTGTTTGATCCCTTTGGAATAGGTCCCGCACTTGTCGGAAAGCGACAGATCTCCGTTGACCGGGTGTGCCGCGGACGGGATCAGCGCCTGGCACGTGGCTGTGTTGAAACGCCTGCTGAAGTTGTCGATCAATTGCGGATCGGCGATCGGAGGAAGACAACCCGGGGGAACCGGATTATTGCAGCACGCCATGGAAAAGCTCCTTTCTGGATACTGCCCAAGTTGAAGATGGTTGGATGTTTCAAGCACCGAGGCACGTCAGGGCTTCAGGGAAGAGAACGGCCGTCTGCAGTCGCCGTTGCACCAGCCTAACGTGATGCGGCCGCCAGAGAGGCTCTGGAACGGGTTGCATAATAGTGCCAAAAAAGTCGAAGCGTTTCTTCGAAGGAACCAGAGGCCCAAATATTCGCGGCGCGGGCCTACATCGCGAGTCGCTCGCGGTCGGCAAGAGTGAGAACCCATCGAATGGCGGTGACTGCTGAACCGCGCGCTGGTCCTGTGCCTCACCCTTGACATAACGCTCCCAGCGAAACGACCAATTTCAGGGTGGCGGTCGGATATTGGGTTCGATCTGATATGCACTAAAGGAAAAAGACATTTCATAGGATTTCGTTTGTCACAGAGTTGCGCGGCCGTGCTGCTAAGACAGCAATCCTTACCATAGGCCAATCATGCTCCTATTTCAGCGCTGCTGACCCGGTGCTGATCGAACTGCAAACGGCCCCGGCAATCATCAGCGCGGTCACCCCGTCGGGGTTCGCGGCATTCACGTCCTCGCCTTTTGCAAGGAGCTGCTTAACGGCGGCTACGTCGCCATTGCGCGCAGCAGCCAGCATCTCGGTGGAGAGCACGCTCGCCGCAGGGCTTTGTTCCTGAGTCGCCGCAGGGGATGGTGCCAAAGCCGCCGGGAGGGAAGGGGCCGGTTTGGGGAGTTGGGCAGTTGCGCTGGGATAGCGCAGTCGGCCATGATCATCGTCCGACAAGCTTGAGAAATCACTTCCCCGACTCCTGACCCGAGAAGCTTATGGCGCACTTCCCACCTATATTCCAGGCGATATACGCTTCACGACCAAGGGCGACACTGTAAACGCGATCGCCCTGGCGTGGCCGGAAGACGGCAAATTAACGATCAAATCCCTGAGTTCGAATTCGCCTTATTACCCTGGCAACATCGCCAGAATAGGACTGCTCGGGTCGGAATCCAACCTTCAATGGTCGCGGGACGCGGACGGGGTCACGGTCAAGCTGCCGCAGAAAGCGCCGTGCAACTTCGCATATGTATTCAAAATCAATGGGACGGGAACATGATCGACGGTCTCGAACTTCGTCGTTGAGCGTCCTTGGCCAGAGCGAGGCCTGTGGGTCGGCAGGGGAAGTAGATCGGAGGTTGCTAGCCATAAAGTCTGTCTGTATCATCTGGCTACGAAAAGAGTTGTGTGAAAATCCCCATTTGAGGCGTGGTGATTCCTCTGGAACGCAAGTCACAACCTACCGAAGCGGAACGCGCCGAATTGGAGCGTGTCGTTGAAGCGCTGGCCAGGTGGCCACGGCTGTCGCAACTGCTTCGATATATGGGAGAGAAGCTTTTTTCCGGCGAACTCGACCAGATCAACGAATACAACATCGCAACCGAGGTTTTGGGGCGGTCAAAGACCGTTTTCAACGCGGCAGAAGATGCGATCGCCAGGGTCGAGACTCACCGGCTCCGAAAACGACTGGCGACATTCTACGAGACGGAGGGGAGAGATCATCCGATCCAGATGGCTCTGCCGGCAGGAAGCTACGTTCCGGTTTTCGTCCACAAGCCGGAAGAAAGGCCCTCGCTGGCTTCACTGGAGCCGGTGCCCGCATTGGCAGCCCTCCCGACTGCGCCTGAATCCGATCTTCACGTCAAGAGCCGACCGCTTGTCTCGATTGGGCGCTCTTGGAAATATTGGTTACTGGGGGCTTGCGTTGTTCTGGGTGCGGTGGGAGCTTCTCTGTATTCTCATCGGGGAGAGTCCCGCAAGGGGTCAACGTCAGGCAACGCCCAGTCGGCGGCGGTTTCGCTGCCTTCTTCCTCCGATGCGTCGTTCGCCCCGATTCGACTGCTGGCGGGATATAGCGGACCACCGCGCACGGATAGCGCCGGGCGAGTATGGAATCCGGATCAATTCTTCTCCGGTGGGGGCATCTGGCAACGCGCACCTGGACCCCTCGCCAGAACCAGCGATCCGTTTATTTTCGAACATTCGCGCACCGGCGACTTTTCTTACAGCATCCCGCTCAAGCCAGGTTCCTACGAATTGCACCTGTTCTTCTCCACGCCCAGCGAAGCCGTCTCCACATTCAACATATCGATAAACGGCGAATATGTGCTGCTGGGATTCGACATCAACGTGGACGCGATGGGGGTAGACATCGCCGACGAGCGTGTATTCCGCGATATCTCCCCCGGGCATGATGGCTTTCTCCGCATTCAGTTCTCAGGCGCCATGGGACCGCCTACACTGCATGCCATCGAGATTCTGGCTTCTCCGCACCGCGCCCAACTACCAATACGATTGATCATGCAAGGCACGCCGCTGACTGACAGCAAGGGTCAGTTCTGGCATCCGGATAACTACTTCATGAATGGGCGCCTGCGCGTTGCCGACCAGACGCATCCGCTCGGGGATACCCCTGACCCGGACCTGTTTGCCGGGGAACGATTTGGGCATTTCAGCTACGCGATTCCGGTCGACGTGCGAGACACCTATACTGTTGTCCTCCATTTTGCCGAGCTTTACTTCACGGTCCCCGCTTCGGGGAGCAATGGCCGGGTTTTCAAGGTTATGTGTAATGGGCAAACCTTGCTGGACAACTTCGATATTTTCCGGGAGGCGGGAAGCTTCCACGAAGTCACGAAAACCTTCCGCCACTTAAAGCCTTCAGCGCAAGGGAAGGTGAACCTCGCCTTTGAACCCATTGTGAACAATGCGACGGTGTCCGGGATCGAGGTTCTGGACGAAGCACGGTGAAATTCACTTCCTTTTTCTTCCAACTCAGCAGTAAACGAACGGTGCGTCGCGCCTGGTGATTTTGAGCGCGTCAAGACATCACCGACGTTCCGGGGTATGAATTGCAGACGGAACGGCAAGTCCTTGGCACCAACGTTCCCAACAACAATGTATGTTGTCCGCCAATGAAGCTGATGCGGGGCTGTGTAACAAGTACTTTCTGTTTAGTACGTCGCCTGTTTTCAATGGCGTACAAGCATTAAACCATTCCGTACAAGATTGAACTTCCGTATCGTTATTGGTCTTGTTCAGCATTCGTGTCGATCTATTTTCCAGAATGAAGCTGCACGAAGAGCTATGCCGAGATCCCGAAGCAACGGCAGGGTGGGTATACGTTTACGCTTCAGTCGAGTCATACGTCCTGTCGAAAACTCACCCAGGCGGAGGAAAGGCGGGGGGGGACCCGCCACCCGCGCCGTGTGTATGTCGTGCTTCACATCTGGCCCCGACCCAAAAGGACACCCTCTTATCAACTAGCGCCCGGAGAGGTGGAACGCAGCAAAGCTGGACAAAGCAGGAGCCAAAAAGTCGGCAAATCGAACCAGACATACTGGGCGTCCTTGCAGGGCAACGGAGGCGCACCCGGGTGCATTTCAGCGATTTGCGATGAGCAAGGGATAGGGAGACAAAGATGATTTCCGTACATCATTCGAGGTTGGCCAGTGGTGTCTGGGCGGGTATTCGAGCCTGCCTTATCGCCATCGCGATTGTGCTGCTCCCGTCGGGGCCTCCGGCGGCATTTGCGCAATCAATCTTTGCAAGTCTATCCGGGACCGTAACGGACTCCAACGGAGCCGTGATCCCCGATGCCAAAGTTAGGGTGGAAAACAACGCCACCAAGATCGTAAGCCAGTTTGTAACGAACAAGGTTGGCTACTTCTCGGCGGTCCAGTTGCCGATTGGGACTTACAGCGTCACGGTCGAGGCCACGGGGTTTCAGAAGTGGCAGGGGACGGGAATCGTCCTGGATGCCTCGGACGTGAGGACCCTCTCAATTCCCCTGAAAGTCGGCGCGGAAACCGTCACGGTCGAGGTCACCGCAAGCGCCGGCCAGATCGAGATCATCGACTCCGGTGCGAAGACCGAAACGATCACCTCTGAAGACCTTCAGAAACAGCCTCTGATCGGGCGTAATGCCACGGAGATTCTGCGAATCATCCCCGGCTCCGCGCAGATCACACTGGGCGGCACCAACCGGCCGGCCTCGGACGGCTCGATTATAGGTATCAATGGTTTCACAGTGAACGGCAGCGCCGGTGGTATGTCGGCCGTGAGTATCAATGGACAGGCCGGCACGGGAATCTCGATCAACCAGGACGGCCAGAACGTCGAGGATCCGGGCGCGCCCGGCAACGCTACCCCAGTGAACCCCAACCCCGACATGATCTCCGAGATCCAGATTTTGACCTCGAACTACGGGGCCGATAACGCCAAGGGCCCGGTGGTGATCAACACCCTCAGCAAGTCCGGCGGTTCGTCGTTCCATGGCGATTTCCACTTCTATGCCCGCAACCAGGCTCTCAATGCGGAAGAAGCCGATAACAAGGCTCAAGAGGTGACGAACGACTTCAAAAAGGGCTACCTCATGGTCCCGGGCCACTACTATTACCCCGGATTCACCCTGGGCGGTCCGGTGATCATCCCGCATACCCGTTTCAACTCCAAGGGCACTAAGTTTTTCTTCCACGAGGCTTTCGAGAACTACCGGCAGTTGATCGACGGCGGTATCAACGACGCTTTTGTGCCGACCGCGGACATGATCAAGACTGGCGACTTCAGTCCTATGGCCAACTGGGGCTCTCCTGCCTGGAGTGGGGCTACTCAGCCGAACTATACGATCGCCGGACGATACGGAGTCGCGAGCGTTCCGCAGCAGCCGACGGATGCCGCGCTGCTCGCGGAGCGACCCGGATGCACCATTACCAACGGCAAAATGAACTCAGCTTGCATCGATCCGAATGCGCAGTTGTGGATGCAGAACAGCCTCCCGGCAGCGAATCTCTCCGTTCCGAACGCGAGTGGATGGAACTACGTCACGCCGGTGCAGGAGTCGCAGAACTCCACGCACAACCTGGCGAAGTTCGACATGAACTTCAGCGAAAGTACCAAGGCTTACATCAGCTGGGGCCGGCAGCGGGAGTCCGCAATCGAGCCCCTGGGCTTGTGGGTGGGTTCGGGGAATTGGGTCATTCCTTCCCCTAGCCAGGACCTTAGCGCCAACACTTCCGATTTCTACACTTTCAATTTCCTACATGTGTTATCGCCAAGTTTGACGGTGGAAGCCCGTTTCGGCTACACCCACATGGATATGCCGGGCGCGCCCCAGACTCCCAGCAGGGTTCTCCGCAATGAGATGCACTTCCCGCTGAAGGGCGTTTACGGCAATCCGAATGCGCCAGTCGCCACTAGCTGGAGCGGCTCGATTCCGAATATTGGCGATATCGGACACGACTATCACCCGACCTTTTACGCCGAAAAGGGAGTCCCGAGCAGTGGCGCCGACCTTTCCAAAGTCCTGAAAACCCACGAACTGAAGTTCGGATTCCTATGGGAAAACATCTACAATGCGCAGGACGCCTGGAGCCAGTATCAGGGCGTCTTCGGGTACGGCTTCTGGAACCGGCAGTACACGCAAAATAACTATGCCGACATCCTGATGGGCGCCAGCCAGGGCTATTACGAGCAGGCACTTCCGCCCGTCGCGCACATGGCGCAGGCGTCAACTTCCTTCTATGCCACTGATAAGTTCAGGCTGAACAAGCGCATCACCCTCGATTACGGCCTGCGTTTCGAGCACTTTGGCTCGCCGATTGCCGACAACAAATACGGAATCGCTGCCTTCGACCCATCGAAGTATGGCGCGCAGGCCTCATCGGGCGCCCAGAATCCGGGCGTTTCGTGGCACAGCCTCAATTCGGGTACTCCCATCTCCGGCGTAACGGAAGACTTCCTGGTCTACTCGCCGCGCGTCGGCGCCTCGATCGACGTTTACGGCAATGGCAAGACGGTGGTGCGTGGCGGCTGGGGAATGTACCGCTACGCGGTCAACTTGCAGGACGCCCATCTCGGCGCGGCCAATACGGCGCTTGGTTCGGTCGGCTGGAACGCCCCGGGCACTGCTGCAACCTGGGAAGACATCGATCTGTTCAAGAACACGGGCGGATCGTCCAATTCGTGTGCGGCCGACCAGCCTAATGGGATCGACACCACTACCGATAAGAAAACCGGCATCAACACACCTAACGGGAACTGCGCGCCTGCCGTGGCTTTTGGCGTCGCGACGAAGATGGCCAACAGCTCCATCACCGTTCTGGACACAAGGGACAAGGATCAGCCGTACACAGTTACCTACAGCCTAAACGTCGACCAGGAGTTTCCAAATAAGGTAATAGCCGAATTCTCCTACGTCGGCAACCACTCCGCAGCGGGCCAAGTCAGCGTCAACATGAATGCCGTTCCGATCGGGGCTATGACCGCCGAAACAGTGACGGCGAAATGCTCGGATCTGGACGCGACTCACGCGGATCCGACAAATGACCGACTCAACGACTCATCCTGCCAGCAGCGGTTCCGTCCTTACCCCTATTACCAGAACATCAACGCGAACGAGAGCGGCCAGATTTCCCAGTATGATTCGCTCCAGACCAAGCTGACGCACAGTTCCGCATGGTCCACGATCAACATTAACTATGCCTGGTCGAAAAACATCGGAAACCCGACGTCCGAAGGCGCCTTCAAGGATTGGGGCAAGAAGGAGTACTGGACCGTCCTCAACTACAGCCGCACGCATGTCTTCAACGCGTCTTATGTCTTTTCGTCGCCGAAGGTGCACCTCGGCAACCGGCTGATGAACGGCGCCGCCAACGGCTACCAACTCTCCGGAATCACCCAGCTCCAGTCCGGCGCGCAGTTGTCGGCGGCCTCCAGCTATTACTACAACATTCAAAATGGTCCGAACGGGGTCTACAGTGTCGGTTCGCCGGATGTCCAGATCGCACCGCGTCTCACCTGCGATCCGAGCTTGGGATTGAAGAAAAACCAATTTGCGAACGCTAACTGCTTCTCCTACCCGTGGCAAGACACGGGCATCGGCAATACTCGTATGCCGGGCCTCCACGGTCCCATGTACTGGAGCAGCGATGTGGCGGCGCAAAAGAGCTTTGCGATTTCCGAGCGCCAGAATGTGGAGTTCCGCTTTACCGCGAAGAACTTCCTGAACCACGACCTGCTGTCGTTCTATTCGAGTGATCCCAACCTTACGCTGAGTTTCGATAAGAATTCGCATGCTCTGACGAACGCCAGCACTTTCGGCTATGCGACAGCCCATTACGGCCATCGCATTCTGGAACTGTCGGCCAAGTACAGTTTCTAATCTCTTCACCAATTTGCTGGGGCGGTCTATCAGGCCGCCCCAGCTATGATCCTTTTATGCGGCCTATATTTTCCGTTCTTGCCATCAGCTTCTCTCTGGTCGCTTCCGCTGCCACCATTCCAGACCGCTTCGAGACGATTGCCAGGCAAGCCGACAAAGCCCGCTCCCAGGAACGCGTGCCGGAGGCGATCGGTCTGTACCGCGAGGGGACGAAGCTGCGGCCGTCCTGGTTCGAAGGATGGTGGTCTTTAGGAACCCTGCTCTACGACCAGGACCGTTTCTCTGAGGCCGGCGCGGCGTTTGAGCACCTTCTCGCCAGCACCCGGCACCATGGCCCGGCCTTCGCATTTCTTGGCCTGTGCGAATACGAAACAGGCAACTACGACAGTGCCTTGGAGCGGTTTCGCTCCTGGGCGAGAGCGGGGTGGGGTGGAACGCCCGAGTTTCGCGATGTTGCCGAATTTCACTTTGCTCTGTTGCTTACACGAGAGGGCCGGTTTGCTGAATCCCTTTTTCTGATGGGTCCGTTGGCGCAACGCCTCGGCAACAATCCGGAACTTTCCGAGGCCATGGGATTAGCCTCGTTGCGCATGCGTTCACTTCCTGAGGACTACCCTCCCAATGATCGGGAACGTGTTTGGCTGGCCGGCAGGGCGGCGTTGTACGCGGCGCTATCGACCCAGGATTTCCCCCGCGCAAACGAATACGCGACCCGGCTGGAATCTCGCTACGGAACCCAGCCCGAAGTGCATTACTTCCGGGCAACCCTCTATGGACTGGAAGGACAGAACGACGACGCAGAACGCGAATACCGCCAGGAGCTGAAGATTTCGCCGCTGCACGTGCCAAGTTTGACCGCGATCGCCGCGATGGATTTGGAGAGGGGCAATCTGGCCGAGGCGGGTGAACTTGCGCGACGGGCCGTGGATGCCGATTCAGGCAATCCGGAAGCGCATGATCTGGCCGGGCGCGTCTTGCTTGCGAATGGCGATCTTCAGGCGAGCCTGAGGGAGTTGGAGATGGCTAAACGCATCGCGCCCGGCAATTCTGGTGTGCGCGGCCATCTGGCGATGGTCTACAGCAAACTGGGACGTACTCAGGAGGCAAAGGCCGAGTCAGATGCCCTCCTGCTTCTGACGAAGAAGGAAGAAGTGATGGCGCCGGCTGAAGTGAAGCTGGGCGAATCGCGGGAGAAGGTTCATTGATTCGCAAGGTGCTGCTCATCGGGTCCCTTGTTGCAGGGGCATTTACAGGCCCGGCGGTCGCGGCGCAGCAAACGACGGCGTCATCGCGGCAGAGTTTCGATCAGTCGCTCCAGTCCGCCGAGAAAGCGCGCGACGAAAACCGCAATGACGAAGCAATCGAGCTATTTCGGCGTGCGCTCTCCGAACAGCCTGAGTCGGAAGAGGCTTTATGGTATCTCGGCTCGTTGCTTTATGAACAGGAGCAATACGCGAAGGCGCGCGATGTGTTGCGCCAATTCCTGACCATTCGGCCCGACGCGGGTCCGGGATGGGCCCTGCTGGGCTTGAGCGAATTCCAGTTGCACGAGTATCCGCGGGCCCTCGATCATCTGCAACGCGCCATGTCACAAGGCATGGGAGAGCGCAAAGAAATGGTGCAGTCGGTATTCCATGAAGTCGCAGCCCTGCTCACCCGGTTCGAGCGCTACGACGACAGCCTGGATATGCTGTCAAAGATGCTGGCATCCGGTTTGCAAGATCCGTCCCTCATTGAGCCGGCGGGGCTGGCGGGACTCAGATTGCCTCTTCTGCCCACGGAAATACCGCCCGACCGTCGCGATCTGGTCGATCTTGCGGGCAGGGCCGTGCTGGCGGTGCAAACCCAGCAGTATGAAACCGCCGAAGTGGAATTCAAACGGCTCATTTCGGCGTATCCGAACGAGCCTGGCGTTCATTTCCTCCATGGCGCCTCCCTCATGCAGTTGCATCCCAACGAAGCTGTACCCGAGTTCGAGCGTGAGCTGGAGATTTCTCCTTGGCACGCGCTCGCCCGGGTTCGTCTGGCGGAGCAAATGATCGCGCAGAGCGATTTCGACCGCGCCCTGGCGCTCGCGCAAGAAGCCATCAAGCTCGAGCCCAAGCGCGCCTCCGCTCACATGCTTGCCGGGGAAGCCTTGATCGCCAAGGGCAACGCGGGCGACGGCATCAGGGAACTGGAAACCGCGCGCGAAAGCGATCCGTCAGTGAACAGAATTCATTGGGATTTACTTCGCGCCTATGGCGCCGCCGGGCGCAAAGAAGATGCGGACCGAGAGAGGCAGGAGCTTGAGAGGCTCTATCACGCCAAATCGTCTAGTCGCCCCAGTGAAGTCGGGGACGCCCCGCGGGACCAGCCAGCTCCAAAGTAGGCCGCGATGGTCCGGTTTTGAGTTAGCCTTGTTTTAATCTCCGTCGAGCGAATGGCCGCTTGTAGCCCTGAGGGATGGTGTACTTGCAATTTCGACTTTTGTTTCAGGTTACCAACCGCACCATTGCCTTTGCTGCTACGTTGTTGGGCGGTTTCATTGCGTTTCAAGCCGGAGCACTTTCCCAACAGCCACCCGCTTCCCCGATTCATTTTTCTTCGCATGCCATCTCATTTTCACTCGACAGTAGTGAAACCCCGCAGCGGCACGCGCCGGAGACCATGGCTGGTGGTGTCGCTGTCTTTGATTACGACCGTGACGGCAAACCGGACATCTTCTTCACCAATGGCGCAAATATCAACACCCTTAAGAAAGACTCGCCCAAGTATTGGAATCGTCTATTCCACAACAACGGCGACGGTACATTCACCGATGTGACCGAAAAGGCCGGGCTCAAGGGAACAGGTTTCGATGTGGGCGTTGCCGTCGGAGACTACGACAATGACGGTTATGACGACCTCTTTGTGGCAGGCGTCTACCGGAACACGCTGTATCACAATAACGGCGACGGCACGTTCAGTGACGTTACCGAAAAGGCAGGCTTGATGCATCCCGACAAACAGTATGGGCCGCTCTGGTCGGTGGCAGGGGCATGGGTCGACATCAACAACGACGGCCTTCTCGATCTGTTCGTCGTCAATTATCTTTCCTGGGACGGCGCCAAGGAGCCCGAATGCAAATACAAGGAGAAGCCCGAGTATTGCCACCCGAAGTTCTACAAAGAACTGCCGAGCCAGCTTTTCCTCAACAACGGCAAAGGCACGTTTAGCGACATTTCGGAGCAAGCCGGCATCCGCGCTCATCCGGGAAAAGGTATGTCAGTGGCGATCGCGGACTATGACAACGATGGCCTGCCCGATATCTTTGTCACCAACGACAAGCTCTTCAACTTCCTCTACCACAACAAAGGCCACAGCCACTTCGAGGAGGTTGCATTCGAACTCGGAGTCGCCCTGCCGGAGCACGGCAACCTGATCTCCGGGATGGGGTGCGACTTCCGCGACTTGAATAACGACGGTTATCCGGATATTGCCCTCTCGGCCCTTCAAAACGAAACCTTCCCCATCTATCAGAATGTCTCAGGAGGCTCATTCGAAG
Source organism: uncultured Acidobacteriota bacterium (assembly GCA_963706455.1). GTDB lineage: Bacteria > Acidobacteriota > Terriglobia > Terriglobales > Acidobacteriaceae > Telmatobacter. Next base: position 38,902 of record CAVPNO010000082.1, on the reverse strand, counting down.
AGGTAACCGCGCGCAGCAAAATGACACTGCTCAGCAATCCCATGTCTGGGTATAGCGTCAACATCGCCGACTTTGACAATGATGGCTGGAAAGACATTTTTGTGAGTCGGGGAGATGTTGCGTCTCCTAACATGGCGGACCGCATTCATGTGGACCAGCTCAACACCGTATTTCGCAATCTCAACGGAACATGGGCGGCCCTCACGGAGGAAGCCGGCTTCGACGCCCAGCCGCCGCGCAGACATCGCGGCGCAGCCGTTGCCGATCTCAATGGCGATGGCAAGCTCGACATCGTTGTCTCCGCGCTCAGCGCTCCGGCCGAAATCTGGATTAACGAGAGCCCAGGGGGCAATCACTGGCTTGAGCTCTCGCTTCAGGGAACCAAAAGCAATCGCGACGGCATCGGCGCCCGGATTAAGCTCACGTCGCGGGGGAAGGTTCAGTTTAATCACATGACGACAGCCAGTGGCTACGCGTCCTCAAGCGCGGGGCCGGTTCACTTCGGTCTCGGAGACGCGCGCGTTGCCGATGAGATTGAAATCCGCTGGCCCTCCGGAATAGTGCAGACACTCAAGAATGTGGCTGTCGACCAAGTGCTCCAGGTGAAAGAGCCTCGCTAACCGAGCGCATTTGGATTAGGGAATACCTTCGGGTTGCGGCCCCTTGACGCGTGCCTTATCGTTCAGTTCGACGACGATGCGGCGCTCGCGCTCGCTCTTCCGGGGCTCATGCAGTCGCGTGTACACGATGGCGAGCTGAATGTGGGCCTCCAGGAAATCCGGCCACTGTTGAACGAGCTTCTCAAGACCATTCCTGGCCTCTTCTAAATGTCCGGCAGCCGCGTCCAGGGCGCTCAGTTGAAATCGGGCGGCGGCAGAGTCGGGGCGAAGCATGATTGCGTGCTTGAGATATGGCCCGGCATTCTCCGTATCGCCGTCGTGGCGCAGAACCGCTCCCAGACGCAGGCAGGCATCGAAATCGTTGGGGTCCGATTTCAGCGCGCGCCGGAACGCCGTCTTAGCTTCTACGAACTCACCGTTGGCCAGCAGCGCTCGTCCGTAGATAGTCCATGCTCCAGGAATATCCGGATTTTGATCGAGAGCCTTCTGGAGCGTGGCTGCCGCGGCCTTGTAATCTTCCCGGGCAAGCTGCGATGTGCCCACCAAAACACTGGCAATGGCGGAATCTCCGTTGCGGATCATGCGATCGATCACCGCCGCGCCCTTTTGGGTTTGCCCATCTTGGATCAAGGCAGTGCCGAGGATGTATTCGATTGCCCGATCGTCAGGATGAGCCTCGTAAGCGGGCTCGACCAGCGCAATCGCGTCCCGGAACTTCCCCAGCCGCAGGTCGCAGTCGGCCAGCAAGTAGAAGGCCTGTTGATTGGTGGGATGGAGCTTGTGCAACTCATCGAACTGGCCCTGCGCCATGCTGAAATCTCCCCGCTTGTACAACGCGAGAGCCAGATTCAGAGCCGCGGTTTCGTTCCGGGGGTCTCGTGCGAGCACCTGCTGATATTGCTGCACCGCTTCGTCGGATCGTCCTTCCTGCGCGAGAGCGACACCCAAATTGGTGCGGGCTTCGATCGAATCGGGAGCACGTTTCAGCAACTCATCATAGAGCTTGATGGCCTGCGCGGTGTTTCCTGCATCGAGAGCCTTTCCGGCCTGGTCGTAGAGGGCCTGCAACGAGACTTCCTGGGACTCGAGCCGTACAGGGCCGAACGCCGCCACCGCAATAGCCAGGAACAAAATCAGCCGGACTCTCCGTGTACCGCACATGTGAACGCTCCAATTGTAGACGAGCCCCTGAGTCCTTTGGGCCGTCGATCGGCTATTTTGAGGGAGCCGGTAAACGCGTAAGCATTCGCAGTTCCTGTTCCTCACGGATCTCGTAGATAGCGTCTGCGGGGATATTCTGGAATACCTGCTTGACTCCGCTTGGCCATCGCACCTCAATTCTTTTCATCGTTGCTGCCCTGCCCAGGCCAAAATGCAGCCGCGTGTCGTTACTCGAGTTGTAGCCGCCGCCACCTCGGACCTCATCCACTTGTTCCATGGCTCCCGAAGAGACCGTGACGCGGGCGCCGATACCCATGCGGTTGCTCTTCGTTCCAACCAGACGGAACAGGACGCGATGATTCGCGTTACGAGTCTGATTGATGAACAAAGATGGCGGTCCTGCTGCGTTGAATACCACGACATCAAGATCGCCGTCATTGTTGATATCACCAAACGCCGTGCCACGGCGCGATTGCAGAGGACCGTCGTTCAGGCCAGCTTTGTTGGCAATGTCTTCGAACCTTCGACCGGCGATATTGCGGAAGAGTTGGATCGGTTCGCGATATTTGACTTCGGTCTCCAGCTTGTCCATCAGCGAAGAGAAATTGCCGTTGGCGATCAGGATATCGGGCCAGCCATCATTATCGAAGTCCCCGAAACCAACGCCCCACTTTACTGGCGAGAGAGTCGCCTGGGCCAGTCCCGATTCGGCGGCAACATCGGTAAAGGCGGTATCGAGGTTGCGGTACAGGCTGACCGGTTGCCTGCTATAACGGGTCGTCACAAGGCCGAACCGGCCATCGCGATTGAAGTCGCCGAAGTCGGCAGCCATATTGCCATAGATCTCTCCATGCGCGCCTGTGGCAGTGCCCGAAAGAATCCCGTTCTCCGTAAAGGTGCCATTGCCGCTGTTGTGGTAGAGATAGTTTGTGCCGGCATCGTTGGTGACGTAGAGGTCGGGCCAGCCGTCGTTGTCGTAGTCGCCCCACACCACGCCCATGCCGTGCAGCCTGCCGGGATTGCTGACACCCGCTTTTTGCGACACGTCTTCGAACGTTCCGTCGCCCCGATTGCGGAACAAAAAGTCGCTCTCGCCTTCCATCTCATCCGGCATCTGGAGAATTACCGACCGGTAGCCCATCGCATGCGGATCAGGAGGGGGAAGGTGATCGAGGTCCGCGTGCACGTAGCGGGCAACAAACAGATCGAGGTGGCCGTCGCGGTCGTAGTCGGCCCAGGCGGCGCCGGTGCTGAAGCCCCCCACCTTGACGCCGGCGCGTTCGGTCACATCCTCGAACTTGCAACCACCCAAGTTGCGATAGAGCACGTTGCGGCCGTAGCCGGTCACGTACATGTCAGGCAAACCGTCGTTGTCGTAATCGCCCACTGCAATTGCCATTCCCCACCCCCGGGTGGTGAGCCCAGCAGACGTGGTGACTTCGGTGAAATGGAGATCTCTGCCGCTTCCATCCTGATGGTAGAGCGTGACCATCGGATCACCCCCCGCCAGAAATCGGTCGATCGTGGAATCGTTCACAACCGCAATGTCGAGCTTGCCATCGTTGTCGCAATCCAGAAGAGCAACACCGCCACCGCCCATGGTCTCCACGATGTAGCGCCGCTCGGAAGAGGAATGCGGAATCGTCGTCACACCTGATTGGGCGCTCACGTCCCGAAAGCTCACGGCCGGATCGGAATCGACGGGCAAGTGGGGTGTCGGGGAGGCCTGCCCGGGGTGGAGAGGCGCGGCGGGACGTTGAGTGGGTTGGGCGCAAAGCATGAGCGGAAGCACTGACCCGATCAAGCATGCCCGCCTCTCCATGAGACGCAGATCAATTTTCCCTCGGTGGATCACTGAGTAATTCTAGGGAAGTTCAGATCCAGGCCGCCAATATATTTTCAGGCAGAGGACGAGAAGGTGCCGGTCAATTTGCGCGTGAATCGGAGACGCATGGCCAACTTCAAATCTGGTCAATAGTGAGTTGAGGTGCTTTTCGGCATGAAGTTGAACCTCCACCCGAAACGTTACCTCTTTCCCATCTTCGTGTAACAAGTACTTGGTGCTTCGTACATGATCTGTTTTCAATCACGTACAGCGGATCAGGGCATTCGTACAAGAATGAACTTCACACGGCCTTTTGCCCTGTGGATGATCATGTCGGTTCATTTCATCGGAATAGTGTCGCTTCAGGAGACCTGCGGTACTCCTGCGCATCGCGGCTGCTATTTCCACATGCATTATCAGGCTGTCTCACTTGCCTCCTACGGGATGGCTGGATCTGGTCATCCCGGCCTTTTTGCAGGCGACAATCCTTTATTCCTGACTCGCGAGAGTGGATCATTCATCGGAGCGCACTTCAAGTGTTCAATTCTTTTCTGGGACGTCATACAGCAGTTTCTCTCTTCTGGCTTATTGCTGCGTTCAGCTTGTCGGGTGTTGCTCAATCCCCTCAGATTTCAAACCGTGTGATCATTGCGAATATCGGCAACCCGACTGGCCCGGTGGATCGCTACTTTGATCTGTCGGTCGGCTCCGATTTTCCCGGAACACTGATTCGTGACGATAGTGAGGCACAGCTCAAACTCGCGGTAGATGAACTTGGATTCCGATATATACGATTTCACGCCATCTTCCACGATGTCCTGGGAACGGTGCGAATCGACAACGGAAAACCCTGTTACAACTGGACGAAGATCGACCAGCTCTATGACGACCTGCAGGCTCGCCATATCAAGCCCTTCGTGGAACTCGGCTTCACGCCGAAGGCGCTTGCCACATCGCAGAACAGCATTTTCTATTGGAACGGCAACACATCGCACCCGAATCACGCAGGCTGGCACGGCCTGGTGGACGCGTTCATCCGCCACGTTGAGGAGCGCTACGGGCGGGATGAGGTACGCACCTGGTACTTCGAAGTTTGGAATGAGCCCAACCTCTCCGGATTCTGGGAAGGCGCCGATCAGAAGGCGTATTTCGAACTTTATGACCTGACTGCAAGGACCATTAAGTCCATTGACACGGTTTTGCGCGTCGGAGGTCCTTCGACCGCGGGAGCAGCATGGGTTCCTGAATTCCTGGCGCACGTTAAGCAGAGCGGCGCTGCGGTCGACTTTGTAACCACGCACACCTATGGCGTCGACGGCGGCTTTCTCGACGAAGAGGGAAAGAGCGATACCAAGCTCTCGGCATCGCCGGATGCAATCATTGGAGACGTCCGGCGCGTTCGCGAGCAGATTTCATCTTCGCCTTTTCCGAACCTTCCTCTGTATTTCACCGAGTGGAGCACAAGCTACACGCCGCGGGATTCTGTGCACGATTCCTACATCAGTGGGCCCTACATCCTGACCAAGCTCAAGGCGTGCCAGGGGAAGGTGCAGGGAATGAGCTACTGGACCTATACCGATCTGTTCGAAGAACCTGGGCCGCCGACCGCGCCATTTCAAGGCGGATTCGGGCTTCTGAACCCGCAAGGCATTCGCAAGCCGGCGTTCTTCGCTTACAAGTACCTTCATGCACTTCAAGGAGACAGCGTCGCTACCAGCGATCCGCAAGCGATGATTGCCACAAAGGGTGGAGACCTTACGGCGGTGATCTGGGATTTTGAACTTCCTTATCAGAAGGTGAGCAACCGGCCGTTCTACACAAAAGTGGTTCCCGCTCATCCAGCCGCGCCGGTGAAGTTGGAAGTGTCGCACGTTGCACCTGGGGCCACCTATCGGGTTCAGGTCTATCGGACCGGATACCACGCCAATGATGCATACACGGCTTACATCGAGATGGGTTCGCCAAAAGAGCTAAACGCCACACAGATTACGCATCTGAACGAGCTTACCCGGGACCTGCCGGTGACGGACAACATCGTGCACAGTTCTCCCGATGGCACGGTGGAAATCGTGTTTCCGATGAACAGCAACGATATCGTGCTGCTGAGATTGGTCCGTCTTTGAGCCGACGAGGTTTAGGAAATGCCAGAAGCTCCGCTAACCGACCGGTCTCAAAGAGGCAGTGATAAAGGCTTCGGCCAAGCCCTATCCGCCATCTTCAGACTCTTTCGAGTTCTCATCTCATCGGTCACAAAGCGGCTGGCGGCTGCAGTCGGGTTCATAACTGTCTTCAAGTTTCGTCGGGATGTAATAAAACAGATGGTGCTGACAGTTACAAATCTTGATCCTGAAGTAATAATAGGAGCAACTGATCCGAGAGGATGGTACACGGAGATCTACCTGAACTTCGGCGACTTTCGGCTTAGGATTACGAGAGCCATCTACAATGCGCGGCACCGGGATTTATGGGCGGATATCGGGTCAGCATCCGATCCCTCTGCTTTCTTTCGCATGGACTATGTAGTGACTGCCATAAGAAGATTGGACGAGCCGGACGGAGTGATCAAGTTATCTGATTCATCCGTGTTTCCCAATACCTTGGCGGCGCTTGATGCAACCGTGTGGGCTCTGCATCAGAAGCTTGCGGAGTACCTCTCGGCTGTCAACTACGATGAGACCAAAAGGATGATTCAACAGGTGATGCATGAAGAGGCTTCATTTGCGCACACGGATTGAATCAGTAGATTCCAGGCTCTTGAACAGGCATTGATATGAGCAACTCTTAAGGCGACGGAATGCGAAATTGTTTCGAGAAACTGCTGCTTTCTCTGTGTTTCCTGACAACATTGACAACTCCGGCGGCCGGGCAGAATCCTCCTCCTCACCCCAGTTGGCCCGGCCCTGGCCAGCTCTTTGTGGGCACCTGTTATCAGCCCATCGATCGTGCGCCCGAACAAATTGATGGCGATATCGCGATCATGAAGGGCGCCGGCTTCAATGTCGTGCGCATGGGGGACCTTTCGTGGGATTCGTTTGAGCCGTCGCAAGGCAAATTTGAATTTGAATGGTTCGACAAGATCATGGACAAGATGAAGGCTGCCGGAATAAGGGTGATCCTGGATATTCCGGGCATTCCCGCCCCCATCTGGCTGCACCGCGCCTATCCGGGTGTGGACATCGTGGCCCAGAACGGCACCCGTCTGGCGCCCGCAGAACGATATATGGAAAACATCAGCGACCCGGATTATGTGCGTGAAGTGGGGATCCTCGCGGACGCGCTGACGAAACGTTATGCTCATCATCCCGCCGTTATCGCGGTTGGCTACGACAATGAGATCGGAAACGGCTTCATGTCGTATTCGGAAGCCGACCGCCAGCGTTTCATTGCCTGGCTCAAAAAGAAGTACGGAAGCATTGAGGAATTGAACAAAGCCTGGGCGACGCAGCGGTGGTCACGCCGTCTGAATCGCTTCGAGGACATCGACTTGCCGCTCGCAGACGGACCGGGACCTTCCGAGCGCTACCTGGATCTTCATCGCTACTGGTCAGGCGTTACTGTAGAGCGGCTAAAGGAACTGGAAACGATCCGGCGCCGCAACTTGCCGGATATTCCATCGATCTCGAATTTATGGGACACGGCATCGAGACGAGGTTTTGATTATCTCGCCACATACAAGTCCTATGTTTCCTACGGTGCTGAAGGGTTTTATCCAAGCGATCCGATCAGCGGAGCGCTGGGCGCCCTGATGACCAAAGGAGATCTAACCACGCCCATCTGGTTCAACGAGTTCACGGCGGGCGGGGGCGGCTACTACGGAACGCCGAGGCGAAGCCGCATGTACGCCTATCTCGCACTCATGATGGGCGCGCAAGGAATTCTGGCATGGACGTTCAATAGCCATCCAGGTGGCGAGGAACAGGCGCTTTTCGGTTTGGTCGATCATGATGGCACGCCGTCGTGGAAAGTCGACGAGTTCTCGCGCATCGCGTCGGAATTCAGGCAGCTTTCGAAATTCGGATTTCCGCGATACACCCGTCCTGAAGTCGCCATCGCCTACTCTTTTGATTCCTTCATTGATTCGCACCCCAACGGGCCGTCTAATACGACACTTCAATACTTCAAGCCTTTGTATACCGAGCAGGTGCAAGGCGCCTTCGAGCCACTGTTTCGCGCCAACATAGACACCGCAATCATCAACATCGGAAACGACAGCCTTTCTCCCTATAAACTGGTGATTGTGCCCGCCGATTACGTCATGGACGCCGCAAGCGCCAAAGCGATTCGGGACTACGTGAGCGGCGGCGGCACCGTCGTGATGACAGCCTTTTCGGCTAAGGTTGACGAACATGGACAATGGTTCGAGACCCCGCTGCCAGGCCACCTGAGCGACGTCTTTGGGTTGAAGACGAACGCATTCTATGATGTTCAGTCTCCCCTGCAATTCGAACTGGACGGCGCTTCCATCGACGCGGGGGTGCATCATTATGAAGTGCTCGAGCCTTCCACCGCGACCGTCCTTGCGCGATTCACAAACGCGACAGACCGCTCGCCGGCCGTAACCATGAACAGGTTCGGCAAGGGGAACGCTGTCTACCTGGCCACGGAGTCAAAGGCCTCCTCGATTGGGCCGGTCTTGAATCATGTCTATAAGCTCGTGGGCATTCAACCCGGCCCTGAGACTCCCGATGGAGTGTATGCCCGGATCGTCGACGGCCGAACGCTCTTTGTGAACAGCACCGGGCAGGAGAAAAGGATTCACATCACGGGCGCCAGGAAAGGCATCATCAGCAATCGCGAATATGAAGGGGCAGTAGTTCTTGGTCCGCTGGAAGCAGACCTGATTCCGTGATGGGCGGGCGAAGTAAGTTATCGGGCAGCCGCCAGTGAGGCTGCACGAGCAGAACTATCGGTTGACCTGATCCAAAGTAAGAAGGACTTGTATGAACAAATCTGCACGCTTTTCTGCCGCTTTTCTTCGCTTAGGAATTGCTCTCTCAATCGCGGCCTGTAATGGGGGAGGCCAGGGGGGCGGAGGGACGAACCAGAATCCCACCACACCAACGGTGACAGTGACACCTGCATCCAGCAGTATCACAAACGCTCAGAGCCTCGGCGTGACTGTTGCGGTCTCCGGCCCGAGCGGCACGCCCACCGGATCGGTGGTTGTTTCCAGCGGTAGTTATACTTCAAGCGCCGCCACGCTCAGCGCCGGTTCGGCCTCGGTCACCATTCTGGCCGGATCGCTCCCCTCTGGCTCCGACACGCTTACCGCCAGGTACACTCCGGACGCTGCCGGCGCCGCAACCTATAACAGCGCTTCGGGATCCGCCTCGGTCACGGTAACTCAGCCTGCGATCACGCCCACTGTCATCGTCACGCCCGCAGCCAGCAGTATTACAGCCGCACAGAGCCTGGGGGTAGCGATTGCCGTCTCAGGTTCGAGCGGCTTACCCACCGGATCGCTGGTTCTTTCCAGCGGCAGCTACACTTCAAGCGCAGTCGCTCTCAACTCCGGTTCAGCGACCGTTACCATTCCCGCAGGGGCGCTTGCCACCGGCTCCGACACGCTGACCGGAACATACACTCCGGACTCCGCCAGTTCGGCGATCTATAAGAGTGCCTCGGGAACGGCCTCGGTCACGGTCTCCGCCGCCAGTGGTACCGGCGTCGCGGTGAATATCGACGTTCTGGCCAATCGCCACGCAATCAGCTCGTTCATCTACGGCGGCAACCTTGGCGACACCACGACACTCTCCGACTCCGGCACCTCATTGGCCCGCTGGGGCGGCAATGCTACCTCGAACTACAACTGGCAACTGCACACCTACAACGCCGGCGCGGACTGGTACTTCGAGGACTTCGGTTTAGGCACCACGGAAAATGACTCGGTACATTTCATCACAGATGTGCAGCATGCCGGCAGCCATGCGCTGACCACGATGTCGATGATGGACTGGGTAGCCAAAGAATCCGAGAACAGCACCAACCACAATTGGAGCTATTCCGTCGCGACCTATGGCAAGCAGTGCTCCGCCGATCCTTACAACTCAGATGCGGGCAACGGCCTGCAAACCGACTGCAAAACTCCGGTGACCACTTCCGCCGTGACCTCGGCCTACTATCCGCTGCTCAACAGCCCCAGCCAGCCCTGCCCATCGGGGAACTGCGTGTACCGTGACGCGTGGGCCAAGGCGCTCTCGACGGCGTTCGGCAGCGGGACGTGCACGGTTCCCTACACCACGATCACTTCCTGCCACTTCTACGACATGGATAACGAGGTCGACATCTGGAGCGGCTCCCATCGCGACGTTCACCCCATAGCCTCGGGTTACGACGAACTGGCCAATCTGTATGAATCTGAGGCGGCGAATCTCAAGACCTGGGATCCGGCCGCGGTACGTTTTGGCCCGGTCTCCTGCTGCTGGTGGTTCTATTGGAACGTGGGGCCCTCCGGCGACGACAAGGCGGCCCATGGGGGCGTGGACTTCCTGCCCTGGTGGCTGAACCAGGTCTACTGGCTGGACAAGATCAACGGCTCGCGCACACTCGACGTCTTCGACATCCATGCCTATCCGGATGCCGACACCACCGGCATGACCGATGCCCAAAAGAAGGCCCTTTCCGCAAGCATCTATCGTGATTACTGGGATCCGACTTATGTAAGCACTTCCGGCACGGTGAATCAGCCTTGGGCGACCAGCATGCAGCCCGACTACTCCATTGCTTTCCGCATTCCGCGATTCAAGGCCATGGTCAACGCCATCTATCCCGGCACACCCCTTTCCTTCACGGAGTGGAGCGCAGCTTTCTACAACGAATCGGACTTCTCGACCGCGCTGGGCGATGCGGATGCGTATGGTGTCATGGGCCGCGAGGGCCTCTCCTTTGCTTCACGCTGGGGAGCGCCGTCGTCAACTAATCCCAACTATCAGGCCCTGAAACTCTATGGCAACTACGACGGCGCACACCACGGATTCGGCACGTTATCGATCTCCGACCTGAACAACGGCGATCCGAATCTGTTTTCCAGCTACGCCGCCCTCAACTCAACCGGCACGGTCATGACAATCATGGTCGTCAACAAGGACCCCATCAACGCGGCACAAGTCACATTCAGCCTCAACGGTTTTAGCCCCTCAACGTACGAGGCCTACACACTCAGCTCGACGGCATCGAGCGCGATCGCGCCGTCCGCTTCGACGCCTTGGAATGCGATGCAAACCTTCCCTCCCTACGGCATTACTTTGCTGGTTGTCGCCGGAACCGAGACGTCTAAGCCTGCATCGGAGTGGTACCTGAATCCAGATGACCTGATGATTCCCGCGTCCGGGACCGCAACCCTGCACCCGGCAATCAGCAGCGGCACAGCTACAGTAACACTCTCCTCGGCGGTCTTCGACGCCTACGAGGGAGCCACGGCTTGCAACGGTTCGCTGGTGCTCACCAACTCCGCCATCTCCGCGTCACAGCCCGGAACCATCAGCGTAAATTCGGGGAGCACACCGGGTTTCTGCCACTTCACGGTAACCGGGAGCGATGGGACAGCGACACAGACCCAGGGCGGGTGGATTGTCGTCGGCAAACCTGCGGCCACTCTCACCCAGTCGGGCAATAACCAATCGGGCGCCGCTGGAACCGCTCTGTCGCAGCCCCTCACCGTGATACTTTCGCCCGGCCAGTCAGGAGGCTCGGCTAATGGTGCGGGCATTCTGTTTACCACCTCGGCCGGCACGCTCTCCAACGGCACAAGCAGCGAGAGCAGCGTCATTGCCACAACCAACTCTTCAGGCGTCGCCTCGGTCACTCTCACTCTGCCTTCGACGAAAGGGACCGTGACTATCACCGCCCAGGATCAGTTCGCACTCGGAGGAACTTCGGTCACCTTCACCGAAACTGCTAACTGATCCCGCACCTCCATTCACAGATCCCTCCATGGATCAAATCGCGGCGAGCTGGGTCGGGGTCATCGCCGTTGTGATGCTCTGCTGCCTGTTTCCGGCAAACGTGAAAGCAGCGCGAGAGCATCTGACGATAATGAAGGCCTGCGTGGTCATGGTTCCGTATGATTCCGGCCGACATTCTGAACGAATGGGAGAAGAAGGGCGCCGACAACGAACACAGCCAATCAGGGCCAGGAAAAAAGCCCACAGCAGTTGAAACATGAAAGGGTTATGTCATGAAATGCGGTTATCGATTGACGAACCTCGAATCTCCAATCGTGCGCACAGGGCGACTTAATCACGATCGGCGTTGACGATAGATCCCCTACGCAGACCTCGACTGCGACTCCGCCTGATGTGGAACCGCAGCGGGCGCGTCTCGAACTCGTGCTCGGTCTCACGGCGGGTACCATCCACCTGAAGCTCACCGCCATTTGTCGGCTGGCCGATGACGCCGCGTATGCTGAGAACGCTACGGTTTGCTTCTGGCAATTCGAAGCATTGCCCAGCACCTTTACCCCACTATCAATAACCTACTTCAAGCCGTATACGTCCAGTTCGCCCCGGGGGTTGGTGACTGTGTTCAGATCGTGGGCAGTCGAGATGTACACTTTTCCATTGGCCACAATTGGCGAGCTGAACTTGATTCCGTATCCCGGTGTGTCTCCGGGGTTCTTGCTGCTGTCGTAAAGCTCAGCCGGGAACTGATCGGCGTTATACGCGTAGAGCGTCGCATTCGTCGGCGATGAGCTGTTGCTGTTCTGGATCGGATCGCCCTGATCGATCATCCAGACGATGCCGTTTGTGGCGCCGCTGGACGAGATGAAGGGACTCGTGCCGCGGGTACCCTGGTTGATGGTCGGCTGCGTGATGGCAGATGGCGTCAGCGTTCCGGAGTCGAACTGCCGCACACCGCCCGGCGCCGTGCTCGAGGTCGGCGTGACACCGAGGTAGACATAGTTGTTGTAGTACGCACCGGTTCCGAAAATCTCATAGGAACCAATCTGCGCGGTGTAGGTGGTTCCGTTGGCGTCGAGGCAGGGATTACTGGTGTAGGTGCCGCCGTTAGGCAGGCCCGCGCCCCATACCTGCTCCTTGGTGACACCGGCGTCCGTGGCGGACTCGTGGCCCAGACTGGCGCTGTTCACCAGGAACATCGTACCGGTCTTACCGCCGCCCAGGAGCTGGTTAGTTCCTGGGATGAGCAACAGCCCGCCTGCCGCCAGATCCGCATCGTTGCAGTCCATGTATTGGAAAACGCTGGGTGTGAAGTAGTCGATGGGCTGCATGGTGCCATTTGCGCCCGCAGTCGGGGTTGGAGGGAACTTCAAGAACGAATCGCCCCAGGCGTTGGTCCCGTTCCACGGACCGTTCCCCGTCGTTACGTAGACGTTGCCGGCGCTGTCGGCAACCGGACCGCCGGCGCCCATCCAGATCCCGCCTGCGCTGGCATACTTTCCTTCGCCATTGAGAACGGTGCTGGAGTTGAAGACACCTACGGGCGTGAGGGTCGATGCGCTGTAAGCAAGTAACCACCCACTGTGACAGCTGGAAAATCCCATATAAATATTGCCATTCGCCAGCAGCAGAGCTGCGCGCTGTATGCAGGAGGTGGTCAGAGTCTGCACGCCGTTCACAGAATCGCCGTTGGTCGCAGCTACGGAGGCGTTGAGCTGTACCGGTCCGCCGAACTTTTCCGTGCCCGTGGTGATGTCAAGCGCGTGCAGCCGGAAGAAGCCAGTGCCGCTCGCGTTCTTCTGCGACGACACTATATAGATGGTGTTCGTGCCCGCGTCGATGACCGGGGTGGAGGTTACGCCCTCTACAGGCTGAATCGGAGCATTGGTGAGAGGCGTTTCGCCGGTTTGAAGCAAAGACACCTGCCACAGGGGAACACCGGTTCCGTAGTTGTCGGCGTCGAAGGCGTAAACACTGTCGTTTTCAGTGGCTGAATAGACTACGTTGCGCACTGTGCCGTTGATGGTGACGTTAGATTTCAGCACTGGCTCCCCGTACATGTAGCCGTCGACCAGGTACGAGAAGAGCTTGCCGAAATTCTGCGGGTTTACGTTGACCGGAGTAAGCGACCCCTCCGTCGAGTTGAGTCCGGTGCGATTATTGTCGAAGTGCCACGTCGACACGCTGGTCGCCGATGCTGCCGCCACCGAGACGGTCAGCGGCACGCTTCCAGTGACTCCGTCCAAGATCGCCGAGATGGTCGTGGAACCCGCCGCGATACCGCTCGCGAGTCCGGCAGCATTCACTGTTGCGACTGCCTGATTGGCGATGGTCCACGTGGCCGCGGCCGTGACATTTGCCGTCGAGCCATCAGCGTAAGTCCCGGTCGCGGTGAACTGTTGTGTCGTTCCCATGGCGAAGCGGGCAGGGCTCGGTGTCACCGAGATCGATTTAAGCGCATTAGCCGCCACGGTCAACGTGGCGGTTCCGCTCACGCCGCTCAGGGTGGCGGTGATGGCGCTCGAACCCGCAGCCACCGCGGTGGCCATTCCCGATGAATTGACTGAGGCTACTGCAGCATTCGCAGCCGCCCAGGTTGCCGTTGTGCTGACATTCCCCGTAGAACCATCGCTGTATGTCGCGGTGGCGGTAAACTGCATGGCGGCGCCCGGAGATATGCTTGAGGAAGCCGGCGTGACTGAGATCGATTTCAGAGTAGAGACCGCCTTCGCCACGGTGAGTGTCACGGTTCCGCTGATGCCGCTCAGGGTAGCGGTTACGGCAGTCGAACCCGCAGCTACCGCCGTGGCCATTCCAGAAGAGTTAATCGTGGCTACCGCTGTATTCGCAGAGGCCCAGTTCGCCGTCGTGCTGATATTTGCCGTAGAACCATCCGTGTATGTCGCTGTCGCCGTCAACTGCTTGGTGGCGCCCACTGCGAAGCTGGCAGTGCTCGGCGATGCCGAGATCGATGCGAGCGTTTTCGGCAACTTCATGGTTACTGAGCTCCCGCACCCGACGCTTGCAAGGATTAGCGGGAGGGATAATAAAAGCGATAACCATTGAAGCTGGTTACAGCGACCTGAGTAAAAACGCATTTAAGCCCTCGAATAAGCAAAGCATTTCAGGTTAGGTTTCTCTTCAAGCGCAAATGTCCTCTGCGGTATAGGGCCATTGCAATTTATGTGTCCCGAAATGGTGAAATGTTCATCTTCATAAGGCACAACACTCGCCGTCCTCTGGCGGGATCGACCTCACCGAACTGGCCTTGCGACTGGACGTTGCTCGGTAAGGATATAGCCGGGATCGTGAGATGTTTCTGCCCCATAGCCAGAATGTGATTTGAGTCGAGCAGCAAAATGGGAACGGTAAAAGTCAACCTAAGTCTCCAAGGTGTACTCAGGCATTGTCTTCAGCGTTCGCCAGTCCGCTGATTAGATTTGCTGGTTAAAAAGGGAGCGTTGGGCAGCCGAGTGGGAGGCTCTAAGTTAGAAGGCTCCTACTAGCCAGATCCGCGTTTGCCTTTATAGTGTCCTATTTAGTTCATTAGCCGGCTGTTCCGTATTGCTCAATATCTGCGAATTTTCTGCGAACTGCCGGAAGTTAAGCTAAGTGGCTTGAGAGTTGGCCTGGCGTCCTTCAGGCAGCTTCAAGAGTCCTTGACAAGGCTGATCGGAATCTGGCGATCCTCTTCAGGGCCGTACACAGTAGAACGGCCGGGTCAATCCTTTTCAGCTTGGCTGATCCGATGGGTAGTGGAGCATACAGCTCGCTGCAGCCGGAAATCAGCCGCCCCTGCACCTTCCCCCCGGGAGGGCTGTGCCGCGCTCAAAAAGCATCTCGAGCGCAATTGTGGGCCGGTCCCGATCATTGTGAGAATCTACCTCTTCATAAGCAAAGAGCGACCGTGTACGGCGGAAATGCCGTATGGGTCTGAAAACCCCCCGCCCGAAACCTTGGGAATACTTCGACGATTCCAGGTGCGCGAACGAGAGTACCTTAGTAATGCTATGTGTGACTTACGATACAATTCTGGTCAAAACTGTACATTAATATGTCGATCAGATAATCCATAGAAAACGAATACCTCAACACCTGCAAAAAGTTTTTGTTCGTGGCGGCCTGCATTTGGACAAAGGTCAATAATACGAACAACTTGCACCTCTTGGTCCGCCTCGCCCGGATTCAGATTAGATCGAGGTAAATAAAGTGAAGACTCCTTATTATTATGCCGGACTGGCATTCTTCTTGCCCGCCTCCGTTTGGGCCACTGTCACCGTCAGCAACCCATTCAACGGCGAAACGGTAAGCACGTCAGCAAATTACGTGGCGACCGCCTCGACAACCACTTGCGCAAAGGGTGTGGCCTCCATGGGGGTCTACGTCGATGGCGTACTCGGAAATGTAGTCAACGGCGACAAGTTGAACACCACTGTTTCTCTCACCTTGGGCAGCCACAAAACAGTTGTCCAGGAGTGGGACTACTGCGGTGGATCGACCTACACTCCGATCGCGGTCATCGTCGCCACTCAGAATGGTGTTTGGGTGACGTCACCAGTCCCCAACAGCACCATTAATTTGCTGGCGAACTATGTCGCAACAGCAACATCAACTTGTCCCAAAGGCGTAGCTTCGATGGGTATATATATTAATAACAACCTGGTTTACACTGTCCCCGGCTCCAAGTTGAATACCCAGATAAGTCTGAGCCCCGGCGCTCAGCATACCGTCGTGGAAGAGTGGGATTACTGTGGCGGAGCCACATTTTCAACGGTGAATCTCACGGTCACCAACGCCGGGATCAAACTGGCCAATCTCCAAACCAATGCAGGATGGGAAAGCTGGGGGCAGCTTCCCCCAATTTATGCTGACTGTTCACCCTGCACGGGACTCAATTGGTCCTCGGTTCGCGGAGTCACATCGCCCTCCTTGACTGGAAATGCGACTCAATTCAACACCAGTGGCACTGTGCCTTACGCGGTTGTCCTGTGGGTCAACCCGGTCATCGGAGACTTCTCCACTCAGGGGCTGCCCGATGCAAACCACACGCTGGTCCCTGGTCTGCACAACTTCACCTATGACACCGATCTTTACGTCACCAATTTATCTGTAACTGCGGTGCTGGAGTTCGATGTCAGTATGTATATGAACGGAATCGGAATGTTCTTTGGCACCCAATGCAATCATCTCAATGGAGGGACATGGGATGTCTTGAACAACGTGACTCAACATTGGTCTCCTACTAGCACAGCGTGTAACCTCCTTAATGGATGGAATCACATTACACTTCAATTTCAGCGGGGAACGGGCAACACCGTTGTCTATAAATCGATCTCGGTGAACGGAGTGACGGCCAACATCAACGAAACCTTTGCCTCGTTTCAGGTTCCCACCAGCTGGTATGGCATTACTGTAAATTACCAGATGGATGGAGACTCCAAGCAGTCCTCGAACCGCACATACCTGGACAATCTGAGCCTCACTTATTGGTAGACCTGGGCCAGGCAACACTATAAATGTCAGGTGCTTACGTCTCGTCGGCTGTGGCGTTACTCATGCTGACACTGGACGGGTTTGTGCCTGTCAGGCGTTTTTCGCTTTACCGGGTCCTTTCCTCCGCGAGAAGTGATGAATTGACATGAAACAGGTAATATTTACACGAATGGTGGAGATTAATTACACGATGCGGGTGCGCTTTACAGGGTTGCCTTGTCTCTAATTGTTTATGTAAATATTCTGGCCATACGAAGTTACGATGTGTATTATTGCGTTTAGAAATTCTTCGGCCAAGTTGCATACCAGGCATTTTTCTCAAGCCAGATCAAAGTCTGCGGTTGATTTACGAAAATCTGCCGGAGCCGGAGACATGTTGCGAAAGAGGCGGCTAAGTACTTCGAATGGAATGTACAGCGTCTCGATCCAGTTAGACAGCCAGTTCAGACGACAAACGTGCTCCATCCCTTGAAATCAAAGGGCATGGCATGGGTCTACCTCTAGCCAACTCGGGAGCAGGATGCGCGGCGTTGCCGCACCATGATCGCCATCGCATCGTGTCTGCGATGTTCTCCCGAAATGGTCGTGACGCCTACAAGTCGAGGCTGCAGCCGAGTGCAAATAGCTCCGTCGAATTGAGTTCTTGCAGATTGTTGCGCGAACCACCGAATTAGCCTCCACAGAAGCACGCTCCCATGACACTGAGCCGTATGGCGGAACTTGTTGCATCACAACGTGCCGTGGATTACGAAGCGCGGCATGGAAGCCGTCACATGGCAATTCAAAGCCGGCCATTCCACCAGGAATTGAAAGGATCGTTACGTGCCATTTTTCAAGAAGCGGACACTCGCATCCACGGCGCTCTCTGCCATAGCGGTCCCGGCGCTGGCGGCCGTCGTAGTCAACAGTCCTGTTAATGGCGCGCAACTTGGGTCGCCCTTCTCGCTTTCTGCCGTCGCCGCAAATTGCTCAAGTCAAAACGTCGTTGCGATGGCCTATTCGCTTGACAACAGCGCTGCTAACACCATGTTTAATGGGACCGCGATAAATGCCGAGGTCCAATCCGGCAATGGTAGCCACACTCTTCATGTCAAAGCGTGGGGAAAAGGGGGTGCTGTGTGTGTCACAGATATCGCGATTACAGTCGAGGGCATGATGCCTTCTAATGCCATGAGTGCCGCCAATTTGCAGGTCCTCAGTAACTGGGTCGCCCAACATGACACCGCGGCTCCCGGTACGTCGAGTGGTTGGATGAGCCTTAACAACTGGCCTTCACGGAGTGGGAATGCACGTAAGTTTGTGAGCAACTACTCGAACTACGGGAACCAACGTTTTGAAGTCTCTTACGGGGACGACACTTCATCCACTAACTTTCTCTATGATACCTGGATCTACTTACCCTCCCCATCCACTTCCATCGCCAATGTTGAAATGGACATGAATCAAGTGATGGCGAATGGTCAAACTGTCATCTACGGATTCCAGTGCGATGGTTGGACAGGCACGTGGGATTACACCGCCAACACGGGAACGCCCAGTAAACCTATAGATACATGGCTACACTCCAAGGCAGCTTGCAACCCGCGTAAGTGGAGCACCGACACCTGGCATCATGTCCAGATAAGTTATTCGCGTGATGACTCCGGCAATGTAACTTACAGGTCGGTTTGGTTTGACGGAGCCGAGTCGGATTTGTACGTTACTGTTCCGTCAGCCTTCGATCTCGGATGGTCTCCGACGCTGCTCACCAACCTTCAACTGGATGGCGACACGGCCGTAAGTGGTACTGTCACCGCCTACTTGGATGACTTGACCATTTATCGTTGGTGAAGCGGTGAAGCAATATTATTCCCCATTTGTCGCCTCCGGCTCACGCTGGGAGATGAACCGCGTTTGAGCCGGCAGATCTGGTGCATCAATATCTGAAGCGCTCTTGCCACGACGGTTGATCGGCGCAAATGGGCTTTCAACGCCCTTGTGGTTTTGGTATCCCAGTCGCGGTTGCGGTTTAACGATTCGGTTTTGCCGCGCACTGGGATCACGGACCCATGCTCGTGGGCGTGCAAGGATCGTAGCCCAGCGATGTCGGGCTCACGGGCGTTGGCGGCTTGGGAGGCGTAGCCCAGGGAACCTTCGAGAAATCGAAGAACTCCAGCAGGTTGGATTGCGCGGAATCACGGGCTGTGAGATGTGTGGAGCTGGCGAGAAAGCGGCTTTCAACAAACTTGATTACCGCGGTGTGATCCATGGGAGTGTGCGACACGTAATGACGACGTGTAAACGGCGAGATGATGATGTTCGGTATGCGAAATCCAAGCTGCGCGGCAAAGCCATTCACGGACGCTGCATCAGTGCTCTTCGTTCCCGGATCGCCACTCAGCAGATCGCAATGAGTGGTCGGCACACCGCCGATGGGCAAGCACGCTTTGAACGCATCGGGGTTCACTGCGATCGCGGAAATATCAGGGATAGCGCCGAGGGCCGAGTCTGTGTTTTGGTTGGAGTGACCGGGCACCGGAGGAACATGATCATATGGCCCGCCGCCCTCGTCATAGGCGAGGAAGAAGACTGAATTCTTCCATGCCGAACTGGTCATCAATGCGCCGACGAGGCTGGCTACCTCTGTTTGACCGGTAAGGATCGAGTTCCCGGAACCTGGATGCTCATCATTTTGGCCGGAACCTGATTCAATGAAGCCAAAACTGGGAAGTGTGCCGGCAGTGAGGTCTTTGAAGTATTGTGACAGCGGGGCGACATGGTTCGGATCGACGCAGAACGAATTTGTTGTGTCGCCTACGACGCTGGACGGCTTGGTGGTGCCGGTGCACGCCGCGTGGGATGGGTTTTGATACATGTATTTGAACGAATAACTGAGATCGGAGAACGTGGTGTCAGGATAGTTACCATTGGGGTTGGTGGTCGAGCAGGGGTTGGATGCCAGGCAAAGATCTAAGGTTGTGGTGTAATACACCTTCCATGTAACGTTCCCTCCGTCGAGTTCCTGAAAGATCGTCGGTATATTCAGTTGAGGAAGGTGGTCGTCGCTGCCGGGGTCGAAGACGAGGCCCTGTGTAGTACCTCCTGTGAAGGTGGCGACGCGATTGGGGAGACTCTTGGAGGACACCGGCGAAAACCAGCGATCGGACACCGCAAACTGAGATGCCATGTAGTAATAGTAGTTAAGAAAGTCCTGGTCGTAGTAGCCCATTGCCCGCTCCCCCGTCGCATCCGTGTAAGTGCCGGAGCACTTGCCGGAACCCAGGCAGCTTTTCGCGTACCCTTCCCCGATGTGGACGAAGCCATCCATGGCTATGGTGCGTGTGGTTGAGAAATCCCATCGATTGACATCGCCATAGCTCTCCAGCCACGACGAACTCTCGTCGTCGACACAGGTCGACTTCAATTTAAATAGTGGATAAGAAGTGCCCTGGTCATCCTGGTTCTTGATCGTGTTCAGCTTGTCATCAATGCCGTCCACCTCGTAATCTTTGCCGTCATCGCCGATGTTCCAGCCGTTCACCTTGCGATACGGATTCAGCATGCCGAAGTAGTGATCGAACGTGCGGTTTTCCTGAAGCATGAATATGACATGTGTTACGGCGCTCACACCTTGGGCGGGAATCACGTCGACGGTGCTCGTTTCGGAGGCGCTCCCACCAGCGCCGCTCACTTCGGCGGTGTAGGTGGTGGTTGCGGTCGGGCTCACGATCTGCGTCCCGCCGCTCACTGGCAGGTGATACGTGGTGCCGTCGGAGCCGGCGATCGTCACCTGAGCCGAGTTTGCGGCGGTCACGGTTAACGTAGACGTGCTGCCAGCTGGAATCGTCGGCGGATTTGCTGTAATGTTCACGGTTGGGCCCGAAGAGGTTCCCACGGTGAGATTGACAGTCGTATACGTGGCCCCGCCGCAATGATCCCACTCCTCGACAACTGTGTGCTCTGCGCCAGTTTTCATGGTGATATTTGTGTTGACCTGCGCGCCGTTGACCACGTAAATCAGACTGTTGTTGACGTAAATTCCCATGGAAGCCACGCCCGTCGAACAGGTCGTGGCAGTTGCACTCGCCACATAATGCACCGGGGAGGGGACAGTCATGCCGAAAGTTGGGCTGGTGACTGTGACCGTGGCGACGGCAGGCAATGTGCAGGCCAGGAGCGAGACAAGTGCGTAGGGATAGACCTTCATGAGCCGCCTTGAGCAATATGTTGATATGTTTGAGCGCCACGTAGTTGAAGATGCAGAGATTGTGTGCATCTGGTTTCTCCGCCTTCAAAAGGGCAGGGTCTAATCGTATGAGCGCACTGAGGGCTCGATGCGATTGTCTAAGTCAGCTTTACACTCCGAGTGTATGACTGTCTGATCAAAAAGAGACATGAACCGGCAACAGGATGAATCGCAGGAACCTGGCAGAGTGAGTGGGGTGCTCTCTGATCTGCATCGCGCAGGTCACCACTGTAAGTCGTCCCGAGTGAGATATATCGAATCGTGATTCGGGCGTTCAAATCGAAACGATATGTAGTCCACCGAGACTTGGCGTGGCGACAACGCCATGACCTACAGACGTATTGTGTAGCGGCATCTCGACTGAGCACGCTCACTTACTATCGATCAAGTCTCCGCGGGCCAGTTCAAGCATATGCCCCAACATTGGCTGCCGGCTTCGCGCCTGGCGCTCTCTTCCCGCCTGGGCCTGCATCGACTGCGTTTTGCCCAACGCAGAAAGGGCGCGCGCAAGAGAGAGCCCGCGAGCGCAGATGCAGGCGCTGGAATGGCTTTCTCGGCATAGTACAGCCCGCTTACGCGATTAACCGCACGCAAGGTTCGAATGTACTTGCCGATGTTCCTGCCTTCACGCGGAAAGTACTGCTTCATGCCCTCGCAAAAGCGCTCAATGCCGCAGCAAAATTGAAAATGCGACCGTCGATGACAGTGCGATCGTACGTCTCAGGCATTGTGCTCTATCAAACAACACCATTGGTGGGATGGTCAAACGCCTTTCACACTGCGAATCGCTCATCTTGCACTTGTCGATATAATGCAATCCGACATCCCACTCATAACGAGGGCGACGAAACGAATGCGTGAATCCACCCGCAATGTAGTGGCGTTCCAGAACCAGGACACGCTTCCTGCCATGCACGGAGAGCAGTGCCGCAGCCGTTAACCCTCCATGCTGGAGCCAATTACGATTGCGTCCCACTCTTCCGCCAGTTGCGTTTGCTTGTATGAATAGCTCTTGGCCGCGTCTGCCATTGGACTTCTCCCTCGCTAGCCGTCTTTTTGCAACCTATAAAGATAAAGATTGCTGACTCGCTGAGGCGCTGAGAATCCGATGGGCGTATAGGATCAGACGCGCGGCCTTAGGGTAGTTGTCGAGTCTTATTTCTTCGGCTATTTCGGGCCGGTGGGCTGGAGAATGTTGAAGCCTCTTCAGATCAAAAACACTTAGGGGACCCGCGTCTGTACATCTCGTAAGCGCAGAAATCGCACACTATTCTCCCTCCCCCGCCAATTAGCGGATTAAATCCGCTCTGGTGCGGGGACGTGGAGTGACGCCGATCTGCGGCGACATTCAATGCCCGCATGAACCGCGCGCAGAGATAGCACGCGGGCCCACGATGTGAGCGGGTACCTTGCGAAGGAAGGAACGATCGCGGGAAAGCATTGGTCGATTGATCAACCCGAGGCGTGACGGTCGGCGGAAGGTGGCCGTTACCCGAGAGCATGGTCTGGATTGACCGACCGGAAGGAGGACCACGGTCGAAGGAGAGCGACTATGGTAATCCCTGTTGGGATTATCCTAAGATGAAAACGGGCGCAAGAGGGAATCGAGGAGACGGAGCAAGAAAGCTCATCAGGTTACCCCAGATCAAACAGTACCGTGCAGCAACCCTGGGGTACAAGACCTGTTTGGGACCCCGGCGGGACTCCATAACCGCAAGTCTCCGTGGAATCCGCGTAACAACCGCCAGTTTCCGAGATTTCTACTTTCTGCATCGGAAAATGACATTCGATCAGAAAGGTCGGAGGCGCGTCCGCGCGGGGTCATCGGGATACGTTGGCCACGGCATATTTTTCGGGCTCGGCGTCGAAGGCCCGCTTGCATCCGGCGCAACAGAAATAAAACGAGCGTCCCTCGAACTCCGACGTGTGCTTGGCCATGGAAATGTCGACGCTCATGCCGCAGACGGGATCCAGGACGGATTGCGGCATGACAGAGAGTATTGGGAGGCCGGTCTGTTTGGCCGGGACGCTCCTGGTGATTTGAATAATCTCGGCCAGGATGCTGACAGCGATTTCCTCCTGAGAGCGGGCCTGGATGTTCAATCCCGCAGGCGCGCGGACGCGATCGAGCTTTGCAGCCGCAAAGCCATGCTCGCGGAGAGATTCCTTGATCTTCTCGGCTTTCGCGCGACTAGCCACGAACGCGATATAGGAGGCGGCAGTACCGACGGACGCTTCCAACGCTTCTTCGTCATCCTCGCCCTGGGTAGAGACGACCACAAAGACCGGGAGTGACGTCTTTAGTTCGGAGAGGTTCAGATCGGCGCGAACCTGGTCTGCTTCGGGAAATGTCTCGCGATCCACACCGTAGCCCGCGACGCTCACCGTATAGTTGATGGCCTTTGCCAGCCTGGTAAGCGCACGGGCCACCGGGGACCGGCCGAGGATGAGGATGTGCGGCTTGGGAAGGACCGGTTCGATGTACACCTCCAGCGCACCTCCGCTGTGGCAGGTCATGTTATAGGCTACAACGCCCTCCTCCTGCGAAGAAGCCGTGCTGATGCGCACCAGGCGCGGGCGCCCATCCTTGAGCGCCTTCAGCGCTTCGCTGACCACTGCCGGCTGGGCGCACCCTCCGCCGATCCAGCCCCAGATGGTTCCATCAGCAGAGATGATCGCCTTGTCGCCGGATTTGCCGGAGACGGGTTTTCGATGGCGCACTACTTCGGCGATGGCGAAAGACTGGCCGCCGGCGAGCAGTTCACTGGCTTTACTGAGGAATTGATCGAACATGGACTTCTCCTGTTACAGCTGCCTTTCCAAAACCAGCAGGCTTTCGAGGTTATGCGCCGGCGCAAAGACGTCGATGAAGGGCAAGGCGGCCGCCATCCCACGGGTGACCGGTTGGTACTCCTTGAGCCCGAGCAGCGGATTCAACCAGATGACTTTGAAGACCCGCCGGCGCGCGCTGCGCATCTGGTCGGCAAGCACCTGTGGGTCGCCCGTTTCCCAGCCGTCGCTCACGATCATCAGAACGGTATCGTGGGTCAGCACTCGGCCGTACGCGCGTTGAAACTGGTGCAGGGATTCGCCGATCTTTGTTCCACCCGACCAGCCGGCTGCGCGCTGCGAGAGGCGGCGGAGGGCCTGCGGCAGACTGCGCGCGCGAAGCAGATCGCTGATGGGAACCACGCCGGTGCTAAAAAGGAAGGTCTGCACGCGCGGAAACTGCGTTTGCAGTGCATACGCGAATCGCACCAGGAACAGGCTGTAGAAATTCATGGATCCGCTGATATCGATGAGGATGACGAAGTTGTTGCGGGCGCGTTTGCGCGCCTTCCAAGCAAGCGCTATCAGGTCGCCGCCATGGGCGATGCTGCGGCGCAGGCTTCGCCGCAGATCGACGCGCAGGCCGCGTGCGCTGATAGCCAGCCGGCGCGAAAGGCGTTTCATCATCCTGCGCAGAAGGCGGTTCGAAATTTCTTCGAGCGCAGGCAAGTCGCCTGCTGCGACTT
Organism: uncultured Acidobacteriota bacterium; assembly: GCA_963706455.1. Lineage (GTDB taxonomy): Bacteria > Acidobacteriota > Terriglobia > Terriglobales > Acidobacteriaceae > Telmatobacter. The sequence continues at coordinate 14,165 of CAVPNO010000082.1, read as the reverse complement.
CAGAGAGATCCACTGTCCTGAGCCTCTGCTGGGCGCTGGCGCCGTAAACGGCTCTTTGCGTTCCTTCGGCGGAAACGTGGGATTCGGTTTGACCGCTGAACATCGTCGATCCCTGGCCTCGGTCGCGCGATTCCGGATGCGATCGCCTTCTGTTTTTTCCGGGGACTGATCGCGGATCGATTTGCGGGGCGTCCCAAAACTGTTGGAACAGGCGCGGAAATCGCTCCCATTCTTCGCCGTTCGTGCACAACGCAGCCTGCAGCGCAAAGCGCAGGTTGTGCAGGCCGGCAGCGCCGATGATTCTGGCGGCTTCAAGGGCGGTGATGGTTTGGCGCATGTCGGCCGTGAATCCATGGGAGCGAAGGAACCGGCAGAAATCGATGATGGTCGCGGCGAGTTGTGGTGAATGTTGTTCCTGGCGCATGGTCCCGCTCCGACCTACTGAGCCCCAGCTACCAATGTCGGCATGGCTGCTCTCAGCTTGGCGCTGTCTTCCATGGATTTGGTGACGCAGCCAATGGTTTCTTCGATGGTGGCAAGATCAAGGCGTTGTCTTCCGAGAGAATGGAGAGCCTGGGCGCAGTCGAGCGTCTCGGCTATGCCGGGTGGCTTGGCTAAATCGAGGGTGCGCACTCCGTGCACATACCCCACCACCTGACGGCTCAATTCGGCTTCGATGTGCGGCAGGCGAGCTTGCACGATGCTCATTTCCTTTTCGAAGCTTGGATAATCGATCCAGTGATAAAGGCAGCGGCGCTTTAATGCGTCGCTCAACTCGCGGGTGCGATTGGACGTGAGGATCACGTGCGGCCGATGGTGAGCGTGGATGGTCCCCATCTCGGGAACGCTGATTTGAAAGTCGGACAACAATTCCAGGAGGAAGGCTTCGAACGCTTCATCGGCTCGGTCCACTTCGTCGATCAGAAGCACGGGAGGAGCGTGCTCGGCCACAATCGCCCGCAGCAATGGTCGTTCCAGAAGGAACTCGCGGCTGAAGATGTGTTTCTCCTTTTCCTCGACGGTCTGCGAGGTTCCTTCCTGGAGCTTGATGGCCAATAACTGTTTCTGGTAATTCCACTCGTAGATCGCGGAGCTTACATCCAGGCCCTCATAACATTGGAGGCGGATCAATTCCGTTCCCAGCATGCCGGCCAGCGTCTTGGCAGCCTCGGTCTTTCCCAGGCCCGCATGGCCTTCGATCAGAAGCGGCTTGTGCAGGTTGATGGCGAGATAGATCGAGGTGGCCAGCGCGCGATCGCCTACGTAGCCAAGGCTCTCAAATCCGCGCAACACCTCATCGGGAGTAAGTGTCCGAAATTCGGGAGACTTGGAGGTATTCGACATAAGGTTCGATGAAGGATCGGCCGGTCTGCTCACGAGTTGCGATGAAACGCGCCTTTGGCGGCGGCCCACGCAACGGATGCGGCACTCAGCGGCTTGGCCTCCTGCGCGGATGCCTCGGGATTCCGCAATTGCGCCTGAAAGTTCTTGATGAACTGGGCGAAGAGAACGTTCGAGACCTCGTTGATAACGCGCGCGCCCATCTGCGCCAGAATGCCGACTACATTCACTTCTGAACTGCTTGTGACTTCCGTGCCGCCTGTGGGGAGCACGCGCAGCCTGCCGGTCATCTTCATGGATGCGCTGCCGCGGCCCTTCACGTCCTGTCCCTTGCCCAGGATTTCTATTTCGTGATTCTCCGCATCGAGGCGCACAATCTGGACTTCTCCTTTGTAGTCGGTTGCGCTGGGCCCAACCTTCACGCTGATCGTGCCCTTGTAGGTGGTTTCATTCACCTGTTCGGTGATCTTGGCGCCGGGCACGCACAGAGCCACGCGCCGCGGATTGCTCAACAGCGCCCAGACCTGTTCGGCCGGCTCCTCGACCTGGAACGTTTTTTCGATTTGAATTGCCATTCGCTAGTTGATCACGCCTTTCTCCTTGAGAATGGTCCACACCTTCCATGGGGCGATGGGCATGTCGATGTGCTTCACGCCTAGATGAGAAAGAGCATCGACCACGGCATTCACGAACGCCGCCGGCGACCCGACGTTCGGAGACTCGCCCACACCCTTGGCGCCGAACGGATGGTGGGGCGAGGGCGTGCAGGTCTTTCCTGTTTCCCATTTCGGCGTTTCGACAGCGGTGGGCAGCAGGTAGTCCATGAAGGTGCCGCCCTGCACGTTGCCGCTTTCGTCGTAGGCGATTTCCTGCATGAACGCGATGGCGAAGCCCTCGGTGAGGCCGCCGTGGATCTGGCCCTCGACGATCATCGGGTTGATGATGTTGCCGCAGTCGTCGACGGCGACAAAGCGCCGCACCTTCACCTCGCCGGTTCCCTTGTCGATGTCGACGACGCAAATATAGGTGCCGAAGGGAAAGGTGAGGTTGGGAGGATCGTAGTAGTCGACGGCCTCGAGGCCGGCCTCCATGCCCTGCGGCATGTTGGTGTAAGCGGCAAAGGCGATGTCCTGGATGCTTTTCGATTTGCTTGGCGCGCCTTTCACGAAGAACTTGCCCGGCTCCCAATCGAGATCTTCTTCGGCGCATTCGAGCAGATGCGCGGCGATCTTCTTCGCTTTATCGCGGATCTTGCGCGCAGCCACCGCGGTGGCGGCGCCGGACACCGGCGTGCTACGGCTGGCATACGTGCCGAGCCCATAGGGCGCCGTGTCGGTGTCGCCTTCCTCCACGGTAACGTCTGCGGCAGGGATTCCCAATTCCTCGGCGACGATCTGCGCGTAGGTCGTCTCGTGTCCCTGGCCCTGGCTCTTGGTGCCCATGCGGCAGATGGCCTTGCCGGTGGGATGCACGCGAATCTCCGCGCTATCGAACATTTTGATGCCGGCAATGTCGAAGGTGTGTGCCGGTCCGGCACCGACGATCTCGACGAAGCTGGAGATGCCGATGCCCATCAACTCGCCGCGCTTGCGTTTCTCCGCCTGCTCCTTTCGCAAATCGTCATAGCCAATCGCGTCGAGGGCCATTTTCATCGCCGCCGGATAATTGCCACTGTCATACGACCAGCCCAGCGGCGATTGATAGGGGAAGTTCTCCGGCGCGATGAAGTTTTTCATCCGCAGCTCGGCCGGATCCATCTTCAGTTCCTGCGCCAGCACGTCGACCACGCGCTCGATGAGATAGGCGGCCTCGGTGACGCGGAACGAACACCGATAAGCGATACCTCCCGGCGCCTTGTTGGTATAGACGCCGTCCACCTCGCAAAACGCGGTGGGATAGTCGTAGGCGCCGGTACAGATGCTGAATAAGCCGGCGGGAAACTTGGTGGGTTGCGCGGCGGCGTTGAAGGCGCCGTGATCGGCCAGCGTCTTCACGCGCAGTGCCTTGATCCTGCCGTCTTTCGTGGCCGCCAAGTCGGCGGTCATGTGGTAGTCGCGCGCAAAGCCGGTAGATTGAAGATTCTCCGAGCGGGTTTCGATCCACTTCACCGGGCGGCCCGTGGTTAGCGATGCAACCACGGCACAAACGTAGCCGGGATAGATGGGAACCTTGTTGCCGAATCCGCCGCCGATGTCGGGGGAGATGACGCGAATGTTGTTCTCGGGAATCCCGCCAACGATAGCGAACAGAGTGCGGTGGGCGTGCGGGGCCTGGGAGGTGAGATAAATGGTCAGCCGGCCGGTGGCGCGGTTGAAATCGGCCACGCACCCGCAAGTTTCAAGCGGCGAGGGATGGCAGCGCTGAAAGATGGCGTGCACGCTGGCCTTGACCACGCCATTGTCAAAGACGCGATCGGTGGCGGCGCGATCGCCCACTTCCCAGTGAAAGATGTGGTTGCTTTTCTGCTCGCGGTCCTCGCGCAGAATGGGCGCGCCGGGGTCGAGCGATTTGTGGGGATCGACCAGCACGGGAAGCTCTTCGTATTCAACTTCGACCAGCTCCGCGGCATCCGCGGCGATGTAGGGGTCCTCGGCGACCACAAAAGCAACTTCCTGCGATTGAAACAGAACCTTCCCTGTTGCCAGCACCATTTGCTTGTCGAAAAAGAGGGTCGGCATCCAGGCGAGATTCGCCTTGGCCAGGTCCTCGCCCGTGATCACGGCGACGACGCCGGGAAGTTGCTTCGCCTTTTCCGTGTTCACCGCGATGAGGCGGGCGTGCGCGTAGGGGCTGCGCACCATGTGGCCGTAAAGCATTTCGGGCAATTGCACGTCGTCGACGTAGTTGCCTTTGCCCTGGAGAAAGCGGAGGTCTTCTTTCCGCTTGATGGAGTGGCCCATGCCGCCGACTTCAGGCGATGTGCGACAGCTCATGCTCTTCTCCTTCCTTCACCTGGGCTTCGGCCAGTTTTGCGGCCGCGAATTGCACCGCCTTGACGATGTTCTGATAGCCGGTGCAGCGGCACAGGTTACCCGAAATTCCCCAGCGAATTTCTTCCTCGCTGGGCGCGGGATGATTCTGGAGCAGCGCATACGACGACAGGAGCATGCCCGGCGTGCAATACCCGCATTGCAGTCCGTGCTCCTGCTTGAATCCTTCCTGCAGCGGATGCAATTGGCCGTCTTTTATCAGGCCTTCCACGGTCAGCAACTCGCAGCCGTCGGCCTGGACGGCGAACATGGTGCACGATTTCACTGTTTTGCCATCGAGCACCACGGTGCACGCGCCGCAGTGGGAGGTGTCGCAACCGATGTGCGTGCCGGTGAGCCCGGGAAGACTGCGAATCAGGTGGACGAGCAACATGCGGGGTTCCACCATCGCTTCGCGGTCCCGGCCATTGATTTTGATATGGACCAGTTGCTTCGTGGCCATTGAACCTTCCTTCACATCTGAAATCGTGTTACTCGCCGGCCCGTTCGCAGGCGTGGGTGATTGCCCGGCGCGCAAGTTCCTTCACAAGACCCCGCTTGTATGCTTCGGGACCGCGCAGGTCTGAACTCGGCTCGGCTTCCGAAGCGGCCAGTTGGGCGGCCTCGGCAACGCTGCCGGCGTCGGGAATCTTGCCGCGCAGGAACGCTTCCGCCTTAGCAGCACGAATGGGCGTGGCCCCGACGTTGGTCAGCCCGATGCCCGCACTGGCGCACGCGCCTGCGTTATCAAGCGTTACTTGCGCGGCAACGGCAGCCGTCGCAAAGTCGCCGACCTTCCGTTCCAGCTTGAAATAGGCCCCCCCGCTGTGCCGCGGCGGTATGGGAATGCGGATCTCGGTAACGATTTCGCCATGTTCGAGCTGGGTGGTGAACAGGGAAAGGAAGAACTCGTCGATGGGAATGACGCGCTCGCCGCGCGGGCCGGCCGCCACGATTTCCGCGCGCAGCGCCAACATGGTGGCGGGATGATCGTTGGCTGGGTCGCCATGCGCAAGGTTGCCGGCCACCGTCGCCAGGTTCCGGATTTGCGGGTCGGCGATCGCGCGCGAGGTATCGGCCAGGATGGGATATTTCGCGTGGATCAGCGGCGAGGCTTCCAGGTCGGCTTCGCGCGTCAAGCCGCCGATCTTCAGGTATCCGCCTTCTTCGCGAATGTAAGTCAGGCCGGAGATGCGGTTGATGTCGACCAGGTAACCCGGCCGCGCCAGGCGGAACTTCATCATCGGGATAAGGCTCTGGCCGCCGCTGAGGATTTTGGCGTCCTCCCCATACTGCTGCAGCATGCCGATCGCTTCAGGGATAGTCTTCGCGCGGAGATACTCGAAGGCAGCCGGGATCATCGTCATTCACCTCCGTGAGACGAGAAACCACTTGCACCGGTTGTTAGCGTACTATTTGCGCACCAGGGGAAGCGCGAGGCCCAGCCCACTTTATAGCCGTGACCGGGCAGAATGGTCAACTTGCGATTTTGCCTCAGCTGCCCTGGCTCTTCATCAGCCGGTTCACTTCGCGCTCTGTGGGCATGGCAGGCTGCGCTCCGGCGCGCGTCACCTTCATCGCTCCGACCGCAGCCGCGAAGCGTACCGCATCAACTAAATCCGTACCGCGCATGAGCGCGACCGCCAGTCCGCCGTTGAATGCGTCTCCCGCGGCGGTCGAGTCGACGACCGGCACTTTGAAGCTGGGGACGAGGGTGCGCAGCCCATCCGCGCCGGCCACGAATGCTCCCCGCCCGCCCATCTTGATGATGACGTTGGCCGCACCCCTCTTCAGCAGCTTTTCCGCATATTCATGCGCGTTGCGCGGCGTGAGGTCGCCGACGGGCGTTCCGCACAATGTGCAGGCTTCAGTCTCGTTGGGCGTCAGATAGGTGACCTGGCTTAGAAGGTCGCGGGAAAGCGGGCGTGCCGGCGCCGGATCGAGCATGAAGGGTGTGTGGAAACGCATAGCGATGGCCGCGAGATGCTCCACGGTTTCAATGGGGATTTCCAGTTGCGCAAGGATCATCCCGGCGGAACGCAACCGGGGCAGAGCCTTGTTCAGGTCCCGCGGCAGCAGCTTTCCATTCGCGCCAGGCACAACCGTAATGCTGTTCTGTCCTTTGGCGTCTACCGAGATCAAGGCGACGCCCGAGGCGGTCCGGCTGGCGATCCCAACCGCCGTTGCGTTGACGCCGGCCGCGCGCAGTCCCTGGCGCAAGGGGATGCCAAACTCGTCGTCGCCGACCTTGGCCACCATGCCGACCGGGTATCCCAGTCGGCCGATGGCCACCGCCTGGTTGGCGCCCTTGCCGCCATGAAAGGTCTGGAAAGTTTCGCCGGTTACGGTTTCTCCCGGGGCCGGGATGCGCCGGCCTCTCGAGACCAGGTCGAGGTTCACACTGCCTACTACCACGATGGATTTCATAAAAGCCGCCTAGTACTGGACGATGGGAGCCACGGCCACGCAGCTGAGCCCTACGATAAAGAACAGGAACATGAGCGCGACCAGGCGTCGCGCCGCGGGTGGCGCGCCCGCAAATTCGCGCCACACGAACACTCCCCAGATGGCCGACACCAAGGTGGCGCCCTGTCCCAGGGCGTACGCCGTTGCCGGCCCCACCATCTGCGCATAGGACGCCGCAAAATTGAAGATCATGCCTACGCCCCAGATGATGCCGCCGAGAAGTCCCCAGAAGTGCAACGATCCCCTTCCACGGAAGTAGTCGGCCATCGCCACGGGCGGGCCGGAAACCGGCTTGCGCATAAAGATGTAGTTCACCGGTATGGTGCAGGCGAGCACACCAAGCGAGAAGACAAAGGCCACGGCATACGGTCCGAGATGGTTCTCGCCTGTGGTGGCCTTGGCGACGAACGGGTAGAACAGGCCCATCCCCACGCCGCACAGCAGGCTCAGAACAATGCCCTTGGTGCTGACGCTCAGATCCTTGACAAGCTTGCGGTAGGCGAAGGCATCGAGAATGATGGCTACCACCACCAGGCCAATCCCGCCGAACAAGAGCAGCGGATTGCCCTTGGGCAGAATGATGAAATTAAGCACCGATCCGATCACCAGAGCCAGCCCGATCCCGATGGGAAAAGCGACGGCGAGGCCGGCAATGGCAATGGCCGCTACCAGGAGGATGTTGGCGACATTGAACACCACGCCGCCCAGAAACGCCAGCAGCATGTGGTGCCCGTCGGCTGCCCTGAGGCTGTACAAAAAGCTCTCGGGAGTTCCCGGTTCGGTGTTGCCCATGGTGAAGCCGAGCAGGACCGAGATCACGACGATGCCGAAGACGTAATCCCAGTAGAAAAGCTCGAAGCGCCAGCCCTTGCAGAGCTTTTGGGTGTTAGCCCAACTGCCCCAGCAGATCATGGTCACGATCATCATGAACAGCGCAACGGGATACAGGCTTGGAATGAACATGTCATCCTTTCTACCACCGCGCGCAGACCGCTCACTGTAACCCAGGGCGTGCCCCAGGTCTCCAATTTGAGACCTGGGATTCAGCTTTGCTTCAGGAACCAATTCGCGCCGTCAGAGATCTTACGCTCATCGTCACGCTGTACACGCTCCATTGGCGGTGCAGTAACATCGACGCAAAGCGAAAAATGCGGCCTCGCGTGATCATCCCTTTTCAAACCGCTGTGATCGCCGTAACTTTGATCACGGCCGCGGCGGCGCCTGCCCAATCCGCGCCGGACTGGACGTCTGCCCTCAGCCAGGCAGCACGCGCGGCACCAGAAGCGCGCATCGTGATACTCGACCGACACGACGGCCGCATTGTTGCAACGCGTCATCTCCAACAGGCCGCCCGCACGCTGGCCGCGCCGGGTTCCACGCTCAAACCCCTGATTCTTTACAAGCTGCTGGCGTCCGGACGTTGGGATCCCGAGCACCGCGTCGCCTGCCGGCGCACATTGGTGATCGCCGGGCATCGGCTGGCGTGCTCGCATCCGCCCTCGCCCCCCTTCAATGCCAAAGAGGCGCTCGCGTGGTCGTGCAACAGCTATTTCGCGGAGGTTGCGCGCTCGCTGGGCATCGGCGAGCTTGGCGCATTGCTAAGCGCGACCGGGGTGATGGACGCAACGAGTCAGGCAGCCAACGAGGCAATCGCCGAGTTTCGCGAGCCCCGATCGGTCGAGGAAGCGCAATTGACCCTGCTTGGGATCGAGAGCATCCGCATCACTCCGCTCGGGCTGGCGACCGCATATCGCCGGCTCGCGAACGAAATCGGCGACCATAGCGATACCCCGGCTGCAGCCACCGTTCAGGCAGGTCTCGCCGATTCGACGGAGTTCGGCATGGCACAACCGGCAAGCCATGGTGTGGTGTCGGTCGCGGGCAAAACAGGAACCGCAGAAAGCGCCGGCTCTCATAGAACCCACGGCTGGTTCGCGGGCTTCGCTCCGGCACGGGACCCGCAGGTCGTGATTGTGGTCTACGTTCCTTCCGGACGCGGCGCTGACGCGGCGCACGTAGCAGGGATGCTCCTGGCCCACGCGCCACTTGAAGCCCGGAGGCCATGAGTTGAACCGCATCCTTGGCTCGGCATTGGGGGCGGCGATTTTTGTCGCTGGCGCAGCGCAGCCGAATTCCGCCCCAGCGTCCGCAGCGAAGTCCACGCTGCGGATCGGCATATGGACCCTGTGGCATGACCACGAGATCGCGGTGACGCCCAGGCCCGCCGCCATGATCCAGCCTTGCCAACGATGCGCCAAGCGCGCGCTGCTTCACCCCGCGACCATCCGCGCAGACGATCGCCACGGCGTCACCCTCGAACTTGGCGGCCGTGCGGAACGGCTGAGCACGATTCGGCTCTCTGGCGGAATGACCCTCCGCGCGCATTCCGAATCCGCAACGATTTTCGATCCTGTCGAGATCACGGGACGCGACGGAATGCTCATCATCGCGGTTACGATGCCTGTGGAGCGCTACGTGGAGCAAGTGGTCGCCAGTGAGAGCGGGCCGACCGACAGCCTGGAATCCCTGAAGGCGCTGGCTATCGTGGTTCGATCCTATGCATTGCACGAAGCGCACGGGCACCGCGAATACGATCTGTGCGATTCGACGCATTGCCAGTTGCTGCACTGGCATGGGAATCCGGCGCGCTCGCCGGCGGCGCATCTTGCCACTTTGGAAACATCGGGCGAGACCCTCTGGTTTCGCGGGCGGCGCGCGTTGGCATACTTCGCCAAAGACTGCGGCGGGCACACCGCATCCGCCTCCGAGGTCTGGCCGCGCATGCAGCCGGCGCCCTATCTGCCGTCGCATCTCGATCCGTATTGCTCTCGCGACAGCGGCGGATGGGCGACGGAGTTGACGCGCTCGGAACTTACGGCTGCGCTGGCAAACTACGGCCTGGCCGCTCCCGGCTGGCAGCATCTTTCCGTCGATCGGCGCGGCGAATCCGGCCGCGTGCTCGCACTTCGGGTTAGCGAGAGGATCGTCGGGGCGGAAGAATTCCGCATCGCCGTCGGCGAGTCGCTGGGCTGGAACAAGATTCCGAGCGCATGGTTCGAAGTCAGCCAGCAGGAAGAGCGCTTTCTATTTCACGGGCGGGGAACGGGGCACGGCGTGGGCATGTGCCAGAAGGGAGCGTCGGTGATGGCGGCCCAGGGCCGCCCGGCGCGCGCGATCCTGGCGCAGTATTTTCCTGGGGCTAAAGCTGCCGATGAGAGTTCAGGAAAGGAATGGCAGACCTTTTCGCGCGCGGGTTTCATTCTCGAATCCCTGCACCCGGACGACGCCGCGTTTCTGGCGGAGATTTCCCGCGCGCGCGCGGAAGCCGAACAGCGCTCGGGCCTGAATTTCGGCGCCTCCTTTACGGTGCGCGCGTTTGCCTCCACAGCAGCGTTTCGCGAGGCGACGCTTGCCCCCGGCTGGACGGCCGCATTTGCCGAAGGGGACTGGATTGGAAGTCAGCCTCTCGGCACGCTGGCTTCGCGCGGTCTGCTCGTCGCAACGCTGCGGCACGAGTTTGTGCACGGCTTGGTGGAGCACGAAGCCGGCCCGCACGCTCCGCTATGGCTTCGCGAAGGCCTCGCCGAAGTGTGGAGCAGCGATCCCGAAGCTCAGGCAGCGCTGCGTAGCCGCCCGCCGACCTCGGGCATCGAGGTGACAGACGGGGCCCTGTTGCATGCCGCAACGGAGCCGCAGTCCACCGCCGCTCATCACGACGCGGGTATCTATGCCGCCCGCCTGCTCGATCGCTACGGGCGTGCACAGGTTCTCGATTGGCTTCGCTCAGGAATTCCCGCCGAGGCCCTCGCCGGCATCGGGTAGCGGTAGCCGCACCGATCCGCTCCTCTGGCCGGGCGGCAAAACAATCGCCGGCTCAGGAACCATCTCGCCTCCGTCGTCCTGCGAGCCCGGTGGCGGATCGTCTAGCAGCGTCGCCGTCCATCCAAGCAGTTTCACCCAGCACACCATGGCAAGCAGATAGGCAAAGACAACCTTCCAGATCACGCGGGCTACTTGCTCCCGGACGGTTCCGTGCGGCTCGGCGCCGAACCAGGTCTGCGGCCAGGCTTCACCCACCAGCGCGCAGCCCAGCACGCCGGGCCACCAGCGCCAGTCGATGAAGAGCCGCAGCACTCGGCGCCAGGGCAGCCGACGCAGTCCCCATGCGGCCGAAGCGGCCAGCGGCATCAGCAGGCCGGGGACGATGACCCAGCGCAGCGTCCACGCCGCCCAATGCAAATCGCGGGACAAGTACTCATAACTGGCCCAGTGCGCGCGAGCATTGCCCGCCGGCCTTGGAGTTGAGGTAGGCGGCCCAGTCGAGAATGTTGTCGTCGAACTTGTCCAGCAGCGCCCACAGTGCCCACCCGATGGCAATCCAGATGACCAGGGTCGCAGCGCCCCACCCGATCGCGATTCGCTGCGTCCCTCCGGGGCCCTCGGAATGAAGAAACCCGCGAAAGGTGCCTGCCTGGAGCCATACGAATCCGGCCGCGAGGAGCAATGGCACCAGCAAGGTGAGCAGCACCTGCCAGACGTGCTTTTCAGGAATGCGCGTCCATAGCAGTCCCACCACGATGAGCAAGGCGACGCCGGCAAACTGAAGCACGATCCATAGCCACGCATGCCGGACTCGGCGCAACCAGTCGGCGAGGAAGACCCGCAGTCGCTCGAGAATTCTGCGCATCATGGGAGCACCTCCAGCACCGCCGGATCGGTGGTGGCCTGCTTGTCGGGCTCGTACATGGGGCTTGCTGCCGCCGGGCTGATGGCAAACTTCCCCGGGTTTACTACCTTCAACAGGTACACGTACTCGCGCCGCCCGTTGAAATCGGTGTTGAAGAAGGCAGCGCGATCGTCGTGGAATTCCTTGCGGGTGAACAATTCGGCCCACCAGTCCGGCTTATGGTTCAACGTGTAGAGGCCGGTGTTGGCCAGGAACTCGGTACCTGCCGGGATCGGATCTTCGGCCATCATGTACTTACCCCCGGTCCCGCCAAGCGCCAGGCGCACGGCCACTATGTCGCCGACGTGCACCAGGCCGTTGAGCGGCGCCAGGTCATACGTGATCGGATCAGTCGGCTTGTCCTGTCTTTTCTGGAGCAGGTAATAATCGCGCGCGATGTTGAGCGCGACCTTGCCTTGCTGGTAGAGCTTCTTGTCGGCCGAGTACCAGGAGTTCTCCGTCGACCAGTAGGTAATACCGTTGCCGCTCTTGCGAATCGTGACCTGGCCGCCGTTGCCGGCCTGTGCTGCGTCAGCCTTGATCCGCCACGGGAGGGCGAATCCATCGGCCGCGCCGAAGTGCCGCTTGCCCGCACTGGCGCCGTTCACCAGCACCTCGACATCGGATTCGTTGGCGAGTTCGCCGCTCAACAGCAGGTAGTCCATGAGCCCGTCGATCACTGTCGCGGTCTGCTTGGTGGTGTACCAGTAAGCGCCATCGCGATGTTCGGCCAGCCATCGCGCAGCCTTGGGCAGCAAACCACTCGCCTTGTCTTGCCTGACCAGCAGCTTGAGCGCGAACGCGGTTGTCTCGCTGGACGTGTCGGCCCAGTATTCAAGCATGCCGTCGTAGGTTCCTTCCCAATGCGCGTCGGTTTCGGTGACCGTTGCCTTTTTTTCGAGAACCTGCGCCGCCTCGTGCGCCCGCGGATCGCCGCTCGCGTCCAGCGCCAGGCCAAGCAGCGCCAATCCTTCCTCGCTGAGCTTGCCCCGGTCTGACCATGTTTTGTCGAGAGTGTCGTGGGCCACCCCGCCGGTGCGCTCGAGCGCGAAGACAACATAGGCGCGCAAGTCGGGAGCCATATCGCGATGCGCCGCCAGAGCATCCACGAGCCATTTGCGGCCTGTCTGGATGCGATCGTCGTTTACGGTGAATCCGGCGTCCTTCGCTTGTTCCAGCCCGCTGACGACGTAGGCGGTCATGAATACGCGGCTGGGATCATCGGGCCACCAACCCCAGCCGCCGTCATCATGTTGATAGCCTGCGAGCCGCTCCCGCCCGGCCTTCACCATGTCCTCCAGGGTCTTGCGGTCGATGGGCGACTTCACGTGCAACTGGTCGACCGCCCGCGAAACCACGATGTCCGGTACGAAACTGGACATGGTCTGCTCGGTGCATCCCCACGGATAGCTGACGAGCCAGTCGAGCGCATCGAAGATTGTGCCGGCAATCGAGGGGGCAACGGTGATCGTCAGGCCGCGCGAGCCTGCATCGGAATTCTGTGGATAGGTGTACGGCCATTGATTCTCGCCGGCGCCCGAGAACACGACGCCCGATCCCGCGGTTCGCTGCTTCACGCCATAGGGCAGGATGGGCAGCGTCATCTCCAGCGCGTCCGACTCCTCGTTGGTCAAGGCCTTGGCGGTCAGGACAGCGCTTCCGGTGGCCTTCGCGCGGACGCGCCAATCTACGAAGGCTTCGCCCTTGGCGGGAACGGCGATCTTCTGCGACTGGCCGCTGATGGGGTCCAGCCCCTCGAAATCGAGCGCAAACGTTACGTCCTTGGCGGACTCGAGATAGTTGTGCGCAATCACGCGCAGCACCGTCTCGTCACCCTGGCGGAAGAAGCGCGGCGCGGCCAGGCGCACAATCAGGTTCTTGCGGACCAGCACGCGCGTCACCATGGCGCCGGCTTTGCCATCGTCCGTCATCGCGCGAATGGTCGTACGCCACGTGGTCAACGCATCGGGGAAGTTGAACTCGACCCTGGCGTGCCCGTCCGGACCCGTGTGCACGTTGGGATTCCAATAGGCTGTATCGGGAAATGCCTTCCGTACTTTCGGTACTACGAGGTCCGAGCCCGGCTTCACCTGCGCCATGCGCGGGTGGTACAGCGCATTCATCGCCAGCAACGGGGTTTTCGTCCCCGCGTGACCAGAGAAATAAAACTCGAAGGAACTCTGCGCCTGCATGTAGACGAAGCGCTGGGGATAGAAAAAGCTTACGATGTCTTCGGTCGAATCCTGGCGAACCGAGTAGAGCGCCTCGTCCACCTCGCCGAAGCTCAGGTCTGCCTGGACGGGGTTGCCCTTCGAGTCGGCGGTGGAAACGTCGAAGCTGCCTTTCTCGCCCGGCCGGAATTTGTCTTTGCTCGGCGTGGCGGTGATCTTGAGCGTGCGCTCCACCAGCGGGACTTTCAGCGTTTTCTGCGCCGTCATCACCTGGTCGTCTTGCACGATGAGGACAGTCACCACCAGGTTGGGCTGGGATTTGGGCGTGATGGGGACATCGAACGGCACGCTTTCGCCGCCGGCGTGCAACAGACGCCGCGACTGAACGCTGTTGCCTTCCACCGTCACCACGGCCCACCATTCTTTCAGCCCCGTCACCAGCAGCAGGACAAAGTGGCGCCCACGTTCGATGACGGCCCGACGATTCGACGC